>JAGWJY010000080.1 GCA_028865545.1 Alphaproteobacteria bacterium | reverse complement strand
AGCATAACGGCAAAAGCGACGACTGCCAGTTTCATACCGGCGGACAATTTCGTCATGGCAATCCCAACTCCAAAGAAACACGACGAGTTCCGGGTGCGGCGGAATCGCGTGCAGCCATCATAAACGCACCCTTCCAATAGCGTCTAATCGACCTCAAAAAGGTGAAAAGACCGAAAAGCATATTAGTGAGTAAACCCTTACTGGATCAAGGGCGACCAAGCCGGATCCGACGCGTCGCCCGGTGTGGCGACGCGTCGCTCGTTGCGCCCGGTGACGTCGATCGACCATATCTGCGACCCGCGGCCACCCTCGATTGTTCTGGTAAACATCAGCACGCGGCCGTTCGGGGCCCATGTCGGTCCTTCATCCTCCCAGCCATTTGAAAGAATGCGCTCACCACTTCCGTCCGGACGCATCACACCGATGCGAATTGCACTGGTTGTGATATTCGTGAACGCGATGAGATCGCCACGCGGGCTCCAAACTGGCGTGCCGTGACGGCCTTCGCCAAAGCTGATCCGGTGCTGGTTCGAACCGTCTGCATTCATGACATAAATCTGTTGTGAGCCCCCTCGATCGGACTCGAAGGTGATCTGCTTTCCATCGGGAGAATATGACGGCGAGGTGTCAATTCCGGGATCATAGGTCAGGCGCGTAACGCCGCGCGTACGAAGGTCCATTACATAAATGTCGGAATTGCCGCCCTGCTCCAAACTCATCACCACCTTATTGCCGTCCGGCGAGAAACGTGGAGAAAATGTCATGTTGGGGAAGTCGCCGAGCTTTTCCTGGCGTCCACTCTCCAGATCGAACAGATACACGGCCGGCTTACGACCAATGTAGGACATGTAGGCGATCATCTGAGCCGTTGGATTGAAGCGTGGCGTCAGCACCAGATAGCTGCCGTTCGTGAGAAAACTCGGGTTGGCGCCGTCCTCGTCCATGATCGCCAAACGCTTTTTACGAGCCAACGGCGGACCCGATTCCGATATGAAAACAATGCGGGTATCAAAATAGCCGGTCTCGCCGGTGATCCGCTGATAAATCGCATCCGAGATCATATGAGCGATGCGCCGCCAGTTGGCAGGCTGGGTAAAGTACTGAAGACCCAGCATCTGTTCTTCACCGTAAATGTCCCAAAGACGAAAATCGACGCGCAACCGGCCATCCGGCTGCATGGCTACGGAACCAGTAACCAGGCCCTGCGCCGTGATAATGCGCCAATCGCCGAAATTTGGCGCGACGTTGATGTTCGTTATTTTATCGATATAGGACTTGGGATCGAGCGGCTTGAATAAGCCCGAGCGATCCAGATCCGCGCGCACGACCTTGGCTATATTCTGACCGGCAGCAACGTCGGCAGGCGTGCCGGGCACAAAATCGGGAATGGCGATGGGCAACGGCTGAATATTTGCCTGATTGACGTCGACCTTTAGAGCCGCGAACGCCGGCGTAAGCATGCCCAGGAGCACCGACAGCGCCACCAGAAAGGTTGATCCGAAATTCTTCATCGGAAGTCTCCCAAAACTATTGTCCGGCCATCATGCGAGGGTCAAAAACAAGCGTAATGTCATGCCACTGACTATAGCGATCAGCCGGCAACTTATACGGCTCGCAAGTATAGATGGCGCGCCGGGCCGCGTCCGCCGCGGCGCGCATGTATGGATTACTCGCCACAGCGGCGCTTGAGTTTGCAGTCAATTGTGGCGGCTGTGCGACGGACCCGTCGCGGTTCAGAAACAATTCGAATTCGACAATCAACGATTCCGGATGCGGCGCGCCAACCGGCGGGCTCCAGCACTGCGAGATCTGATTTCTGAGCGCGTCCACCAAATCCATGGTCATAGCACTTTGTGCGCCGAATCCTTTGATGTTCTGGGCGCCGGTTTTCGCATTTTTCGGTGTATTCACCGCCTGCTTCCGCTTATCGAGCATCGTCATGATGTTGTTGATGTCGAATTTCTCTTGTTTCGGCTTTGGTGGCGCCGGTTTCGGCTTTGGCTCGGGTTTGCTCTGCGGCGTGGGAGCGTATTCGACCTTAGGTGGCTGCATTTGCAGCGGCATCGGCGGCGGCGTGATCTGTTCCGGCGCCTGCAATTCCTTCGGCTGTGCCAGCGCCACGGGAGCGATATTCGTCTTCTCGGCAATCGTGACGAGATCGACCGGCACGACTGGTGGAGCCTGATCGGTGAAATCTAACTTATGCGACCACGTGAACATCGCGGCCGCTACGATACCGACATGCAACAGCACCGACCCCACGAGACCCAAGCGCGGCGCCTGTCTGTCTGCTGTCGTGCTATTGATCATGGGGCTTGGGATGGGCGACATCGGTCACCAGTCCGATATGCGTGAACCCCGCGGCGCTCAACATTCCCATCACTTCCATAACGCGGCCGTAATCGACGGACTTGTCACCACGCACGAAAACACGCTGGTCGTAACCGTTGGCCGCGATGGCCGTCAGCTTTGGCACTAGGTCGTCCTCGGCAACGGGTGTGTTCTGCAGGAAAATCTGACCGTTGCTCTTGATCGTGACGGACAGTGGCTCGCGATCCTGGCTGAGCGCCTGGGCACGCGTCTTGGGAAGGTCCACCGGCACACCGACTGTAAGAAGCGGTGCCGTCACCATGAATACGATCAGCAAGACCAGCATCACGTCGACAAAGGGTGTGACGTTGATTTCCGAAATCGGACGGCGGCGGCGCGATCGCCGTCCACGCTCGATCATCTGGATGCCAGCAGCCATCAGCGCGCCTTTTCGTCAAGCTGACGCGACAGGATGGCCGAGAGCTCATCGGCAAAGGCATCCAAGCGGTTGGTGTAACGGCCGATCTCGCCGACATAGCGGTTGTAGAAAATCGCAGCCGGAATGGCGGCCAAGAGCCCCATCGCCGTTGCGAACAAAGCTTCGGCGATGCCGGGCGCCACGACTGCGAGCGTCGTATCATGACGCGCGGCAATGGCCGCAAAGGAATTCATGATGCCCCACACAGTCCCGAACAAACCGACAAACGGCGCCGTGTTGGCGACGGTTGCCAGAAAGCCAATATTGCCTTCGATGGCGTCGGTCTCGCGCGAGATCGTGACGCTCATCGCCTTCTCGACGCGATCCTTGACGCCCGCCACGGCACTCTCGCGAGGCGCGCCGTGCTCGAACGCCCGGCGCCATTCGCGTACGCCGGAAACAAATACCGTTGCGAACGGATGATCGTTGCGCGAAGCAAATTGCGCAAAAAGTTCGTCAAGCGATTGCCCCGACCAGAACACCTTTTCGAATTTCGTCGCCCTCCGGCCGAGGCGGGACAACGCAAGTGCCTTGTTGATGATGATCGTCCACGACCACAGGCTTGCCAGAAGCAGCACGCCCATGACCGTCTTCACCAACGGATCGGCGTGCAAGAACATTGTGACGATTGAATATCCGCCGGCCGTCGGCCCGATCGCTCCGTCGCTCTGCGTGATGCCCGGCGGCGCGGCCAGTGGAGCGGTCTGCGCGGCTTCACCGGTCGGTGCGGCGCGCGGCGGCTCGTTCTGGGCCATAGTCGGAGTGGCCAAGGCTATCGCAAAAATAATCGTCACCACCGGCAGAAGCGCGGCGAGAAACTTCTTCATTGTCATGTACGCAACCTCTTACCGGCCAACTGCCCCATGACCGGATTATGCCGGGTGGGTGACAGAAATGCTCATGGAAACTTGGCCATATTTTGGCGACCAATCGTTAAGCCTATGTTTCACAAAGGAAAGGCAGAAGTTTGTCACGGATGTCAGCGGGGATGCGCCGCGGCTTTCCGGTCAAGGTCATCATGCAGGCCTCAACCGAACCGAGGGTCAACCGTTCGCCGCCGCAAAATATCGTCTGTTCCGCCGACATCCGCGCGCCGGTAAGGGCTATAGCCCTGGTATGGACCTCGATCAGGTCGTCTACCCGTGCGGGCCGAAAATACTCGATCTGCAACTTCCGCAAAGTCCAGGCCGTCGGCTCGGGCTCATCCAAACGGGCGAGCTTGGAGATGCCGGCGGCACGAAAGAACTCCGACCGGCCGCGCTCCATGTAGCGGAGGTAATTCGCATGGTAGACGACGCCCGACAGGTCGGTGTCCTCATAATACATGCGGATGGGCAGGATATGGACCTTGCCGTCGAACCGGCCGAATGCGTCAACCATCATCGGCCTCATCCGCAAACAGACCGATCTGCGACGGATCGCGCGCCGGCGCCGGCAGTCCCAGATGGGCGAAAGCGTTGCCTGTGAGGAGGCGGCCGCGCGGGGAGCGCTGCACGAAGCCCTGCTGCAACAAGTAAGGCTCGACGATCTCTTCGATGGCGTCGCGGGCCTCGCCGAGGGCCGCGGCAATGGTCTCGATGCCCACCGGACCGCCGCCAAAGCTCTCCGCGATCAGCTGCAGATAGCGCTTGTCGAAGGCGTCCAAGCCGCGGCCGTCGACCTCAAGGCGGTTGAGGGCGGCATCGGCGGTCTTGGCATCGACCCTGGCATGACCGGCGACGGAGGCGAAGTCGCGCACCCGCTTCAGGAGGCGGCCGGCGATGCGCGGCGTGCCGCGGGCGCGTCCGGCAATCTCGCGGGCGCCGTCGGAGGTCAGATTGAAGCCCAGCACGCGCGCGCCACGCTCCACGATCGAGAGCAACTCGTCGGCCGAGTAGAAGTTCAACCGCACGGGAATGCCGAAGCGGTCCCGCAGCGGCGTGGTGATGAGGCCGGAGCGCGTGGTGGCGCCCACCAAGGTGAAGGGCGCCAGCGAGATCTTCACCGAGCGGGCCGACGGCCCTTCGCCGATCACCAGGTCGAGCTCGAAGTCCTCCATCGCCGGATACAGAATTTCCTCGACCGCCGGATTGAGACGATGGATCTCGTCGATGAACAGGACGTCGCGGGGCTCGAGATTGGTGAGGATGGCGGCGAGATCGCCGGCCTTGGCCAGCACCGGGCCGGAGGTGGAGCGGAAGTTCACGCCCAACTCGCGGGCCACAATCTGCGCCAGCGTGGTCTTGCCGAGGCCCGGCGGTCCGTAGAACAGCACATGGTCGAGCGCTTCGGCACGAGACTTGGCGGCGGCGATGAACACCGACAGGTTGTCGCGGGCCTGCTGCTGACCGACGAACTCGGTCAGATGCTTGGGGCGCAGCGAGGACTCCAGCGAGTCTTCCTCGCCGCGTTCGGGCGTCACCAGACGGTCTGCAGGTTGCGGCTTCGCCATCTATCGTCCCATCGCCCGCAAGGCTTCGCGGATCAGCACATCGAGCGCCGCACCATCGCCGAGGCTCTGCGCGGCCCGCGCCACGGCTTCTGCCGCCACGCCCTGAGAATAGCCGAGCTTGACCAATGCCGCGACCGCATCGGCTTCCGGACCGCGCGGTGCGACGGCATGCATACCGGCGTCCTCGGCATGGCCGCGCAGCATCATAGAAGGCGCCTTGTTCTTCAGTTCCGTGACGATGCGCAACGCCAGCTTCGGGCCGACGCCTTGGGCGCGGCCGATGGCGGCCTTGTCGCCCAGCGCCAGCGCCCGCTCGAGGTCGCGGGGCGACAGCGCCGACAACACGTTCAGCGCCACCCGCGCACCGACGTTCTGCACCGTCTGCAACAGGCGGAACCATTCGCGCTCCTCGGCGGTGAAGAAGCCGTAGAGCTTGATCGTCTCGTCGGTCAGCCGCGTCTCGACCATCAGCGCGGCATGTGCGCCGGCCGTCAGCTTGGACAAGGTCGAGGCCGGGCAGTTCACCAGATAGCCGACGCCGCCGACATCCAGCAGGACGTGATCCTCGCCGACGTGATCCACGATGCCTGTCAGCTTGCCGATCATCCGAGCGCCGCCATGATGCGGGCGCGCGTGCCGGCCAGATGCGCATGGGCGATGGCGGCGGCGAGCGCGTCGGCGGCGTCACCGGCCTCCACGCCGCAGGCGGGCAGCAGACGCTTCACCATCGCCTGGACCTGAACCTTGTCGGCGTGGCCGGCGCCGACCACCGACTTCTTGATGTGGTTGGGCGCGTACTCCGCGATCTCCAAACCGGCCTGGGCGGCGGCCAGCAAGGCGATGGCGCGGGCATGGCCGAGCTTGAGGGCGGCCGACGGATCCTTGTGCACGAAGGCCTGTTCGACGGCGATGGCGCCGGGCTGCAACTCGGCGATGATGCGCGCCACCTCGCCGTGCAGCTTGAGCAGGCGCAGGCCGAGGCCGTCGCCGGCGCGCGTCGCGATCACGCCATGCGCGACATGCGAAAGGCGGGAACCGGAGACGTCGATCACGCCCCAGCCCATGCGGCCGAGGCCCGGATCGAGGCCAAGAATGCGGACGGTCTGCATGGCACGGCCTGAACGAATCGCGGACGCGAGTTTCGCGGATCGAGAGGCGCTGCACCACCCCTCACCCGGTTCGCCTAAGCGGTTCACGGCGTGAACCACAAGGCGAACCGCCCTCTCCCACAAGGGGAGAGGGCATCAATCTTCCAATTTCGCCATCAGCGCGTCGGACAGCTCGTAATTGCCGGTGACGCGCTGGACGTCGTCGAGGTCGTCGAGCACTTCGATCAGCTTGACCAGCGTCTCGCCGACATCGTCCTTCACCGGCACGGTGTTCTGCGGCCGGAAGAAGATGCCAGACGAAGCGGGCGCGCCGAGCCTGGCTTCCAGCGCCTCGCGCACCGCGGTGAAATCGTCCGGGTTGGTGAGGAACTCGTGTTCTTCCTCGCCGCTCACGCATTCCTCGGCGCCGACATCGAGCGCGGTTTCGAGCATGGCGTCCTCGCTGCCCTTATCCAGCGGATAGGCGATGACGCCGACACGGTCGAACATGAAGGCGACGGAGCCGGTCTCGCCCAGCACGCCGCCATGCTTGGAGAAGGCGGCGCGCACATCGGCGACCGTGCGGGTGCGGTTGTCGGTCAGGCATTCCACGATCAGCGCAATGCCGCCCGGGCCGTAGCCCTCGTAGCGGATCTCGTCGTAATTCTCGGCGTCGCCGCCCTGGCCCTTCTTGATGGCGCGCTCGATGTTGTCCTTGGGCATCGACTGCGCCTTGGCGGCGTTGACCGCCTGACGGAGGCGCGCGTTGTGATCCGGATCGGGCAAGCCCATCTTCGAGGCCACGATGATTTCGCGCGCCAGCTTGGAGAAGAGCTTCGAACGTTCCTTGTTCGACTTGCTCTTGCGGAACATCACGTTCTTGGCGTGGGAATGGCCGGCCATGGGAGGTCTTCTCTGCGAACTGCTGGGATGCGGGCCGGTGAGATAGCCGGGCGGCGCGGCCGGTTTCAAGGGCAAGCCACATCCGGGCGGCCTTGGCCCGCCAGGCCCGGCGGGCGGCCGCCACCATATTGGCGCGGATGACCAGCTTGTTCGCCTGATCGAGGAGCTTCTGGATTTCGGCTTGGCGGGCGCGGCCCTCGGCGGCGTAGGCCCCATGGCGGACCGCATTGCGGTTGCCGGGCCGGGCGCCGGCGCCGCGCCGGTTCCTTCCCCAATTGGGCCCGGAGGTTGAGGCCATCTCGGCAATATAATTGTTTTCGACTTTTTGAGGGGGGGATCCCCCTCCCCCTACTCCGCCGTCCTGGCCGCCGGGCGCTCCAGGCTGGCGGCGAGCATCGCCCGCAGCTTGTCCGCCGGACGGGCCGACGCCAGCTCCATCTTCACCGCAGCCAGGCGCGGCGTCCCGAAATAGGCCGCGAAGCTGTCCGGGGAGAGGACCGCAAAGGCGATCGCGAAGGCAAAAGCGGCGCGCAGCAGGAGACCCATCGTTCAATCCGGGACAAAAGGGCGGTTTCCCGGGGTTTGCTGCAAGATCCGGGCGCGCGCCGGCCGGGGCGCCGCCGGTGGCGGGCCCTTCTCCTTCGCTGTGGACCGGATCGCGCAAGATCATTGTTCCGCAAAACTCCGCAAAAAATGAGGGGGGAGAGGGGCCCCCACCCTCGACGCCGCTGCCTCCGGCACACGGCCTAATTCCATAATAGAGATGTGGGTATTGGAAGTTGTGCCTTCAAGGGGTGCGGGAGATTAAATTTGAGGGGCGGCGTTCGTGTCGCGAAGAACGCGACGCAATCGCCATACGCCCCAGCGACCGCGGATATATTGCATCCACGACTTGTGTAATGCCAATTTTGTAACTACATTTTCGTAGCTATACCGAGGCTCCGGTGCGCTGGACTTGGGACGCAAGGAAGAACCGCCTGAACAGGCAGGCGCATGGGTTGAGTTTCGGGACGGCCCAGCTTGTGTTCGACGACCCGCTGGCGGTTTCGCGCCCCGATCCGTCACCGGAGGAAGAACGGTGGCAAACGATCGGCACGGCCGGACCGGTCGTCTTGTTCGTCGTTCACACATGGCCCGAGGAAGAAGATGGCGAAGAAGTCGGCCGGATCATCAGCGCCCGCAAGGCGACCGCACGCGAAAGAAAGGCCTATGAAGAAGGCAACTTCTAAACCGCCGACCGCGCAGCAGAGAAAGGAACTGGCCGCCCTGGCGAAGCTGCCGGACGACAAGATAGACACGCGCGACATGCCGGAGGTTCGCGACTGGTCATACGCAAAACGCGGGCTGTTCTATCGTCCGCTAAAACAGCAGCTCACCCTGCGCCTAGATGCGGACGTGGTGGCCTGGTTCCGCGCGCGCGCGCCAAAGGGCTATCAGACGGACATCAATCGCGCGCTCCGCGAACACGTGGAGAAGATCGAGCAGAAGAGGCAGCGCGGCTGAATGATCGACGGCGCGACGGCAATCACGATCAGGATCGTGCGAACGCGACAAGCGGCGCGAGGTCGTGCCGGTCTGCGGCATGCAGCGCGTCGATATAGGCTTTCCGGGCTCCGCTCGCGGCCTGAAGGTTGGCGCGCCCCCAACTGAAACGCTTTCCACCCCGTTGCACGATCAACAGATCCGCCGCGAGACGCGACCATCGTCCGTTGCCGTTCGGAAACGGGTGAATGAACACAAGGCCATGATGGTATCGCACGGCGATCTCATCGAGCGGATAGACGCCATTCTCGACCCAATACCGAACGTCGCCGAGAAAGCGGTAAAGCTCCGTTTCAATCCGATAACTTTCAATGCCGAGATTGCGCTCGGACGTTCGATATTCGCCTGCCCATTTCCAAACATGATTGAACATTCGACGATGCAGGCCGCGCAGAAAGGTCAGATCGAGAACATTGCGCCGACGTCCAAAAGCCCACTGATCGGCTTCGAGGATGTTCTGCTGCTCGAGTTCGTTGAGTTCGCGACGCAGCGTGACGTGGCTCGGGACCAAACCGTTCCGCTCCTCCGGCGTCAGCGGCGTTGCATCATCGCCGGCATCGAACGGACCGCTCATTCCTCATCCCAAAGACGCGCAGGCTTCCGCATGAGGTCTTCGATCAGCTTGTGCCGCAATGCGGCCTGCGTTCCCTTCGCCCGAACGGCCTGGTCTTCCAGACGCATGGTGTGTTCGACCGCCGCCATTTTCTTGTCGGCGACA
>JAGWJY010000032.1 GCA_028865545.1 Alphaproteobacteria bacterium | reverse complement strand
CCCAGGTCAGTCTCGATCTTCCCACCATGATGGCGCACAAGGACAAGGTGGTCGGCGAACTCACCAAGGGCGTCGAATTCCTGCTCAAGAAGAACAAGTCGGAAGCCATCGTCGGCGAGGCGCGCATCGCAGCCCCCGGCAAGGTCGAGGTCAAAGCGGCGGACGGCACGCTGCGCACGCTGGAGACCAAGCATATCATCGTCGCCACGGGCTCGGATGTGATGCCGCTGCCCGGCGTCACCGTCGATGAGCAGCAGATCGTCAGCTCCACCGGCGCGCTGGCCCTCAAGGAAGTGCCCAAGCGTCTGTTGGTGGTCGGCGGCGGCTATATCGGCCTCGAGCTTGGCTCGGTGTGGCGGCGGCTCGGCAGCGAAGTGCTGGTCGTGGAATTCCTCGATCGCATCACGCCGGGCCTCGACGGCGAGATCGGCAAGCAGTTCCAGCGCATCCTGCAGAAGCAGGGCATGAAGTTCCAGCTTTCCACCAAGGTGGTCGGCGTCGAGAAGATCGGCAAGTCACTGCGCGTCAGCCTGGAAGCAGCGGCCGGCGGCGACCGCCAGACAGTGGACACCGACGTGCTGCTGGTCTCCATAGGTCGCCGTCCGTATACGGATGGTCTCGGACTGGACAAGATCGGTGTGGCACTGGACGTGCGCGGCCGCATCGTCACCGACGCACATTTCAAGACCAACGTACCGGGCATCTATGCCATCGGCGACTGTCGCGAAGGCGCCATGCTCGCCCACAAGGCCGAAGATGAAGCGGTGGCCTGCGCCGAACGCATTGCCGGCAAGGCGGGGCATGTGAATTATGACGCCATCCCGGCCGTGGTCTACACCGCGCCGGAAGTGGCCTCTGTCGGCAAGACCGAAGAGGAACTGAAGACGGCCGGCATCGCCTACAAGGTCGGCAAGTTTCCCTTCACCGCCAATGCGCGCGCCAAGACCATCGCCGCGACCGACGGTTTCGCCAAGGTTCTCGCCGACGCCAAGACCGATCGGGTGCTCGGCGTGCACATTCTCGGCCCCGAGGCCGGCAACCTGATCGCCGAAGCGGCGCTGGCCGTCGAACTCGGCATCGCCTCTGAAGACATCGCGCGTACCTCGCACGCCCATCCCACTCTCACCGAAGCTGTGCGTCAGGCGGCGATGGGCGTCGAAGGTTGGACGATGCAGATGTGAGGACGGTTACGTCCAGCCCTGGCCGTGGGTCTTCACCCGGATCCGCGCGATGGAATCCGTCGCCGCTAGGAATAGGCTGTGACCGTCCTCGCCGAAGGCGCAGTTCGGCATGGCGCGTTTGCCGGCGCTGATGATGCCCAGCAATTCGCCTTCCTTGGTCAGCACCATGATGCCCCCCGGCCCCGCGGCGAACAGATTGCCGGCGGCGTCGACCTTCATACCGTCCGGCATGCCCGGTACGCCGGGTTTGATCAGCGGGGTGGTGTCGAACAGTGTTGAGAAGCTGGTCGGCATGCCGTCGGCGCCGAGTTGATAGGCGCGGATGATCGGCTGTTTGACGTCGGTGTTGGAAATGTAAAGCGTGGTCTCGTCCGGCGACAGCGCGACGCCGTTGGGATAGAGGAAGGTCTGATCGATCAGCGCCACCTTGCCGTCGGGGGTCCAGCGATAGACACCGCTGAAGGGCAATTCCTTGGCCGGCGATTTCTCGAGCCCGGCGAGGCCGTAAGGCGGATCGGTGAAATAGATCGCACCCGAACGGGCGATGCACAGGTCGTTGGGGCTGTTGAAGCGCTTGCCTTCATAGCGGTCGACGAAAACGTGCTTGCGTTTGGTTTTGAGGTCGATGTGCGTCAGCCCGCGGTTGCCGGAATCAGCAGCGATCAGCGCGCCCCTGGCGTCGATCGCCAGCCCGTTCGATCCGGGTTCACGGAACGGCTTGAGATCGTCGCCGGCATAGCCTGACGGATGCAGGAATACGCTGATGCCATCCTTTTGCGACCAGCGATACATGGTGTTCTTCGGCGGATCGCTGAACAGCAGATAGGAACCGTTCTTCACCCACACCGGACCTTCAGCCCATTTGACGCCGCCGCCAAGTCGCTCGACGATGGCGTCCGGCGCGATGAGCGCGTCGAGCTTCGGGCTCAGCCGCTGCACAGTGCCGAAGGGCTCGGGCGCGGCTTCGGCATAAGCGGCGGCCGTCAGCGCAGCTCCTGTTGCGAGGAACGTACGGCGTGTCTGGGGCATGTTTCCGGGCCTCTCTTGGTTTTCCTGGGACCGTTTTCATCCGGTCTCCACAGGCTATTTCTACAGAATAACGAGGCGATGGGCATAAAAAAGGCGGCGAAGACCGTGTCTTCGCCGCCGAAATCCCAACTTGGCGCTTGACGAATTATTTGGCCGGCGG
Source organism: Alphaproteobacteria bacterium (assembly GCA_028865545.1). Taxonomy (GTDB): domain Bacteria; phylum Pseudomonadota; class Alphaproteobacteria; order Micropepsales; family Micropepsaceae; genus Rhizomicrobium. Next base: position 39,106 of record JAGWJY010000032.1, on the reverse strand, counting down.
CGCTTGCATTGGTTGCATGGGCGGATGGGCCCAATGCGGTCCCATGCCCGGATGCATGTCGTTAAAGCTCATCGTCCCGAAGGGATGAATACCGAGCACCGGTCCCAGGACGACAGCGATGATCCAGAGGACCACGCAAATCAGCAGCAGATAGCCGAGGACGTTACCGAGAATCTTGACAAAGCCGTCGGCCTTGCTGGCGGCAAACAGAACGAAGAATGCCAGAACGGCCAGCAAGACGGCGTGATGAATGGCGCCGAAAAAAAAGAACGGATGCATCATTCCCTCCGAGTTGATCCCATGATGGTGCTGCCGGTCTCTTGCGGGCCGTGCGCGGCGCCATCCTACACGCAAAGATGGGAAAAATCCTGCCGCAGTCGTTTGCAACGACAGGTAGCATGGGTGTCGATGGATGTCGGCCTCAGCGGGTTATGACGATTTTTTGAAAGAAACCGCCGAAGAAGCGCTCGCGCCGGATGTCCGTATAAAGCGGCGGCAGCAGCTCCGCGATGTCCGTTCGCCACAGGTCGAGCGCGAAAGGCTCGAGCAGCGCCAGCAAAGGCCGCCAGATGTAGCGCAGAGGATTCCACCAATAGGGCGAGGCGAAATCCAGGACCATGACTTTGCCGCCCGGTTTCACGACGCGCAGCGCTTCGCGCAGTGTTCTTTTGCGCTCGCTGGCGGGCTGTTCGTGCAGCAGAAAATACAGAAGCACACGGTCGTAACTCTCGTCTCGCAGCTCGAGGGCCGTGGTGTCCATGCGCAGCAGCCGCACCGGCGACCGGCAGGGAAGTTTCCATTTCAGATTCCGCAGCTGGATCGGCAGGATGTCGACAATGTCCAGATTACCGCCGCCGGCAACGACGCGCCTGGCCAATTGGCAGGTGAGATCGCCATAGACGCAGGCCAGCTGCAGCGTGTTGCCGGAGATAGCCTTGCCGAATTCGGTCAGCGCAACGTCGCGCAGCCGCCGGTAATTTCCCAGCAGGATGAGATTGATGATCCAATGGCGGTCGAAGAACTTCACCGCCCAGGGATGGGCATAGGCCCACCAATAATGGAGCAGCAGATAATCCGGTGCCGTCGTATCGTCGGCGTACGGAATAACAGGCTTGACCAGAGCCAGCTGGCCAATGTCGTCGATTTGCTGATCCATTGACCTGAATGTTTTCTAAGAACGTTGCCCCAGGACAGCATGCACCTTCAGCTTGGGGGGACAATGCGGCGGATTTTCCGCCGTGGCGCGAATGGTCGCAGCGCGGATACGGGAAAGTCTCACCCGTTCGCGCGACCCGGGATCGTGATTGCGTTAACACGGCGGTTTGCCGCTATGTCAGAGAAGCCCGGCGATGCCCTTTACCAGAACATAGATGCCGACGGTGGCGACCACGCCGCTGAAGATCAGGCCGAGCGCGCGCCGCCTTGCGGCAAGCTTACGGGCCAGGCGTATGCCGGCGAAGCCGCCGAGCGCGCCGCCGGCGATGAAGAGTGCCGCCAGCGGCCAATTGACCATGCCGGAGATCGCATAACTCACCGCTGTCGTGGCGCCGAAGGCCGCCACCGACACCAACGATGAGCCGATGGCATTGAGCAGTGGCATCGATGTCGCGGTGACGAGGCCCGGCACGATGAGGAAGCCGCCGCCGATGCCGAAAAATCCTGACAAGGCGCCGACACCGAAACCTGTGCCCGCCAGGGGCGGCAGCAGGCGCGGCGCGGACGCCGCTTCAAGACGCACCTGCGGATCATCACCGCCGCGCCTGGGACGCAGCATCAAAGCCGCGATGACAATCATCAGCAGGCCGAATCCAGCCAGCAGCTTGGCGCCGTCGACGGCTTTGCCGAACTCCGCGCCCAATGCCGCGCCGACGATCCCCGCCACCGCGAACACCGAGGCGCACGGCCATTTCACATTGCGGTCGCGCGCATGGCCGAAGAGATTGGTCAGGGCGTTGGCGGCAACCGCCACGGCGCTGGTGCCGATGGCGACATGTGGCGACGAAACGCCGACGACATAGACCATCAGCGGCACGGCTAGAATGGAACCCCCGCCGCCGACCAGACCCAGCGACAAGCCGACGACACCGCCTGACAGCAAAGACAGGATAATCTGAACGGTGGTCATTTGCGGAAGAATCGTCCGATGAAGCCCTGCAGCCTGCTGTTCGCCGCATAGACCATGCGCCAGCCATCCGGCGTCGTCTGCACCGGGCTCTCCGGATCGCGCAGCCAGATATAGATCGCCGGGATCACCAGCACGGTCAATAGTGTCGACGATGTCAGGCCGAACAACAGCGAGATCGCCAGCCCCTGGAAGATCGGATCCGTGAGGATGGTCGCCGCGCCGATCATCGCCGCCAGCGCGGTGAGCAGGATCGGCCTGAAGCGTGTCGCGCCGGCATCAAGAAGTACTTGGCGCAGCGGCTTGCCGCTTTCGCCTTTGCCGTGGCGTATGAAGTCCACCAGCAGGATGGAGTTTCGTACGATGATGCCGGCCAGGGCGATGAAGCCGATCATCGAGGTGGCGGTGAACGGCGCGCCGAACAGCCAATGGCCGAGCACGATGCCGATCAGCGTCAGCGGGATCGGCGTCAGGATCACCAGCGGCAGCTTGAAACTGCCGAATTGCGCGACCACCAGGACATAGATTCCCAAAAGGGCGACGATGAAGGCGGCGCCCATATCGCGGAAGGTGACATAGGTGACTTCCCATTCTCCGTCCCACAACAGCGAGGGATGGGTTTCGTCGGTCGGTTGGCCGTGGAACAGGATCGTCGGCCGCTGCAGCTTGCCCCAGTCATGTGACTGTATGAGCTTGTCTACGGCGAACATGCCGTAGATCGGCGCTTCGTATTCGCCGGCCAATTCGCCGGTGATCATGTCGGCGTAATGCATGTCGCGACGGAAGATCACCGGCGAGCCGGCTTCGCGCGTCACATGCACGATGTCGCCCAGTTCGACCACCGCCTTGCTGCCGGGCACGGTGTTGGCGGGCACCGGCGTCGAGGCCAGTCTTTGGGTCCAGGTAAGGTCGCTCTTCGGCTCGCGCACCACGATCTCGATCGGGTTACGGTCCTGGCCGCGATGCGAATAGCCGACCGGCACGCCGCCCAGCAGCATGCTCAGCGTGTCGTAGACGTCGCTTTGGTCAACACCGAAATATTCCAGCTTGTCCTGGTCGATGGTGATGCGCAGGCGCGGCCGAGGCTGACCATAGGAGTCGTCGACGTCGACGATATACGGCACCGATTTGAATATTTTCTTGACCTCTTCCGCCTCGGCGCGGCGCGTCTTCAGGTCGGGGCCGTAGATTTCCGCCAGCAGCGTCGCCAGCACCGGCGGACCGGGCGGCACTTCCACCACCTTCACCACGGTGCCGTTCGGCCAGGACATGGCGTCGAGCTTGTGGCGCAGGTCGAGTGCGATGGCATGGCTTTCGCGGTCGCGGTTCGACTTGTCGGCGAGATTGACCTGCAACTCGCCCTGTTCGGGATTTTCGCGCAGATAATAATGCCGCACCAGACCGTTGAAGTTGAACGGCGCGGGGGTGCCGGCATAAACCTGGATGGACGTCACCTCCGGCAGGCCTTCGGTGACGGCGGCGGCGCGCAGCAGGGCGCGCGAGGTGTCTTCCACCGTGGCGCCTTCCGGCAGATCCATCATCACTTCCAGCTCGGATTTGTTGTCGAAGGGCAGCAGTTTCACCGTCACGTCCTTGGTGACGAACAGCATGCAGGCCAGCACCGTGCCGATGGCGACATAGGCGAGGAAGCGCTTGGCGTTGCGTTTCGAACTGACGATGGGCGCCGCCATGCGGCGATAGAAGCGTCCGATGGCGCCTTCGGTGTGGAACTCGCCCGGCGGCGGGCCTTTGCCTTTGCCGGCCAGGCGCAGCAGCGCCCAGGGCGCCACCACCATAGCGACAAAGAAGGAGAACAGCATCGCCGCCGAGGCGTTGGCGGGAATGGGCGCCATGTAGGGGCCCATCATGCCGGAGACGAACAGCATCGGCAGCAGCGCGGCGATCACCGTCAGCGTCGCCACGACCGTCGGGTTTCCTACCTCGGCGACGGCTTGGATGGCTGCTTGAAGGCGCGTTCGCCCGTCCTGCATGTCCCAATGCCGGGCGATGTTCTCCACCACCACGATGGCGTCGTCGACCAGGATACCGATGGAGAAGATCAGCGCGAACAGGCTGACGCGGTTGATGGTGTAACCCATCAGATTGGCGGCGAAGAGGGTGAGCAGGATCGTGGTCGGGATGACAATCAATGTCACTGCCGCTTCGCGCCAACCGATGACGAATCCGATCAGCAGCACGATCGACACGGTCGCCAGCGTCAGATGGAACAGAAGCTCGTTGGCTTTGTCGTTGGCGGTCTTGCCGTAATCGCGTGTCACCTCGACGTTGATGTCGCTGGGAATCAGCGTGCCTTTCAGTCCGTCGACACGCTGGATCAGTTGCTCGGCCACCACTACGGCATTGGAACCCGTCCGCTTGGCGAAGGCGACGCTGACCGCCGGCGCCGTCGACCAATTCTTGCCCTGGCGCCTGAGCGTCCAGACATGATGCTCGGCGGGGCTCGGCCCGATAATCACCTTGGCGACGTCGCGCACATAGACCGGCCGGCCGTCGCGGGTGGTGATCAGCAGCAAGCCGATGTCCGGCACGCCCGACAGCGTCTTGCCGGCGACAGCTTGGAACATTTTGTCGTTTTCGCGTAGCGCGCCCGCCAGGAAGGAGCGGTTGGCGCCCTGAATCTTGGCCTCGAGCTGCTGCAGCGTGACGCCATAGAGCGAAAGCTTCTCGGGATCGGGTTCGACGCTGATCTCGTCCGCGGAACCGCCTTCGATATAGGTAAGGCCGACATTGTCGACCTGGCTGAGGCGCGCCTGCACCTTGGTCGCGAGGGTGTAGAGATTTTCCTCATTCCAGCGCGCCGCCGCGTCCGGCTTCGGCGACAGGGTGAGCACCGCCACCGCCACGTCGTTGATGCCGCGGCCGACGATCAGCGGTTCCGGTATGCCGAGCGGCAGCTTGTCGTAATTGGCGCGGAGCTTGGCCTGTACGCGCAGGATAGCTTCGTCGGCATCGGTGCCGGTGAAGAAGCGCGCCGTCACCAGAACCCGGTCGTCCTGCGTCTGACTGTAGACGTGCTCGACGCCCGGAATGCCCTTGACGATTTCTTCCAGCGGCTTGGTCACCAGTTCGGCGGCATCCGGTGCCTTCAAGCCGTTGGCGGTGACGAAGATGTCGACCATCGGCACGCTGATCTGCGGTTCTTCCTCGCGCGGAATGGTCGCCAGCGCCACAATGCCGAAGACGATGGCGGCAAGCAGAAAGAGGGGCGTCAGCGGCGATTGGATGGTCGCGCGCGTCAGGCGTCCCGAAAGTCCTAGTCTCATGGCTTGAGCAGCCTGTCGCCGAATTGCAGTCCGGAAAGGATCTCGAGGCCGTCATGCTGTTTGGGTGTTTGGATCGTCTCGCCCCGCTGCACCGGCACGTCGATCGCTGCGCCGCTCTTGAGCCGCAGTTTGGCGTAGTCGATGCCCGAACGGGTGACGATCAGATTCGCCGGCACCACGATGGTCTTGCGGTCGCCCGCCGACACCCAGACGCGCACGCGCTCGCCGACGAAATAGTCGCTGAGCCCGTCCACGGTGGCGTCCGCCATGACGCGGCCGTCCGCGATTTGCGGATAGACCAGCTTGATGGTGCCGAAGCGCGGCCCATCCAGGCCGATGTCGGTGCCATCCAGACGTATGGGATCGCCGACCTTGATATAGCGGGCGTGGCGTTCGGGCACTTCCAGGCGCAGCACGAAATTCTGCTCGGCCACGGTCGCCACCGTATCGCCGGGCAGCAGCACGGTTCCTGACGTCACCGGTACGGTAATGACGCGGCCGGCCGTCGGCGCCAGCACCTGACCCTCCACGGATTGCTGCTGTATCACCGCGCGCTGCGCATCCAGCGAGCGCACATTGGAGGCCGCCACATTATATGCCGTGCGCGCCTGATCGAAGGCGTTCTTGGCGATGGCGCCGGCCGCGATCAATCTTTGCGCCCGGTCGTAATCGAGTTTCGCCTGAGCCAGTTGTGCTTGGGCCGCCTGTACCTGAGCGCTGTAGGAACTCACCTGCAAGGCCAGCTTCGGGTCGCCGACGGTGGCGATCAACTGCCCCTGCTCGACGCGGTCGCCTTGCCGGACATGGAGTTCGATGATGGTGCCGCCGATGCGCGCGCGCGCCGGCACAACATTCGCCGACTCGATGGTGGCGAACACCGCTTTCTCGTCAGCCACCATGGTAGGCGCCACCAGATAGGTCTTCGGCGGCGCCGGCGGGGGAGGAGCCGGATGTCCGCCGAGTCCGAAGAAGGCGAGAATGCTGGCGAGGAAGCCCATCGTCTGAATCCTATCTGCGGTCGCGCGTGTGGCCTGTCGCGGGATCAACGGTGATGGTGGGAAGCCCGGACATCTTCCAGGCCTGGATGCCGCCCCTCAGATGCGTGTCATGCGGTAGCCCCGCCCGCTGACAGGCGGCGACGGCGCGTGCCGAGCGCACGCCGGAGCCGCACTGAAACACGACGGTGCGTTTGCCGCAGTCCGGCAAGGCATGCGGATCGAAGGTGGAGAGCGGAAACAGCAGCGCGCCGTGAATGCGTTCGGCGGCGTATTCCCCTGGCTCGCGCACGTCGATGAGAAGGACGCTGTCTTCCTTGAAGGCGCGCGCAAGCTCGCTCGCTGAGAGATTCGTGATGCTCATTTGCCTGCTTTCGGGTTAGCGCGCTTGGCGGCGACCGGTTTGCAGATGGCCGCAGGCGCGCAATAGATCTGATAAAGCGTTTCCAGAAGTTTCCGCGCCGGGGTGCTGGCGATGGCGTACCAGATGGTCTGGCCGTCGCGCCGCGTGGAGACGAGGCCGTCCTTGCGCAGCAGCGCCAGGTGTTGTGACACCGTCGAATCGCGCAGCGCCAGGATGTCCGCAAGTTCGCCGACCGAGCGTTCGCCGTCGATCAGCTGACAGAGGATCGTCAGGCGGTGCCGGTTGGCGATCGCCTTCAGGAGCTCCTCGGCTTCGCCGGCCGAAGCCAGCATCTGGTCAGGTTTTATTTTCATATTTGCGTATATACGTTTGTTCGTATATATAGTCAAGCGCCGATGTTAAAGAACACCGGCTCGCTGCGGAAAACATTGCGGCAAATCAACGACGGCGCCCCGAATCGCCGTCAATTTGTCGTCGACACGGGAGGTGGCCATGGCTGACATCGTAGTGCTTGGAGCGGGCCTCGGCGGAACGCTGATGGCCTATGAATTGCTGCCCTTTATCGGGCCGAGCGACCGCCTCACCATCGTCGGTCAGGACCAGCGTTATCATTTCGTGCCGTCCAATCCGTGGGTTGCGATCGGTTGGCGGCAGCGCGCCGAAATCGAGATCGACTTGCACGAAGTGATGGCGCGCAAACGTATCAATTATCAGTCGCAGGGCGCCAAGCGCGTCCACCCGAAGGAGAACCGGGTCGAGCTCAACGACGGCTCCAACGTCTCTTATGATTATCTGGTCATTGCCACAGGTCCCGACCTTGCCTTCGACGAAATCGTCGGCCTTGGTCCCCTGGCGCATACGCAGTCCATCTGCCATGTCGATCACGCCGAGCGGGCGCATGCGGCGTTCGAGGACTTCGTCAAGAATCCGGGCCCCATCGTTGTCGGCGCCGTGCAGGGCGCCTCTTGTTTCGGTCCGGCTTACGAATTCGCCTTCATCCTCGACGCCGAACTGCGCAAGCGGAAGATTCGCGACAAGGTGCCGATGACCTTCGTCACCTCGGAACCTTATATCGGCCATCTCGGCCTCGATGGCGTCGGCGACACCAAAGGCCTTCTCGAAGGGCAGCTGCGCGAACATCACATCAAATGGATCACCAGCGCTCGCGTTCGCCAGGTCGAGGCCGGCAAGATGACGGTGGAAGAAGTTGGCGACGATGGCGCGGTGCGCAAGACGCATGAGTTGCCGTTCGGTTTCTCCATGATGCTGCCGGCCTTCCGCGGCGTGAAAGCCGTGCTCGGTCTCGAAGGCCTGACCAATCCGCGCGGCTTCATCGTTGTCGATAAAAAGCAGCGCAATCCAACCTATCCGAATGTCTTCGGCATCGGCGTTTGCGTGGCGATCGCGCCGGTGGGGCCGACGCCCGTGCCCGTGGGCGTGCCGAAGACCGGCTTCATGATCGAGTCCATGGTGACCGCGACCGCGCACAACATCGGCGCTCTGCTGAAGGGCGCCGAGGTGACGGAAGAGGCAAGCTGGAACGCGATCTGCCTCGCCGACTTCGGCGATGGCGGCGTGGCCTTTGTCGCCGAGCCGCAGATTCCACCGCGCAATCTCAACTGGTCGTCGAAGGGCCGGTGGGTGCATTACGCCAAGATCGCCTTCGAGAAATACTTCATGCGCAAGGTGCGCCGCGGCGAAAGCGAACCCTTCTACGAACGCTGGGCGATGGAAACTTTTGGCATCCGCCGCCTGCGCCGCGCCCGCTGAACAGAAAAGGAGACATCACCATGAACGTTGATCGCGCCGTTCTTTTCTTCGCCGGTCTTGTCGTACTTGCCGGCCTCGTGCTGGCCCAGCTTTACAGTCCCTGGTGGCTGCTGCTCAGCGCCTTTGCCGGCCTGAACATGATCCAGGCGAGCGTCACCGGCTTCTGTCCTGCCGCCATCGTCTTCCGCAAACTCGGGATCAAGCCGGGCAACGCCTTCAACTGAGCCGAAAGCGGACTTGCGAAGCAGGCTGATGCGCGACAAAGCGTTTGGAACAGCCTCGTCGATTAGCTCTGGACCATTATGTCCATCGACCTTCGCGATTGGGCCCATGGGGTCTGATCGGTATGACTTGGGTATTAGAGGTCCGCGAATTCAAGCCTATTGCGGTGCTAGACGCTTGAGCGGATGAGCTTCCGTGTTGAAGACGACGCGGTCGAAATCGAGCGCAGTCCTGGGCGCGAACAGAAGATAGAAATATTTGAACGTCTCTGCGAAGGCGAAGCTTTCCATCCGGTCCGCCTTTTGTTTGGTAACCACGTCGTCCAGCGCGGCATAGCCGTAGGGCACGCGGCAGGCCGCGACGAAATCGGCGAACATCTTGGCGCCCATGCGGCGGTATTTGGGATCGCCCGTCAGCCGCCACAGATAATAGGTGGACTCTACGATCTCCGGCCTCAGTTCGTAATGCGGATCTTCGATTTTGCCGGTCGCGTAGTTGTATATCTCCGGCTCGACGCCCGTTACGTTCCACATCTCGAAGGACGAATCCTGCAAACGCCGCGCGCGGGCGATATCGCCGGAGAACGCCAATAGGCCGGGAAAGAAGGCATCGAGCGCACCCCACTCCGTCGCGGTGCGACGGCCGGTGTTCATGTCGACATGGCCGTACCAGAGTTCGCCGCCACGCTCGTCGGCGTCGTATTTGTTCACCGCCGCAATGCTCGCCTTCCACATGTCGAGACAATCGCGATCGCCGAGTAGCTTCCAACATTTCCATTGATATTCGAGATAGGAGTCTATGCCGCCCGAGACATGCGAATCCGGGCTCGTCCATTTGCCGGTCGCGGCATCGAGACCGTCGCCCACCAGCCCGATCGGCGAGCGGCGCCTGAAAGTTTCAACCAGCGCACGTTTGGCCTTGGCGCAATAGACCGGATTTCCCGTCAGCCGCGACAAGGTGCAGAACTCGAGAATGAGCGAGCCTGTCTCCGCCGGATTCGTATCGGTTCCGCTCACAGCGCCGGTGCGCAGATTGACATTCACATAGGGCAGACCTGTCGGTGAGGCGAATACCGGCAGCAGCCGGTCGCCCAGATCATGCGCCAATTCGAGCAGTCTGGGATCGTTGCTCATCTCGTAGGACGACAACAACCCGCCGAGCAGGCGGATCGTGATCTCGAAATTCTTGACCGAGATGTCGCGGTCGAAGGAAAGCTTCGTGTCTATCAGTTTGCGCGCCTTATTCGCCTCCCCGTCCAGATGCATGATTATCAGCGTGTCGAGCGCATCGACGGGCGTCATCAGCAGCGGCTGGCCGTACCAATCCTTCGCCGTGCGCGAGAGCGGGCGGAGCTCGTCATGGCCCCAGGCATAGGTCTCGTAATTGGTCCAGGCATGCAGGAATTCGCGCTTTACTTGGCCCGCCAGCTTCGCGGCTTCCACTTTGCTGAATTTTCCGGTCTGCGCGGCCGCCGGCATCGCCACGAGCGTGAGGCAAAAGATGCAGGCGAGCGCAATAGCGGCATCGTGCAGCAAGGCGCCAAGCGTCCGATCGACAGGCATGTTTTCCATTCCCCTGACGGTTGGAGCTACGACAAAAGACCGTGAAGGCGCGGTACTGTAGCCTGGCATATCTTGTGCGCCAAGGCGCGCAGTGCCAAACAGGAATGCCGGCGGGAAGGGGCAGCGCATGCGGTTACGACAGCTCGTGATGATGGTGGGCGCACTCGGCGCCATGTTCGCGACAGCGGCGCTGGCCGCAGGCCCGGACGATGGCTATCGCGATGTCGACCCCTTCATCGGCACGGGCGGCGGCGGTCATACCTATCCGGGCGCCACCGTCCCCTTCGGAATGATCCAGCTGAGCCCCGATACGCAAATTCTTCCATTCAAGAAAAGTTACGGCTGGGCGGCGGGTTATCGCTACGACGACACGACGATCCTTGGCTTCTCGCACACGCATTTCTCGGGCACCGGCCATTCGGACCTCGGCGACGTGCTGATCATGCCGATTGCGGGCGAGGTGCGGCTCGATCCCGGCGAAATCGACAAACCGCAGAGCGGTTACCGCTCGCGCTTCGACCATAAGAGCGAAATCGCGCAGCCGGGCTATTACGCTGTGACGCTGGAAGATTACGGTATCCGCGCCGAGTTGACGGCGACACGCCGCGTCGGCGTTCATCGTTACACTTTTCCGTCCGTCAAACCGGCACATGTGCTGATCGATCTGCGCTCCAGCATCTACAATTGGCCGGGCAAGGTTTTGTGGTCGCGTCTGCGCGTCCGCGCCGACGGCACGGTGACAGGATTCCGCGAAACGCGCGGCTGGGCGCCGGGCCGCCAGCTTTATTTCGCGATGCGGTTCTCGGCGCCGATGACGGGGCATTCGCTGCAAGACCTCGAAGAGCCGCCGCCTTATCACGGGTTCGCCCCGCCGGCCGCCGACGCGCCCGAGGAGCGCGCGCAGATCGAAGGCCGCGGCCTTGTGGGCGTGTTCGATTTCGGGGTCCTGAAGACGCCGCTGATCGTGAAAGTCGCGATCTCGCCGGTCAGCGAGGACAATGCCGTCGCCAATCTGAACGCGGACATGCGGGGCTGGGATTTCAACGCCGTCCGCAACAAGGCGCGCCAGGCATGGACGAAAGCGCTCTCCGTGTTCGACGTCGATGCGGCGCCGGATATGAAAAAGAGCTTCTATACCGCGCTCTACCACACGATGCTGGCGCCCACACTCGACATGGACAGCGACGGGCGCTATCGCGGGCCCGACAACGAAGTGCACCGGGCCAACGGCTTCGATTTCTATTCCACCTTCTCGCTGTGGGACACCTATCGCGCCGAACATCCGCTTCTGACGCTGATCCAGCCTGCGCGTCGCACCGACGACATCGTCAACTCACTGATCGCATTCCAGCAGGAGAGCCCTTACGGCATGCTGCCGGTATGGTCGTTTGCGGGGCTGGAGACCTGGTGCATGATCGGCTACCACGCCGTAGCGGTGATCGCCGACGCCTATGTGAAGGGTATCCGCGGTTATTCGGCCGACGCCGCGCTGAAAGCGATGGTGGCGACGGCGACCTACGCGCCCTATGGCGGGCTCGGCGATTACATGAAACTCGGTTACGTCGCCATCGATCACACGCCGGAAGCAGCGTCAAAGACGCTCGAATATGCCTTCGACGATTATACCATCGCGCGCATGGCCCGTGCGATGAAGCGCGACGATATTGCCGCCCGCTTCGACAAGCGTGCTGAAAACTGGCACAACGTGTTCGACTCCAAGACCGGCTTCGTGCGTGCGCGGTTGAGTGACGGCAGTTTCCACGAGCCATTTGATCCGGCGGCAGTGGGTTACGGCTCCGACTACACCGAAGGCAACGCTTGGCAATATTCCTGGTACGAGCCGCAGGATATTGGTGGCTTGATCACCGCGCTCGGCGGCGACCAAGCCTTGATTGCCAAACTCGACGCTGTGTTCGACAGCAAGGTCGATCCCAAGGAATTCGCCAATGTCGAGGATATCTCCGGCCTCATCGGCTATTACGCGCATGGCAACGAGCCGAGCCACCATATCGCTTATCTCTACGACTATGCGGGTGCGCCCTGGAAGACGCAGGCGCGGCTGAAGCAGATCATGGATTCACAATATGCGCCGATGCCAGACGGCCTCGTCGGCAACGACGATTGCGGTCAGATGTCGGCCTGGTTCATCTTCACGGCGCTTGGCTTCTACCCGGTCGCGCCGGCGAGCAACGAATACGTGATCGGCCGGCCGTTCGTTTCGCGCGCGGTGCTGCATCTGCCGAACGGCAAACGTTTCACCGTGGTGGCTGATGGGCTATCGGACGCCCACCCCTATATCAGCTCGGTCACGCTGAATGGGCAGCTGCTGGCGAAGAGCTTCATTACGCAGCAAGAGATCATGGCGGGCGGCGAGCTTCGCTTCGTCATGCAGGCTGAGCCCAATACGCAATGGGCGACCCAGCCCGAGGATCGCCCCTTTTCTATGAGCCCGTACCCACGTTAACATCGGCTAGGGTCTATTTCTTTTCAACATGGACAGCGGAATCGGCCAAAAGACTGGTGGGCCCGGCAGGACTCGAACCTGCGACCAGACCGTTATGAGCGGTCAGCTCTAACCAACTGAGCTACAGGCCCCAATGCAGGAGGCGCTGCATATCAGGAAAGGGGGGCGGCAATCCACGCCCAAGTTTTGCCGCCTGCTTTGTACTAGACTGCGCCGGAGGGTTCCAGGAAAGGGAGCAGACCATGGCCTCAAATCTCCGCCGCCTCGTGCTTTTTGCAGCCGTCGCCGCTTTTGCGGCTGCGGGCGCGGCTTTTGCCGATCAGGCCGCGCCGCGCAGCATGACCATGTCGGGGCAGGGCATGGTCAGCGCCGCACCCGATGAAGCCGGCTTCACCGCCGGGGTCACCACCCAGGGTGTCACCGCCAGCCAGGCGCTCGCCGCCAATTCGCGGGCCATGAACGCCGTCTTCGCCACCCTCAAGAAGCTCGACATCCCCGACAAGGATATCCGGACCTCCAACTTCTCGCTGTCGCCGCAATATCAGGTGTGCCGGCCGGATGTGAGCTGCCCGCTGCGCGTGGTGGGGTACGAAGTCTCCAACACCGTCGATGTCACCGTCGAGGATATGAAGAAGACCGGCGCGGTGCTCGATGCATTGGTCTCCTCCGGATCCAACCAGATCGGCGGCATCAGTTTTTCCATTCACGACACCAAACCGTTGCTGGCCCAGGCGCGCGCCGCAGCCGTGCAGGACGCCATCGCCCGCGCCCAAACCTACGCCAAGGCGGCGGGCGTGACGTTGGGTCCGATCCTGTCGATTCAGGAAGGTCAAAACGAAGGACCACGCCCCGTCTTCGCGATGATGGCCAAGTCGATGGAGGCCGCACCACCGCCCATCGCCGGCGGCGAGCAGAGCGTATCGGCCAACGTCACCATCACCTGGGAGATCAAGTAAGCGGATTGCTTGTTCTCTCGCCAAGGGCGGGCTCGCCCATCCGTCGTGAGCCCGCCCATCGTGACGTGCGGACGAAATTGATCGGCTTCGGTCAAGCGCAAAAGCCGGAAGAGCGGCTCTTCCGGCTTCTCGCTTCTTATTTCTCCGCTTCCAGCGCGTCGATCTCGTCCATCAGGTGGTTCATGCGCGCCACCAGCGCCTGATAGGGGGCCGGCGTCGCCATGTCGAAGCCCGCCTTTTTGTAGAGGTCATAGGGATAATCCGAACCTCCTGCCTTCAGCATGGTGATGAAGCGTCCGCGCACGCCCGGATCGTGGCGTTCGATCGCCTGGGTGAACGCCGCCGCGCCCGCCATCGAGGTGGCATATTGATAGACATAGAAGCCGTAATAGAAGTGCGGGATGAAGGCCCATTCGATGCAATAGGCCGGGTTGATCTTGGTCACGCCCTCGGCATCGCCGTAATAGCGCTTCAGCAATCCGCAATAGATGTCGGTCATCCGCTTGCCTGACAGCGCCTTGCCCTTCTCGACCTCTTCGTGGATCGCCAGCTGGAATTCGCCGAACATGGTCTGGCGGAAGAAGGTGGTGCGGATCAGCTCCAGCCCCTGGCCGAGATAGTACAGCTTCTCCGCCTTCGATTTGGCGTGCGCCACCATATAGTCGTTGAGCAGCATCTCGTTGGAGATCGACGCCGTCTCGGCGATGAAGGTGGAGTAGTTGGAGGTCTCGTAGGGCTGCGTCTCGTCGTCCAGCAACGTATGCACGGCGTGCCCCCATTCGTGCACGAAGGTCGACAACGACTCGTAATCGTCGTTGTGGTTGAGGTGCAGATAGGGATGCACGTCATAGGCCGAGCCGTTCATATAGGCGCCGGCCGCTTTGCCCTCGCGCGGCAGCACATCCATCCAGCGCCCGGAAAAGCCCTTCTTCAGCATCGCCGTGTATTCCGGGCCGTAGACCGAGGTCACGTCCAGTCCGATGCGCTCGGCGTCCGCCACGCTGAAATGCAGCGGCTTGGCCAGCGTGAACATCGAAGGATACATGTCGTAATACTGCAGGTCGTCCTTGATGCCGAGCAGCTTCTTGCGCAGCTTCAGATAGCGATAGAAGGTCGGCAGCCCGGCATTGGCCTGCGCCACCAGCTGGCGGTAGACGCCCTCCGGCATGTTGTCGGCGAACAGCGCGTCGGACAATGCGTTGGGGTAGTGGCGCACATTGGCGTCGAATTCCTCGCCCAGCACCTGCGTGTTCAGCGAGGCGCCGAACGTGCCTTCGTATTTCTTCCAGGCGCCCCAGAAGGCGTCGAACACCTTCTGGCGGTCGGCGCGCAGCGGCGCCTGCCGGTATTTGGCATAGGCCGACTGGTCGAGGCGCACCGTGGTGCCGTCGGACAGCGTCACCGTGGGGAACGGCAGCTCGCCGTTGGACAGCTGGCTGTAGATGTTGTCGGGCTGCGCCAGCACATTGCTGGCCGCCGCCATCACGCCTTCGGCCTGCGCGTCCAGCGTATGCGGCGCGGCGCGCAGCACATTGTCGAGGAAGAAGCCGAAGCGGCGCTTGAGGTCCGGCGAGGCCGCTTCGAAGGCCTTCACTTTGTCGGCGCCGACGGCCAGGATTTCCGGCGTCAGCCAGGCGGTCTTCTCGCCGAGCGTGGTGGCCAGCGCCTGCGCCAGCTGCTCGCGTTCCTGGTTGACGGCGATGCGCACGTCTTCGTCGGCTTTCAGCGAGGCGTAGACGCCCAGCCGGTCGGCTTGCTTGTGCACGTCGCTGATCGCGCTCAGCGCCGCCAGCATGTCGGCGGCGCTTTTGCCCAGCGTGCCTTTGTAGTGCTCGAGCTTGTTTGCGTCGGCCATCGCCTTGTCGCGCGCCGCCGTCCAGGCCTCGGGCGAGGTGTAGAGATCGCCGAGGTCCCACATGTAAGCGGGATTGGTTTTTTCCGTGTCGGCGGCGTGCGCCGGAGCCAGCAGCGGCGTGAAAGCCAGTGCGGCGGCAAGGATGATGCGCTTCATGTGTCCCCCCAAGGATTATGCGCGGATCAGGCTGTGATCTTAAGGTCGGCCGCCTGCACCCGGCGTTCAATTTTTCGCGCGCGATTTGCGCACCGGGCCGCTAGGATAGGCGCATCGCGTCTTTTCGCAAATCGACCATGATTGCCGCAGGGTGTGATCGATGCACATTAGAAGATTGCTTTTGCCCTTGGTTATGTTGCCGTTTCTTGCGGCCGCCGCGGCGGCGCCGGCGCCCCGGATGAGCATCGCCTCCCTGGCGCAGCTGCCAGTCGTCGAGCGCGTGCCCTACGACACGGACGCCGACGCCAATGCCGACCTGGCCGTCGCCTTTGCCCGCGCCAGGAAAAGCGGCAAGCGGGTGATGATCGATTTCGGCGGCAATTGGTGCGGCGACTGCGTCGTGCTCGCCAATCTGGTGCTGCTTCCCGAGATGAAACGCTTCATGGCGGCGCATTTCGAATTTGTCAAAGTCGATGTCGGGCGCTTCGACAAGAACACGCAGATCCTCGATCGCTTCGGCATCGTCGACCATCTGAAGAAGGAGGGCGTTCCCGCCGTCGTCGTGGCCGAACCCGACGGCACCTTCGTCAACCGGAACAACATCGCGGCCCTCGAAGACGCCAGTCACATGACGCCGCAAGCCATTGCCGACTGGCTGGCGCAATGGGCGAAATGAGACCGATGGCGCCGTTCAGCCCCAGCCGAGCGACTCCCAGAGCTTGCGTTCCTCGCTCTGCGGGTCATCGGCCACCCGGCATTCGCTGTTGAGCAGCATGGTCGCGCGCTTGTCCGTGTCGTAGCGCGGCCAGGCGGGCTGGCCCTCGGCCGTCGGCACGCCGTTGCGCGCGAAGCTGGCGAAATAGCTGCTCATCGCTTTCGCAGCTTCGGCCAGGCCCGGTCCGTTCCCCTGCAGGTCGTAGATTTTGTAATTGAGAAATGCCACCGAGATATCGCTGGCGTGACCGGAGCCGTAGGTCCGGTCCGTGCCCTGGATCGGAAAATTCGACTGGTAGCCGTCGATGTAGCGATAGACCGGCGCGGGCTGCGCGGCTTTGCGGTCGGCCAGGACGAAGGTGTTGTTGCCCATGAACAGCCCCGTCTCGATGGCGATGGCGCGTTCCACCGGTGTCGCCTTCGGCATGGCCTGGCGGTAGACCGCAAGGATGCGGTCCGCGGCCTCGCCCAGGTGCTGGCGCGCCAGCGCGGTCACGGCGGCCTCGTCCATATGAAAGAACGCCGGGTTGTTGCGCTCCGAGAAGATGGCCTCTTCGAGCATGTTGCCGATCAGCAGCGGCACGGATGCGGAGATCGCCGGTGCGACGGGATCGAACGGGTTGTGCGGCAGATACGTGCCGTCCACGACCGGGCCCCAGCCGCCGGGACGTGCGGTCCGCAGCGCCGCCCAGCCCGACGGCGGCGCGGCATGGGTGGTGTTCCAGCATTCGGTCGGCGTCGCCAGCGGGCCCTGGCCCTTTTCGCCGTCGAGCTGGATGGCGACGAGCTTTTCGGCGGGCACCTCGGCGAGCTTGTCGAGGTTTTTCGGCGAAATGCCGAGTCCCGCCAGCACGCGCCGCGCGGTTTCGGTGGCGATGTCCTTTGGCGTGCCGCGCAGCATGGCGCCGCTTTGCATCCCCGCCTTGTGGAACAGGCCCTGCGCCGCCGGCATCGCCATCACCGCACCAGTCTTGAAGCCGCCGCCGGATTCGCCGAATACGAACACATTGCCGGGATCGCCGCCGAAGGTGGCGATGTTCTGTTTCACCCACTTCAGCGCGTCGACGATGTCGAGCATGCCCTGATTGCCGGAGGTGGCGTATTCCTCGCCGCCCAGCTCGCCGAGATAGAGGAAGCCGAGCAGACCGAGGCGGTGATTGAGCGCCACCACCACCACGTCATAGGCCGCCGCCAGATGCGCGCCGTCCTGGATGTTCTGGCCGCCGGAGCCGGTGGTCCAGCCGCCGCCATGGCAATAGAACATCACCGGCCGTTTGCGGCCGTCGTTCACCGCCGGGGTCCAGACATTGAGCACCAGACAATCTTCGCTGTAGGCGGGCTCGTGTTCGCCAAAAGTGGTGCCCGGTCCCTGCAGCGCCGGCGGGCCGAGACGAAGAGCGTCGCGTACGCCTTTCCAGGGCGTGACCGGCGGCGCCGCCTTGAAGCGGTTCTTGCCCGACACCGGGCCGGCATAAGGAATGCCTTTGAAGGCCAGCGCGCCGCGGCTGTGCCCGCCGCGGATGCGTCCGCTCGCGATCTCGACCTCGACGAAGGGGCCCACCGTCTTGGTGACCCAGAGGGCATTTTGCTCGGCATGCCAATCGGCAGCTTTGGCGCGCGCCGGCAGCCACAGATAAGGTGCGGCGACTGCGGCCGCACCGGTTTTCAAAATGCTGCGACGGTCGAAGGAATGTGCCACGATCTTCTCCTGGGTCTGTTCTCGGTGTTGTGCGTTTTGCAGACGTAATGACGGGGCGTCGCCGCCGGCGGATTTTCTATTTCTCCGGATCGCTGGCGGTGAAGGGCGAGCAGCAGGGCTTGGTCACGGCGTGGAATTCCATGAACTCGGTGCGTGTGCCGTCCGGGGTGTACATGTTGTACTGCCACTTGCCGTCGCGGCCGATCTTCGGTCCGTCGTTCTTTTCCGAGATGCGGTCGCCGCCGGTCAGCAGCGTCACCGTCTTCTCCATATTGCCGACGCCCAGCGCGAAGTGATCGAGCACGCCGGCGTCCGCTTGCGACATGTCGGCGGGAATGCCTTCCTTCTGCGGGCCGCTCACCACCATGTATTCCACCCAGTCGGTGCTGTCGGGCAGCTGTTGCGAGATCCATTGCGCCTTGTCGTGCATGCCGCCCCACCAATAGGGCCGGAAGCCCAGCACCGTGCGGTAGAAGGCGTTCTCCTTGTCGGGATCGTGCACGATGAAACCGAAATGGATGATGTGGTCGCTCAGCGGATTGTCGGCGACGGGCTTGGGATCCTTCGGCGGCTGCACGAATTGCACGACATTGCCTTCCGGATCCTTGACGTCGAACCAGGCGCTGCCGTCGGAACCGTCATGGATGCCGCCCGTCGCCTTGATGTCGTGTGCCGCCAGATAGCGCTTCAGCGCCTTCACGTCGGTGGTGTTGTAGGCCATGTGATCCATGCGGTTCTTGGACTCCCCCTCCTTGGCGGGCAGCGGCAGCACTTCCACGAACTGGATCGGATTGAAGTAATAGCGCACGCCTTGGGCGTCTTCCGGATCGCTGCGCTTGGCGGCGCCGAGATTGTGCGTGAAGAACTGGTCCGCCGCCGCCATGTCCGCGGCATAGATCGCCAGATGCGAAACGCTGGTGAGCGGCGGACGAACCGCCGCCGCTCCGGCCGGTAACGCTACCATAACCGCCAGCGAGGCGGCCGCCGCATAGGTGAGCTTCATGAGACTTCTCCTGTGGTTATTGGTCCGCGTCGCTTGCGGGAAGCATCTGGTTGCTGACGAAAGCAATGTGCTGGCTGTCGGGCGCCCAGCACGGCGAGTCGATCGTCCCTTGGCCGCCGGTCAGATGCACCAGCGTGCGGATCAGTCCGCTGTCGAGTTCCATCAGACGCAACGCCACATCCTTCATCGGCGGATGCAGGCCGGTGTCGGCCTTGGCATAACTGATGAACACCATCGACTTTCCATCCGGCGAGATGTGCGGATACCAGTTGTTATGCTCGTCGGCGGTGATCTGCTCCAGCGCGCTGCCGTCCGGATGCATGCGCCAGATCTGCATCAGCCCGCTGCGGTCGGAATTGAAATAGAGATATGTGCCGTCCGGCGTGTATTCCGCCGCGTCGTTGATGCCGCTGTGCGTCAGCCGCGTCTCCGTCCCGCCCGCCGCGGGGATCGTATAGATGTCTTCGTGGCCGTCGCAGATGCTGGTGAAGACGATGGTCTTTCCGTCCGGCGACCAGCCATGGAAGAACGAGACCGGCTGATGCGTCAGCTGCCGCGCCGCGCCGCCTTCGGCCGGCACGATATAGACATTGGGACCCTTCTGCCCCGGCGACGAACAGCTCACCGCCAGCCATTTGCCGTCCGGCGAAAAGCCGTGCTCGCCCCAGCAGCCATGCGCCTCGCCGGTGTCGAAGGGCACCGGCGTGCCGCCGGCCGGCGGATCGAGCAAGGGGATTTTCCGGAAGCTGCCGTTCTCGTTGATCAGCAGCGCCTTGCCGTCCGGCGTCCAGTTCGGCGACTCGAAGATGCCCGGCTTCGTCAGGATCACGGTGGCGATGCGCGCCTGGTCGGCCAGCTGCAGCGTCTGCAGCGTCGAATAGGCCACCAAGGGCTGCGTCTCGGGCGGCGGCGTCTCCAGACGGACATGCGAGAACACGATCTTGTCGGTGGTATCGATGTCGTGGGAGGTGACGCCGAGCCCGACATAGAACGGCGCGTCGAAATGCAATTTGGTGGAGGCGCCGACCTGGTGCAGCGCTTCGCCATGCATGCTGAGATACATCGTCAGCGTGTCGCCGCGTTTCACCAGCCGCAGCGTTTGCGGCGCCGCGATGTTCATCTCGATGTCCTGCGTGTCGGCGCCGCTCTCGCGCCGGTATTGCAGCGCGGTGAGGCCCACGCCGTGCAGCGCCGCGTCGGCATAGACGCTGCCGGCGTCCAGCGTCTGGCGGATCATCAGCATGGCTTTGCGGTGCGGGTTCGGCGCATGGCTGTAGGCCGTCGGCGGAAAAGCGATGTCCGCGGTCAGCGACACGTCGCCGGACATCTGCTTCCAGAGGAAATGGAAGGCGTCCGCCCGGTACCAGGTGTTGATGCCGGCGGAGGTCAGCGTGTAGCTGTCGCTCGCGGGATCGTAGCTGGCGGTGCCCGGCGGCGTGACGCGGCCGACGTCCGACTGGCCGTCGAAGAGGCCGATGGCGCTCGGCGCGGCCTGCAATGGCGCGCAGATCAACAGGAGGCCGACGCCGGCGCAGGCCAGGAACTGGCGATGCAAGATTGTCCTCACGGCGTTTCCTTTGGTCCGCGCTTTTGCTGCGCAGCACCATGATCGCAACGCGTTTCGCGTCGCCAGGACAGTATTTTTGCCGGTTCGTGCTTGTCAACCGAAGCACGGAAAAGTGCGATGACATGCGGCTGGGATCGGTCCCTGACAATAAACCATTTATCATAACCTTGCAGGGTCTTCGTCGACGCGTGTTGTCGCCGCCTGCACCGGCCTTCTCGCGTCCGATGCGCGAACAGTTCGCACTGTCATGAAGATTTGAAGTCGCGGCATGTTCCATCGCGGCGCGAATTGTGCTGCGATGTTTTGCTTGATGGATGTCGTGCACGTGCCGCTGGCATGTCCGCTCTCAAGCCTCGAATGCGTAATCGCGAGGTAGCCATGCAATACACGCTCAATATCAACGGCAAGAAGCACACGGTCGATGTCGACGCCGACACGCCGTTGCTCTGGGTGCTGCGCGATGCGGCCGATCTGAAAGGCACCAAGTTCGGCTGCGGCATAGGGCTGTGCGGCGCCTGCACCGTCCATGTCGACGGCGAGGCGGTGCATTCCTGCCGCATGCGCGTGTCGTCGGTCGGCGAATCCGCCATCACCACCATCGAAGGCATCGGCGCCACGCCCGTCGGCGCCAAGCTGCAAAAGGCCTGGCTCGAGATCGACGTGCCGCAATGCGGTTATTGCCAGGCCGGCCAGATCATGACCGCCGCCGCGCTGCTGGCGCGCAACAAGGCGCCGACCGACGCGGAGATCGAAGGCGCCATGGACGGCAATCTCTGCCGCTGCGCCACCTATCTGCGCATCCGCGACGCCATCAAGCAGGCGGCCAGGGAAACGCTCGGCGCCGCCGCCGCCCCGAAGGGAGCCTGAGCCATGCTGCAGGAAACCGTCATGCGCCAACCTTCGCGCCGCACCTTCCTCAAAGTGAGCGCCGCCGCGGGCGGCGGCATGCTGATCAGCTTCAGCCTGCCCGGCATCGCCGATGCGGCCGGCGGCAAGAGCGCCACGCTCAACGCCTATGTGCGCATCGCGCCCGACGACATCGTCACCATCATGGCGAAGAACCCCGAGATCGGGCAGGGCGTCAAAACCATGCTGCCGATGCTGATCGCCGAAGAGCTCGACGTCGATTGGAGCCAGGTGCGCAGCAAGCAGGCCGATCTCGACACCGATCTGTATGAAGGCCAGTTCGCCGGCGGCAGCATGGCGACGCCGCTCAACTGGGAGCCGATGCGCCGCGTCGGCGCGGCGACGCGCCAGATGCTGGTGACCGCCGCCGCCAAAACCTGGAAAGTCTCCGAAAGCGAATGCGAGACGGCCTCCGGCCAGGTGCATCACAAACCCAGCGGCCGCACCTTGACCTATGGCGCGCTGGCTTCGGCGGCGGCGAAACTGCCGGTGCCGGATCTCAACAGCGTCAAGCTCAAGGATCCGAAGGACTTCAAGATCATCGGTCATTCGACGCGCGGCGTCGACGTGCCGGCGATCGTCACCGGCAAGCCGCTGTTCGGCATCGATACGGACGTGCCGGGCATGCTCTATGCCGTGTTCCAGAAATGCCCGGTGTTCGGCGGCCGCGTCGTCAGCGCCAATCTCGAGGTCATCAAGAAGCTGCCCGGCGTGAAGCACGCGTTTCTTGTCGGCGCCGGTGAAAAGCTGAGCTTCATGGCGGAAGGCGCCATGCAGCAGAACGGGTTGTCGTCCGGCGTCGCCATCGTCGCCGACAGCTGGTGGCGGGCGGACAAGGCGCGCCGCAAGCTCGAGGTGAAATGGGACGAAGGGCCCACCGCCCAGCAAAGCAGCGAAGGCTTCGCCAAGCAGGCTGCCGCGCTCGGCCCCAAGACGCCGGCCAAGATCTTGCGCAACGACGGCGACGCGGCCGGCGCGCTGAAGACCGCCGCGCATGTGGTGGAAGCGGCGTACTCTTATCCTTTCATCGCCCACGCCACGCTGGAGCCGATGAATTGCACGGCGCATGTGCAGGGCGACAAGGCGGAGCTCTGGGCGCCGTCGCAGAATCCCGAGTCCGGCCGCAAGCTGGTGGCGCAAACTCTCGGCCTCGACGAAAAGAATGTCCTCGTCCACATGACGCGCATCGGCGGCGGCTTCGGCCGGCGTCTGATGAACGACTACATGGTGGAAGCCGCCTACATTTCCAAAGTCGCCGGCGCGCCGGTGAAGCTGGTGTGGGACCGCACCGACGACATCCAGCATGATTTCTATCGTCCGGCCGGCTGGCATTTCTTCAAGGGCGGCGTGGATGCCGACGGGCGCGTCGTCGCCTGGCAGCAGCACTTCGTCACCTTCGGCAGCAACGGCAAGTTCGCCAGTTCGGCGGGCCTGGATCCGCGCGCCTTCCCGGCGGGCCGGGTGCCGAATCTCTCTTACGGCGCCACCATGATGGAATCCGGCGTGCCGACCGGGCCGCTGCGTGCGCCCGGCGACAACGCGCTGGCCTTCGTCTTCCAATCCTTCATTGACGAGCTGGCGCATGCCGCCGGCAAGGATCCGCTGCAGTTCCAGATCGATCTGCTCGGCAAATCCGAAATGCTGCCGGGCAACGGCGCCGGTTTCAACACCGGCCGCGTCCGCGGCGTGCTGGAAAAGGTGCGCGAGATTTCCGGCTGGGGCAAACGCCGCCTGCCGGCGCGCAGCGGCCTCGGCGTCGCCGTCTATTACAGTCATCTCGGCTACACCGCCGAAGTGGTGGAAGTGGCCGTCGCCGCCAACGGTTTCGTGCAGATCAACAAGGTGTGGGTGGCCTGCGACGTCGGCAGCCAGATCATCAACCCGATCGCCGCGGAGAACATGGCGCAGGGCGCCGTGCTCGACGGCTTCGGCGCGGCGCTGAACCAGAAGATCACCATCCGGAACGGGCGCGTCGTGGAGGAGAATTTCGACGGCTTCGAGCCGCTGCGCCTGTCGCAGGCGGCGCCGGTGGAAGTGCATTTCGTCAAGACCGACAATTCGCCGACCGGTCTGGGCGAACCGCCGCTGCCGCCGGCCATTCCGGCGCTGTGCAACGCCATCTTCGCCGCCACCGGCAGGCGCATCCGCAGCCTGCCGATCGATCCGGCGCTGCTGAAGGCGGGATAAGCGTCCTTACGGCGTGCCGAAGGAGGCGTCCCGCCTTGGCTCCGCCGCCGGTTCGCGCGCGGCGGGTTTGTGGACCGGCGGAACGGCTTTGCTGCCCGGCTTGCCGAAGTCGGGCCGGCAATGGCCGTCGATGAAAGCGCCGGCTTCGATCTTGATGTTCTGGTGAACCACGTCGCCGGACATGTGCGCGGTGCTGGTGAGAATGACCTTCTGCGCTTCGATCTTGCCGTCCACCGTTCCCGACAGTTTGACCTCGTCGCCATACACCGCGCCCTTGATCTTGGCGTCGCTTCCCACCGTCACCGAAACGCCGCGCACGTCGCCGTCCACCACGCCGTCGATCTGAATGTCTTCGGTGCTTTCCAGCTGGCCCGTGATCTTGAGGGCTCTGCTGATGACCGACACCATCGAGGCCGTTGTTGCCGTTGGCGCCGGATGCGACAGCGGCTGCGCCGTCGCTTGCGGCCGCTTCGTCTCGGCTGGCGCCGGTGTGTCTTCGCGCGCCGCCGCCTTCGCGCCGCCGTCCGCTTCGGACGGTTTGTCGTTGCGTGTGAACATGGTCATTGTCGCGCCTCCGGAAGTTGTTCGAGCTTTTCGAAATAGTTGAGCGGCCGCCAGGGCATGCGGCCGTCGATCCGCGCCCCTTTCGCCACGGCGATGGTGTGGTGGAAAACCCGTCCGGTGACGTCCGCCGAACTGTCGATGGTCACATGCAGCGCGAAGATGCGCCCGTTCATCCGGCCGCCGACCTGAACGTCCCGCGCCACGACGTCGCCTTCCACCCGGCCGCCGGCGTCCAGCACCAGCCGGTCGGCGTTGATGCGCCCCAGCACCGTCCCGCGAATGCGGATCTCGCCGTCGGTGTCGAGAATGCCTTTGACGGTGAGCGCCCGCCCGAGATGCGACACGGGCAATTCTTCGGCGTCGCCGCCGCGCGGCGGCTTGGCAAGGCTGCGGAGTGACAACGCGGACATGTACGCCTTTCGAGGTTCGCCCCCACGGCTGCCCCAAGGCCGGCAACTGAAGCGGAAATGCTGGCGCCTGAGGAGTCGAAATGGACGCGCCCGGCCTCATGTCACAGCTTTGCCACAGCTGGCGCCGACGGCGTGGCGGCCGTCCGGCGGGGGAGGGAAAATCCCCCGCCGCTTTGCTAGCCTGCGCGCATGGCAACTCGGAAGCAGCGCGGCCGCCCGCCGCACACCGATATTCTGACGCCCGGCGAATGGCGCATCGTCGAGGCGGTGCGCCACGGCATGAGCAATCGCGAGATCGCCGCGCGCCGCGCCATCAGCCTCGACGCCGTCAAATATCATCTTGCCAACGCATTCGCGAAACTCGGCCTTGCCGACCGCAAGGCGCTGCGCCGCTGGGACGGCGTGGCGCGCGGCAGCGCATTGTCCGCACAGGAGACGAAGATGGGAACGGAATTGCAGATGGGTCCGCTCGGCCAGATCGCGCGCCGGGTGAAGGATGTCGCCGCCGCGCGGCGCTGGTACGGCGAGGTGCTCGGCCTGCCGCATCTGTATTCCTTCGGCGATCTCGCCTTCTTCGATTGCGGCGGCGTGCGTCTGTTCCTGTCGCAGGACAGCGCGGCGGGGCAGAACGAGTCGATCCTCTATTTCAAGGTCGCCGACATCCGCGCCGCCCACGCCCAGCTCGCCGCGCGCGGCGTCGTCTTCGTCAACGCGCCGCACATGATCCATCGCCACGACGACGGCACCGAGGAATGGATGGCCTTCTTCAACGACGAGGAAGGCCGCCCGCTTGCTCTCATGGCGCAGGTGAAGGCGTAAGCACCTTCCCCCATCCACCTTGCGGACGGGGGAAGACGCGCCGTCGCTTATTCTTGCGGTTGCTGCGGCGGTGTCTGCTGCTGCGGCGGCGTTGCCGGCGTGGTTTGCGGCGGCATGGCGTCCGGCGCGCTTTGCGGCGCGGGCGTTACCGGATCGGGCGCCGCTTGCGTCGGCGCATCCGGCGCGGTGTTTTCCGGCGGTGCCGGATCGACAGGCGTCGCCGCCGGAGACGTCTTGGTCGTGTCCGTCATGATTTTCTTGTGAACATGCTTGTGCACCGTCTTGGCCGG
The DNA here is from genome assembly GCA_028865545.1 of Alphaproteobacteria bacterium. Classification (GTDB taxonomy): domain Bacteria; phylum Pseudomonadota; class Alphaproteobacteria; order Micropepsales; family Micropepsaceae; genus Rhizomicrobium. Next base: position 13,197 of record JAGWJY010000032.1, on the reverse strand, counting down.
TGCCGGGTCCGGCGTCGTCGCAGGGTCTGCCGCCGCATCGTTCTGCGGCGTGGTCGCCAGTGGCGGAGCAGCCGGCGGCGCGACCGGCGGCGACACGGGACGCATGGTGTTGGCCGCGACGCGCTGCGGCGGCGGTGCCGCCTGCCACAGGCCCGGTGCGGAACTGTAGAAGCCGAGCGCGCCGATGGCGACGGCCACGATGGCGGCGGCCGCGATCTTGCTGGCCGGGCCCGCCGTCTCGGTGTTGTTCGTTTCGAATCCTCGTAGATCGCTCATCGCAGTCTCCTATGGATCGTTTTCGCCTGCGAAGCCTAGGAGGCGTCTTGGGGTCGTCGAGGGACCAAAGCTGGGCGGTTTTGCGGCACTTGCAGCCGTTTTGTGGCGCCGCCCGTTACGGAATGCGGGAAAGGCGGTCGCGTCTCTTTTTTGTCCCAGCGGCGTTTGCGGGTCTTACACGCTGCGGAACTGCGGCGGACGTTTTTCGAGGAAGGCCTGGATGCCTTCCTGATAATCGGGGCCGAAATACACCGCGCGGCGCAGGCCGTGCAGATATTCATAGGTGTCGGGATTCACCGCCACCGCTTCGCTGAGCACGCGGATGGCTTCCTTGTAGGCGGCGATCGCCGCGGGCGAGCGCTGCGCGATGGTTTTCGCCATCGCATAGGTGCGGCTCTCCAGCTCCGCCTGCGGCACCACCAGATTGACGATGCCGACGCGTTCGGCGCGCGCCGCCGCGATCGGATCGGCCGTGAAGAACATCTCTTTCACGATGGTCAGCGGCAGTCGGCTGATGAAGTTCTGGAAGCCCGCGGCATTGTAGGGCAGGCCGAGCCGCGCCGGCGTGATGGCGAAGCTGGCGGTGTCGTCGGCGATGACGATATCGCAGGCCATGATCAGTTCGCAGGCGCCGCCCCACACCGAGCCGTGCACCATGGCGATCACCGGCGCGGGGAAGCCCTTCACCGCCCGCATCAGCTGTTCCAGCGGATCGCCGTAAGGCAAGGGATCGATGTTGGCCTTGGGCAGTTCGGTGACGTCGTGCCCCGTCGACCACACCTTTTCGTTCGTGGCGGAGCGCAGCACCACGGCGCGCGCCGGCTTCTTTCTGAAGTCGTCGAAAGCGGCAAGCATGTCGGCGATCAGCGCGCGGCTCAGCGCGTTGCGCTTGCTGTAATGATCCAGGGCGATGGTGCCGATGTGATCGGCGAATTCGGTCCGGACAAAGGGCATGGCGCGGGCTCCTGGCGCACGCTCTTTATATAGGGTGCCGGCAAGGCCATTTTGCGTCCGCCCGGCGCCGCGCCCTCGCGGCATGGGGACGCATGAGATGCGGGCCGCCCCGAAAAACAGGGCCGCCATCGCATGCGATGGCGGCCCAGCTCTTCACGCGGTGGAGGGGGCTGACCGCGCGTTGAGACCTTATTTGCTTTGCGTCTTCAGCTGCTTCAGCGCGGCCTTGTAGGCTTCGTAGTGATCGCCTTCGTCCGAGGCGATCTGATCGAACAGTTTCGCCACGGCGACGTCGCCGTCCTGGCGCGCCTGCGCCGCGAATTCCTTGTACATCTTGGTGTTCTCGTAATGCTCGCCGGTCGCCGCATCGAGCAGATTGGCTTCGTTGCTCTTGGCGAGTTTCAGCGCGTCGGCCTCGCGGACGAAATGTTCGTTGGCTTCGACGTTCGCGGATTGCTCGAACAGCTTCGCCAGCTCCGGCTTGCCGCTGTCGCGCGCCATCTCCGCATAGGCGCGGTATTTGAGATTGGCGAAGGCCTCGCCATGCATCGCCGCGTCGAGATTCTTTTTGGTCCTGGCGCTGAGATCTCCCGCCAGCGCCGCGTTGGCCGAGACCAGGCCAAAGGTAAGGGCGGCCGCAGCCGCAAGAGTCCGTGAAATTCGCATCGTCATGCTCTCCGTTTCGTTGCGCCATCCGCAACGCCGCGACAATCGTCGTGGCGCCTGACGAAGTCCTGACGGGGTGCGGAAAATAATTTGCGGCCTCCGTCAGGACTTGGTCAGGCGCATCGGACAGTCTCGCGGACCACGGCGGAAATGGTCCGCCCCTGATGGAGAAAGTGATGCGAAAGATTGTTCCCCTGCTTGTCGGTCTGGCCGTGACGATCGGTGCGGCTGCGCCCGCCCTGGCCAGCCCCAAATGCACCACCCAGCCGGAGAGCAAGTGGCTCAGCGAAGCGGCGATGAAGGAAAAGATCGCCAAAATGGGCTATACCAAGATCCGCGTCTTCCAGAAGACGGGCAGTTGTTACGAAATCTACGGCTTCACCGCCGACAAGAAGAAGGCCGAGGTCTATTTCAATCCGGTCGACGGTTCCGTCGTCCAGAAGAACGTCGACGGCGAATAAGGAGCACGCGCATGTCCTCGCCCTCGCATCTCGCAACGGCACCTTCCGCGGCCCATCGCGCAGGATCCATCGCGGTGTGGGATCCGGTCGTGCGCGTGTTTCACTGGTTGGTGGTGGCGGGCTTCATCGCCAACATGTTCCTCAACGAGGAAGGCAAGTTCGTCCATCGTTGGGTCGGCTATACGATCCTGACAGCCGTTCTCGTTCGCCTGATTTGGGGATTTGTCGGTTCGCCGCATGCCCGCTTCTCCGACTTCATCCCCAAACCGGCGCGCCTTTGGGCCTATGGCAAGGCGCTGCTGAACCGGCGTGAGCCGCGATATATCGGGCACAATCCCGCCGCCGCGATCATGATGATGACACTCATTCTGTTATTGATCGTGACCGGCGTCACCGGCTGGATGCAGGGCCTCGATGCTTACTGGGGCGTGCTCTGGGTGCAGACGGTCCACAAGGTGGCCGCCTATACGATTCTGGCCTTGGCGGCGGTGCATGTTTTGGCCGCAGTCCGGGAAAGTGTGCGCCATCGCGAAAATCTGATCTGGTCCATGATCACCGGACGCAAGCGTGCGCCCGGTGGAAGCGACATCGCCCATGCGCCTGCTTCTGGTCGAGGATAATGCGCGGTTTTCGGAACTGGTCCGTCGCGCCCTGGTGACGGACGGCTTTGCGGTGGACACGGCGCAGACGCTGCGCGCCGCGCAGGATTTTCTCGAGGCCGCAAGCTACGATCTCGTTTTGCTGGATCTCGGCCTGCCGGATGGCGACGGGCTGACCTTGGTCAAATCCCTGCGGTCGCGCGCGCTGGCGGTTCCGATCCTGGTGATGACGGCGCGCGACGGGCTCGACGACCGCATCTCCGGGCTCGATCTCGGCGCCGACGATTATCTCGTCAAACCCTTCGCCACGGCGGAACTGGCGGCGCGCTGCCGTGCGCTCTTGCGCCGGCCGGGCGGCGTTCTGGGCAGCGTGCTGACGGCCGGCAATCTTACCTTGGACAGCAACGCCCACGAGGCCCGCGTGGCGGAGAAGCGCCTGGAATTGCCGCCGCGCGAACTGTCGCTGCTGGAGCTTCTGATGCGCCGGTCCGGTCAGGTCGTGGCGCGCGCCAGTCTCGAGAACAGTTTGTATTCGATGGGGCAGGAGGTGTCGCCCAATGCCCTGGAAGCGGCGGCCTCCCGGTTGCGGCGCCGTTTGGCGGCGGCCGGCGCCGATGTCACCCTGCACACCGCCCACGGTATCGGCTATGCGCTGATGCCGTCGGGCGCAAAGGACTGACGGCGTGGCGGCAAAACCTTTTCTTTCCTTTCTGAAGCCGGCGGTCTGGCCGATTTTCGGCGGCGACGGCATGGCGGCGATCATCGCCCGCCGTCTTTTCTCCGTCGTCTTGTTGTTTGCGCTGCTCGATATCGCCTTTGTCGTGCTCACCTATGTGCGCGATCAGGAAGGGCTCGGACAGCGCCTTCTGACCCTGCAGGCGGACGAAATCGCCGAAGCCGTGAAGGCCGACGGTTCTCGGCTGCGGTTCGATCCGTCGCGTCTCTATCGCGAGCCCATCGGCTCGGCCCAGCTTGCCTTTGCGGTTTACGACCACCGCGGCCGGGAGATCGCGCTCGACGGGCCCTGGGGTCTCGCCCAGGCGCTGACCCCGCCGATCACCTCGGTGAGTTCGGAAACGCGGCGGGACGATCATGCGACGGGTTTCTTCCTGCATGGGGCGCGGCGTCTTGCGGCCGCCGGCCAGCCGATCTGGGTCGTGATGAATATCCAGGGACGCGGCTTGCGTCCGTTCTGGCCGGTCATCGCCAACGAGGTGATCGAGCATGTCGCCGTGCCGCTGCTGCCGCTTGCTCTGCTGCTGCTTGCCTTGAACGTCGTCGTGGTGCGCCGGGCGCTGAACCCGCTGTCCGTCGCCGCGCGCGAGGTCGAAGCGCTGGAGCCGCGCCGGATCGAGCGCCGCCTCGCCATGCCGGAATCGCCGCGCGAAGTGCGCCGGCTGGTCGGTGCGGTGAACGGCGCCTTGAACCGGATCGAACGGGCCATCCGGGCCTTGCGCGACTTCACCGCCGATGCCGCGCACGAATTGCGCACGCCGCTCGCCATCATGTCGATGGAAGTCGACGAGCTGCCGGACGGCGCGCCGAAGCAGAAGCTGCGCGAGGATGTCGCCAACATGACGCGCTCCGTCGGCCAGATGCTGGACATGGCCTCGGCCGATGCCTTGCTGGTGCCGCATGGCACGGTGGCGGATCTCAGCGCCATCGGCGCCCAGGTGGTGACGCAATTGACGCCGCTCGCCGTTCGCAAGGGGCGCAACATCCGCTTCATCGACGAACACCCCGTCCGCATCGAGGGACACGCCGAAGCCATCGGCCGTGCCGTCCGCAATCTGGTGGAAAACGCGCTGCTGCATACGCCCGAAGGCAGCGATGTGGAGGTGACGGCGGGTCCCGGCGCGGTGATCGCGGTGCGCGATCACGGTCCGGGCATCGCGCCGGAGAAACGCGAACAGGTTCTCAAGCGCTTCTGGCGCGGCGACCGCAGCAAGACGGATGGCAGCGGGCTTGGGCTTGCCATCGTCAATCGCATCGCCGAAGCGCATGGCGGGCGCATCACGATAGACGCGGCGCCGGAGGGCGGCGCGCTGATCCGTTTATGGCTCGCGCCGGACTAGCGCCAGAATGGACCCATTTTCGATGTCCTGGGATCGTCGATTGCCGTCACGCACGGGCCGCGACCTCTTTATCCAAGTCGGTTCCTTCAGTTTTTCAGCCGCAGCGCCCCCATATAATCGCGCTTGCCCAGCGGCACGCCCTTGGCGCGCAGGATGTCGTAGGCGGTGGTGGCGTGAAAATGGAAATTGGGCAGCGAGAAGGAGAGCAGGAAACCTTCGGCGGTGAACAGCCGTTTCGTATCGCGCACCTCGAACACCACCTCGGCGCCTTCGCGGGGGTTGATGTCCTCGGGCGTCAGCTTCGCCAGGCTGTCATGGGCTTCGACGACCAGCGCTTGCAGGGCCGCATAGTCATGGGCGGGCCTTTCGCCCGGCAGGCGCAGGACGCCGCTGCGGATGGCTTCGATCGCACCGGCGGAATGGAAGACCACCGAATGGATCTGGAAACGAAACGGCCGCATGTCGGCGACGATGCGCGTCTCGACGATCTCGGCCGGATCGATGCCGTTGTCGCGGCAATGCGCCAGCCCCTTTTCCAAAAAGCCGCTGACCGCTGCCAGGGTCTGCAGGTAGCAGGTCACGCTTGCGTCGTAGAGCGATATCGCCATTGCCGGTCCGCCGTCATGGTTTTGGTGGCCGCGCCAGATTAGCACACCGGCGTCGTTCGTCAGCCTGGCCGCCGCCTTCGCGCTTCAGAAATGTGCGTGCAATCGAACGGACACCACCGATACGGGCCCGCGATCCCGGCTGTAGGCCGGATTGACGATGAGCTGATAGTCGCCGCTGGCGGCAAGCCAGTCCGTCATCTGTGCGCTGTAATAGACTTCGCCGATTTCTTCGGTGCCGTAACGGGGAAGCCGACCGTCGCCGATCAATATGCCCATGCCTCCGGCGGCAAAATAGTTGCGTGCGGCGGTCGACAGCGTGTTCGTGACGCCGGCCACGCCAACCGTATCGGCGGGACGCCCCCAAACCGAGCCTGTCAGAGACAGACCGAGCGCAAGGGAGCGATTGATTTCCGTGAATTCGTAGGCTTCCTTGCTGCCGTCGTTCAGGCTGGCGCGCAGGAAGACGCCGAGATTGTCGGTGATCTGCTGCTCGAGATTGAGCGCCGCGCCCGGGCGCGAGGCCGGCTTGCGCACGAGAGCGGTGCTGGGTGTCGCTTGCGTGGCGAGTGCGAGGGCGACGGCGTCGCTATATGACCCCATCTGTCCCCGGTTGACGAAGCCGAGCAGCTTTACCTTGCCGGGCTCGCCCCACCAGCTGTGCCGCGCTTCAGCTTCGGCGACCAGTTCATACTGACCGAAGCCACGAACCAGCGCTGTGGTGTTGGGAACACGCGACAGGTCGAACAGACCGGCACGCAGCGTCCACCAGGCTTGCGTCCATTCTGCGGCGATGCCGTAGCTGTAGCCCCAGGCATCGGCGGCATAATCAAACGCGCCCGAGTCGATGATCGACCAGTTGAAGAAGTCGTTCCTCGGATCGTGGGCGTATGCGTTGTCGTCGAAGATGTCGGTAACCGAGAACTTCCCCAAGGTGACGACGAGGTTGTCCGCCGTGCGTGTCCCGGCCAGCTGGTTGGCGTCGGCTTCGATATTCTCGGCATTACCACCGAGGTCGAATGTCTGGCGGAAGAACACGCGTTGCAGCCGGAAATAAGGCGTCGATTCGCCCACCTTGTAGGCTTCGCCACTTGGAAATCCGGCGATTCCGAGCGTGTTGCTCAGTCCGAACCCCTGGTCGACTTCCGGGTTTATGTAAGCTTCGCCGCCGTCCCACAGCCGAACGCCCGCGAACAGCGTCGCGTCGAAGGTCTCGTCGCCGCGGCTGCCGGGATCGAGACTGTTTGTGCCGCGATAGGGTGATTTGAACGCGGGATGATACTGCTCGACGAAGGTGGCCTGACCGTGCAGCGACCAGTCCTCCATCGCCTGACCGGCCCGTGCGCCGCCTGCCAAGGACAAGGTGGCGAGCGCCATGATCGTCGCGCGGCGAGCATTCGACAATGCCGTCATGACAATTCCTCAATACGCTATCGGCGTTCAGTAAGCGATCGTAGGTCGAACGATGCGAACCAGGAGGAGCCTGCCGGCGCTTGCGAGATAAGTGCGGAGCACCATCATCCAAGCGCAGAACACCACTTTCGACGGCTTCGATCGCACCGGTGGAATGAAGGACCACCGAATGTATCTCGGAACGGAAACGTCGCATATCAGGAAGGCGGCGCGTCTCGACCATTTCTTCGAGATCGCTGCCGCGCGCGCGGTGATGCGTGAGCCCATTCCCGGTAAGGCGCTCATGGCGTCCAGGGTCTGCAGGCAGCGGGTCACGTCTGCGCCGTAGAGCGATATCGCCATTGTCGTTCCGCCTTCACGGTTTTCGTGGCCGCGCCAGCTGGCATGCCGGCGTCCGCCGTTAGCGTCGTAGCCGATCTTCACTTGCATTGTCATCGCCCGATTCGTAGGCGGCGCCTGAGTCGCCCTCTCAGTCTCGCCGCGGGGCCCTCCGCTTTGCGGCAATACCCGCCATTGCCGGAACGCTCTGTTCCGGCTATGGCCTGCATGGATGCAGACAGAAAGGCATCGGTCATGACGAGAGAAGAAGACGTGCTGGCCGCGCTGGACAAACCCCGCGCGCTCTATTCGCTGCAGCAACGGCTCGACCCCAGCAACAAGAGCACCGACGCCCTGCAGGAGTTGCTGATGCGGATGCGCACCGAAGGAAAAGTGAAGTTCGACATCAAGGGCGGCAAGTGGAGTAAGGCGTGACGCCGGGCTGTGCGCTCCTGCCGCGAGACTCGCCGCTTTGCGCCATAACGCGCCATTCGTGCCCGTCCGAATAGGCGCTAGACTGTGCCAAAGCGCAGGTGACGACTTTGTGCGAGCGACAGTCTTGAGCGATACGAACCGGTGTAACCATGCCGGCTGACGGCGTCCCCTTGGTCCAACAATTGCCCGGCGACAGATCAAACGAACATCTCGCACAGAGCGACTTTGCCCCAGCAAAGTGCCGGCCTCCGGGGAAGCTCGGATAACTTGCCGGATAGCACAACTATGGATAGAGTTGCGGCATTCGGGGGAGAAGAAATTGCGCAGGATTTTATTGTGTCTTGCGGGCTGCGCCGTGTTCTCCGGCCCTGCCGTCGCAGGCGGATATGATGATTTCAATCATGGCCTCACGGCATATCACTTCGAGCGTTATGACGAAGCCATCGGCTTCTTCACCAGCGCCCTCGCCAGCACGGAGCTGATTCCCGATCTGAGATCGGTGGCTCTGCTGGATCGCGGACTGGTCTATCAGGAGAAGAAGCAATTCGACCTCGCCAAGGCCGATCTGGACGCCGCCGAGAAAGCCTCGCCGAACGATGTGGCCGTGCTTGAGGCTCACGCGGTGCTCTATCGCGATCTTGGGCAATACGATGTCGCGATGGCCGATGCCGCGCACGCGATCCAGGAAGCGCCTGCCAGACCATTGCTCTATTTCCTGCGTTGCCAGATCGACTTCGAAGCGGCGCAGTATCAAGTGGCGGCAAGTGATTGCGGGTCCTATCTGCACCTTGCCCCGACCGATGGCTATGGCGTGCTCTGGATGGCGATGAGTCTTGCGCGCGGCAAACAGGACCTCAGCCCGGCCTTCGCCACGCTCGACCGCATCAACACCTCGTATTGGCCGGGACCATTGATCGATCTTTATCGCAGCGACGGGACGCCCGAGAGCGTCAAGGTCGAATGGGCCAAGGACCGGTACGGCGACGAAGGCGACGCCCAAAAGGGCCGAATCTGCGAGACCGACTTTTATGGCGGCGAATGGCATCTCGTCCGCGGTGAAACCGCGGCCGCCAAGGCCATGCTCGCCGCCGTGCCGGGCGAATGCCCGAAGGACTACATCGAGATCGACGGCGCCAAAGCCGAACTGGCGCGTCTGAAATAGGTGCGCTGATGCGGAAATCCGGGCTGCTTCTCGTTTCATTCATCGCCATGGCGCTGGCGGGTGCGGCACGCGCGGACGATCAACCCGACTGTCACCTCCATATGCTTGCTTCACTCGACCTGCACACGGACGCGTCGGGCGAAGTCTATGTGGTGATGAGCGTGAACGGGCACGATGAGCGCATGCTGGTCGACACGGGCGGAATCTCGAGCACGCTCAGCGAGACTGTGGTGAAGGCACTCAATCTTTCTCTGCGCCATTTCGAGCCGGAGGCCGTCTATTTCACGCAGTATGGCGGGCTCAGGCTGAACACCTACGGTGTTGCCGACCGTATCACGCTGGGTCAGATGCACAGTGGTTCGACCGATTTTGTGATCATGCCCGACGGGGATTTGCCGCCGGGGCTCGACGGCACTCTCGCGCCGGATATCCTGAGCACCTTCGATGTCGAGTTCGATTTCAAGCACGGCAAGATGAACTTCTTCCGGCAGAAGCACTGCCCGGGGCAGGTGGTCTATTGGACGACGCAGCCTTTCGCCCGTGTGCCTCTTCGCGTGAGCACGCAGCAGCAGATCAGCGTTGATGCCGAACTGGACGGCCATCAGGCACGCGCAAATCTTGACACCGGTTCGCCCTGGACGATCATCAGTCTGGAAGCAACGCGGCGCGAGTTCGGCTGGGACAAGGACCCGCTCGAGCTGAAGCCGGCTCCGGGCGAGAAAGCGACCGATCCGCACGCCTATGTCTATCCGTTCAGCAAGATTACATTCGGTGAAATCGCAGTGGACAACCCGGCAATCACACTGGTTCCCGACAAGTACGCCGGGTTTGGCCGTCAACGGTTCGAACCGATCATCGGCATCAGCATCCTGCGTCAGCTGCACCTCTACATCGCCTATGGCGAAGGTTATCTCTACGCCACCTCGGCCGACGCGGATTGAAATTCCTCCGGCCCGAAGGCGCGCAGACAGGAAGATGCTGACGTTTCCTCCGCGTCTGCCTTTGTGGCCCGGGCGCCCGCCGCGCAAAACTTATCCCGTTTTCGATCGTTGAAATTCTTCAGCGCGATCACGCACTTCGTTCGTGTCGTCTCGACTTATCCCGGTGACGCCGACTCGGCCGTATAATGGGCGCATGAAGACGCACGCTCTTTCCCGCCCGCAGACGCCGCGCATCCTCGCGGTGGCGCAGCGTCGTGCGCGCCGCCGGCAAAAGAGCAGGACAGGGGTATGCCCCTGTGAAAATTCGGCAAACAATTATCTTGCCGAAAATTCCACAAACCTCTGCCCGCGTTATGAAACGCCGAACGGCGGCAAGAACCGCAAAGGCGCCGGCGCGCCGCGCGGCAACCGCAACGCTGTTACCCATGGCGGCCGGACCGCCGAGATGAAGGCGTTGAAGGCCGAAGTCCGCGCCGCGCTGCGGCGCCTGAAATGCTCGATGGCGATGGTGAAAGCGGAGCTGGCCCTGCGGCGTCAAAAGAAGGGGACGGCTTGCCGCGACGCAGGCGCACGACTGAAGACTGGCTTGCGAGGCATAGCCTGCGATGCAGGCAAAGCCTGGTGGCCCCGGCCCGACTCGAACGGGCACGTTCCTTTCGGAACTACGGATTTTAAGTCCGTTGCGTCTACCAATTCCGCCACGGGGCCAAGATCGACCGGTCAGTTGCTGCAAAACACGCCGTCCCGCAAGCCGCCGCATACCGCAGCGAAGTCGGGAGATATGCAACTTTTAGTCGAGTCACCTGGAAAAACATCAGCTGTTACAATACGTTGTTTGCCATTGACAGAGCAAGACCCGCCGCTATATTGCGCGCCTTTCCGGGACAACACCGTCCCGTCCCTTCTGCAAACCAGGACGACGAATGACCAAGCGCGCTACCGCAAAATTCAAGATCGACCGCCGCATGGGCGAAAGCATTTGGGGCCGTGGCAAGAGCCCGGTCAACAAGCGCTCTTATGGCCCCGGCCAGCACGGCCAGCGCCGCGCCAAGAAGCTGTCGGACTACGGCACGCAGCTGCAGGCCAAGCAGAAGCTGAAGGGCTATTACGGCAACATCACCGAGCGGCAGTTCCGCAAATACTACACCGAAGCGGCGCGCCGTCCCGGCGATACCGGCGAGAACATGATCGGCCTGCTCGAGCGCCGTCTCGATGCGGTGGTCTATCGCTGCAAGTTCACGCCGTCGCCGTTCTCGGCCCGCCAGCTGGTGTCCCACGGCCATGTGAAGGTCAACGGCAAGCGCGTCACCATCGCCTCTTACATCGTGGCGGAAGGCGACGTCATCGAGCTGACGCAGAAGGCGCGCGATATGGGTCTGGTGCTCGAAGCCTCCAAGAGCCCCGAGCGCGACACGCCCGACTATATCGAAGTCGAAGAAGGCAAGAAGGCGAAGTTCCTGCGCACGCCCAAGCTGGCCGATGTGCCCTACGCCTCGCAGATGCATCCGCATCTGATCGTCGAATTCTATTCTCGCTGAGCACCGTGGCGGGGCTTGACCCGGCCATCCAGCGATCAAAAGATGAAGACCGCGGAAGCTTTCCGCGGTCTTTTCGTTTTGGAGGCGCGCGATGAGCTACACGCTGTACGGCGAAAACGGTTCGGGCGCCTTTTGCGTCGAGGCGGCGCTGGCGGAAGCCGGCGCGACCTACACCTTCCAGCCGGTCTCGCTCGACAAGAACGAGCAGCGTTCGCCGGCGTTTCTGGCGATCAATCCCAGCGGCAAAGTTCCGGCGCTGCGTTTGCCGTCCGGCGACATCGTCACCGAAACCGCGGCGCTGCTGCTCGTGGTGGCCGAACGCTATCCCGATGCCGGGTTGCTGCCGCCGGTCGCCACGCCGGCGCGCGCCCAGGCGATGCGCTGGATCGCCTTCATGGCCTCGGAAATCTATCCGATGGTGGAGATCGCCGATTATCCCGACCGCTTCGTGCCCGCAGGCGCGCCGGCGGAAGCGCTGAAGCTGAAAGTGCGCGACCGCATCCGGGCGCGCATGCTGGACGCCGAACAGGCGGTCGCCGGGCCCTGGTTCCTGGCAAGCGGCTTCTCGGCCGTGGACATCTATGCCGCCATGTTCAGCCGCTGGCGCGAGTGCCGCAGCGAAGGTTGGCGCGAAGAACACCTGCCGAAGATATGCGCCGTCGCGGACGCGCTGTCGCAGCGTCCGGTCATCGCGCCGATATGGAGGAAACACTTCCCGAAAGGTTAGGCGTTCTCGAGCGTGACGCCCTTGCCGGTGAGATAGGTCTTGAGCTCGTCGCTCTCGTGCATCTCGCGGATGATGTCGCAGCCGCCGACGAATTCGCCCTTCACATAGAGCTGCGGGATGGTCGGCCAGTTGGAGTATTCCTTGATGCCCTGGCGGACTTCCGGATCCTTCAGCACGTCGACCGCTTTGAACTTGACGCCGAGTTCGGAAAGTATCTGCACCACGGCGGCGGAGAAGCCGCATTGCGGAAACACCGGCGTGCCCTTCATGAACAGAAGCACGTCGTTGGAGGCGACGTCGGCGGCGATGCGGTCGTGGATGGTGGCCATGGTCTCACGCTTTCTGAGCTGTGGTCCTGAGATAAGGGCGACGCCCGCAAGCGTCAAGCAGGCTGTTTATAGCACCTTCGCGCGCTTGGCCTTCCATTTTAGCCATCCCAACAAACACGCAAAATAGGTTGCTATGAGCACGCCCCACTTGACTACAAGATAGTCCGCCTCAGTTGGAGTGCCGAACCAATACTGGAACAACAGCATAACGCCATAGGAGGCAAGTACCGCTATCAAAAGGCAGACAAACTGGACGGCCAGAAACTCGTGCCTCTGTTGATAAGGCACCTTCACGCGTCAGTCTTTCGCCGCGGTCTGCAGCGACAGGGCGTGCAGCACGCCGCCCATCCGGCCTTTCAGGGCGTCGTAGACCATCTGGTGCTGCTGCACGCGGGTCTTCCCCTTGAACGCCGCCGAGGTAACCATGGCTGCGTAGTGGTCATTGTCGTCGGCCAGCGGCGTGATCGACACCGTCGCGTCGGGGAACGCGTCCTTGATCAGCTTCTCGATTTCGTTGGCGGTCATCGCCATCAGAGTTCTCCCGCCATATAGGACGGAAACCAGGTCTCATGCGCCTTGCGCAAACGGTCGAGCGCCATCTCGCCGGACCCTTCCACGGCGATCTTACCGCCGCCGGTGGTGCCGATCAAAGCCGCCGCGATGCCCGCCGCTTTCGCTTCGGAAACAAGGCGTTCGGC
>JAGWJY010000079.1 GCA_028865545.1 Alphaproteobacteria bacterium | reverse complement strand
TCGCGCTGTCCAGCAGCACACGCCCGTTCACCGCGATGCGGCCCTGTTGCGGACGCAGCAGCCCGGCGATGGCGCCGACGATCGTGCTCTTGCCCGCGCCGGACGGTCCGAACAGCGCGGTGACGCCGCCTTGCGCCGAGAACGACGCATCCAGCGAGAAGTCGCCATGGCGGTGACGCAGAGAGACCTCCAGGCTCATGACCGCGACCACCGGTTGGCCACTTCGCCCGCCGTCATGACGATCAGCGCCAAGAGGATGGAGAGGCCGCAGAGCCGCGCCGCCGCCACCTCGCCGCCGGGCGCCTGCAGCGCCGCATAGATGGCCAGCGGCAAGGTCTGGGTCTGCCCCGGGATGTTGGAGACGAAGGTGATGATGGCGCCGAATTCGCCCAGGCTGGCGGCGAAGGCGGTGATGGCGCCGCTGACGATGCCGGGCAGCGCCAGCGGCAGGGTGATGTTCACCAGCCGGTCGAAGGTTCTTGCGCCGAGCGTGCGGGCGGCCTCGCCGAGGCTCGCATCGGCGCCTTCCAGCGCCAGGCGAATGGCACGCACTTGCAGAGGAAAGGTGATCAGCGCGCTCGCCAGCGCCGCGCCGATCCAACTGAAGACGAAACGGATGCCGAGATGCGCTTCCAGCCAGCCGCCCACCGGCCCGCGAGAACCGAAGACCACCAGCAGCAGGAAGCCGACGGCCACCGGCGGCAGGACCAGCGGAAGATGGATGACGCCGTTGACCAGCGCCTTGCCGGTGAAACGCACGCGCGCCAGAAACAGCGCGGCGGCGAAGGCAAAGGGCAAAGCGCCGGCGATCGCCACGCTGGAGACCTGCAGCGACAGCAGCAGCGCCTGACTTTCCGCCGGGGTCAGAATCTCGCTCATGGCTGCAAGATTATGGTGAACGGCGCGGCCCCGCCATAAGCGCGGCGCGATTCCGTTACGCCGTGCTTGACCCGTCATCTTCTCGGGATACCGTTCCGGGCATGAGAGGGGAGACTGCAGGTTGGGTCGCCGTTGCGGCGGTGGTGTTTGCCGCGTCCATAGCCTGTGCGCAGGCCCAGGAGGCGCCGGCGGCGCCGTCCACGCTCTACCTCGTCCGTGCCGATCACTGGTCACCCTCCGACGAACGCGAATATGGCCGCTTCATCGCGGATATCGGCGAGTCCGGCTGCGACACCGTCGATGCCTGCCTGCACGATCTGCGCAATCCCTATCGCGGCACCGATCCGCCCGGCACCGTCTTCGCCTCGGACTGCGCCGACTTTCCCTATGTGCTGCGTTTCTATTTCGCCTGGAAGCGCGGGCTGCCGTTCTCCTATGTGAGCGACGTGGAGCCGCGCGGCAGCGGCGGCGACCTGCGCTACGATTTCGTCGGCAACGCCGTGGCGGGCCGCGTCGACGTCAAGGGCGGCGTCAAAAGCGGCTACGCCATCCTCGACGAAATCCGCGATGCCGTTTCGTCGGCCTCCTATCGTATCCATCCCGATCTGGAAGCGCCGTACGAACAGGATTTCTATTCGCCGAAAATCTCGCCCAAATCGATCCGCCCCGGCACGGTGATCTACGATCCCAACGGCCATCTCGCCATCGTGTGGCGCGTCGAGGCGAACGGCCGCATCCGCTACATCGACGCCCATCCGGATTTCACCGTGACGCGCGGCTTCTACGATCTGCGTTTCGTGCGCGCCTATCCGGGCATGGGCGCCGGCTTCAAGAACTGGCGGCCGCAGCGTCTGATCGGCGCCACCAGGCTGCCCGACGGCAGCTATGCCGGCGGCCATATCGTGCTCGCCGCCAACAAGGACATCCCGGATTTCTCCACCGAGCAGTTCTACGGCAACGGCCTCAAACCGGCCGACGACGGAGACTGGGACAAGGCGACGTTCACGCTGAACAAGGAATTGCTCGACTATTACGACTTCGTGCGCGCCGAGATGGCGGGCGGACGGCTCGCCTTCGATCCGCTCAGCGAAGTGGCGGACATGGTGGATTCGAATTGCTCCGATCTGCATTACCGCGTCATGGCCGTGGACCTCGCCATCCAGGCGGGGCTCAACAAGCTGCCGGAGCCGGACCGCCTGCCGCCCAACATCTACGGCACGGAAGGCGATTGGGAGACCTATTCCACGCCCTCGCGCGACGCCCGGCTGAAAACGGCCTTCAAGGAACTGCGCGACGATGTCGTGCGCTTCATGGCGATGTACCACAGCCACGACAAGAAGCTCTCCTATCGCGGCAAGGATCTGGCGGCGGACATGCTCAAGGTCTATGAGCGCCACGCCGCGCGCTGCCGCGTCACCTATACGCGCAGCGACGGTTCGAAGGTGACGCCGGGCTACGAGGACATGCGGCGGCGGCTGTTCGACATGTCCTTCGACCCCTATCAGTGCGCCGAACGGCGCTGGGGCGCCACCTCGGGCGAGGAATTCGCGCCCTGCCCCGACAACACGCTGAAGACCGCCTGGTACGAGGCCGAACGCAATCTGCGCAACCAGATCGACCGCACCTATGAGGTGCCGATGGATTTCACCCTGGCGGAGCTGAAAACGCCGGGGCCCGGCAAAGGCGTGCCCAATCCGCCCGACACGGACGTCATCGCCTATCTGACCGCGCAGCTGCGCCCTGCGGACACCGCCGCTGAGACGGGGTTCTGACCCCGCCGGTCCAACCGGAGGGCTTGGCCGGCCCCATAAACAAAAGACCCTCCCTGTTTCCAGGGAGGGTCTTAAAGAGGTCTCTTTTAGACGACGGCTAGTGGGCGCGGACGTAGAGCGTCCAGAGCTGGCCGGTCATCTTGTCGTTGGCGGAGCCGTCGACCTTGGAGAAGGACTTGAGCGCCGCCGCCTTCTCGCCCGCGCCGTATTCGGCCTGGCCCAGACGGAGCTGCGCGTTGTCGACATCCGTCAGGTTGCCCTTGGCGATACCCGCCTCGATGGCGTCCACGGCGTCCTTGTAACGGCCCATGCCGCAATAATCCTCGCCCAGCTTGACCAGAAGATCGCCGCTCTTCGCCGCTTTCGCCGCCGCGATCGTGCGCGGCAGGTTCTTGAGGTCGTTGGCGTAGGTGCTCTTGGCAAGGTTCAACAGTTTCATGGCGCGGTCACCCGACAGCACCTTGCTGTCGAGACCCTTCTGAACCACGGCCTGGGCCTCGGCTGCGAAACCGTATTGCAGCGCGAACTGGGCCAGCACGAAATAGTCATCGGCGCCGAGCATCGAACCGGTCATGAACTTGATGCGGTAGATGTCGAGCGTCTGATGGTCCGACAGGCCTTTGGCGCTTTCCGCCAGCTTCAGCAGCTGGTTCCAGTATTCCGGCTTGCCGGTCGAGCCCACGAGCTGCACCAGCGCATCGCGCATCATGGCGTCGTCGTGGGATTCATAGGCGCAGCGCACCTGCAGCTCGAGCATGTCCGGGCCGAGGCTGGAATGGTCCGCGGCGTAGCGGGCGCAGCCCTTGTAGTCGCCGCTGCGGTAATAGGCCTGGGCGATGATCACCATATTGGCGCCGTTCAGCGCGCCGTATTTGCGCAGCAGATCGGCGTCGTTGATCGCGTCGCGGAAGCGGCCGGCGCGATAGTCCGTGTCGAACTTGGCCTGGGCGCCGACGGCGCTGTCGACGCCGACCGTGCCACCGGATTTGACGGAGATATATTCGCGCATCTGGCCGATGATCTTCTGCTCTTCGGCAGACAGCCCGCCGACGCCGGCGGCCTGGTTCACGTATTGCATCGCCTGTTTGTAATTGCCGGCGGCGGCTGCGGCCTGGGCGGCCTGCAGCGGCTTGCCGACGGACGCGCGCACGGCGGCTTGGGCCGACGTGACGGTCAAGGCGCCGGCAGCAGCGACTGCAGCGGTGCCCAACGCAAGCGCCATGGCGATGGCGCGCAGTTTCTTTACCAACATCGAGACCTCTTTAACTTTAGAACGCAGGCCCCCGACGCACGCAACGGCATGCCAGGATGACCTGCGGTCGCCCCTCACATTACTGCATGTACTGATCTAGACCGGTAAACCCGATCTTTTTTACGCCGAGGCGCTGTGCATCCGAAAGCACCTTCGCGACCGTATCGTATTTCGCAAGTTTGTTCGGATTAAGGTGGATTTCCGGCTGCGGATCCTGCTGGGCGGCGTTGTTCAAATAGGCATCCAGCGTGCCGCGGTCGACCGGCGTGCCGTTCCAC
The DNA here is from genome assembly GCA_028865545.1 of Alphaproteobacteria bacterium. Taxonomy (GTDB): domain Bacteria; phylum Pseudomonadota; class Alphaproteobacteria; order Micropepsales; family Micropepsaceae; genus Rhizomicrobium. Next base: position 5,517 of record JAGWJY010000079.1, on the reverse strand, counting down.
AGGATGGTGCCGTCGAAATCCACGCCCAGGTTGACCACCACCGGCTGGATCACCGGTGGTTTCGTGTTGGGCTGCGGCATGTCCAGCTTCACGGCGTGGGTCTGGATAGGCAGGGTGATGATCAGCAGGGTGAGGAGAACAAGCATGACGTCGATCAACGGCGTCATGTTGATTTCCATCATGGGCTCGCCTTCGCCCCGCTTTATTTCCATTGCCATGGCAACAATACCTTCTAGCTACGCTGATTACTGCGTCTCGTTACGCGGTTCCGTAATGAACCCGACCTTCGGAACACCCGCCTGCTGGCAGGCCAGGATCACCCGGCCGAGAGCTTGGAAGCGCACATTCCTGTCGCCGCGGATATGCACTTCCGGCAACGGCGTACCGGCATGGACGGACCGAAGCAGCGCCCCCTCGAAACGATCGCGCAGTTCCGAATATTGGATCGGCTCGTTGTTCCAGTAGACGTTTTCGTTCGCATCCACCGAGATGACGATGTTCTCCGGCTTCGTCTGGGTCGGGATGTTGATCGCGTTGGGCAGCGTCAACGGCACCGTCCGGATAATCACCGGAATGGTGACGAGGAAGATGATCAGCAGCACCAACATGATGTCCACCAGGGGCACCACGTTGATGTTTGTGTTCAGCTGGTCTTCGTCCTCGTGGCCACCGGCCTGTACGTTCAAAGCAGACATGGCTTGTTCTCCGCGAACCTCAAGATCCGAGTGGTTCTATTTGCCCTTCGAGATCATGTAGGTCTGCAGGTCGCCCGCGAAACCGCGCAGCTTGTCGGTGATCACCTTGTTGCGACGGACGAGCAGGTTGTAGAGCAACACCGCCGGCACGGCAGCCGCAAGGCCGAGAGCCGTCATGATGAGCGCCTCACCCACCGGACCGGCGACCTTGCCGATCGAGGCCTGGCCGGCGACGCCGATGGCGATCAGGGCTTGCAGAATGCCCCACACCGTTCCGAACAGACCGACGAACGGCGCCGTCGAACCGACCGAAGCGAGGAAGGCGATGCCGCCCTGGAGGCGACCGGTGGCATCTTCCAGCTGACGCGTCAGCGACATGGCGATCCAGTCGTTGAGGTTGATCAGCGTGGTGCCGCCGCTGGAGGCCCGCACGCCGGCTTCGGCGATCAGGCGGAACATGGAGTTTTTCGGCAGCTTCTCGATGCCTTCGTTGAGCGTGCCCGAGGTCCAGAAGCGGCGTTCAACGGTGCGCGCCTGGCCGAGGATGCGGCTCTGGTCGAAGAACTTCACGAAGAAGATGTACCAGGTGCCGATCGACATCACGAGCAGGATGGCGAGCACGGCGTAGGAGACCGGGTTCTTCTTGGCGAGAATGTCGCCGAGACCATAGGGGTTCTCTTCGGGCGCCGTCGCCGTCGGAGCCTTGATGACGGTGGGGCCGGCATCCGCGGGGGCTGCCGGAGCGGCCGCGGGAGCGGCCATCGTGTTGGCGGCCGGCGCCGGAGCGGTGGCCTGGGCCATCGCCGGGGCAACGGCAAACCCGGTGAGAAGGACGAAAGCCGCTGCGATCGTCAGGTGTTTCGAGATCATGTCAGTACTACTCCGTAGCTGTCGTAATTAAACCGTAACGCTTTTCTTCAGAAGGGCGCTCAGTGAAGGACCCACTGCACTTCCGCTCTCCAAGGAACTTCGACCGGGTGTCCGGCTTCGACGGCGGGTCTATAGCGCCAGTTCGAGGCACAGTTCACTGCGGCATTGTCAAGACGCTCCGAACCACTGGACTTGGCGACCGTCACGTTGGTGACATCGCCCTGCGCCGTGATGTGGAACGCGAGAAGGGTCGTGCCCTCTTCGCCCAGACGCTGCGAGATCGCCGGATAGTCCTGCATGCAGACATGCGGCCTGCCGATCGAAGCCGGCGAAGAGATCGGCGGCGGCGTCGCCACTTTACTCTGCGTCGTGATCGCTGCGGACGGTGCGGCTTCCGTCTGGATGACGATATCCGGCGGCGGCACGTAAGGCGGCGGCGGTTGCTTCATATCCGGCGGCGGCGGCGGCGGCGTCTTGTCCGGCAGCTTCTCCGGCAGCACCTCGGCCTTGAGCACGTCCGGCAATTTCTCGACGAGGGTTTGTGCCAAGCCCGTCGACAGCGCCCAAGCGAACGCAAGGACGATCACCGTTGCGGCACCTAACGCGATCATGCGGTTCGGCGCGTACCAATTCGTGTGAATGGCTCTTAGTGAGTGTAGTGGCTGTTCCATGGATCTCTTACCGGTACCTGATAAAACTAAACCCGGCGCAAACGCGCCGGGCCGTGCCATTCCGGACCAAGCTCACGCGTCCCCCACCGGGCGCTCGGTTCGTCCGAACGCATTCCGCTGTTCTTAAAGCAATCGTAAACATGGTTCGCGGATCGGTCCAGAGGGTCAAACGAGAATCGTCGATTCCCGGCGGGCTTGGTTAACATTGCCTCGAGGTGAAATGGTCTCTCATTCGCCGGAGGGTCTCATAACATTGTGGCGAAAAACGCAAGAGAAAATCTTACGTTTTGACGCGTGGCATTTGTGTTGGTCCTGTAGCAGGCACGGTTACAGTGCCCACAGACAGGAAAAAAAGTGTTTTGCGGAAAGCACTTTATGCATGCGGCTAATCGTTTCACCGCGCACTCATGCCGCGATGCAATATAAACCCGCTTGCCGGCGAAATCGCGTGCTGCTTCAACTGAACAGTGAATTGTGAAGGAAATACGATGCGCTATCTGCACACAATGATCCGAATCGCCGACCTCGATGCGGCTTTGGATTTTTATTGCGCGAAGCTCGGACTGGTCGAGATCAGCCGCATGTCGAACGATAAAGGCCGTTTCACGCTTGTTTTTCTGGCCGCGCCGGCCGACAGCGGCCAGGCGCAAGAAAATGCCGCGCCGATGGTGGAACTGACCTACAACTGGGACAAGGAAACCTATACCGGCGGCCGAAATTTTGGGCATCTCGCCTACGAAGTCGACGACATCTACGCGACCTGCGAAAAATTGCGGAATAACGGTGTTGTGATCAATCGCCCGCCGCGTGACGGGCGCATGGCGTTCATTCGATCACCCGACGGCATCTCGATCGAGTTGTTGCAGAAGGGCGCAGCACTGGCGCCGAAGGAGCCTTGGCTGTCGATGTCGAACACGGGATCGTGGTGATGAATTTTGCATCGGATAATGCTTACGGCGCATGGCCGGAAATTGTCGCGGCGATAAGCGCGGCGGCGTCCGCTGCGGTGCCGTCTTACGGCGACGACGCGCTGACGCGCGCGGTCCGTAATCGCCTGCGCGAAATATTCGAATGCGAGCTGGCGGTTTTTCCCGTGATCAGCGGCACCGCCGCCAACGCCTTGGCATTGGCGACGCTGGTGCCGCCGCATGGCGCGATCGTCTGTCATCGCGAGGCGCACATCGCGGTCGACGAATGCGGCGCGCCGGAATTTTTCACCCATGGCGCGAAATTGATCGCGCTGGAAGGCGACGGCGCCAAGCTGACGCCGCGCGACATCGCGCACGCTCTGGCGCATTTCCAGAAAGGCTTCGTGCATCACGTCCAGCCGATGGCCTTGAGCCTCACGCAGTCCACCGAACTCGGAACCGTCTACACGACGGACGAAACGAAGGCGCTGTCGGCGCTGGCGCACGCCAACGGCATGAAAGTGCATATGGACGGCGCACGCTTCGCCAATGCGCTGTGCCATCTCAAATGCACGCCGGCGGAAGCGACTTGGCGCGCGGGCGTCGACGTGTTGTCTTTCGGCGCCACCAAGAACGGCGCACTCGGTGCGGAGGCCGTGATCTTCTTCCACCCCGAGGACGCCGGCGACTTCGAATACCGCCGCAAGAAGGCCGGCCATCTCATATCCAAGATGCGCTTCGTCTCGGCCCAGCTCGACGCCTATCTGACGGGCGATCGCTGGCTTGAACATGCCGGCCGCGCCAACGCGCTGGCGCGCCGCCTGGCGGAAGGCCTGGGCGGCATCGCCGGCGTCGAGATCGCTTATCCGGTGCAGGCCAATGCGGTGTTTGCCTGGCTGCCCGACGCCACCGTCAGACATCTGCGCGGCAAGGGCGCGGCGTTCTACGATTGGGGACCGCCGCAGGGCGGGCGCACGCTGGTGCGCCTGGTCACCTCTTTCGGCACGCCGGAAGAAGACGTGACGCGTTTCCTGGAAGCGGCGAAGAGCGCTGCGACGTAAATACCTTCCCCTTGAGGGACGGTCGAAATTTGCGAGCACATTGTCCGAGTAAATTTCGGGGAGGGGTCCGCAACAGCGACCACCCCTCCCCGAAAAATCTTCGCGCTGCTCGGATTTTTCGACCCTCCCCTTAAGGGAGGGTCGAAGTACGGCGCTAAATCCGACCCAGCAGGCTGATCGTTCCGACCTGTTCGAAGACGCCGTTGGTGCCCTTCACCAGATCGAAATTGAAGCCCAGCGACCAAGCGTCGGTGGTGGTCGCCAGCGAGCCGCCGACCACGAAATTGCCCTGCGACGGATCGGGGCCGATCATCGTGAACTGGGTGCCCGGTCCCGGCGTGGCGCCGGTATTGTCGGCATAGGCGAACGCCGCCTTCAGCTTCACCGGATCGTTGAAGAAGTCGTAGCGGTAACCGGCGCGCGCTTCCGGCTGCAGGTAGAAATCCCACAGGTCGATGTCGTAGCGCACGTCCGCGCCCAGGAAGACGCGCAGCGACTTGGCGTAGTAAGGCTGCACCTTCAGATCGAAGGCGTCGCACACCGTGGCCGTCCCGGCGCAGACCACCGTCGTGCCCGGATTGTGTTCGGTGTAACCCTCTTCGCGCATCAACAGGCCGTCGACGCTGATCTGCGGCATCAAACTCGTGGCGCCGTATTTGAAGATCGCGCCGGTGCTGAAGCCGCCGGAGAGCAGCGCGCCGGCATGCGTGTTGTCGGCCTCGCGCGTATAGGTCGCGCCGGTGCCGCCCGTGCCCGTCGTCAGGCTGATATAGCGCTTGCCGTTGAAATGGCCGTAGCCCACATCGATCTTGCTGTCGAAGAACAGGCCGGTGCCGCGCCAGGCGCTGTAACCGCTCAGGACGTACCATTGCTCGTTGGTGTGCGAGTTGCGCGTCAACTCGCCGACATCGCCGGTGTAGAAGGTGAAGGCGCCGCCGTACCAGCCGTATTTCGGCGTGCCGCCGTCCATGCCCAGCGAGAAGCCGAAGCCGTGATCCTTGAAGCCGGATTGCAGCTTGACGGATGTGTTGGGATCCGTCGCGCCTCTGCCGGGATCCTTGATCATCTGGGCGAATTCGTCGCCCCACAACGTCGTGCCGCCTTCCGTCTTGCCATACAGCCGCAACTGGCGCTGGCGCGCGGCGACCACACCGGTCGCCTGATCGGTGATCGAAATGGCGATGGCGCGGCTGCCGCCGGTGACGTTCGGCGCGAAGGCGTCGTAGGCCGTCTGCGCTTCCTTGGCGTTGTGGATGCCGTTGACCATGGCCGAGCCCAACGTGTTGTCGTTGACCAGGGCCGTGTTGGCGAG
>JAGWJY010000078.1 GCA_028865545.1 Alphaproteobacteria bacterium | reverse complement strand
GGCGACCGGGGAAAGCGCGGACGGATGTGCGCCGAAAATCGCCGGGTGCGGGGCGCCGTGAGGTGGCCCAGTCGTGTCCGTGGCTCACAAGGCGCGGACGAGAGAAGTACCGTGCGCACGCCCCTCGTGGCGTCCCGCACCGCCCCTCGCTTTGGGAAAAGCGAGGGGAGACGCAAACCTCCGAGCGCTCGCGCGCTGCGGAAGTCTTTCGCATGCCCATTGTTGATCGTCATGGTGAGGTGCTCCGCGCAGCGGAGCCTCGAACCATGATGGGATCAGCGCAGGAGGAACATCACGCGTGTGTCGCCATAGACCCGTTCATCGTGTACAGAAAATCCGTCTACGGATGGAATGGGATCATCCTCGGCCGTCTCCGCGACGAGAACCGCGCGCTCGGCCAGCCAGCCGCCGTCGCGCAAGCTGGCCAGCGCCGGCGCGATCAGGTTCTTGCGGTACGGTGGATCGAGGAAGACAAGGTCGAACGGCCCGCCGGCGCCGGCGGCGATCGGTCCGAGTTGGGTGGCGTCGCGCCGCCAGATCTTGCTGGCGCCGGTGAGCGACAAGGCTTCGACATTCTCGCGGATCAGGCCGCGGCTCTCGGCCGAGTCGTCGACGAACAGGCAGAACGACGCACCGTGACTCAGCGCTTCGATACCCAACGCTCCGGTGCCCGCGAACAGGTCCGCGGCCTTCGCGCCTTCAAGGGCAAATCCGATGCCGAAATCGTTATGGACAAGGATGTTGAAGATCGCCTGCCGAACCCGGTCGGAGGTGGGACGCACGCGGGCGTCGGGCGGCGCAACCAGGGTGCGGCCGCCATAAATCCCTCCGGTGATGCGCATGGCGATATCCCTGATTTGGCTGGGGAAACTAGCGCAGACAGTCACCTTAACGCGAGCGTCATCATGCGCGGCTGGCGCGGCCGGGGCGGGCAGGCTATGAGCGGCAGATGATGCGCGGAATTCTGCTTTCTCTGGCTGTATTTTTGGTGACGGTGGCGCCGGCTGCGGCCCAGATCGACCAGTTGCCGAAGGTGCATGCGCGGCTGGTCTCCGACCGCGACACCGTTTCGCCGGGCGGCACGCTCACCGTCGCGCTGGAAGAGAACATCCGTCCCGGCTGGCACACCTATTGGTCCAATCCCGGCGATGCCGGCGAGCCGACCACCATCCAATGGACTCTGCCGAAAGGCTGGAAGGCGGGACCGATCCAATGGCCCTATCCGCAGCGCGAGCAGGTCGGCCCGCTGATGGATTACGGCTACGAAGGCAAGGTCTGGCTGCTGGTCGATCTCACGGCGCCTGCCGACGCCAGGCCGAATACGGAAGAGCATTTCCAGGCGGCCGTCAGCTGGCTGGTCTGCCAGCAGGTTTGCATTCCCGAAGACACGACGCTGAACCTCACGCTGTTCGTCGACAAGAATGCGCCGCCGCCGGACGCCATCGCCGCGGAGCAATTCGCCGCCGCCCGCGCCAAGCTGCCGGTCGTCTCGCCCTGGCCGATCCGCTACGCCATGGCCAACGACCTGATGCTTTATGTGAAGTCTCCGGCACTCGGCGGCGCTGCGAAGCCGGTCAGTGCCGTGTTCTTCCCCTCGCAACCGGGCGAGATCAAGGATATCGCGCCGCAGGTGCTGGGCTTCGCCAAGGACGGCCTGGTGCTGCGCCTCGAGGCGGGCGGCAAGCTCCACAAAGTCCTTGATGGCGTGCTGGTTCTCACCTCCGCCGACAAATCCGTACAGGCGCTGCAGGTGCGCGCCATTCCCGGCGTCGTTCCGCCGGCGCATTTCGACGACGGCTCGACGCTCAGCCTCGCATTCGCGCTGCTCTTCGCCTTCATCGGCGGTTTGATCCTCAACATCATGCCGTGCGTGCTGCCGGTTCTGGCGATGAAGGCACTGGCGCTCGCCAGCCACGCCAATGCCGAGCGCAGTCAGGCACGCGCCGAATCCTTCGCCTATTGCGCCGGTGCGGTCCTCAGTTTCGTGGCCTTCGGTTTGCTGATCGTCATCCTGCGTGCCGGCGGTAACGCCATCGGCTGGGGCTTCCAGTTGCAGGAGCCCATCGTCGTCGCAGCCTTGGCGCTTCTGATCTTCGCCGTCGGCCTCAATCTCTCCGGTGTCTTCGAGATCGAGGCCATCTCGGCCGGCGGCAATCTTGCGCGGCGCGGCGGCTCGCTCGGCGCCTTCTTTACCGGTGTGCTGGCCGTGGCGGTGGCCGCGCCTTGCACCGCACCGTTCATGGCGACGGCCATCGGCTACGGTCTGACCCAGACGACCACCGTGGTGCTGCTGGTCTTTGCCGTGCTCGGCCTGGGCTTCGCGCTGCCCTTCCTGCTGCTGGGAATCTGGCCCGCCATGCATCGCATCCTGCCCAAGCCCGGCCCCTGGATGCTGCGCCTGAAACAGATCCTGGCGCTGCCGATGTACGCCGCCGCCGCTTGGTTGCTGTGGGTGCTCGCGCAACAGGTGGATCGTAGCGGGCTATTCGCCGCCCTGATCGCGGTAGCCGCCCTCGGCGTGTCGCTTTGGTTATGGGGCGTCACGCGCATGGGCAAAGACTGGGTCCGCGGCGCCGGCGCCCTTGTGGCGACGGTCGGCATCATCGGCGCGCTGTATTCGCTGACACTCGTCGACCACGGCCGGGCGCCAGCCGCCGCAATCGCCACGAATTATGCCGGTATCCCCTCGCAGCCTTACACCGCCGCACGCCTGCAGGCCTTGCGCGACGCCAAGCGCCCCGTCTTCGTCGACGCCACGGCGTCGTGGTGCATTACCTGTCTGGTGAACGACGAAGCGGCGCTCTCACGACCGGCAGTGCGGGAAGCCTTTGCGGACAAGCACATTGCGTTCCTGCTGGCCGATTGGACTAGGCGCAATCCCGAGATCACGGCGTTGCTGCAGGCTCATGGCCGGTCCGGCGTGCCGCTCTATCTCTATTATGCGCCGGGTGCTTCAAGTGCAGCCGTGCTGCCGCAGATCCTGACCGAAGGCGAAGTGCTGCAGACCCTCGGCGTCAAATGACGGCGTGCGTACCGGCGCGGTAGCTGTGCGTGCCCCGCGTCAGCACGCGGTCCTCCGCCAGAACGTCGCCGGGTCTATAGGTCTTCCCCGCCGCCAACTTGGCGTAGAGCGCCGCGAAATCCTTGTAGGTTTCGGCAAACAGCTCTTCGAACGACGAAATGACGAAGTAGGATTCCTGGAAATCGTCGATGCGGTAGTCCGTCCGCATCACCCGCTCCAGCTCGAACCCGATGCGGTTGGGCGAGGGGCTCTCCACGGCATAGACGGACTCGGCGCTGCTTGAGACGATGCCGGAACCATAGATGCGCAATCCGTCCTTCTGCTCGATCAGTCCGAACTCGACGGTGTACCAGTAGAGCCGCGCCAGGTTCTTGAGGGCGCCGAACTCCGCCAGCGCCCGCTGCCCGCCTTTGCCATAGGCTTCCATGTAGTCGGCGAAGACCGGGTGGGCCAACATCGGCACATGGCCGAAGACGTCGTGGAAGACGTCCGGCTCCTCGATGTAGTCGAGCTGTTCGGCCTTGCGGATGAACTGCCCCGCCGGGAAGCGGCGGTTCGCCAGATGGTCGAAGAACACGTCGTCGGGCACCAGCGACGGCACGGCGACGACGCGCCAGCCTGTCAGCGCCTGCAATTGCTCCGAGAGTTCTTCAAAGTCTGGGATTCGATCGGAGACCAGGTTCAGTTTCTCCAAACCGTCCAGAAATTCCTGACACGCGCGGCCCGGCAGGATTTTCACTTGCCGCTCGAACAGCGTGCGCCAGATGGCGTGCTCAGCCGCGACATAGCGTCCCCAGCACTGGGGAATCGTGTAGTCGCTCCCTATATCAGGATGGAGGCGGCGCAGTTCGTCCAACGTCGGCATGCCCCCGATTAGAGGGCCACCCCCCACCCCCTGTAAAGCCATGATTTTATTGCGTGTCATGCGCAGCTAGCAGGCCTTCCGTTGCGGGGCCGCGCAAGAAAAGGCAACCCCATTGCCTCAAATGCAAGTTAGCATCGTTCCAAACAGAATCCGGCCCGCCAGGAAGCGCTATGACCTTCATGCCTCTCACGCTCGACGACAAATACGAAGTCGACAAAGGCCGCGTATTTCTCACAGGTCTTCAAGCGCTTGTGCGTCTGCCGTTGATGCAGCACGAGTTGGATCGCCGCGCGGGGCTCAACACTGCTGGCTTCATCTCAGGCTATCGTGGTTCGCCGCTTGGCGGTTTCGATCAGCAGCTTTGGCGGGCGCAGAAATTTCTCGATCGGCGCAACATCGTCTTCAAGCCAGGCGTCAACGAAGATCTCGCGGCGACGGCGGTGTGGGGTTCGCAGCAGGCCAATCTCCATCCGGGCGCGAAATACGACGGTGTCTTCGGCATGTGGTACGGCAAGGCGCCGGGCGTCGACCGTTCCGGCGATGCGTTTCGCCATGCCAACGCCGCGGGAACTTGGCCGCTTGGCGGCGTGCTGGCGGTTGCCGGCGACGACCACGCCTGCAAATCCTCCACGCTGCCCTGCCAGAGCGAATTCGCTTTCGTCGACGCCGAAATTCCGATTTTGAATCCGGCGGGTATTCAGGAGGTGCTCGACTTCGGCATTTATGGCTGGGCGCTGTCGCGTTACGCCGGCACCTGGGTCTCGATGATCGCCCTTGCCGAAACGATGGACGCCTCCGCCACGGTGGAAGTCCACCCCCATCGCGTGCCGAACATGATGCCCACCGGATTTGCCATGCCGAAAGGCGGCTTGGGCATCCGGCTCGGCGATACCCCCCAGGCGCAGGAGCGCCGCCTGCGCGAGTACAAATTGCCGGCCGTCATCGCCTTTGCGCAAGCCAACGTCCTCAATCGCCTCGTGATGGACAGCGAACGTCCGCGCATCGGCATAGTCAGTGCAGGCAAGTCTTATCTCGACCTTCGGCAGGCCTTAGACGATCTCGGCATCGGCGACAAAGAAGCGGCCGCCCTCGGTTTGCGGGTCCTCAAGATTGGCATGACATGGCCTATGGAGCCGACGCAGATCGCTCGATTTGCGCACGGCCTCGAAGAAATTTTCGTGATCGAGGAAAAGCGCGAACTGATCGAAGCCCAGATAAAGTCGATTTTGTTCAACATGGACGCTGCCCTACGCCCGCGCGTTTATGGCAAGCAGGGGCGTGACGGCATGCCGCTCATCCGCTCGACGCTTGACCTCGATGCAAGCTATATCGCGCTTGCTGTGGCAAAGATCGTCGGCGAGGAACGCTGGACGCCGCGCATGCGCGCTTTGGTCACGCGGCTGAAACGCAAATACGCCGAAGCCGAGAGTTTGACCGCGCTGTATGAGCGCGCGCCATATTACTGCTCGGGATGTCCGCACAACAGCTCGACCAAGGTGCCCGATGGATCCCTCGCAATGGCGGGTATTGGCTGCCATTACATGGTGACCAAAATGGACCGGAACACAGACCTCTTCACCCAGATGGGCGGGGAGGGCGTGCCTTGGATCGGTGCCGAGCCCTTCACCACGCGCGAACACATGTTCGCCAATCTGGGAGATGGCACGTATTTCCATTCCGGCCTACTGGCGATCCGCGCCGCCGTGTCTGCCGGCGTCAATGTGACCTACAAAATTCTGTACAACGATGCCGTGGCGATGACCGGCGGCCAGCAGGTCGATGGTGCGCTGCGCGCATCCGACATTGCCGCGCAGGTAAGTGCGGAAGGCGTCAAGCATGTCGTCGTGATGAGCGATGAGCCGGACAAATACGCGCCCGGCGACTTTCCTCCCCATATCAAGATTGCAGATCGGCGGGAACTCGACGCCGTCCAGAAGTCGCTACGCGAGGTCCGCGGCGTCAGTGTCCTGATCTATGATCAGACATGCGCGGCCGAAAAGCGCCGTAGGCGCAAGCGCGGCTTGATGGACGATCCGCCCAAGCGCGTGTTCATCAATGATCTTGTGTGTGAGGGCTGTGGGGACTGTTCGGTTGCCTCCAATTGCCTCTCTGTCGAGCCGCTTGAGACCGAATTCGGCCGCAAGCGCAAGATCAACCAATCGTCCTGCAACAAGGACTTTTCCTGCGTTCAGGGGTTTTGCCCGAGTTTCGTTACCGTCCATGGCGGCAAGCTTCGCAAGCATGCGGACAACAGCATGGCTGGCGCGAATATCTTCATACCGCGGCCGCGTTCCAAGAAACTGTCTCGGGAACCGTTCAATATCATGATCGGCGGCATCGGAGGGACCGGTGTGACGTCCATCGGCGCGATCCTCGGCACGGCGGCGCATATGGAGAAGAAAAGCGCCACTGTGCTCGATATGATGGGCTTGGCGCAAAAAGGCGGCTCCGTCGTTTCTTATGTGCGTCTGGCGGCAGAGGGCGCGCGCATCAATGGTCCCCGCATTCCCGTAGCGCAGGCCGACTTGTTGCTTGGCTGCGACATTGTGGTCGCTGCGCGACCGGAGACGGCAGCCTATGTCGCCGATGACCGCACTTTTGCCGTCGTCAATGAGGGACTCGTACCCACCGCGGCCTTCGTCAAGGACAATGCCATCGAATATGACACGGCCGCGATGCGCGCTCGCGTGGTCAAATCGGCCCGCCATCTCGAGAGCATCGACGCTGACGACTTGGCGTTGCGGCTGTTGGGCGACACGATTTTCGCCAACATGCTGCTTATGGGTTACGCCTATCAGCTCGGTGAAATTCCGATCGACGAAGACGCCATCGGCAGAGCGATAGAACTCAACGGCGCTTCCATCGAGCAGAACAAGGCGGCCTTTCGCTTCGGCCGTTTGGCTGCACATGACCGCAACGCATTGCTCAAGCTTGCGGGTGTGGAAGGCGCGCACAAGAAGAATGCGCGGACCTTTGAGGAAATCGTCGAGACGCGTGCGAAGTTCTTGGAAGCCTACCAGGATCGTGCCTATGCTGAGCGCTACCGCGCAAAACTCGATAGAGTGCGCGCGGCCGAGGCGATAAAGACGCCGGGCCGGCACGGGCTGGCCGAAGCCGCCGCACAATCCCTGTTCAAGGTCATGGCCTACAAGGACGAATATGAAGTGGCCAGGCTCTACTCGAGCGGCGATTTTCGCCGGAAGGTGGATGCGGAATTTTCCGGTGATTTCAAACTTCATTTTCACCTGGCACCGCCGATTTTCGGCGCCGTCGAACCGGCAACCGCCCGTCCGCGCAAAATCGAGTTCGGACCGTGGATGATGCGGCTGTTCCAAGTACTGGCCGCACTTAAGGGGCTGAGGGGAACCTGGTTTGACGTCTTTGCCCACATGCCGGAACGCAAGCTCGAGCGTAAGATGATCGCCGATTATGAAGCCCTGCTGTCCGAAATCTCCGCAAGCTTGACGGCGGCCAACCATGCGACTGCGATCGGCTTGGCAGCGTTGCCTCTCGATATAAAGGGCTACGGGCATGTCAAAGAAGAAAACTACGCTAAAGCCAAGGCAAAAGAGGCAGTGCTGCTGCGTCGTCTGCGCATGACCGATGCCGATCACTCATCTGTTATACCGGTCACAGAAGCTGCAGAATAATTAAACCCGCCTCTCCGCTATGGATCGGCCGTAATTGGAGTGTGTTGCCGTGAACGTCTTCGATTCGCCGGATTTCGATGCCCATGAAACGGTATCGTTCTTCAACGACAAAAAGACCGGTCTAAAATGCATCATCGCGATTCATTCAACCGCTCTTGGGCCGGCTTGTGGCGGCACGCGTGTCTATCCTTACGCCGGCGTTGATGCGGCGATGACGGATGTGCTCCGTCTTTCCCGCGGCATGACCTACAAGAATGCGATTGCCGATTTGCCTCTTGGTGGAGGCAAGGCGGTGATCATCGGTGACCCGGCTAAGGATAAGAGTGAAGCGAAGCTGCTTGCCTATGCGGAGGCCGTCAACGCGCTGGGCGGACGCTATGTCACCGCGATGGATGTGGGCATTAAACCCGCCGACATGCCGATCATCGCGCGTGGCACGAAACACATCGCGGGCTACGACCAGCCGGGCAAGACGGGTGGCGATTCCGGTCCGACTACGGCGCTGGGTGTGTTCGTCGGGCTGAAGGCCGCAGTAAAACATCGCCTGAAAGTGGAAACGACCAAGGGGCTGACGGTCGCGATCCAGGGGTTGGGTAAGGTCGGCATGGGTCTCGCCAAACGCTTGCATGAAGAGGCGGCGAAGCTTGTCGTTTCCGACATCAATGAGGACCTTGTCCGCCGCGCGGTGGATGCCTTCGGCGCGCGCGTCGCCTCGCCTGACGATATTATTACGGCCGAATGTGATGTGCTGTCGCCAAATGCCATGGGAGCAATCCTGAACGAGGAAACGATTCCACGCATTCACGCACGGGTCGTCGCAGGCGGCGCTAACAACCAACTGGCGCGTGATGAACATGGCGGAATGCTCGCCGGACGGGGCATTCTCTATGCGCCGGACTACGCGATCAATGGCGGCGGCATCATTCGAGTCGCCGGCCAGATTTATGGCTGGAACGACGAGGAAATTGAGCGGCGCACGCTGGTGATCGCCGACACGCTAACGGCCATTTTCCGCCGAGCTGATGAAGAGCGAGTCCCGACAAATGTCATCGCGGATGCGATGGCCGTGGAGCGTGTGGCGGCTGCCGGGAGCAAAGGGAAAGCGGTTCAGTCGATTTTCTGAAATACGACGGTCGCACCAAGGCCCGGCGCGTTGTCTGTCAGTTCGATTGTAGCATTGTGAATCTGTGCGATAGCGGCCGCCAGCGAAAGCCCCAACCCGCTTCCCGGCGTCGAGCGACCTTGCTCAAGGCGGTAGAATCTGCGGAATACTTTTTCGCGTTCGCCGGCCGGAATTCCCGGTCCATTGTCGCCAACGCGCACCGATATGCCTTCTTCCGTTGTCTTCATGTCGATTGTGATCTGCGTACCATCGGGCGTGTGCGTTATGGCGTTCTCGATCAAATTCACGAACATCTGCGACAGCAGTTCTCGATCGCCAAGAACTTCCGCGTGATCGCTGGCAGTCGCGCTTAGAGCGTGCCTTTTGTCTTCGGCCACCGGCCCGTAAAGATCGGCCAGATTCTTGACGACTTTCTGCAGGTCGACGCGCTGGAACGACACACGCCCGGCACCGGCTTCGATTTGGCTGATGCGGAGTAAGGCCGAGAATATCGACAAGATGTGATCTGTATCTTCGATGACATGATCGACGGCCGCTCCGTACTCGTCCACCGTCGTGGCTTCCGCGCGCGCGAGCTCCAGGTGGTGGCGTAGTCGCGTCAGCGGGGTCCGCAGGTCGTGTGCGATGTCGGTGGAGATCTGCCGGACATTTTCCATCAGGGCATTGATGCGATCGAGCATCTTGTTGATGGTCGAAGCAAGGCGGCTGAGTTCGTCTTGCGTGCCGGGCTCCGGGATTCGATCGGAAAGCCGTCCTGCCATGATCGCCTGGCATGTCTGCGTTATTGTGTCCATGCGCCTCAGGAAGCCGCGGCTGAGAATGACGCCTCCCGCCACTGCGAAGATGAGGGCAGCGGTCAGCGTCCAGCCTATGGCCCGTAACGCTTTGCGTTCGGTGGCATTCAATACGGCAAGATCTTGGCCGGCGAAGGCGTAGACGCCCGGCGCAATGAATTGTCCGCGCCCCAATATTGTGTGGCCTGCGCCGCGGTTATCCTTTCGTATCATGGGCGCTGGCAGGCGCGCCGCACCGACGACAGGCTTGATGGCGGGAAGGTTTCCCGCGATTCGCTGTCCGGTGGCGCTCTGAAGTAGAAGAAAATTCGATGTCGTAGGTCTCGCCAGCCGCTGGTTCACGACCTCGGTAGCTTCGCTGATCCCTTCTGAGCTGTAGCCCTTTCGAATGGCTGCCAAATCCTGACTGGCGTTCAGAAGAATCTCTGACTTGAACGCGCTGTCAACGATGGCATAGAGCACGCCGCTTAGGACCAACGTGGCGCCGACGAACAGCAGCGCGAAGATGGCCGTTAGTCGGAAGCTTTCGGTGCGAAAAAGCCTAATTTCCACGGAGAATGTATCCGGTGCCCCTGATCGTCTGAATGAGCTGAACGGGGAAGTCCTTGTCGACCTTCG
>JAGWJY010000101.1 GCA_028865545.1 Alphaproteobacteria bacterium | reverse complement strand
CTCTGGCAGGTGGTTTTTTGCGCGAACTCATTTTCCGTTACATGCGGAAGCACCCCGGGGTCGTGATCGATATTCGCAACGGTAGCCGCGATGATCATTTGGCGGCGATCCAGCAGCGTCGTCTCGACATCGCGTTCTTGACCGGCGCTGTTCAGGCTTTGAATTGTGAGGTCGCCCAGCTTTGGCGCGAGCGAGTCTATGTTGCGCTGGGGAAAGAGCACCCTCTCTCCCGCCGCCGCAAGCTTGATTGGCCAGATTTGCGCGAAGAGCACTTTAGCGTGACGCGCACGGCCCCTGGTCCCGAGGTACATGACTACATCACGCGCCGTACTGCAAACTACAGCACTTATCCCGAAATTGAGATCAAGGATGTGAATCGGGAGACTTTGTTAAATCTTGTCGGGCTTGGGCAAGGCATCACATTGGTATCAGCGGCTTGGTCGAGCGTGAAGTTTCCAAACCTTGTCCTGCGTCCGCTGAGCCACGATGAAGATGTCGTGCCTTTTAGCGCCATCTGGTTGGCACACAACGACAACCCCGCGCTGCGACGGTTTATCAGCACCGCACACGTCCTCGCCGGTCGAAACCGTTGCGGTGCATCCGATTGGTCGCGGAAGCTCATCGAGATGCCGCCTATCTTCAATCCGATCACAAAGACTAGTGAGGTGGCTGCCTCGCTTTCCGCAGCCGCGCGAAGGCCCGATCGGTCGCCATGAAACGCTGCAGCATCGGTGCGATAAGCTTCTCAACGGCGGGCGCTGGCTGCCCGGACTCGCGGGCAATGACTTCGGCATAGGCAAGAAGATCGCGGTGAACCGGCGCCGGGAGCTCAACGGTCAGCTTGAAGGGCTTGTCGTCGGGAATGGATGAGACCTTCAGTTTCGTGGTCATCGATCAGCCTCCATAGGGTTTGAGGACGAGATCCCGTGTGACGATTACGCGGACGGGAAAGCCCGGACGGATCGTCAAAGTTGGGGCGATGTTGAGCTGGCGTTGGACGATCTGGCGGCCGGTCTGGCTGATGCTGTCGGAAGCCCCCTGACGAAGCGCACGGACGATGTCGCTGTCGTTAGTGGACGAACCGGCCTCGGCACCAATGCTCAAGAGGGTTGAGAGAACCGCACCCTTGAAGAGTTCGCCCCAGTGGTAGTCAACACCGTCCTCCAATCCAGCATAGCCCTGACTGTCGGCTCCGGGTTGGCGTTCGAGGACAATGAAGCTCCCGTTCGGGAAGATCATGCGCGTCCAGACTAGGAGCACACGGCTCTGCCCGAATTCCACGCTGCTATCGTATTCTCCGATCAGGCGCGTACCTTGCGGCACAAGCAAGATGCGGCCGGTGGGGCTGTCATAGACGCTTTCTGTGATCTGGGCGGTGATCTGGCCGGGCAGATCGGAACGAATGCCGGTGATGAGTGCTGCGGGAATGATAGAACCGGCCTGAAGAATGTTCGGCGACGCCGGAGGCTGCACACGGTCTGCGCTCACGGTATTGCGGTCGACGGAAGCGTTGAGGAACGCGCGCTGGCGGTTCTGCGCGGTCGTCGTGGGCGGTGCGAGACCAAGGCTTGCGAGATTAGGAGTGGACGGCTGGGACGGTACCGTCTTCACGGCCGAGGACGAAGGTTTGGACGGCGTGCCTGCTTGTGCGAAGAGCTTCGCTGTCCGCGCGGCGTCCATTTCCTGCTGGCGCTGGCGATCGGCAGCATTGGGCGTCGCGACAGGCGCCAGCGAGTGGTTTGCCGATCCGCTGTTCAGAATAGGCCGACCAAGATCGCCTGGCAATGGGCGACCGAGTAGCGGCACGCCGCTATAATCATGCGGTAGCGTCTGCAGGCCATCGGCCGTGTTGCGGCTATTGGTATTGTACAATTCCGTTGGCGCGGTCACAGTTCGTGCGGATTGGAGGGCGTAGACAAGTGTTCCGCCGATCCCGACCAATGCCACCGCGCCGAGACCCATAAGGACCTTGCGCGACAGTCGTGTAACGTGTGGTGGCGTACCGCGCAGGCGCATCGGCGCGACTTGGTCCGGTGCATGCTCTTCGGGCTCCTGCTCCCCGTCCTGGGCGTGATCGTCATCGATCATGGGCGACGCCTTCCATCGCTGCGAACGATTCGGAC
>JAGWJY010000077.1 GCA_028865545.1 Alphaproteobacteria bacterium | reverse complement strand
AAGTACCTGCTCGACAAGGGCTTCATCATCCACCCGATCAATCCCGGCATGGCGGGCAAGGAGATCCTCGGCCAGAAGGTCTATGCCTCGCTCAAGGAGGTCCCCGCCCCCGTCGACATGGTCGACATCTTCCGCGCCGCCGAATTTGCCCCCGCGATCGTCACCGAAGCGCTGGCGGAACGCGAACGCCTCGGCTTCAAGGTGGTGTGGATGCAACTCGGCATCATCAGCGAAGAAGCCGCGAAGCTGGCCGAGGACGCCGGCCTCACCGTCATCATGGACCGCTGCCCCAAGATCGAATACGGCCGCTTTTCCGGTGAGATCGGCTGGGTGGGCGTCAACCGCAAGGTGATCGACAACCGCAAGCCCAAGCTGTTCGGCAAGGGCGGTTCCCTGATGCGCGACGACAAGCTGAAGAAACCCGATTGAACGTCCGGCGGATGTGAAACCGGCGCCATTTGCGCGCGATCGCTTCACGGCCACTTGTTCCCCCAATTTCCCGGGGGTAGAGCGTAAATCCACGGGCGCGGCCCGAACCCAATTCAGGAGCGGCAGATGGCGGACTACGGCTTCGATACTCTCAGCGTTCACGCGGGCGCCCAGCCCGATCCGGCCACCGGCGCGCGCGCCACGCCGATCTATCAGACCACGGCCTTCGTCTTCGAGGATTCCGATCACGCCGCGGCGCTGTTCAATCTGCAGGTCTTCGGCAACATCTATTCCCGCATCATGAACCCCACCAATGCGGTGCTGGAGGAGCGCATCGCCGCGCTGGAAGGTGGCCGCGCCGCGCTGGCCGTCGGTTCGGGGCATGCCGCCCAGTTGATCGCCTTGCACACCCTGATGAGCCCGGGCGCCAATGTGGTGGCCGCGCGCCAGCTTTACGGTGGCTCGATCAACCAGTTCTCCCAGTCCTTCGCCAAGTTCGACTGGCATGTGAAATGGGCCGACGGCACCAAGGCGGAGACCTTCAAGGCCGCGATCACGCCGAAGACGAAGGCCGTCTTCATCGAGAGCATCGCCAATCCGGGCGGCGTCATCACCGACATCGAAGCGATCGCCAAGATCGCGCACGAGGCCGGCGTGCCGCTGATCGTCGACAACACCCTGGCCACGCCTTATCTCATCCGCCCCTTCGAATGGGGCGCCGACATCGTGCTGCATTCGGCGACCAAGTTCCTCGGCGGCCACGGCAACTCGATGGCCGGGCTGATCGTCGACAGCGGCAAGTTCGATTGGGGCAGCGGCAAGTACCCGACCTTGTCGGAGCCCTGCCCGTCCTATCACGGCATGAAAATGTGGGAGACCTTCGGCGACATGGCTTATGCCATCGCCTGCCGCGTGCTGGCGCTGCGCGATCTCGGCCCGTCGCTGTCGCCGATGAACGCCTTCCTGGTGATCCAGGGTATCGAAACGCTGCCGTTGCGCGTGCAGAGACATTGCGACAACGCGCTGGCCGTGGCGCGCTGGCTGAAGGCCAATCCGAAAGTCGCCTGGGTGAATTACGCCGGGCTTGAGGACAATCCGTTCTATGCCATGCATCGCAAATATTGCCCCAAGGGCGCGGGCAGCGTCTTCACCTTCGGCGTCAAGGGCGGCTACGAGGCGGGCATGCGGCTGGTGAATTCCGTGCGCCTGATCAGCCATCTGGCGAATATCGGCGACACGCGCAGCCTGATCATCCACCCCGCCTCCACCACCCACCGTCAGCTCGAAGCCGAGGATCGCGCCAAGGCCGGCGCCGGCGACGACGTGGTGCGGCTGTCCATCGGCATCGAGAATGCCGACGACATCATCGCCGATCTGGATCAGGGACTGGCGGAGGCGTAGCGGCTGCGGATTTCGAAGGCGTGCCAGACCGCGGTGCAGAACAGCAGCGCCGCCGTCACCTGATGGATCGCCGACAGCGCGATCGGCGCCTGCAGCAGCAGCGTGGTGATGCCCAGCGCGACCTGGATGACGGTGATGGCGAGAAGCGCGTTGCCGGTCAGACTGCTCAGCGCCCGGCTCCGCCACCACAGCGCGATCGCTGCCGCCGTCACCAGATAGGCGCCGAGGCGGTGATCGAACTGCGCCAGTCCGGCGTTGTGGACGAAGTTGTACCACCAGGGCGCATAGAAGAAGGGATGCTCGGGAAACACGCGCCCGTCCATCGACGGCCAGGTGTTGTAGATCAGGCCAGCATGCAGTCCCGCCACCAGCGCGCCCAGCAGCATCTGGATGTAGACGAGCCCGACAAAGCCGAAGGCCCACTTCGCTTCTCCCCTTGTGGAAGAGGCCGGAGCACTGCGCGCTCCGGGTGAAGGGGAACGCAGATATTCCAACGCGATCCACAGAATGGCGCCGAGCAGGATGACAGCGGTTCCCAGATGGATCGCCAGCCGATACGGCGCCACGGCGACCCGCGTCTCCAAGCCGCTTTCCACCATCCACCAGCCGATGAAACCCTGCAGCCCGCCCAGCGCGAACAGCAGCAGCATCCGCGGCCAGTCCTTGCGGGCGATGGCGCCGGTCCATGCGAACCACAGGAACGGCACCAGAAACAGCACGCCGATCAACCGTCCCAGCAAGCGGTGCGACCATTCCCACCAGAAGATCGCCTTGAACCCGGCGAGCGTCATGCCTTCGTTCTCAAGCCGGTATTGCGGGATCTGCTGATACTTCTCGAAGGCGTCCTGCCATGCCGTATGGCTCATCGGCGGAATCGCGCCCATGATCGGCTGCCATTGGGTGATCGAAAGACCGGAACCGGTCAGCCTTGTCAGCCCGCCGACGGCCAGCATGCCGATGATGATTGCCGCAACTGCGAGCAGCCAAATTCCCACCGCACGGTGGCTGGGCTTTGCTTTGCGCACTGAGATCGTGGCAGCGTTCATCGGGAACCGGCTTGCGTGTTTAAGCCCGCGCTTGATAATCCCCCAGTCTCCTGAGGTCCATACGTCCGATGCGCCCGCTGTCCCCTCACGCCAAGAAACTGGTCGGCACGCTGTTCACGCTGCTGTGGCTGGTCGTCTACACGCTGGTCGCCATGGGCATCGGCGTCCGGGTCCTGCCGCACGCGAACTGGCTTGTGGAACTGCTTTATTATACGCTCGCCGGAACACTCTGGATCATCCCTGTCGGTTTGCTGCTGCCTTGGATGTACCGAGAACCGCTTCAGAGAAACTGAGCGGCGCTGATAAAAAAAGACGGAGGAATGCCTAAAAATGACACCGGTGTCTGAATTGCGCGGCAGGGCATGAACATGAGGCGCCTTGCAGCTGCGTTGTTGTGCATCGCGGTGACAGCGCCCGCACGCGCTGCGCCAAACGCGGATGCTCCGGATCACGCCAGGCTGGCCATGACAGCCTTCCTCGACGACATAGCAAATAAGGATCTCGCCCTTCGCGATCACGCAATTGCTGCGTTGCACACGAAGGCGGATGCCGAGCGTCGCCAAGCATGGGTCCGCAAGACAATTCTCGAACTTATCGGCGGCTTGCCCAAGAACCCCGGTCCACTGAACGTACGCTTGTTTCACACCTATGCCGGCGACGGCTTCCGCGTCGAGAACATCGTCTACGACAGCCTCCCGGGTTACCGCGTCACGGCGAATGTCTTCGTACCCGACGGCAAAGGCCCCTTCCCTGCCGTCATCGTATCTCCCGGTCACGTCCCGAGCGGAAAAGCGTGGGATTACAGCTTCGGAGCGAATTTTGCGCGAGCGGGCATCCTGGCGCTGTCTTACGACATCGTCGGAGAAGGCGAGCGCCTGCAGCACTACGATCCACAACTTGGTGCTTCAAAGGTTGGCGCGCCAACCTCGGAACACAGCCTTGCCGCCTACCAGACGATGCTTCTCGGAGAACATGTGTCGCGTTACTTCATTGAAGATGCGATGCGCGGCGTCGATTACTTGGCTAGCCGGAAAGATGTTGATGCCAGACGGATTGGCGCATTCGGATGCTCCGGTGGCGGAACCATCACCGCCTATCTGGCTGCGCTCGATCCGCGGATCAAGGCTGCAGCAGTGGCCTGTTATGTGAACGATATGCGCCATCTTCTGGCAAGTGTTGGTCCTCAAGAGGCTGAACAGAGCATACCAGATTTCACAGCAAACGGACTTGATATTCCGGATTGGATCGAACTGGCAGCGCCAAAGCCGCTTGCCATTGTGTCCACGACGGAAGACATGTTTCCGATCGCCGGCGCTCGCGCTGCGCATGATGAAGCAAAACGCTTCTGGGGGCTGTTCGGTGCAGAAGATCATTTGCAGTGGATCGTTGGGCCCGGCCACCATGGCGCGCTCGCACCGATTTCAGCCAATATCCTTGCCTTCTTTACGCATTACCTGGAGAATGAATCGCAAAAACCTTCGTTCATCGCGATCGAACCTGCAAGGCCAGAAGACATCCTGGTGACGCCGACGGGGCAGTTGTCTACGTCTATCGGCAGCGAAACAATCCAGTCGCTCGACAAGGGCCAAGCCAGCGCTTTGGTAGCTAGCCCGGCCATTCCGCAAACACCTGCCGAACTCGCCAAGTTTCGTACACAAATTCGCCGGGACATCCGTAGTGTTACCCATGCGTCCGCGCAACCGGGATCACCACCACCGCTGACCAACATCACTGGTGTAGATTCACGCGACAGTTATCACCTGGAGCACATCACGTTTCATCCCTCGGGCGAGGTTGCCTTCAACGGCCTTTTTGCCGTTCCCGCTCAACCCTCCCAGAAGCGATCAGTCGTCCTGCTCGATGACCGACCTCTCGACGTGCTTTCGCGGCCGAATGGCGAAATCGAGAAATTCGTCAACGCTGGATGGACCGTCTTAGCGCTCGAGCCAGTCGGCGGTAGTGGTGAGGAACTCAAATCACCACTCCTCGGCGAGTACAACCTTCTTGCGCTCCGAACACTTCTTGTTGGGAGAACGATCATAGGCTTGCGCATCGACCAAACGTTACAAGCCGTCGACTGGCTTTCTGCCCAGCATGACGCTGGCTCTGTCGCCGTGTACGGCGTCGGGGCACTTGGTCCGGTTGCGCTGCACGCTGCAGCGCTCGACGATCGCATCCGCTCTATATACCTCCAAGATACGCAGGTTTCGTATCTGACGTCGGTCGAGAATCCCATTAGCCGCGGACTTCCGGAGATCGCTCTTCCGGGCATTCTACAAAAATACGACTTGCCCGATCTTATGATAGCCGTCGCACCGCGCCCTGTATTCGACATCAATCCTACAGATCAGCTCGGACTGCCTTTGCGTCAGGCAGCGTTCGAAAGCACCTTCAGTTCAGTGGGCACATTCGACGACAAGGTCACGCAATCCAGGCATGTACGATGGCTCGGACAAGAGCCGTCCGATCTACCCTACGTCAAAAAATAAAAGCGGAGATACCCATGACAGACACAACACAGACAAAATTGAACATCGACCGTCGGGATATCCTCCGCGGCTCAATGGCCACGGCAGTCACAGCTGTAGCAGCGGCCATGCCGACCGACTTCGCCGTTGCTCGTGGTGCAGCACCGATCGCCAGGACGACTGCAGGTCAGGTCCGTGGTGCCTATGACAAGGGCGTCGTGACTTTCAAAGGCATTCGCTACGGCGCTGACACCACGCCGCGCCGCTTTATGCCGCCCCAACGGCCAAAGCCCTGGAGCGGCGTGCAGGATGCACTTGCATACGGCGCTTCATGCCCGCAATCGCACAGCGAGGAGCGGATGAGCGAAGATTGCCTATTTCTCAACGTATGGACGCCGGCCTTGCGTGATGGTGGCAGACGGCCAGTGATGTTCTACATTCACGGCGGCGCTTACTCTAGCGGTTCAGGCTCGGCAAATATTTATGATGGCGTAAACCTGTGTAAGCGCGGCGATGTCGTCGTCGTGACGATAAATCATCGTCTGAACGCGTTTGGCTACCTCTCCTTGGGAATGTTCGGCAAACCGGAATTCGCAGATTCCGGCAACGCCGGGCAACTCGATCTCGTTCTCGCGCTTCAATGGGTTCGCGACAACATCGCGGAGTTCGGAGGCGATCCGAACACGGTGATGGTATTCGGCCAGTCTGGCGGCGGCGCAAAGATTGCAACGATGATGGCCATGCCGGCAGCAAAAGGACTGTTCCATCGCGCCACCACGATGAGCGGTCAGCAGATAACGGCGTCTGGCCCCTTACACGCTCAGCAACGTACCGAAGTTTATCTTGCGGCGCTCGGCATCTCCAGAACCGACCTTGACGCTATCAAGAACATTCCAACCGAAAAACTTGTGTCCGCCCTCAAAGCCACGGATCCAATTATCGGGTCCGGAGGCGTCTATTTCGGGCCGGTCTTGGACGAACGCTCTCTTACGCGACACCCGTTTTATCCGGATGCGCCTTCACAATCGGCGGGAATCCCGATGATGGTCGGTAATACCCACGACGAAACACGCGCGTTTATCACCGAACAATGGGCCTACGATTTGACTTGGGATCAGTTGCCGGATCGCATTGCCGCCAATATGCGTGTCGACATCCTCCCCAATCTTGTCATCGAAAAATATAAAACTTGGTTCCCAGGAATATCACCGTCGGATTTGTTCTTTGCGGCGACTACTGCAGCGCGTTCATGGCGTGCCGCAGTCATCGAAGATGAATTGCGCGCTCAAGCTGGTACGCCGGCCTATGCCTATCAGGTAAACTGGCCGTCACCGCTCGGCAACGGCCATCGCCGCGCTCAACACATGATCGATATCCCATTATCTTTCGACAATACCGATAAAGCCGGGGCGATTACTGGCAATGGCGAGGAGGCACGTGCCATGGCGGCAATCATGAGTGAAACCTTCATCGCCTTCGCCAAAACGGGTAATCCGGATCATAAGGATTTTCCCGTATGGAAGCCGTATACTCTGACGAACCGTGAAACGATGGTGTTTAATTTGCCACCTCGTCTTGAAAACGATCCGCGAGGCGAAGAGCGTCGACTGTTCGAAAAAGTGCCATTCATCCAGCAGGGCACTTGATAGCGAACCGTAATTTTCTCAGTTAAAATTCGGTGTTCAAGTGCGTTAAACTTGACAGCATCAATAAACGCGCTGGTGACAACCTAGGCGTATTTTGCCCTTGCGTCCCAAGGGAAGTCTCCGCGTGTTCCAAACCCCAGTTGAATTCAGAGCGGCCGCTTCGCCAGCCCTACTGGAACGGGGGTGCGTCAACGTCATCGGTCTTAACGCGATTAAGCAAGAAGCGGGATCGCGTTGGCCACGCATACGTGATGGCGTCTATTCACGCATGGAAGTACTATTGCGTCAGAAACTTGGTTCGACGGATTTCTTTGCCAGAATTGATGACAGCACCTACCTCGTAACGATGCCGTCGACAGAGCCGGAAGACGTCAACGTCGTGTGTCTGCGTGTCGCTTACGATCTCTACACGAGTTTCCTCGGCCAATGTGATGTTGGTCACATCAACGTCTGCACCGCATCTGATGCGGGCAACAACGCACTGGCGCTAAATCCGCTGCCTGTTGAGCGTATTGTCTCGCTGGCGGAAAAAGCCGGAATCCAGGATTTCAATCTACCGCAAAATCCTCGTTCGACGGGCGTACGATTAACATCCGATATAGACGAGCAAACAGTTGCCTCACTTGATGGTCTGAATTCACCGGCGCCGAGGCGTTCATCGCTGGTAGTGACGCACCAATTTGTTCCCGTGTGGTCGGTTCCAAACAACGCGATCACAACTTACCTGTGCGAACCTAAGGTGATCATGACGGCAGAAGCGCCGCAAAAACTCCTAACGCGCGCGCAGTTAACGGAGAAGGAACGAATACAGGTCGAGCTTTCCTGCCTTTACGGCGGCGTGGCGAAGCTCGCCGATTTGGGCCAAAAAGGTGCGCGCTGTCTCCTCGGCATTTCGGTATCGTTCGAGGTTCTCGGCTCACCAGCCGGCCGGATGGAATTTCTTTCGGCCTGCCGCGATTTGTCGCAGGAGTACCGACAGTACCTCGATTTTACGATCACCGAAGTCCCGCCAGGCGTCGCGCAGACACGGTTGGCCAATCTGACTAATACTCTGCGACCATTTGGTCGCAGCGTGTCGGCGACGGTCGCGCCCAGTTCCAGACACTTCGCCGCTTATCAGGGCATCGGGCTGCGCGCCATCGGCCTTAGCGAACAGGAATGCGCGGACGGCATCGGCCTTCGCAAGGAAGAGGCCGTTATCCTTGTTACGGCGGCGAAGGCGATGAAACTCGGTACTTTCATTAGTACGCTGAGGAAATTGGACACGCTGAAGACCGCCTACGCCGCCAATATCCAGTTCCTCAGTGGTCCGGCCATCGCGCCACCTTGTGACGAACCGCAAGCAATGTCGCGCCTCACATGGAAAGAAGTCTTGTCGGATAAGATCGCAGCCGTATGACGGGCCGCATTCCGGCGGCTACAATCCGTCCCCCAATCCGCGCGCGCGCTGCATCGACAGACGTCGCTTCTGGGCGCTGCTGCTTCTCCGCGTCACGTAGTCCTTCAGCTGCCGTGTCGCGGCAGCGAAGGCATAGCGCAAAGCAATATTGACGTCCTCGTGTGCATGCTTGTTGGGGCCCGCGGCTTTGGTTGTGATCTCGCGCCCCGGAACAACTAGATCGACATTGGCGCGAAACAACCGACCTTTTCGATGATGGCGATGCGGCGCTTCAACCGTAACACGGCAACTCACGATACGTCCGAATTTTTGTCCGAGCTTATCTGCATGACGTAGCGCCGACGCTTCGACGGATGGTGACGACACCATGTTACGAAAGACGACTGATACCGGCAGGTGGCCGCCGTTCGCCTTTTTTGTCGGCCCTCGCGCGCCCACGCCAGTAAGCGGCGTGGCGGCCTTCAGCAGATGCGCCGATAGTTTTGCCCACAACGCCTCAGTGCCGAGCTTTGTCAGGTTCTTGGGCATCTCATGAGCCAGACATGCTCGCACGCGCTCTGAAAGAAGTTCGCGCAGTTCACCAAGGCTGCGCGGGGGGGCTACCAGCACAAGCTGGCCGTAACGGCGACCGGCGAACGCCGCATCGAGCGTCCCTGCAACCGCGCGCGCAAAATCGTGCTTTTCGAGTTTGTGGTAGTCGTGGCGGGGCTCTACCGCGCCACGCGCTTTTCCGACGGACGATGTGCGCGCTGGTCGGTCGTTACGTTGTTCGCGTAAGAGTCCTGCCTGATCGACGCTCAGCGCCTCTGCCGTTTGTTCGAAAATTTGTCTGTCGTCGATTTTTCGCAGTACGAAGAACCGTGCCTGCGTGCCGTCCAGTACGGCGATCCATGTAGGCTTCTGTCTGGCAGTCATGTGCATACTCCTGCCTGAGTCGATATGCCCCCGGTGGGCTCCATTCTACGGTGTGTAGGCGCGAAGGCAAAAGGCATTGCCATTCGCGGACCGGGACCGGCCCGGCCATCATCAGGCCTGAAAAAGGTGAATGCCGCCTCAATGGTTCGATAGCGTCGCGGGCGTGACCGGCGCCGATCGAGCACAGACACAACGAAGACTGCGAACGGTAGCTGACGGTGCATCCTACGTTGTCTTGTCTCTTCGCATACGGTTCCAAACCAGATGCGAAGCACATGCTGACGTAATCATCGCATGCCCCTGGGCAAGCGCCAACGGCCTCCGCTGACATGCGTCGGTCGTTCCCGCCTATATTTCAGTGCAGCAATCTCGCTTTGGCTTGTACAGGCCGCCATTAAGTAGCCGCGACGCTTCGAGATCTGACGACTAGTGACCGCCACACCCCGCGAACCACAATATATTGCGGTTTCAGATGACCGTGATACACCCATTTGTTTTCAACTTTTCGGGGGTGGTACCCCCTCCCCGCCGTTGGCCTCTCTGATAGCCGCTGCCATATCTAAGAAGTGGGTGCAAAAACGCCGTAGACAATGCCGCTACTGCAGATTTCTGGCGCGCGCGGCGAAAAGTCATCATCCGGACAGAACGCCAACATGGACCCAACCACGGTTCCCATGACGTCCAGCGAGCATACCTACCGAGAACGACATTCACGTTTATGAGATGCCGCCAAATTTGGTTTCAATTCGCTTGGCAGTGTAAGGCGCATTTGCTCCATTTGACGCAGGTATCTGTCGGGAAGTGGCACTGATGGCCAAGCATTCCTCCATGACGGCAATCCTCATGGGTGGCCTTATCGCCGGCACGATCGACATCGGATCCGCGGCGCTGATCAATTGGCGCTCCCCCGTCTTCATCCTACACGCTGTCGCAGGTGGATTGCTGGGCATGGCCACATTTTCCGATGGCGTGTTCGCCGCGATTCTGGGCCTAAT
>JAGWJY010000031.1 GCA_028865545.1 Alphaproteobacteria bacterium | reverse complement strand
GGCCGCCCGGCTTGCTTTGCAGGCCAAATCCTATAAATCCGTGCGCCTCGAGAGACGGACAGGTGGCCGAGTGGCTGAAGGCGCACGCCTGGAAAGTGTGTGAACGGTGATGAGCCGTTCCGAGGGTTCGAATCCCTCCCTGTCCGCCATCCTTTGCCCTGCGGGCCATGGGCCGGTTCCCCTTAGGAACCCACCGCCTTTGACGCGGCCATGTCCGCATTGGCGCCTGCATCATCTCCCAGCCGCCGCCTGACGCGGGCGCGCTGGCTATAGCCCTCTGCGAAGCGTGGCATGATCCTCAGCGCCATGTTGAAATCGGCGAGCGCCAAACGATTTTCACCTTTGGCCGAGTAGATGCGGCCGCGCAGATAATAGGCGGGACCCAACGCGGGCTGCAGAGCGAGGGCGCCGTTGCAGTCGGCCAACGCATCGTCGTCTCTGCCTTCTGCAAAATAGACGATGGCCCGCCGTCCCAGCACGTCGGCGCGTGCGGCCGCCGGCACAAGTTTGGCCGCCTTGGACAAGTCCGCAAGCGCGCGTTCGTCTTCACCTTGCCGAAACAGCAACATGCCTCGATTGGTGTAGGTCACCCAGTCATTGGGGTCGCGCGCCGCCGCGCGCCCGTAATCCGCCAGGGCACCATCTTCGTCATGGCTGGCGGCGCGCAGATCGCCGCGCTCGCGGAAGTACCTCGCCTGCGGATCGAGCGCGATGGCGGCATCGAAGTCGGCCCGCGCCGGGGCATATTTCTCGAGTAGAAAATAGGTCTCCCCACGATTGACGAGAACCAGCGCCACGTTCGGCGACAGCGCCAGCGAGCGCGTGAAATCCGCGATGGCGAGATCGAATTTTCGCGTGCGGATTTCGCTGACGCCGCGGCCGTTGAGGGCTGCGGCGTCTGTGGGGAGCAGCTTGATCGCCGCGTTGTAATCTTGCAGCGCTTTTCCATAATCGCCCAGATTGATGTAGGCGTCGCCACGCAGACGCAGGGCGAGCTCGAATTTGGGCGACAGCGCGATGGCGCGGCTGTAATCGGCAACCGCCTGTGCGTATTTTCCCTGTTGCGCGAACACGGCGCCGCGATTGCTCAAAGCGCTGATGTCATTGGGGCCGAGCGCGATCGCACGGTTGAACGCCGCCAATGCTTGAGCGAACTCCGCACGCCTGGCATGGGCGATGCCGAGATAGTTGTAGGAAGGCCCGTAATTCGGCGCCAATTCTATCGCCTGCAGATAATCGGCGATGGCGCGGTCCTGCTGGTTCTTTTCGCCATAGGCATAACCGCGGTCGAGATAGGCCAGCGTGTAATTGGGATCGAGGCCGATCGCCTGCGAATAGTCGGCGATGGCAGTGTCGACATTGCCTTTATAGTACGATGCCTCGCCGCGGTTTTCGTAATAGAGCGGCACCCGCGGCATAAGTTGTATGGCGCGCGTGTAATCGGCGATGGCACGGTCGTACCGTCTCAGCTTGCTGTTGGCGTGCCCGCGATTGTTGAAGGCAATATCGTCTTCCGGATCGAGCGCCACGGCACGGTCATAGTCGCGCAGCGCGAGTTCGTCATGGCCGTCGGCGTCCTGCAGATCGCCGCGCCAGAGATAGGCGGGCTGAAAGCGCGGCGCGAGTGCAATGGCGTGCGTCAGATCGCCGATGGCTGCCTTGATTTCTCCGTCACGTCCATAGGCAAGGCCGCGCTGCGCATAGACGCGTGAAGTATCGCGGCTCCGCAACCCCTTGTCCGCCAGCAAGCTGGAACAGGCCGCGATCTGCTGCTGCACCGAAATGGGGGCGCCGCCTTTGCAGGCGACCCGCTCCAGCGCCGGAGGCACGGGCGCCGAGAAAATCAGCGCGGCCGCCGTCATGCAGACGCCCAACAACACCCACGCCAAATACACGCGCATGTTACACCCCACCCGTGTAACCGATGCTAGCATAATTCAAATCCCAACGCCCGCCCCTCGTCGAGGACACCATGAAGAAGATTGCTTTGTTTTTTGGCATGCTGGTCGCGCTGATAACGCAGGCTGCCCTGGCGGCACCGGACCGCGTCGTGCTGCCCGATGATGTCACCCCGGTGCATTATGATCTCGCGGTGGTGCCCAATGCGGCCGCCAAGACCTTCACCGGTTCCGTCAGGATCGCCATCGACGTGCACAAGGCGACGACGCAGGTCGAGCTTAACGCCGCCGACCTGGCCTTCTCACATGTGGCGCTGTCCGGCGTCGCGTCTGCGCCGAAGGTCTCCTACGACAAGGATCAGGAAACCGCGACGCTGACCTTTCCGTCCGCGGTGGCGCCCGGCCATTACATCCTGGCGATCAACTACACCGGCAAGATCAACGACAACGCCGCTGGCCTGTTCCATCTCGATTACGACACGGCACACGGCAAGAAGCGGGCGCTGTTCACGCAGTTCGAGAATTCCGACGCCCGTCGCTTCGTGCCTTGCTGGGACGAACCGGCACACAAGGCGACGTTCACGCTGACGGCCACGGTGCCGGCGGACGAGATGGCGGTCTCCAACATGCCGGTCGCCGTGCGCATGATGCTCGGCGGCGGTCTTGAACGCGAGCAGTTCGCCGAGACGCCGAAGATGTCGTCCTATCTGTTGTTCTTCGGCCTGGGCGACTTCGACCGCATTTCGCGCAAGGTCGACGGAGTCGATATCGGCGTGATCGTCAAGCACGGCGATCTGGCACAGGCGGGCTACGCACTCGACGCCGCGGCGCATATCCTGCCCTTTTACGAGAATTATTTCGGCGTGAAATATCCGTTGCCGAAGCTCGATCTCATTGCCGGTCCGGGCCAGAGCCAGTTCTTCGGCGCCATGGAGAATTGGGGCGCCATCTTCTTCTTCGAGCGCGATCTGCTGGTCGATCCGAAAATCTCGACGGCGGCCGACAAGCACGGCGTCTACATGGTCGTCGCCCATGAGATGGCGCATATGTGGTCGGGCGACCTCGTCACCATGCAATGGTGGGACGGCATCTGGCTGAATGAAGGTTTCGCCTCGTGGATGGAGTACAAGGCGACAAACCAGTTCAACCCAGCTTGGAACGTGTGGCTTGGGGCCATGGGCGCGAAAGAGCGGGCGATGCGCGTCGACGCACGCGCCGGCACGCATCCGATCATCCAACCGATCCACGACGTCTTCCAAGCGAACGAAGCCTTCGACACCATCACCTATTCGAAAGGCATGTCGGTGATCCGCATGTTGGAGAACTATGTGGGGGACGACGCCTGGCGCGACGGCATGCGCGCCTACATCAAGAAATACGCCTACAGCAACGCCGTCACCGACGATCTCTGGGCGGAAATCGACAAGACCTCAAAAACGCCGATCACCGACATCGCCCATGAGTTCACGCTGCAGGCGGGCGTGCCGCTGATCCGCGTGGCTGCCACGGCAAACGGCATTCGGCTCACGCAGGATCGTTTTGCGGTCGATGATTCCGGCAAGGCGCCAACGACCTGGCAGGTTCCGGTTGTCGAAAAATCCTTGGGGGCCAAACACGAATGGCGCGGACTGGTCGGCCGCGGCAAATCCGTGGACATCGTTGTCGCCAAGGGCGCGGTTCCGATCGTCAACGCTGGTCAGGCGGGTTATTTTCGTACGCTCTACGATCAGACGCTGGCGGCGAAGCTTGCCGCGCATTTCCGCGCGCTACAACCGATCGATCAACTTGGACTACTCAATGACGAAAAGGCTCTCGGTTATGCCGGCTACCAGCCGATAACCGATGTGCTGGCGCTGATCGGCCAGGCACGCGCCGGCATGAACCCCAGCGTCCTCGCTGATGTTGCCGAACAAGTCAGCGGCGTTGATGCGCTCTATCGCGACCTACCCGGGCGTGCCGCATTCCGCGCCTACGGCCTGCGCGTGCTGCAGCCGCTCTTCGCAGCGGTCGGCTGGACACCGAGAGCCGGCGAAGACGCCAATATGCCAATGCTGCGCAGCGAGCTGCTGGCGGCGCTAAGCCAGCTTGACGATCCGTCTGTGATCGCTGCGGCGCGCGCGCGCTTCGCGACCTATTTGAAGAACCCCGGAGGTCTGACCGGCGATTTGCGCAGCAGCGTGCTGTCCATCGTCGCCGAGCATGCCGACGCGACCACCTGGGGGCAGCTTCACACCCTCGCCATGAACACGCAAAGTTCGCTCGAGAAGCGTCAGTACTATCGGCTCCTCGGCAGCGTCCACGACCGGACACTGGCGGCGCGCGCGCTCGACATTGCTCTGACAGATGAAGCGCCGGTGACCATGCGGCCTGCCATCGTCGCCTCCGTCGCCGTCAACCATCCGAAGATGGCGCTTGATTTCGCCGCAGCCCATGTCGATGCGATCAACGCCGCGCTCGAGCCGGATAGCCGCAATGAGTTCGCGCCTGAGCTCGCGTCGAATTCCTACGACCCCGCGATCATTCCTAAGCTGCAGGCCTATGCGGATGCACATATCTCCACGACCGCGCGCAGCCCCACCGTACGAGCCGTAGCGACGATCACCTATGCGGCGATGGTGCGCGCCAAGCGCCTGCCGGCGATCGACGCATGGCTGAAGCAGCAGCATTGATAACAGGCTGGAGCATGCGCAACTTCGTCGTGGCTTCGCTGTTATCTCTGTCTGCACTCGCGACGGCCGCGTCCGCGGCGAATTGCCCGATCGTCGACGCGACAGCTGCCTTCTGGCCACTGGTGCAGCGCGCATCGACGATGACGCCTGTCGAACAGGCAGCCGCATTCCGGAAGACGGTTTTGGCGCAATTCCCCGAGCTGTACACCGGCAACGTTCTCGGCAACGGGAATGTGCGGGCGCTCGACGAGCTTTCGGTCGTGGCGATGGCGGCGGCGAGGAAAAATGGGCTGCGAGGACAGGCCGTCGAACGCGACCTGGTGCGGAAACTTCCCGTCTTCTTGGCCCATTTTCAAAAAACCTTTCCCGATTTCCGCTGCGACTTTCCCGTCTATCTGATGGCATCCCTGGGCAGTCTTGACGGCGCCGGACGCGTGGTCGCCGGTCATCCGGCACTGGTTATCGGTGTGGACACGATGGCGGAGTTCGAGACGCAAGGGGAACTTCCCGTCGTCATCGCCCATGAACTATTCCACCGCTACAATTTCCAAGCCGCCGGCTTCAGCGACGATCCCGGCGACCGTCAGGCGATATGGCGAACTCTGTGGGCGGAAGGGCTGGCGACATATATGAGCGCCCAGTTGAATCCGCAGTCCTCATTGGCCGACGTCATGATTTCGCCGGATCTGGCCAAGCGCGCGCCGCCGATGATCAAACGCCTGGCACGGGCGCTGCGCAACAACGATACGCCCAATCCGCCTTTGTACGCAGAGTACTTCGAAGGCGGCAGCAAGCGCGCCAGCGCCGACGGTATCCCGCAGCGGTCAGGTTATTATGTCGGTTATCGGGTCGTGCAGCTGGCTGCGCAACATCACAGCTTGTATCAACTCGCGCACCTGAAGGGCCCAGGTCTCCACGACGAGATCAACGGTTATCTGAAAGAACTCGCAGGCGGCGCACGGTAAGTTCGTCGATCTGCGCGCTTTTCAGATGCAAATGGCCGACGGCCACGCGGCCGATGGCCATCCGAGCTATTGCGAGCGCCCCGATGGACAGTGCACCCAGGGCTAGCGCCCCCAGCAGGACCATTCCAACCGGTGCGACGCCCACAGGTAAGGCGCCGATCTGGAGTTGCCCGCGACATCGTCTGTCGTCTGTCATCGGTCTCACGGCAATGGCTTGAGCCCGTCATGCTCGACGACAACGCCATGCGACGACAACTTACCGTCGCTGCCGACCATGGCGAACAGTGACACGGCCTTGCCCGATTGCAGCCAGGAAGCGTCGCCCAGAATCCACTTCGTCACTGGCACATCTGGGCCGACCACGATTTCGGTCTGGCCCGTGCAGGTACCTTTGCCCGGTCCCGTTGCGTGGCCGGTGCATTCTCCGGCCGCGTTCTTGGCGGAGCCGTGGAACGTTAGCTTCAGCGTTCCGGCCTTGGCGGAGACGCTGGCTCCGTTCACGGCCTCCACGGTCGCGTTGGTCATGCTGCGGTTGGGAGTGTCCATCGGATACTGCCCCTCCCCCGCGCCACGAAGGGCTTCGGGAAAGATGCGGACCTCCTGCGCATGTATCTTGCCGTCGGCCTTCTTGAGCCCAGCCGAGGCAACGAAGTCGCCGGGCTTTATGTCCGCCAGCGTCGCCTTCTGATTGGCAATAATGCGGGCGCCAGGCAGCAACGTGACCGTCTTGGCCTCCCCCGCATCGGTTTTCATCTGCAACATTTGCGTCGCAGGAGCGAATGACACGATCGTACCCTTGAGCCGCTCGACTTGCGTGGCTTGCGCCAAAGCCGGCGCGGCGAAAAGAATCGCGGCTATCGCCGCGGCGGCTGAAATACGCATGGCATTCCTCCTGGACTTGTTACGCAGGTTGGCTATTTCATCGGCTTCTGGAATTTCAGGATGAACTGGTCGGTGTGTCCGCGGATCGACGGATCAAACACCTTGATCGTGCGGGGATCCTTGGGATTGCGCAGGACATTGCTTTCGCCGATCAGCTTGAAGCCCGCAGCCTCGACTTCTTTCTTCACCACGGCTTCGTCGATGCGATGCAGCGTGTCGGTATCACTGATGCCCGATCCCTTCGGCGCCGAATGGTCGAGCACGATGTAGATGCCGCCCGGCCGGAGCGCGTCGTAGACGGCCTTGTTCACCAGCGCGGTGTCCGCGGGCGCAAAGAACGGGTCCTTGAGGTCGTGATAATTCTGCGACGTCCACACGACATCGAGCGCTTCCGGCGCCGACAGCTTGTTGATGGACTCATGAATGACGCTGACGTTTGGATAGTCGGCAGCGACGGCATATATCGCGGGCTTCTTGTCCTTGGAGAAGTGATCCAGCTCGGTCGGCTGGAAAGAATAGACCCAGCCCGTCGGCCCGACCGCCTTGGCGAAGATGCGGGTGAAATATCCGCCGCCCGGGATCATATCCATCACATGCATGCCGGGCTTGATGCCGGCGAAGATAAGCATGTCGGCTGGTTTGCGCTCGGCGTCGCGCTGGACATCCGCCTGCGGCCGCGCCGGGTCGGCGAGCGCGGTCCTGATGTAGGACGGCACGGGCGCGGCGACGATGCCAGTGGTCAGCAGAACCGCTGCGGCGACGGCGAAAACGCAATGGCGCATCATGTTCCCTCTCCCTTTTGCTGTTGTCGTCGATTATGGCACGGCGTGGCGTTCTCTGCGACCGTCCCCAGAGCTTGCATCACATGAACTTGAACGACCACGACAACAGGTCGGCGCTTCTTGGTATGAGCTTGATCGGAAACGACGAGTCCCCTACGAGCCGTCGTTCAAACAGCGCAATGAAGCGTTGTGTCAGAAGTAGACGCGGGCCAGAAGCTGGCTTTGCGTCTCCGTTGCCCGGGCCGGATCTCCGGCCAGCGTGCGCTGGGGCCGCATGGAATCCACGACAAGGATCTCACCGGTTAATTGCAGCCAAGTGGTCGCGAACCAAGTCGCCGAAACCGTTCCTGCGGTGCCGTCCTCGTTCTGCAGCGACGGCGTCGCCGCCAACGTGTGCGTGCGGAATGCATCAAAACGCGCCGCAAGCCGCCAGGGATCGATATCCAATCCCGCCAAAATATAAGCCGCTGCAAAATTCGTTGTATTGCGGCGTAGCGGTGCTGGGCGAATTTCCGTGCTACCGGTCATTGCCTGTGCCAACAGAGCCAGATTACCGATCTGCTTGCGGTATCCGATATCCCAGAAACGCGTGTGCCAGGCGAACTGACCGTCCGTCTTCGCCGATGGATCGGCGTTGTTGTCGTAATGCATGACCTCGACATGACCTAGCCCGGCCTGCATCCAAGACAGCTTGGCGTACCAGCCCGGGCTGTTGTCGATCTCGCTGAAAAGTCTGGTCTGGATCGGCGGCGTCCTGCGCAAGCTTGCTGCCATCGCGTCGGGAATGCGTTCGTGCTCCAGAAGCCCCGAGACCCGGTCGTCGAAGCTCCAGCCGCGATCGGCCATCAGCACGCCGGCCGGATCATTCCATCCGAAAACCGCGCCGTTCATCGTCAACACACCGCCGGCATGGCGCCACTCCAGCGTGCCTTCCGCACCGATGGTGCGGAGCTCGTAGCCGACCCAGCTGTTGATCGCGGACGGCGTGATCGTCCAGGCGCTGGTCCAGCCGATCTGGTCGTTCTCCAGCGAAATCGGAGGAAAGAACGCGCCCGCTTTCACCGACCAGAGCCATGCCGTCGTCGACGATGGCTGATAGCGCGCATAGGCTTCGATCAAATCGACGGCCGGTCCATAATGCGTGCTGACACGCCCGGTCGCCACGGCCGTCAACGCCGGACGAATCTGCACACTCTCCTCGCCGACGATGTCGCTGAGCTCTGCGGCAACCTTGCCGTCGTCGTAGCCGTAACGCGTCTTGCCGAGGTCGCCGTAGTAATAGGAGCCCTGTGTCGATGGCACGATCAGACGCAGGTCGGCAAAACCTTCGAAATGGAAATCCGCGCCCGCGGCGTACCCAATGCAGCCGAGCATGCAAACAGGTATGAGGACAGCGCGCATTTTCATGCCGCCGCCTTTATTTCCGGCCCGGCCGACGGCCACTTGAAATCGTTGCCGTTGCGGAACCGATCACGAAGATGTTGGCAGCACCGCAAAGCCCCGCCGCCAAATAGGGGTGGAGATATCTGACCATATCGCTAGGTTAAGGCGAATTGGTTACCGTCCAGTTTGCACTTGGTATGTGACGGGTTAGCGGGGGGTTATGAGCATCTTCGGCAGGCGCAAAGCCATCGACGGCGTCATGGACAACCATGCCGACGAGCAGCTCAAGCCGTCGCTGCACTGGCCGCATCTTGTGGCCTTGGGCGTCGGCGCCATCGTCGGCACCGGCATTTACACGTTGACGGGCATCGGCGCCGGCTTGGCCGGGCCGGCGGTGATCATCTCCTTTGTGATCGCCGGGTTGGTGAGCGCCTGCGCGGCGCTCGCCTATGCCGAGATGGCGACGATGATGCCGGCGGCCGGCAGCGCCTACACCTACAGCTATGTGGTGATGGGCGAACCCATTGCCTGGTTCGTCGGCTGGAGCCTGATCCTGGAATATACGGTGGTCTGCGCCGCCGTCTCCGTGGGCTGGTCGGCTTACGCCGCGGGCGTCATCACCTATTGGCATATTCCGCTGCCGGCGATGCTGTTGGCCGGTCCGTCGGCGGGAGGCTTCCTCAACGTTCCCGCCATCGCGATCTCGCTGGCCGTGGCGGCGCTTCTGGCGGCCGGCACGCGCGAGAGCGCCACGGTGAACTTTGTCTTGGTGCTGGTGAAACTCTTGGCGCTGGCGGTGTTCATTGCGCTCACCCTGCCCGCCTTCGACATGGCGCATTTCCATCCCTTCATGCCCTACGGCTGGTCCACGCTGACCGCCGACGGCACCAAGCTCGGCGTGCTGCCCGCCGCCTCGCTGATCTTCTTCGCCTTCTACGGCTTCGACACGATCTCCACCGCCGCCGAGGAGGCGCACAATCCCGGCCGCGATCTCTCCATCGGCATCGTCGGTTCGATGATCCTATGCACACTGATCTACATGGCGGTGGCTGCGGCCGCGATCGGCGCCTTGCCGGCAAACGACATCTCCAAGAGCGCCGAGCCGCTGGCGCTGATCCTGCGAACTCTGCAGCACCCGTTCTGGGCGACCGTCGTGGCGGGTGCCGCCATCGTCGCGCTGCCGACCGTCGTCATGGTCTTCATGTACGGCCAGAGCCGCATCTTCTTCGTCATGGCGCGCGACCGCTTGCTGCCGCCAAGACTGGCGAAAGTGAGCGCCAAGACCGGCACGCCGGTCGCCGTGACGATCTTTACCGGCGTCGTTGCCGCTGTCATCGCCGGCTGGGCGCCGCTGAAATTGATCGCCGAACTTGCCAATGCCGGCACGCTCTGCGCCTTCGTCGCCGTGGCGCTGTCGATGATCCTGTTGCGCCTGCGTGATCCCAAGCGCAAACGCGTCTTTTCCGTGCCGCTCTGGTGGCTGGTGGGCCCCGCGGCGATCGCCGGCTGCCTTTACCTCTTCTGGAGCCTGCCCGGACTGACGCAGCATCTGTTCTTCATCTGGAACGCCATCGGGATTCTGGTCTATCTCGCCTATGGCAGGCGCAAGAGCCTCTTGGCTGGCACCGCCTAGCGACGCGGCAAATCACAGCCTCACACGTCGTCGGCGGGCGTCGCTGAAACGGCAGACGGCGACAGGGGCCGCTGCGAAGTGCGGGCCGTTTCATCCACCTCGAGGTGGAATATGTCCGGTCTGGCGTAATGTCCGCTGACATCGAGGTCATAGCGCCCTCTGACGATGTCGCGCAGATCGATTTCGGCCGTCACGAGTTGCTCGGCGTCATAGACCGGCCCGGCGATCACGTCGCCGAGCGGCGATACGATGACGCTGCCGCCTCTGATGAGAGTCTTGTCATGGGGCCAGCTCTCGTGAACGGCGCCGAGCGCATCGGGCGACGGCACATACTGACAGGCGCTGACGACGAAACACCGTCCTTCATAGGCCACGTGCCGCATCGTCGCTTGCCAGATTTCGCGTTCGTCGACGGTCGGTGCACACCAGACTTCAATGCCTTTCGCGTACATCGCCGCGCGGAGCAGCGGCATATAGTTTTCCCAGCAGATCGCCGCGCCAAGCCGTCCTGCCGGCGTTTCGACGACCGGCATTGTGGAACCGTCGCCCTGTCCCCAGATGAGCCGCTCGCTCCCCGTGGGCATGAGCTTGCGGTGTTTGGCCACCAGTCCGCCGTCGGCAGTGAAGAACAGCGCCGTGCAGAACAGCGTCGTGTTCGCCTTTTCGATGACGCCGACCACCAGCGACGCGGCCGTCCGGCGGGCGAGCGCCGCCAGCACGTCCGTCTGCGGGCCAGGCACATCGATCGCCTGCTCCCAGTAGCGGGCAAAGGCGTCGCGTCCTTCCGGCGTGCGGAAACCGACACGCGCCCCGAAATCCATCGCCTTGGGATAGCCGCCGAGCAGCGCTTCGGGCATCACCACGAGACGCGCCGACATGCCCTTGATCTGCTTCTCGAAGCTGAGGATCTTCTCCAGCGTCCGCCCGGTGCCGCCCGGCTCGGAACCAATCTGCAGAGCGGAAATGGCGTGCTTGCCCATGAGGCCCTCAGCGTGCTGACGGGCCAGAG
Source organism: Alphaproteobacteria bacterium (assembly GCA_028865545.1). Classification (GTDB taxonomy): domain Bacteria; phylum Pseudomonadota; class Alphaproteobacteria; order Micropepsales; family Micropepsaceae; genus Rhizomicrobium. The sequence goes on along the minus strand of JAGWJY010000031.1, from coordinate 32,687 downwards.
CTTACGGACGGTCGGGGCGGCTTACCATGCCCCGCGTCTCGGATGCCTTTAGCCTTTGATCTCCATCGGCACCCCGGGCTCATTCTTCGCGGAGTGGATGACAAGGGCCGTCTTCACGCTGGCGACGTTCTTCTCGGCGGTCAGCGTCGAGGTGATGAAATTCTGGAATGCGGACAGATCCTTCGCCACGCATTTGAGAATGAAATCCACTTCGCCCGATAGCATGTAGCATTCGCGCACCGTGGGCCAGGACCTCACATGCTCCTCGAACTCACGCAGTTCGTGATCGTGCTGGCTCGCAAGCCCCACGAAGGCGAAACCCGTAACTTCGAAGCCAAGCTGCTTGGCGTCGAGGTCCGCGTGATAGCCCAGGATATAGCCCGCCTTCTCGAGCGCCCGCATTCTCCGCAGGCAAGGCGGCGCCGTGATCTTGGCGCGATGTGACAGTTCAACGTTGGTGATACGGCCGTCAGCCTGAAGTTCTGCAAGGATGCGTAGATCGATGGAATCGAGCTTGTGATGCTCCACGGGGGACCCCGGTAAATGGAAACGAGCGGCTTTTAACCCAATCCGGGCCATATGAGCAATAATATTTCTACAGCCCGATGGACGAAAAAGTACGAAAATGAGTCGTCGGGTTTCCCTAACGGCGCCCATAGGGGCGGCCCTAAGCCCATGTCTCCTCTATCGGATCGGGCGCGCTTGACGTTTCGCTGCGCGCTCCCGATATGAATTACCATATCAACCGAGGGGCATGAGGCTTTGGCGCGTCGGGCGCCCGCTTGTGTCCGGAACGAAAGCGATAAAGCCGGTGTCCGCCCATTCAAAAGTCGTGATCCTCGGTAGCGGTCCTGCCGGCTGCACAGCCGCGATCTACGCGGCGCGCGCCATGCTTGAGCCAACCCTAATCGCCGGACTGCAGCCGGGTGGTCAGTTGACGATCACCACCGAGGTCGAGAACTACCCGGGCTTCGCCGAAGCGATCCAGGGACCATGGCTCATGCAGCAAATGGAAGAGCAGGCCCGGCATCTCGGCACCAATTTCGTCCAGGACATGATCGCCGCCGTCGATCTGGCCAAGCGGCCTTTCACGCTGATCGGCGATTCCGGCGACCGCTACACAGCCGACACGCTGATCATCGCCACCGGCGCCCAGGCCAACTGGCTTGGGCTGCCGTCGGAGCAAAAATTTCAGGGTTTCGGGGTATCGGCCTGCGCCACCTGCGACGGCTTCTTTTTCCGCGGCAAGAAGGTCGCCGTCGTCGGCGGTGGCAACACAGCGGCGGAAGAAGCTCTGTTTCTGACCAATTTTGCCGATCATGTGACGCTGGTGCACCGCCGCGACGCCCTACGCTGCGACAAAACCAACATTATGCGCCTGGAAGGTAACAAGAAAATCGACATCGTCTACGACAACGAGATCGCAGATATTCTCGGCAGCGAAGAGCCGAAAGGCGTCGAAGCCGCCGTCCTGCGGAATCGCAAGACCGGCGAGACACAGACAATTCCGATCGACGGGCTGTTTGTCGCCATCGGTCATTCGCCGGCCACGGCGCTGTTCAAAGGTCAACTCGAAATGGACGAGACCGGCTATATCAAGACCGCGCCGGATTCGACCCAGACGAGCATCCCGGGCGTGTTTGCGGCCGGCGACGTGAAAGACAAGGTCTTCCGCCAGGCGGTTACCGCTGCGGGCATGGGTTGTATGGCGGCGCTTGAAGCTGAGCGGTTTCTGGCGGGGGCGCACTGATGGACTGGGACAAATTGCGAATCTTCCATGCTGTGGCATCGGCGGGAAGTTTTACGCATGCCGGCCAGATGCTGACCCTCAGCCAGTCTGCGGTGAGCCGCCAGATCAGCGCCCTCGAAGACGAGATCACCACGCCGCTGTTCCAGCGCCATGCCCGCGGGCTGACGCTGACCGACGAAGGCGAAATGCTGTATGCCGCGGTGAGCGACGTCCTCACCCGCTTGGCACAGGCCGAGGAAGCGCTCAAGAACGTGCGCGAAGCACCGCGCGGCACCTTGAAGGTCACGACGAGTCACGGCATCGGTGCCTACTGGCTGGTTCCGCGCCTCAAGAAATTCCTCGCCGAATGTCCGGAGATAGAACTCCATCTGGTGATGGAAGATCGCGAACTCGATCTCGCCCAGCGTGAGGCCGATCTGGCCGTCCGCATGCGGGCGCCGGTGCAGGCTGACCTGATCCAGCGCAAGCTGTTCACCGTGCACTATCACGTCTATGCGACGACCGATTATCTGTCGGCGCATGGCACGCCCAAGGCCGCCGACGATCTGGTCGAGCACACGGTTATCGGCTACGGCGAGACCGCTGCGCCGGAAATCCGCGAGGTCAATTGGCTGATCGATCAGACGCGCCGTATCGCCCGGCCGGTCCATAAAGGCCGCGTGATACGGATTAATAATGTGACAGGTATCCTTGGCGCAGCGTTGTCGGGTATGGGCATCGCCGCCGTGCCGGATTATGTCGCTGCCGAGCACCCCGAGCTCATTCGTATTTTGCCTGATATTCCAGGCCCTTGTTTCGACGTTCACCTCGTCTATGCCGATGCGCTGCGGCAGTCCAAGCGCGTCGCCGCCTTCCGCGACTTTTTGGTCCGGGAAGCCAAAGACTGGCACTATTGAAACTGCAAAATCGCACCCTATTTAAAAGCTATGGCGGCGCCTTTCCCCCAAGGCCCGCCGGCGCGAAGGCCCCCCTTCGCGGGAGCCTGGGGAGCATTATTGCTCCCCGTGGCTCCGTCCCGCGCCCCCCAACACTCGCGGGCATCCCAAGCTCATCGCCGGGGCGGGAAACCGCTCCGGCGTCTTTTTTATGAGACCGCCTTCTTGACGGACGGCTGGATGGGGCCGAAGCAAGAGGGCATGCTGTTCCGTCGTAAGTTCAGCCTGCTGGGGAGAGATTCGTCATGTCGAACAGGTTTACGAAGATTGCAGTCCGTGTCGCGGCCGTGTGCCTGGTGGGCCTGGGTCTCGCCAGCTGCGGCGTCAACGCCGTGCCGACGCAGGACGAACAGGTCAAGGCCGCCTGGAGCCAGGTGCAGAACGAATATCAGCGTCGCGCTGACCTGATCCCCAATCTGGTCGCGACGGTCAAAGGCTACGCGACGCATGAAGAGAAAACCCTGACCGAAGTAACCGAAGCGCGCGCCAAGGCGACGCAGATGGTGCTGCCGGCGAATATCCTGTCCAACCCGCAGGCCTTCCATCAGTTCGAACAGAACCAGGCGCAACTGTCCGGCGCGCTGGGGCGTTTGCTGGCCGTCAGCGAATCCTATCCGCAGTTGAAGGCCGATCAGAACTTCCTGGTCCTGCAGGCGCAGCTGGAAGGTACCGAGAACCGCATCGCGGTCGCGCGCCGCGACTACATCGCCGCCGTGCAGGTCTACAACACCACGCTGCGCACCATCCCGAGCCGCTGGATCGCCGCGATCCTCTATCCCAACGCCAAGCCGTATCAGACCTTCACCGCCAGTCAGCAGGATCAGTCGGCGCCTAAGGTCAGCTTCTGATGACACACAAAGCGCGGCATCTCGCGCAAGCATTCCTGGTCATGCTGGCCGCCTTCGTTCTGGCGGCCGGCGTGGCGCGCGCCGCTCCCAGTTTTCCGGCACTCACCGGGCGCGTCGTCGACGATGCCGGGATCCTGTCGCAGGACACGCAGGAGAAGCTAACCGGCTTGCTCGCCGCGATGGAACAGCAGACGGGCGACCAGATCGTCGTGGTGACGGTCAAGTCGCTGCAGGGCTACGACATCGACACCTATGGCTATCAGCTCGGTCGCGCCTGGGGCATCGGGCAAAAGGGCAAGAACAACGGCGTCGTGATCACGATCGCACCGAACGAACATAAGGTGCGCATCGACCCCGGTTATGGCCTGGAAGGACAACTGACCGACGCGCAATCTGCGCTCATCATCCAGAACACGATGCTGCCCTATTTCCGCAAGGGCGATTACGATGACGGCGTGCTTGCCGGCACGGTGCAGGTGCTGCAGGCGTTGGGCGCCAAGATTTCGAATGCGGATTCACTGCCGCAACCGCTGCCCGATCAGCAGCAGCAAAGACATCACGGCGGCATTCCGATCTTCCTGATCATGATCTTCATCTGGATCGTCTTCGGGCGCTTCTTCTGGCCACTGCTGTTCCTCGGCGGGCTCGGCGGCATCGGACGCGGCGGCGGCTTTGGCGGCGGCAGTTTCGGCGGTGGCGGCGGCTTCGGCGGAGGGTTCTCCGGCGGCGGCGGTTCTTTCGGCGGTGGAGGCGCTTCGGGAAGTTGGTGATACATTCCCCCCTCTCTTCCGAGCAACGCGCCAAGCTGCATGCGGCCTGCGAGGCCGCCGAAGCGCGCACCCATGCTCGCTTCATCTTGACGACCATGCATGTCAGCGACCGTTACGCGCTTTACCCGCTGGTCTACGGCGCCGTCGTCGGCTTCACGGTGCTCGGCGTGCTGGCGCTGTTCTGGCCGGAGCTTTCACTGCGTGACGCGTTCTTCGCCGGCGCGGCGGTGTTCGCTGTCGCATCACTGGCGCTCGACTGGCTGCCGCTGCGCTTGAAGGTGGTGCCGAAGCGCGTCAAACACGCTCATGCCCGCGCCATGGCGCATCACGCCTTCGCGGCGCGCGTGCTGGCGCAGAACGATCACAAACCCGGCATCCTGTTTTTCGTCTCGACCGGCGAGCGCTATGTCGAGGTAGTGACCGACCGCGACGTCGATCTGCGCATCCCGCAGAAGACGTGGGACGACATCATCGCCGACTTCACCGCCGCCGCGAAGACTGGCCGCATCACCGACGGGTTCCTCGCCGCGGTGGAAGCCTGCACCAAGGTGCTGGAGACGCATTACCCCAAGGCGTGAACGCCGTCCTATCGGGGAACCCGGCGCGCCAGCATCACTCCCGCGATCGCCAGCGATACCGCGATGCACAGCCATGCGAACACGTCGCCGATGCGGGTGTAGAGCGTCGGCCCCGGTCCCAGAGGCAGCTCCGCGGCCACCGTCACCATGCCCGGACGCGACGTCCCTGCCACGGCCAGGATGCGCCCCTGCGCGTCGGAGATTGTTTCCAGCCCGTTGAAGGCGGAGCGCAGCACGGCAAAACCGTTCTCCACGCCGCGCATGATCGCCATGCGTGCATGTATCCAACCGTCGCGGTCGAAATCGTTCGCCGGCACAATCATCAGCCGCACGCCGTGTTCCGCAGTGCCGCGCACCGTGCCGGGAAAATCCATGTCCTTGCAGATCTGCGTGGCATATCCATGCCCCAGCAAGCCAAGCCCGCGGCCGGGCGCCTCCGTCTCGAACGGCGCGAGCAGGTGGCGTTTGGCATAGGTCTCGGCCCCGCCGCTGGGCAAGAAGGCAAAGGCGCGGTTCTGTGACGGCGCCGGAACATAGGTCCCTGCCAGGACGAGCGCGTGAGCGGCTTTGGCCGCCGAGGCCAGCGGCGCCAGCACCGTGCTCTGCCATTCTTCGCGCATCTGCACCGCACCTTCGGGGATGGCGAAGACCTTTACGCCGCGCAAGGCGGGCGACCGGATGGCCGCCGCATAGATCCGCGTCGTCGCTGTCGAAGCCGCCAGCGTGCCCGTTCTGTTTTCTACGTGCCAGGTGTCGGCGTCGGCCAGCGCCGCGACACGCACACTCGGTCCGCTCGGCTCGGCCAGACGCACGGCGCCAAAGACCAGCACCAGCGCACACACGGCAACGCCTACCCCGCCCTCAACCCAATGACGCCGCGCCAGCAGCGCCACGGCATTGGCCGACAGGCAGAGCATGAGCGTCACCGCATACAAGCCGAACAGCGACGCGATCTGGATGCCGGCGGGAAACGACACCTCTGCATAAGCGAGAGAACCGAAGCTGCCATGCGGCGAGACGAGCCCGATGCCGTACTCGACCGCCGTCCAGAAGACTGGAAACGCGATCAGCGCGGCGAGCGGCGACAACCGGCGCAGCGCTTCGCCGGCGAACAACACCGCCAGCGGAAACAGCCCGCACATCACGATTTCCAAGGGCGCGATGACGATCGGCGGCAGCATTCCCCAATAGCATTGCACCATGTAGATCTGCCCGCACGCAAAGGCGGCGAAGCTCGCTGCGAACACCTGCCAGCGCGGCGCATCGCGATATGCCAGCCACAGCAGCGGCGTCGGCGCAATCCAAGCCAGCAGCCAGACATTGTCGAGGCCTTGCGAGACATAGAACATCGCGCCCGACAATACGGCGCACAACACAACGATCATGGCGTCACTCCATCGGTCGCGTCAGAAAGGAGAAGAAACAGCGCCGCATGGTGCGGCGATAGGCGTCGCGGAATTCACGCTCGCCGACGAAGCGGTCGGCTCGGTACATCGAAACCAGGCCTTGCCCCAGCGCCGCCACGGTCAGCGCGATCTCGGCGGCGGGCGTGTCGTCGATCAGGCCTTGCGCCTGCGCCGTTTTGATCTGTTCGTAAGCCATGCTGATGACGGGCGAGCGTCCCGCTGCGAAATCGTCGGGATAGCGCCGCGCGCGGCTGGCGGGCAGCAGGAAGGCCGCTTCGTAGCGGCGCGGCTCGTTAAGCGCAAAATCGAGGAAGGCGGCGAGAAGCTTCTCCAGCCACGCCACCGGATCGCGCGCCTTGATGGCGCGGGCGCGCGCTTCCCAGACGGCGAACCCGTCCAGCATCAGCGCATCCACCAACGCGTCCTTGTTGGCATAGTGCTTGTAGATCGCCATCGGCGTGATGCCGACGGCGTCCGCGATGCGCCGCATCGAAAGGCCGTCCACGCCCTCCTGGTCGAACAGGGCGCGGGCCGCGTCCAGCAGGCGGTCGCGCGTCGGTTCCTGTCGTTCTGCCGGTTTTTTCTTCATTAGGTATACAGTGTATACCCCAACGCCGCACTTTGCAAGACGGCGGTGACCGGCGCCGCACCGGCCTATGCCCTGCCGCTATGGTGCGCCGAGCTTGGCGCCGAGAAAGTCCACGGTGGCGATGTCCGCACGCTGCCAGGAAATGTGACGCAGAAATCCGTGGATCTCGTCGGGTATGACCAGCTCCTGATACGGCAGGTGCCGCGCCTCGAGCCGGCGCGCCAGGTCGATGGTCTGCTCGAAGTGAACGTTGCGGTCGTCGTCGCCCTGGATAAGCAGCACCGGCGACTTCCAGCGATCGATGGCGGAATCCGGTGACGAGTCCCAGGCGACCTTCATCGCCTGTTCGCGGTCGCCTTTTTCGTAGCGCGGTGTGGCCTTGCCAAACCAGTCGTCGATGAAGCGCGACCAGTCGTGGACGCCGTGCATGTCCACGCCGGCCTTGAAGATGTCGGAGTTGCGGGCCAGCGCCAGCGCCGTGAGATAGCCGCCATAGGAGCCGCCCCAGATGCCGATGCGCTTGCCGTCGACGCCGCGGACGCCTTGCAGGAAATGTGCGCCCGCCAGCACGTCCTGATATTCGGACGCCCCCGCCGGTCCGGCATGATCGGGCTGGTAGAAGGTACGGCCATAACCGATGCCGAGCCGGTAATTGACCGAGAGCACCGTGAAGCCGTGGTTCGCCAGATACTGATTCACGGCGTAGGAATTGCTGTAATAATCCATGTAGTGCCAGCCCAGCAGCATCTGCCGCGACGGCCCGCCATGTACGAAGATGATCCCGGGTTGCGCGCCGCCTGCGTCGTCATGCTGGAACAACTGCCCGTGGATCGTCGTGCCGTCCGCCGCCTTGAAGGCAACCGGCTTCGGCGTCACGAGCGCCGCGACCGGGAAGTCGTCGGGCAGCGGCCCGGTGTCCAGCGCTTCGCGGTGGTTGCCATCCAGATCGACCATGCCGACCGACGGCGGCTGTTGCGCCGAAGATGTCAGGAACGCCACGCGATCGCCGGCAGCGGCAGCCGGCTGCCACTGGATCGTGTCGCCCGTGGTCAACGGTTGCGGCGTAGCGCGGTCGACCGGCACGCGGAAGACGTGGCGGCGGTCGCCGTCGCCCGGCGTCGTGCCGGTGTTGGCGGTGTAGATCATGGAGCGGCCGTCGAGACTTTCGGTGACGTACTCGACCATATAGGCGCCCGGCGTCAGCAGCATCGCCTCTCCGCCGGAAGCCGGAACGGAATAGAGATGCGGCCAGTTGTCGAGAAACGCCATGAACACGAGCCGGTCGCCGGCCGCCCAATGCAGGTTCGCATCGCCTTGCGTGTCGGGATAGGAGCCGGCCAGCGTGTCGGGGCTTTGCCACACCGCATGTCCGGTGCCGTCATCCGCATTTGCCACCCAGATCGACCACGGCTGCGGCGTCTGTTTCAGGATCGGTACCGGCGGCCCGCCGTCACCAGGCCTGCGCGCGAAGGCGATCCTCGTGCCGTCGGGCGACCAGCGCGGCATAAGATCGAAATTGGTCGACGGCGCCAGATACAGCAGCGGCTTGTCCGCCGAAACGAAGACCCCGACGAAGGCATGATCGTCGCGGTTGGAAACGAAGGCGAGCTTGCTGCCGTCCGGCGACCAGTGCAGCGAACCGTCCTTGCCGTGATCGAAGAACAGACGCGCCGGTTTGTCGGTGCCGCCCAGCGTCACCGACCACACCTGATCGTCCTTGATGTAGGCGAGCTGCTGGCGCGAGGACAGTGCCGGCGCATCGCCCTCGGCGAGTTGGACCGGCTCGCCGCCCGACAGCGAGGCCTGCCAGATCGTCACCTTGGGCTGTTGCGTCGAAGACGCCGGATCGGGGGCGAGATTGCCCGCCGCCGGCCAGTTCGCATCATGATCGCCGCCGCGCACATAGACGAGCTCGCTGCCGTCCGGCGAGAAGGTGAGCTGCGTGATCTCTTGTCCGTCGTCCTCGGTGTAGTGCGTGACCTGCACCGGCTTGAAGTCGGGACCCGACGCCACCCAGACGTTCCGCGCGCCGCGCAGGTTCCGCACCCAGGCGATGCGCGCGCCGTTCGCCGAGGCGGTGAGATCGCTGACGAAGGGATAATCGAGCACCTGCGCCATCGTGAAATCATTGCCCGCGGCTTTGGCCTCGTGAGGCGCGGCGATAGATGCCGCCAGGAAAGCGAGCGGAACGAGAAAACGGAGATTTCCCATGAAATAAGCCCCCAGGTGCATCGCTCGACACGCTACAATGCGGGCACGCGGCGGACCAAGGCCGGCCGCTTCTCACGAATGCGTGACCGCACAGCTCGGCTGGGCGGTTTCCCAAAGGGCCGCAAGGCGACAATATCTCCAGACGGGAACAGGGGAGTTCGCATGCTTCGCAAGATTTACGGTCTGACCGCGGCCGTCCTTTTGGCCATGGGTCTTTCAGTGGCCGCCGGCGCGGCGTTTGCGCAGAACGCGCCGGTCTTCAAGACCAAGGAAGGCGACTTCACCGTTCGCGATTTTCGCTTCCAGTCCGGCGAAACTCTGCCGGAACTGCGCCTGCATTACACGACGCTGGGCACGCCGCGCCGCGATGCGGCCGGGCACGTCACCAATGCTGTGCTGATCCTGCACGGCACCGGCGGCGATGGGCACCAGTTCCTGCGGCCGCAATTCGCCGACGTGCTCTTTGTGCCGGGCGGCCTTCTCGATCCGGCGCGCTATTACATCATCCTCCCGGACGATATCGGTCACGGCAAATCCTCCAAGCCGAGCGACGGCTTGCGCATGCGCTTCCCGCATTACGACTACGACGACATGGTCACAGCCGAACACGCGCTCGTGACGCAGGGCCTCGGCGTCGATCACCTGCGCATCGTCATGGGCACGTCGATGGGCTGTATGCACAGCTTCATCTGGGGCGAGGCCTATCCGGACTTCGTCGATGGGCTGATGCCGCTCGCCTGCCTGCCCATCGAGATCGCCGGCCGCAACCGGATATGGCGCAAGATGCTGATCGACGGCATCGAAAACGATCCGGCATGGGACAACGGCGATTACAAGACGGAGCCCAAGATGGGCCTACGCGTCGCGACCGACATGCTCGTCATGGCCGGAAGTGCGCCCGTGCTGATGCAGAAGGAATATCCCACCCGCGCGGCGGCCGATAAGTTCCTCGCCGATTTCACCGCCAAGGAGCTGGCCGGCCTCGACGCCGACGACCTCCTCTATCAGGTGGACTCGTCGCGCAATTACGATCCGTCGTCCAAGCTCGGCGCGATCAAGGCGCATGTGATGTGGGTGAATTCGGCAGACGACTTCATCAATCCGCCGGAACTCGGCATCGCACAGACCGAGGTGAAGAAGATCAAGCACGGCCGCTTCGTGCTCATCCCGATCAGCGACAAGACCCATGGCCACAGCACGCACACCTGGGCCGCGGTCTGGCAGAATGATCTGGCGGAACTGCTGCGGGAAACGGCGAAGAGCGGAAGGTAGCGCGGGACGGCGTATAAGGGGAAGTACGGGGCCACGCAGAACCCGGCGCAATGTTCTTCAGCCGTGGCTGCTGTCGCTCCGACACCGTGCACGGCCGCGCGACGGCCAGCGCCTCGAATTTCGGCGCGCTATTCGTCCGATCCGCGGGCGTCCGATAGGACTTTCCACAGCGCCGTTCCGAAGTTCATGATGTGCTCTTCTTGGCAATCGTCACAACGATAGGTCCGCATGTCGTTGCCCGACATCGTGCTCTTGTCGACCATTCTCATGTCTTTGCCGCATTTCGGGCAGTCCGTCAGAGCAGGTGGCTTGCGGCGAAATTTCCACTTGAACCAAGACGGCCGCTTCATCCGAGCTGCTCCTGACGCTCCATCGGCCGATTTGGAATTCCGCTCCGGCGCGTCCCCTGCGCGCGCAGCCTATCAGAAACACTGGCCATCAAGAAGCAGGACGGACGACGGTGCAACGTTCATCGGCTAACGTCCTTTGACCGCGAGCTCCCGGCCTTCACGATAGATTTCGCAACACGGCATCGCTAATTTGGCGGCGCCAAGGAGCTGCCGGCCGATGACATGGCTCGCCCGTTGTTTGATGTGTTTGGCATTGATCGCGGCGAGCGCGCCGCCGGGCGCGGCGGCGTCTTGCCTGTCTGAAGGCGCGACGGTGACATTGTCCGGGGTCGTTTCTCTGGCCAAGGCCAGGAATGTGCACAACGGACGCCTCTACACCTATCCCCTGCTGACGCTGGACAAGCCGCTTTGCTATCGCAACGCCGCGATGGGCGATGTTCCCGAAACGCGCCATGTTACGATCGTTCCCGACGACCGCGCGCCACCGTTTCGCGACATGGCCGGCCGGCATGTCACCGTGCGAGGAACGTTGATGCATAGCAGCACGATGGATCAGCCGCCGCAGGCATTGCTTCTCTTCCGGCCCACGCTGGCGCGGTGAGATGAGAACCGTCGCCGCTTGGCGTTACTGCGCAGGAGTCGGCGCGCGCGTGGAATGCATGAACAGGATCACCCAGCGCCCCGCCTCATGCCGGAGGATGCCGGATTCCAGCCAGGTCACGGGCGTCTCCTTTCCTGCGGTGGTGACGCCGCCTTGGTTCACATAGGTGATCCAGGCGATGTTGCAGGCGAAGTGCACCTCTGGCTCCGTGACGTTCCATGCGTAGGTGGAGCCCGACTGCTGCGCCTTTTGGATGGCGGCAAATATGCCGTCGGCGTCGAACCGAACGCCGCCGTCGAAGAGATAGAATTTGGGCGCCATATAAGTTCGGGCCGTCTTCACATCGCCTTTCGCCAGCGCCGTGAACATGGACTGCACCGTGGCGGAGACCGCGGCGGGATTCGCCGGCGGACAGGCCGCCAGGGCGGCAGAGCCCAGGCTCAGGGCCGCGGCAAAGACAGCCGACGACAGAACAGAAAAAATCGTAGATCGTTTGAATGTCATGGTGCCCCCGGCTTGGACGCGCCCGGAGGCGCATCGGAAGTTCTAGGTCAGAGCAGAGCCTGCCTGGAGCGCCGCGTCTATGCCGTCACCACAGGGGGAGCCGCGCGATCGTGACGACGGACGGGCCAGCCATCACCAATTGACGAACAACTCGCTGCCTCTTCTTTCCAACGCTTCTAACAAACACTCTCAATAGTTGAGTGCGACAAAATGCGCTCATATTGGTGGTTGCAACACATCAATGTTGCCCATATGTTCACTATGAACTTTTAGGGAACAAACAAACGCAACCTGCGGACCACACTACCCGCCTTGCACCTGGAGGAAATGCCGATGACACGGGGCCATGCCAAAGGCCCGACCTGAGAACACACTGCGCTGACAACGTCATACAGGTTTGGATGCCGTCGCGCGCATCCGACACGAAGCCAGGCCAAGGGACTCCCGCGAGAGCGGTGGATGCGAAGGCGGCGGCGTAAAACCCGAGGGAGAGCAAAGGTGCTTAATGGTTTGCCGCCTGACGCGCGGATTCCTAGGGCTTGCCGTAGCTTGAAAGGCAGAAGGCGGGTCCGCCGGGCGCTGCGCAACGTGTTTGCGGAGTGCGGGCGGAGAACCCGCCTTCTGTCTATCTATATGGGGCCGTTACGCCTTCTATGCCGCCGCCTTGTCGGCTTTGTGTGTCGCCACCACGTGATCGGCGGTCTTGCCGGTCAGTTCGGCGAGATGGTCGAACACCATCTCGAATGTGCCCACGCCCTGCGTCAGCGATCTGAGATCGATGATGAGGTTGCCGAGTTCCGATTGCGGCATCTCGGCTTCCACGGTGTCCCAGCCCTTCCAGCCCGGCCGTACGTCGAAGCCCATCAGCTGGCCGCGCCGGCCGCTGACCACGGCGTTGACCTTCGCCGTCGCCTCGCTCGGCACATGAATCCGCACATGCATGATCGGTTCGAGCAGCACCGGCGAACATTCCGGCATGCCTTCCTGCATGCCGATACGCGCCGCGGTCTGGAACGCCGCGTCCGACGAGTCGACGGTGTGATAGGAGCCATCGGTCAGCGTCACGCAGACATCCACCACCGGGAAGCCGAGCGGGCCGCATTTCAGATATTCGACGACGCCCTTCTCCACCGACGGGATCCATTGCTTGGGCACGACGCCGCCGACGATCTCGTCGACGAAGGTGAAGCCGGCACCGCGCGGCAGCGGCTTGATCTCGATCACCACGTCGCCGAACTGGCCGTGACCGCCGGACTGCCGCTTGTGGCGGCCGCGCTGGGTCACGGACCGGCGGATGGTCTCCTTGTACGGCACGCTCGCCGGTCTGGTGTTCAGCTTGAGCCCGTATTTGCTCATCAACTTTTCCACCGCGACCTTGAGGTGGATTTCGCCCTGCCCCGCCAGCGCCATCTCGTGCAGCTCGGCGCTTTGTTCGAAATGCAGCGAGGGGTCCTCCTCGATCAGCTTGCCGATGGCGGCCGTCAGCTTGACCTCGTCCTTGCGGTCGGCGGCTTCGATCGCCAGGCGATAGACCGGCGGCAGCTGTTCGACCTCAGGCTTGGGCGGCGCGATCTTGGCGCTCGACAGGGTGTCGCCGGTCGCCACATCCTCCATGCGCACCAGCGCGACCGTGTCGCCGACCGAGGCATCCGTCAGCTTGGTGGCAGCCTCGCCTTTCAGAGCGAAGATGCCGCCGACACGCACGTCGCGACCTTCCGCATTGTGCAGCACCGCGCCGTCCTTGAGCGCGCCGTTCATCACCCGCGACAGGCTGAGCTTGCCGCCATGGGCCGAGTACACCGTCTTGAGCACCTGCACGATCGTGTCGCCATTGGTCGGAATGCCGAGGCGGGCCGCGGTCGTCGCTACGTCCGGCGTCTCGTGGCGCAGCGCCTTCAGCAATCGGCGGATGCCGTGATCGCCTTCGGCCGAACCGATCAGCACCGGCACCACCAGACAATCAGCGAATTCGCGCTTGAGGTCGCCGAAGACTTCCTCGCGGGGAGGCTCGACGTCGGATAGAAGTTCCTCCATGAGATGCTCGTCATAGTCGGCGAGTTTCTCGAGCATCGTGAAGCGCGCTTCCTTCTCGCGGTCCTTATCGACGATGTCGATGGCCTGCGAAGGCGCATGGTCGCGGTAGGCGAAGGCGCGCTCGAGCGCCAGATCGACGAAGCCGGTGACGACCTCGTTCTCCCAGATCGGAATTTGGCGGAGCAGCAGCGGCAGATCGCTGGCTTCCTGCAGCGTCGAGAGGATGTCACGCAACGAACCGTTCGCCTTGTCTATCTTGTTGACGAACATGACGTGCGGAATCTTCAGATCGGCGAGCCGCTTCAAATAGGGCTTCAGCATCTGCACTTTGGCGGGTTCCGGCTCGATGACCACGATGGCCGCATCCACGCCCTGGATGGCGTAAAGCGCGTCCTGCAGGAATTCGATGGAACCGGGACAGTCGAGGAAGGTGAACGTCTCGTCGAGATAGCGCGTCGTCGCGCAGTTGATCTCGACGCTCATCTGGCGCGCGCGCGCCTCAGGGCTGGAGTCGCCGACCGTGTTCTTCTGCGCGATAGTCCCCTTGCGCGGCACAGCTTCGGTTGCAAACAACATGCTTTCGAGAAGCGTGGTTTTGCCACTGCCATAGGGTCCTACCAGGGCCACAGTGCGTGGCCCTCTTCCTCCATTTGTGTTCGACATTATGCGCCTCCTTCGGGCCCCAGGACGGGGTCCGGCGGGCGCGGCGGGCGCTTCTTCCCGGACGGTCGGGCCGCGTCACGCGCCCTTCTTCAAGGGCAAAGCCTCGCGCCGTTGGGGGGGCCTTGGCAAGGGGGCGACACGTCGCCTTGCCCGGCTATCGCGGTGTTCCAGCGCTCTATACTGTCGCAGCGTGCCGCAATCCAAGGTTCCCTTCCTGTGCCCAAACACATGACACCCGAACGCGGAGCCCACCCCGTTCTGTTCCTGGTCCTTTTCCTGCCGATGGGCATCACCAACGGCTATGTGGTGGTGACGCTTGGTTATCTGCTCACGCATGCCGGCGTCGACGCGGTCGCCGTCGCCGGACTGGTATCCGTGAGTCTTTTGCCGCAGACATGGAAGTTCTTCTGGGCGCCGGTTGTCGACACCACGCTGACCACCAAGAGATGGTATCTCTATTCCAGCCTGGTCATCGGCGCGCTGATGATCGGCACGTCGATCATTGCACAGCCCGCAACGCATCTGATGCTGGTCGGCACACTGGTGTTTGGCTTCAGCCTGGCATCGACCTTCAACATGATGGCGGCCGACAGCCTGATGGCGCACGCCACCAAGCCGGAGGAAAAAGGCCGTGCCGGCGGCTGGAGCCAGGCAGGCAATCTCGGCGGTTCCGGACTGGGCGGCGGTGCCGGCTTGTGGCTGGCGCAGCATGTGGCAGGTGCCTGGGTGGTCGGCGCGGCACTGGGGGCGGCCTGTATCATTTCTTCCCTGGCGCTTCTGCCGTTGCGCGAACCAGAAGCGGAGCATCGGGTCCCGAATTATCTTGAAACACTTAAGAACGTCGGCACGGATGTGTGGTCAATCTTGCGCTCGCGCATGGGCTTTCTGGCGTTTGTTGCGATGTGCCTGCCGATCGGTGCTGGCGCCGCACAGAATTTGTGGGCCGCAGTAGCCGGCGATTGGCACGCCTCCGCTGACACGGTAGCGCTGATCAACGGAGCGTTGGGCGGCGTCATATCGATGGTCGGTTGCGTCATCGGCGGTTATTTTTGCGACAGGATGGATCGTAAGACCGCATTCAATCTGTTCAGCATTGTGCTCGCGTTGAGCGCGGCGGCGATGGCAATTACCGCCCGTACCGAAGCAATGTTTGTAGTCTTCACTTGCGTCTATGCCTTCATCCTCGGCTTCTGCTTCGCCGCCTTTGGCGCTGTGGTCCTGGAGGCCATCGGCGCGGGCGCCGCTGCAACCAAATACAATCTGCTGGCTGGCATCGCCAATGCCCCCATCATCTACCTGACGATGATCGATGGTTGGGCGCACAAACATTGGGGTGCGGACGGCTTCCTGCTTGCCGAAGCCCTCGTTCCGGTGGCAGGGACCTGCGTCTTCATCCTGATCGCGCTGGTGACACGGCGCTTTTTCCGGCAGAGCGCGGCCGCCTGAGCGCACTCCATCTTACAGGCCTGTCATATATGACAGTTTCGATTGCCATGAGGGCTCAGATGACTACTCTGCGGCCGGTTCGAACACCCATATACGTAATATCGGATAATGCCGCCGCCTTGGCGCGGTCCGCAAAACAAGCGCTTCAGCACTGAGATTGGACGGAATGGAAAAACAGGAATTGCGCGCCGCCGGCTCCCTCGCCGCCGTCTTTTCGGTGAGGCTTCTGGGCCTGTTTATGATCTATCCGGTGTTTGCTGCCTATGCGCGGCATCTTTCTGGCGCCACGCCGTACAAGATCGGCCTGGCGTTGGGCATCTACGGCCTGAGCCAAGGACTGTTGCAGATTCCTTTCGGATTGCTCTCCGACAAGATCGGCCGCAAGACAATGATCGTCCTCGGCCTTGTAATGTTCGCGATCGGCAGCGCGGTGGCTGCGAATTCCACATCGATCGACGGCGTCATCATCGGCCGTGTCCTGCAGGGCGCAGGCGCGGTGGGTGCCGTGATCCTGGCACTGGTGGCGGACCTGACCGCCGAAGAAAACCGGACTAAGGCGATGGCGATGGTGGGTATCACCATCGGCACCTCCTTCATGATCGCGCTGGTGGCTGGACCAATCGTCGCCGGCTTCGTCGGAGTCTCCGGTATCTTCTGGCTGATGGTCGGTCTGGCATTGCTTGGCATCGCCATCACCCAATTCGTCGTGCCCAACCCGCAGCGCTTGCGTGTGCACCGCGATGCGGAAACCGTGCCGGCTATGTTCGCCTCGGTGTTGAAGAACAAGGATCTGCTGCGCCTCGACTTCGGTATCTTCGTACTGCACGCCATGCTGACGGCAAGCTTCCTGGTGGTGCCGGGCCTGCTGCACGGCGCGCTCGACGTGAACAGTCACGACCAATGGATCGTGTACTTGCCGGTGTTGCTGGTGTCTGTCGGGGTAATGGTGCCGGCGATCATCGTCGCCGAGAAATACCGCCGCATGAAGGCCATTTTGGTCAGTGCCGTAGCGGCTTTGGCGTTGAGCCAGGTCATGCTCGTTCTCGGCGCACATAATGTTTATATGCTGTTGGCGGCGATCACCGTCTTCTTCGCAGGCTTCAATGTGATGGAAGCCAGCCTGCCGTCGCTCGTCACCAAGACAGCGCCACCCGACGCCAAGGGGACGGCAACAGGCATCTATTCAAGTTCGCAGTTCCTCGGCATTTTCGCCGGCGGCGTTGTGGGCGGCTGGGCACATCAAACCGCCGGCAGCGCCGGCGTGTTCGCGCTGACGGCCGGCCTAGCGCTTCTCTGGTTGCTCGCCGCGGCGACGATGACGCGGCCAAACTATCTCACAACGCGTCTCCTGCGGATCGGTGACGTTCAGGCAGCGGACGTGGCAAGTCTCGCAGCCAAGTTGCGCCAGGTGCCGGGTGTTGCGGACGCCGTCGTCATCGCCGAGGACAAACTTGCTTACCTCAAGATCGATTCAAAAATCTTCGATAGGGCAATGGCTGAATCGCTGGTCGGCGTGGCGTAACCGCTGATGCCTAACGGCGACGTGAACTTGACGTCATCGTTTCTTCTGTACGCCACATGTCTTGCGAGCTAGCATCGCTGAGTCAGAGCATTGGCTCAAAGAAGAAGCGTCGTCATGCGCCGCGTGTGAAAGCAGAGACCAAGGACATTTACGATGGGCATTCACATCATTCGCCTCACCGCGAAACGCACCCTCGGCGTTTCGCTTTTGGCCTTGACGTTGTGCGTCACACCACAGGTGCTCTGCGCGCAGGCTGCCGATGCGGCAACGCCCGTCGCGCCCGCATGGGCGCAACCGGGTTCGGCAACGCACGCCCAAGTGGCACCTCCGGGGGACTTTCACCGCCCTACCACGACGATCGACAAACCGATCGGCATTTTCCAAGGTCAATCCGACGTCGGAAGCGCCCTGGTGCCGGGCAGTGCCAGTTACGATCCGGCCACTAAGCGGTACACCATCAACTCGGCCGGCTATAATGTCTGGTACACGCGCGACGAGTTTCATTATCTCTGGAAGAAGATGTCCGGCGATGTTTCGCTGGCAGCCGACATCACCTATCCGGATGCGAATGGTTACGGAGACCGCAAGGCCGTTCTCGTCATTCGCCAGAGTCTCGATGACGACTCTCCAGAAGCCCTCGTCGCCTTGCACGGCGGCGGCATGATCCACTTAGCGGAGCGTCCCGAAAAGGGCGCCCGCGTAAAGGATATGGAGTATCGCATCGGCAGCCGCGGAGACCTGCCTGGCGGCGCTACGCCCGACAGCCTGGTGATCGCTCACGCCAAGCGCATCGGCATCGAAAAGCATGGCGATTACTTCGCCCTTTTCGTCAGCCTGGAAGGCGAGCCCATGCACGAGTTTGGCCCACCTATCGAACTACACCTGAAGGCACCGTTCTATGTCGGTATCGGCTTCTGCTCGCATCAGCCGACCACCGTCGATACGGCCGTGCTCTCCGACGTCGTTCTTAAGAATGCTGCTGGCAAGGTTCATTAGGGCGAGGTGACACCGGAACAAGCATTATGATCTTGTTTCGGAAGCTGTCTCTACAATGGGTTGCGACCCGGATCAACTGGCAGGCCGGGTTGCCGACGTCCGCTCTGACTAGGCGACAGCATTGCTTTATGCCTCTCCTTGGAAATGCATTGGCGGCGCATCGAAGGCGAATTTCGTCAGTCCCTTGAGAGTGCCAGCCAGCACATCGACGACGCGCGCCGCATCTTGCTGGCGAACCGGTTCCGCCAAAACCGCATTCACCCGGACCTTCGCCGAGAGATGTCCCGCCGGTCCTGGAACCGCCAGATAGATAGGGATGCCTGCCTCCACCATCGTGCAGACGAACTCGACAAAAGACGGCCGCACAATAGCGTGAATCGCGCCTACAACGAGCTTGAGAGCGCCACGCGCACGTTCCTCGTTGGATACCTCGTCGCCGATGTCGGTGATGAACACGCCACTCTTATCCGGACGCCAGTCGTCGCCAAGCTTCGACATCATCCGCCACCCACAATAATAGCTGCGGCAGACCTGTGGACGTGTCTCATAAATTCGGCAGCCGGCACCTTTAACGAAGTGCGGACAGACAGCGCCAGCCGGCTTCCTCAGAGATATGTCGTCGATAAAAGGAACTTTGCAGCACACGCCACATCGGCCGCATTCGCGTCCCGGCACAAGCCCCATTCGCGCCCCCGTTGACGAATGTGCCAGTTTGCACCCGGTACGCGTCCGCCGAAAGTGTGACAGGCGTGCCGGATTGCCGCCACGCGTAAAGGTAGAGTTTCGTGTGGCGCAATACCCGGTTATATTTGTCGACGTCAGGCTGAATGGGGGAAAGCGATGTGCCGGCTTGAATTGGATCACGTCGATTCGATGGCGCGCATCAGTCGTCGTCGCCTTGTCGCAGGCATAGCAGGATTAAGTCTGCTGGCGCTGCGGGCCAAGGCAGCGGGACATGTCGGAGCGCTGGCGCTTACCTGCATTGATTATCGCCTGGTGGACGATGCCGTGCATTTCTTCGATGGGATGCACCTGACGAACGAATACGATCAACTATCTCTGGCAGGCGCGTCGCTGGCCGCCGTGTCGGAAAAATTCCCGTCGTCGAACAAGGCGTTCTGGGATCATGTGCAAATCGCCAAGGATCTGCATCATGTCAAGAAGCTGATCGTGCTCGATCACCGTGATTGCGGGGCCTACAAGGTCGCCTTCGGTAAGGCGTTTGCCGCGCAACCTGACGCGGAGACGATGCAGCACAAGAGCGTTATGCTCAAGCTGCACGCGCAGATGGCGAAGCGGCATCCCGATCTTGCGGCGGAATTCTATCTGATGGCACTGGACGGATCGGCGCAGCGCGTTCTTTAGAGCGCATCGGAGCACGCATTACGAATTTGTGCCGGTTTTGGAAACATCGGATGTCGCAACGTCCGTTTTATCTGCCATGGTCAATGCTTCGACAATCTCTTCCAGTTCGCGTGCTGTCCGAAACATGAGGTCACGATAGGTGCTGGGCCGACATTCCGCAGCACGCTTGCGAAAGCGTTGCGCAATTTCGAGCAGTTCTTTCGTCTTGTACGTTTCCGGTCCTGCCATCGTCTCTCGAAGTCCCAGACGCCTTTCGGCTCCACAGCTCCGAGATGCCAACAACACACTCCCGGGGCAATTGGGATTCCTCCTTACGTACATCTACCCATACGGGAAAATGCTGCAAAACCGCCTTCACGCCTCCGGTTCCGCTATCACCAGATTGAGCAGTTTCGGTAATTCCTTATGCTGATCGTTGGCTATCTCGGCCAAGGACTGCTCGGGGCCGGTTACTGCGACACCGCCTTTCCTCAGACGTAGAATTGCTTCGTTGTCAGTCATGCCGAGTGCAGGTGCCAGCTGCGCGATGGGAACCGCGGTCAACTTCTGCACGACTTGCTGCAATCCGCGGAAATCGTGCCCGCTATGCCCTGAGCTGAACGGAAGATTGACGAGGACGAGCAACGCTGCGACCGCACTCAATCCGCCCACAACGACCTTGCTGCGCGGCGTCGACAGCATCGCCAGCAGGCTGCGCCAGTTGCGCACGAGATGCAGCACTATAGCGGTGACGAAGAGCATCCCGACCCATTCATGCACTTCGGATAACGTCCGGCTCCGAAGCTCGAAGAAAAGCATTACCCCGGTGACGCCCGTTGCTAGGAACGTGACGAAGCTCAGCGGCGTCGCGTAATTGCGCAGAAACGGATTCATATCGCTCCCCGATTTTGCAAATGCCGATCACCCAAAGCCATTTGGCTTCGAAGCTCATTGCTCAAACGGGGGCGTACCAAAGAACCGTCGACGCCAGCCTTCGAGGTTGCGACATTTTCATCCCTTGATGCGGCGTGAATGGATTCCCACCTCTTCAGGAGAGAAAGAGGCGTGTATCCAGCGATGGAAATTCCATTCCGGCGAAAGAGAAGAGGATTGTGCCTTCGGATATTGAAAACTGAATGCGGGCGACACCCCCAAGGGGGATACCTCCCTTGAAATTTCGAAAACGAATGGCACGTCGCGAGAAACTGCTTCTGCGTATCTATCGCAACGACGCGCAGAATCGTTGGATTCGTGTACAGGCATCTTCCAGTAACTTGTTCGACGTCGCATAGGAAATGCGGAAGAAGGGCGATAGCCCGAACGCCGCACCGTGCACAACGGCGACACCTTCGGTTTCCAGCAATTCGCCGGCGAAATCCTCGTCGGTCTGAATTGTCTTGCCCGACGGCGCCTTCTTGCCGATCAGTTTTCGGATGGAAGGGTAGACATAGAACGCGCCCTCCGGCTTCGGACATTCGATGCCGTATGCCTGATTGAGCATCGAGACGACGAGATCGCGCCGTTCCTCAAACAATTTCTGAAACCCGGGAATGAACTCTTGCGTACCGTTGAGCGCTTCCACGCTTGCCCATTGCGAAATCGACGTGGCGTTGGACACCGATTGCGACTGCAGCTTCGCCATCGCCTTGATCAGCAGCTCGGGACCGGCGCAGTAGCCGATACGCCAGCCGGTCATCGCATAGGCCTTCGACACGCCGTTCATCGTCAGCGTACGGTCCTTCAGCTTCGGCTCGACCTGCGCGACCGTCCAGAACTTGAAGCCGCCATAGACCAAGTGCTCGTACATGTCGTCGGTCAGAACCCAAACATGCGGATGGTCGAGCAGCACGTCGGTCAGCGCCTTCAACTGCTCACGCGTGTAACAGGCGCCCGTCGGGTTGGAGGGCTGGTTGAAGATCAGCCATTTGGTCTTGGGCGTGATCGCGCGCGCCAATACTTCCGGCGTCAGACGGAAACCGTCTTCAATCTTCGCCTCGACGATGACCGGCGTGCCGCCGCCGAGCAGCACGATGTCGGGATAGCTGACCCAATAGGGCGCCACGCAGATCACCTCGTCGCCCGGGTTCAGCGTCGCCATCATGGCGTTGTAAATGATGGCCTTGCCGCCGGCCGCCACGAAAGTCTGCGACGGCGCATAGTCGAGGTCGTTCTCGCGCTTGAACTTGCCGGCGACAGCCTTGCGCAGTTCCGGGATGCCTTCGACGGCGGTGTATTTGGTTTCCCCGCGCCGGATTGCCGCGATCGCCGCTTCCTTGATGTTGTCGGGCGTGTCGAAATCGGGTTCGCCCGCGCCCAGACCGATCACGTCGCGGCCGGCGGCCTTCAGCTCGCGCGCCTTCTGGGTCACAGCGATGGTCGGTGAAGGTTTGATGCGCCCCAGAGCCTGGCTCAGAAACCCTTTGGGCAGGGGGGTATCGGACATGGTCGTCTCCGGCGGTGGCGTTACCCGCTCACCTACCAAGCCCGCTGCCGTCGCGGCAAGGCCCGGAAGAGCCCCGCGACCAAAGGTTTAGCCCCAATTACCGATTCGCAACCTTGTTGCCCTATCGTTGAGGCGCACGAGGAGCCTCCTATGCGTCGGTTCGCGATCCTGTTGTTCGTGACTTTCGCCGCTGCCGCCTGTTCGCGGCATACCCCCCCGGTCGGTCGGTGGGTCGGCAATTATGAGTCGAGCGAGGTCATGGTCGATGCCCGCTTGGAAATCCTGCCGAATGGGCAGGTGCGGGTGAGCGCACCGGATTTGTTTGATATCGGAGAGGTTTCCGACGACGACCGCGCTGCCATGCATGCGCGCCTGGCGTCCGATCTCGCGGATAGCTGGGACCAAGTGTCGCCCCGGCCGATGGATTTCGACGGCCGCGTCTTCCGTAAGCCGGGTGGTGTTGCGCCGCAGATGGAATGGAATCCCAGCAGCCACGAAATGAAGCTCGTCTTCTACTTCGGAACGATGCATTCGATTCATATCGCGATGCACGCCGTCGACGATTTTCGTGGCGACCCCTGGGCCGACTGACGCCCAGCACTCACCTAAACAAGATTTATTTCGCGATGTCTGGCGGCGGGGCTTCCTCGGCGACAGTCTGATACAACTTCGTCGCAGTTGCAGGCTTCCGCGGTGTCCGCCAGCAATCCATTCTAGCGCTGCAACCGCACCAGCGGACCGTGAATCGGAATTTTGAGATGCCATCACCGGCCGATTCGGCAGGAGATGGCTAGGCTGTGCTCTCATCGGCGCTCCACCATATGAGCACAGTCGCGCGGACGGCCGGACCTCTTCGGGGCCCCCAAGACCGAAGAAGCGTCCGGCCGCCCGAACCTATAGGCCTCAGGGAAATGGGGATTTTCTTCCTTGCGGGGGTCGTTCAGAGATATATGTTGTTCGGGGAGCAACACTCCCCATATAGGCGGTTGACGTCTGGTCCTACGATGAGCGGAGCGGCCAAATCGGCTATTGCAGCAGGTAGTTTCATGAAAATTCTTCTGCGTTCTGTGTCCTTGACCATGTTGGCGCTGGCAACGGCGGCCTGTTCAACGACAGCTCCCACGGCGATGAAGTCCGATGAGGTACCCAAGGCATTTACCGCGCCGGTGACGCCAGGCGTATCGCAAGAGGTGACCACAGACTGGTGGAAAAGCTTTTCCAGCCCGGAATTGACCAGCCTCGTTGAAACGGCGCGAACCGATAATCTTGACCTCGCGGTGGCTGCGGCGCGCGTCCAACAGGCACAGGCACAGACCGGGCTCGCCACTTCGGCGCTCTTTCCCAATGTCAATCTAAGTGGCAGCGCCAAGCGGCAGGGAACAAATCATACGGGCACCACATTCAACACCTTTGGCGCCTCGCTCGGTGCCAGTTATGAACTCGACTTCTGGGGCTTGGCGCAGGACAATCTCCGCGCAGCACGGAACTCGGCACGTGCGGCCATCTATGCCAAGGACGTCGTGATGCTGACCGTCAGCGCCAACGTCGCCAATACTTATTTCGATGTGGTGGCGCTACGCGAACGTCTCGACATCGCAAGAAAAAATGTCGACGCCGCCAAGCGGATTCTCGCGATCACGCAAGCGAAAGTCGACAACGGTGTCTCGTCGAATTTAGACCTCGCCCAGCAAAAGGCTCTGTTAGCAGGCCAGGAAGCGCAGATTCCGGCACTGGAAGAGCAGGAGCGCGAGGCGCGTTATGCGCTCGCAACTCTTTTGGGGCGCCCGCCTGAAGGTTTCGATATCAAAGACGCATCTTTGGAAGGTGTGGTCGCGCCGCCGGTAACGCCTGGCTTGCCTTCCTCGCTACTTCAGCGCCGACCCGATGTCGCCGAAGCCGAAGCGAGCCTTGTGGCCGCCCACGCCAATGTCGATGCCGCACGTGCGGCGTTCCTTCCGGCAATCGGTCTAACAGGGTCCGGCGGTTACGCCAGTTCAGCGATTTCCTCGTTGATCAATCCGAGCAACTTGGCTTGGAGTGTCGGCGCTTCTCTGTTGCAGACCGTGTTCGACGGTGGGCGGTTGACGTCGCAGAGCGATATTGCCAAGGCCCAGGAAGCGGAATTGATCGCGAGCTATCGCAGCACGGTGTTGGCGGCTCTGGTTGATGTGGAAACTGCGCTGGGCAGCACTTCGAGCCTCGCAGAACAGGAGCGGTTGACGAACGAACAGGTCACCAACGCGGCAGAAGCATTCCGTATTTCTGAACTGCAATATCGCGAAGGCGTAGTCGATCTGCTGACAGTGCTGACAGCTCAGCAGACGCTGTTCTCGTCACAAGACAAGCTTGTCCAGATCAAACTGGCACGCCTGCAAGCGGGAGTCGGCCTCTATCGCGCGCTCGGCGGCGGCTGGACAGTCGACGCGGATAAGGACATTCCGACGCGCAACGATTTCGTGCCGGTGCCGGATCTCACAGACCTTCCCGTTGGTAATCCGCTCTAGGTTTATTCTTTACGTAACGCTCGGTTTTGCTTGAGATTGCAGTGCCGTGGGCAAGTTGACATATTGTCAACGGGCCTGCGGAGCGTACGGGATGGAGGCGTCCTCTAAAGAGGATGAAATTCTTGATGTCGCCATTATCGGCGCAGGCTTTGGTGGCCTCGCGATGGCGATTGCGCTGAAAAAAGCCAAGCGCACCGCTTTCCGTGTCTTCGAAAAGGCGCCGGACCTGGGCGGCACTTGGCTGTTCAACCGCTACCCCGGCATCGCCTGCGATATTCCTTCTTTTCTTTACTCCTTTTCGTTTGCGCAAAACCCCGATTGGTCGCGCTCGTACTCGTCCGGCGCCGAGATCTGGCGTTACATGAAACGTGTTGCCGACGACAACGAGTTGTACCCCTATCTACAGTTCAACAGCCCGGTCTCTAGCGCTCAATACGATGAGATCGCACGACTTTGGCGTGTGACGCTAGGTGCGGGCGAGACGGTGTGGGCACGCACCGTCGTTACCGGCACCGGCGCTTTGCACGTGCCGTCGGTGCCGGACATCAAAGGACTTGAGGATTTCGAGGGGCCGAAATTCCACTCCGCAGAATGGGACGAACGGTTTGACCCTGCCGGCAAGACGGTTGCCGTGATCGGTACGGGTGCTAGTGCTATCCAAATAGTGCCCTCAATCGCCGGAAAAGCCAGACAAATCTACCTTTTTCAACGCACCCCGGCGTGGATCGTTCCAAGATTCGACCGGCCGACATCTGCGGTAGCGAAAGCGTTTTTCCGTCACGTGCCACTGCTGCAGACGCTATACCGAGCCTTCGTTTATACGCGAATGGAATTGCGCGCCATCGCTTTTACCGTTTGGCCGTTGCTGATGAAGCAGCTTGAGAAGCCGGCGCGCGAATATCTCGACGCTACAGTCCTTGATCCAGAACTGCGTGCGGCGCTGACGCCCAGCTACAGGATTGGCTGTAAACGCGTGCTGGTGTCCGACGACTTCTACCCCGCGATGAACCGCAAAGACGTCATGCTCGTTACATCGCCAATTGAGCGGATCGAGCAAGACTCCATCGTGACGGCCGATGGCGTGCGGCGACCGGTCGACGCCATTGTCACAGCCACCGGCTTCCGCGTGACCGATTGGCTTCCCGGCGTAACGGTGATCGGACGCGGCGGACGTGACCTAACGGCCGAATGGCGTAACGGTGGTGCAGCCCGCGCCTATTATGGCATTACCGCAGAGGGCTTTCCTAACCTCTTCATGCTGCTCGGTCCGAATACCGGCTTGGGCCATAATTCCATCATCTTCATGATCGAAGCGCAGACACGCTACATTATGCGCTGCCTGAAATGGTTATGGTCAGGCGAGGCAGACAGCGTCGAAGTGCGCGCAGATGTTCAGCGCTCCTTCAATGCATGGCTCAACGCCCGGATGCGGCGCACTGTATGGCTCACCGGCTGCAGGAGCTGGTACCTCAACCCCGACGGCACGAACTCCACAATCTGGCCGAGCTTCACATTGAGCTATTGGTGGTATACTCACTCGGCACACAAAGGCGACTTTGTCCTGTCCCTCAAAAAGCAGCCCTGTGAATTGCACCTTGGCGCTTTGCCGTAAGGCCAAGTCTGCTATCGTCCGGCCAGCCGTCCAGAACCACTCATCATTACGCGATGCCCTTTAATTCATACCCTTATATCGTTTTCATTCTTGCCGTCGTGCTCGCCTTCCTCCTGCTGGAGAGGCGCTTCCCGTGGGCCAAGCGCGCATTTCTGTTGCTCATCTCCTATGCTTTTTATGCTTGGTGGAGGGCGGACTTTGTCCTACTGCTCGTAGGTTCGACCATCGTCAACTATGCGATTGGCGGCGAAATCACGCGGCGACATTCGCTTTTAAAATCGGTGCGTGAATTACTGCTAGCCGGGCTCATATTCAATCTCGGACTGATTGGGTTATTCAAATATGCCGGTCTGTTCGTGGCGAGCGCCGACGGCCTACTCGGTCTCTCCTATCCGATACCTCACCTGTTCCTGCCACTGGCGATTTCCTTCTTCACCTTCGAGCAGATCAGCTATCTGGTTGACGCAGCCGAAGGCAAGGCGCAGCGCTATTCCTTTCTCGATTATGCTCTATTCGTGAGCTATTTCCCGCATTTGATCGCCGGCCCGATCGTGCGTTACAACGATCTCATTCCGCAATTTTCGCAGAGCCGTACACCGGTCGAACGCGACAATGACCTGTCTCTTGGCGTCACGCTGTTTACTATTGGCCTCGCGAAGAAGACGTTGATCGCCGACAACCTTGCGCCGTTCGCAGACGTCGTGTTCACCGCAGCGCATCAGGGCATGGCATTAAGCACAACCGACGCATGGCTTGGCACGTTGTTCTTCGCTTTTCAGATCTATTTCGACTTTTCTGCCTACACCGACATGGCGCTAGGCTCTTCTTGCATGCTGGGCATCCGCCTACCGTTCAATTTCAATTCGCCCTATAAATCGGAGAGCATCATCGAATTCTGGCGCCGGTGGCATATCTCGCTATCTACCTTCCTGCGCGACTACCTGTACTTCAAACTTGGCGGAAATCGAAAAGGCGCGCCGCGCCGCTACGCCAACCTGATGATCACCATGCTGCTTGGGGGCTTGTGGCACGGCGCTAACTGGACGTTCATGATCTGGGGCGGCCTTCACGGCTTCTACCTCATTGTCAATCACATTTGGCGTAATCTTTGGGCGAATGCCGATCTCAAGTTACCGCCAATTTTGAAATCGCTGGCTCATCCTGCTTCGGTGTTCTTGACTTTTGCTGCGACAACCGTGGCGTGGGTCGTTTTTCGTTCAGAGGATTTTCCCTCCGCCATGCTCATGCTGCGCGGGCTCTGCGGCGAAGGCGGCCGCTCGTCTCTCATCACTTTCTCGCCCCTCGCCGCCGTTGCGCTCATCGCTCTGTTCGCTATCGTCTGGTTTGCACCCAACAGCATGGAGATGACGTGGAGCTATCGCCCTGCGCTCGACCCGCCAATAGGCACGTCCAACGTCCGACAAATTCGACGCCTGCGCTGGCAGCCGAGCCGTGGCACCGCGGTGGCATTTGGTCTTGTCTGCATCGCCGCGGTGCTGGCGTTGTCGAATCTCAGTCCATTCATCTACTTCCAGTTCTGAATGATGAGCCCAAAACGCTATCTTGTCTGGTTTCTGTCGGTCGTGACGCTCGCCATCGCGGCGCTCGTCGCGTTTAACGCCTTCGCGGACTACTACATCCTTCATGACCGGAACGGTCCAAGCATTCAGACCGTTTCCGGCTTCGAACGCGTTCTGAAACCGGCATGGATCGACAGCATCGAGCCGTCGCTCGTTTTCGTCGGCTCCAGCCGTATGCGAGAAGGTTTTGATCCCGTTCTGATAGATCCAACCTTCCACGTGAATAGCTTCGACTATGGCGTCTCGAGCATCACCGCCTACGAAGCACGGCGGTTCACACAGGATGCCCTGGGCCATCCCTCCGTAAAGACGATTGTTATGGCGCTCGATGCCTTCACCGGAAACGGAGAGGCGCAGAAAATCGGGCCGGGCTTCGATGAGTTGCGCCTGACGGTGACGGCCGACGGAAAACCGACGCCGAGGCGCCCACTCTGGATATTTACGACCCGCTATCTCAGCGGGGGAGCCGCAGGCATGCACGCGTTGGGGCTTTACATGCTTCTGCAGCTTGGTCCGGGGCAGACAGCCTCAGACCGTCCCGACCTATTCAACGCCTACAGTCATATGACCACAAATATCTTTCGGCGCGATCTCACCAATCGTGATGAACGTGTGTTGCGGATGGGTCCTTGGCAGCACCAACAGTTCGAGGCGACGCTCGGCGCGCTGTGCCACCGTGGTGATGTGCGTACGATCTTGTTTTTTCCGCCCGATAACTACGCCATGATCGACCGCTATTTGCACAACGACCGGAAGGATTTCATCGCCTTTAAGGAGACCGTTTTGGCCGACGTCGAGCGTCACAATGCGACTTGCGAGGGCAAAGTGGCGCTGTTCGACTTCCTGAACCACAACGCGATCACGGACGACGTATTGAAGAACGGGCGGAGCGCCGACTACATCGACCTCATTCACTTCCGTCCGCCGGTGGGCATGCGCCTATTAAGACGAATGCTGGGAAACGGCGGGAAAGATAGCCATTTGGGTGTCGAATTGACCGGGCCAAGCACCACTTTGCTCTCCGGGCAGAAGCCCGATTAGAATGCCCCGGGATGGGCAACTCAGACAGCGCTATCGAAATAGACACACGCCCGTGGCTCGACGTCGAACAGCGGGGGCGAACGTTTTACCTGACGGTCGGTGGCTCCTGGACCGTACGGCATGCCGCCATACTCGATCCGCAGCTCCGCGCCCTGGAAGCCGGTCATGCCTCTGACGTCGAGATCGACGCAAGCGGGATAGACAGACTCGACAGCACCGGCGGCTGGCTCCTGGTGCGCACCAAGATGACGTTCGAAGCGGCCGGTATCCGCGTACCCGTATTCAAGACGCCGGAGCTTTATACGGCACTGCTCGCCAGCATCGAGCGCGAACATATAACGCCGCCCGTCAGTATCGAGGAGCGCGTCACGCTCGCGGCATTCCTGGAGCGCATCGGGCGTGCCACCCATAACGTCGCGATTCAGGCGGTCGGCATCATCGGTTATCTCGGCCATGTGACGCTGGAATGGCTCGAGGCCATCTATGCACCGCGCGGCAATCTCCGGGTTACGGCCATTGTCCACCAGATCGAAGAAGTCGGCATCAACGCTCTGCCCATCGTCGGCCTGCTGATGTTCCTGATCGGCATTGTCCTCGCCTATCAGGGGGCGGACCAGCTGAAGCGCTTTGACCTGGAGATCCTCACCATCAACGCGCTGGGCATCGGCGTCCTGCGCGAGATCGGCGTTCTCTTCACCGCGATCATCATCGCCGGGCGGTCAGGTTCGGCCTTCACCGCCCAGATCGGCACGATGAAGGTGAACGAAGAGCTCGATGCCATGCAGACCATCGGGCTCAATGTCGTCGACGTCCTGATCCTGCCGCGCATCATTGCTCTGGTGATCGCCCTGCCGTTCCTCACCTTCTATGCCGACATCATGGCCCTGATCGGCGGCGCGGTGATGTGCTACTTCGACCTCGGCATCACCATTCCCGAATACATCAGGCAGCTGCACACGGCCGTAGGGGTAAACACCCTGCTGGTCGGACTGATCAAGGCGCCGGTCTTCGCCTATGTCATCGCCATGGTCGGCTGCTACGAAGGCATGAATGTCGAGAGGAACGCCGCCAGCGTCGGCAAGCTGACGACCCGCTCGGTGGTTGAGGCCGTCTTTCTGGTGATCGTACTGGACGCAGGGTTCTCGGTTCTGTTCTCGGTCTTGGGGATTTGAATGGCCGAAGCGCCCAGCGAACCGGTGATTAGACTGCGTGGCGTGGTGAACCGCGTCGGCGGACGGCTGCTCCACGATCATGTCGATCTCGACGTCAACCGCGGGGAGATCCTTGCGGTGGTGGGCGGATCGGGCACGGGAAAGTCCGTCCTGTTGCGCTCCATCGTCGGCCTGATGACGCCGTCGGAGGGCAGCATCGAGGTGCTCGGCCGCGATGTCATGCATATGAGCGAAAAGGAGCTGCGTACGCTGCAGATGCGCTGGGGCGTTCTCTTCCAGGACGGCGCCCTGTTCAGTTCGCAGACCGTGGCGGAGAACATCCAGGTCCCGCTGCGCGAATACACGACCATGTCGCAGCGCCTGATGAACGAAGTCGCGGCGATGAAGCTGTCGATGGTCGGGCTGCCCGAGGATGCGGCACAGAAGCACCCGTCCGAGCTGTCCGGCGGCATGCGGAAGCGTGCGGGACTGGCGCGCGCCCTGGCGCTCGAACCCGAGCTGGTCTTCCTCGACGAGCCGACGGCGGGCCTCGACCCCATCTCGGCGAACCTGTTCGACGAGCTGGTGCGGGGCCTGCAGAAGAGCCTGAACCTCACCGTCTTCATGGTCACGCACGACCTCGATACGCTGAAAGCGACGGCCGACCGCGTGGCGGTGCTGGTCAACAGGCGCCTCAAGATCGGAACCATCGACGAGCTCCGCAACGACAGCGATCCCTGGATCCAGGAATATTTCTCCGGCCCGCGCGGGCGCGCGGCGCTCGCATCATGAGGTGATGTCATGGAAACCAAAGCGAATTACGTGGCGGTCGGCGCCTTCGTCCTGGTCTGCATGCTGGGGCTGGTCATCGCGCTGCTGTGGCTGGCGGGGCTGCAATACAATCAGGAATTCGCCTATTACCAGACGAACTTCAACGGACCGGTGACCGGCCTCGGCAAGGGCACGACGGTCCGCTACAACGGCATCGATGTGGGACGGGTCGACAGCCTCAAATTCGATCCCAACGATCCGCAGGTGGTGATCGCCACGCTGCAGGTGCAGCCGCATCTCGGCATCCGCGTCGACTCGGTGACCTCGATCGAAAGCCAGGGCCTGACGGGCGGCACCTATGTCGAGATCAGCGGCGGCAGCAAAGGCGCCGCCGTGCTGGAAGCCAAGGACGACCAGCGCTATCCCGTCATCAAGTCGGCGCCGTCGACGCTGCAGAAGCTGGCGGCGGGCGCGCCGCAACTGCTGCAGAAGCTCAACGAGGCGGCGGACAAGATCAACGCGGTGCTGAGCGACGACAACCAGGTGGCCTTCGCCCATATCCTGGCCAATCTCGACAAGACGACCGGCGCGCTGGCGTCGCGCTCGGACGACATCGACACCACGCTGCGCAATGTTTCCGAGGCCTCGAGAGACCTTCCCGCCACCGTCGCCGATGTCGACAAGAGCGTCCGCAAACTCAACCTGCTGGCCAGCGACTCCGACGAATTCGTCAAGGGCCAGGGTCTCGAGCAATTCGCGCAACTTCTGGCCGACACGCGCAGGCTGGTCGTCAGCCTCAACAAGCTGTCGGACCAGCTCAACCGCCAGCCGACGAAGCTGCTCTTCGGCGATCAGCGCAAGGGGTACACACCGAAATGACTACGACATCGACGACACCGACGAGAGCGACGGCTTCGATGATGCGGGTGAGCCGCCGCCTGCTGCTGGCCGGCGCCGGACTGGTCTTGGCCGGCTGTACGGCCTCCGACCTGCTGGGGACGCCCGCGCAGCCCAAGCTGTATGTCCTGCGCCCCCGCCCCGCCGCGGCCCCCGGCCCGAACGTGTCCTGGGCGCTGTCGATCCTGACGCCGGACGCCGCCGCCGGCCTCGACAGCGACCGCATCGCCATCTTCCGCCCGCCCGCGACGCTGGATTACTACGCCGACGCCGCCTGGCCCGACCAGCTGCCGGTGCTGCTGCAGAGCGCCGTGCTGCAGGCCTTCGAGGCCAGCGGCCGCATCGCCAAGGTGGCGCCGGACAGCGACGCGCCGCACGCCGATTATGTTCTGGCGACGGATCTGCGCGATTTCGAAGCGCGCTACGACCAGCCGGACGGCATTCCCACCGCGGTCGTGCGCATCCAGGCGCGTTTGCTGAACGCCGTGACCCGCGACGTGGTCGACAATTTCGATGCGTCCGAGGAGGTTCCCGCCGCGCAGAACTCGGTCGATGCCGCCGTGGAAGCGCTCGACACGGCGCTGGGCCGCGCGCTGGCGCAGATCGTGGCCTGGGCGTTGCGCGCGCCGCCGCCGGCAAAATAATGCAAGGCGTACGGCCCTTATATACATACGAAAAGGCGGGCACCGCGCGGTGCCCTCTCTCCTACATATCGGTGTGTGATGGCCCGGCGGAAAACCCGTCTTTTCGTTGAAAGCTACGGCAAGCCCTAGGAGTCCGCACGTCAGGCGGCAAACCATTAAGCACCTTGCTTCCCCCCGGGGTTGACGCCTCCAGACCTTCGCATCGACCGCCCGTCCAAGCGACGG
>JAGWJY010000076.1 GCA_028865545.1 Alphaproteobacteria bacterium | reverse complement strand
CCGCCGCATTGCGGATTTCCGCCTGTCCGGCTAGATAGAAACATCCAACAAAAACAGCAGGGGAAACGCAGATGACCAACCGTCGCCAACTACTTCAGGCCTCGATTGCTACCGGTGTCACAACGCTGGTGCCGCACGACAGTTTGGCGGCCGCGAAAGCCGTAACCGGCACGTCGCCGTGGGATCTGGCGGCCGAGATCGTGGCGCGCATCAAGCCGCCGGTATTTCCCAAGCGCGATTTTCCGATCACCGCTTTCGGCGCCAAAAGCGGCGGCGACTGCACCAAGGCGATCGCGGCGGCCATCGAAGCCTGCAACAAGGCGGGCGGCGGGCGCGTCGTGGTGCCGGACGGCGATTGGCTCACCGGCGCGATCCATCTCAAGAGCAACGTCAACCTGCATCTCATGAAAGGCGCCGTCGTCCGCTTCAGCACCGACCCCAAGGCCTATCTGCCGCTGGTCTTCACGCGCTGGGAAGGTGTGGAGCTGATGAACTATTCGCCGCTGATCTATGCCTTCGAGCAGGAGAACATCGCGGTGACCGGCGACGGCATGTTCGACGGCCAGGCCGACGACACCCATTGGTGGCCGTGGAAAGGTCTCAAGCAATGGGGCTGGCGCGAAGGCGCGCCGAAGCAGGAAGCGGCGCGCAACAAGCTGTTCGCCATGGGGCAGGCGGGCACGCCGGTCTCCGAGCGCCTCTTCGGCGAAGGCTCCTATCTGCGGCCGAATTTCTTCGAGCCCAATCGCTGCAAAAACGTGATGATCGACGGCGTCACGATCCACAACACGCCGTTCTGGGAAATCCACCCGGTGCTCTGCACCAACGTCACGGTGAGCAATCTGAAGATCGACAGCGCCGGCCCCAACACCGACGGCTGCGACCCGGAATGCTGCAAGGACGTGCTGATCGAGAACTGCTTCTTCAACACCGGCGACGACTGCATCGCCATCAAGTCCGGCCGCAACAACGACGGCCGCCGCGTCAACGTGCCGTCCGAGAACATCGTCATCCGCAACTGCCACATGAAGAATGGCCATGGCGGCGTGGCGATCGGCAGCGAGATTTCCGGCGGCGTGCGCAACGTCTTTGCCGAGAACTGCCATATGGACAGCCCCGATCTCGGCTCCGCGCTGCGCCTCAAGAACAACGCCGAGCGCGGCGGGCTGCTGGAGCATTTCTATTTCCGCCGCATCGTCATCGGCCAGGTCGCCCACGCCGTGCTGACCGTCGACTTCAATTACGAGGAAGGCGACAAGGGGCCGTATACGCCGGTGGTGCGCGACGTGCAGCTTGAGACCGTCGTCAGCGGCAAGAGCCAATACGGCATCGACGCCCAGGGCTTCGCCAATGCGCCGATCTACGACATCTCGCTGCGCGACTGCGATTTCCAGAACGTCGCCGAGGGCAACATCGTCAAGAACGTGCGCGGCCTGACCTTCCAGAACGTGACTATCAACGGCAAACCGGCGAAGACGCCGGCCTGACGCTACGCGCCTGCCGGCGCCGTCGAGTCGCGGATCACCAATTCGTGCTGCTGCGGCCGCTTGCGGGATGCCGCATCCGCCGGCGGATCGATCAGAAAGTCGGCCGCCAGATAGCCCATCAGCTCCATCTTCTGGCGGCAGGTCGTCAGGCTCGGCCACACCGACCGGGCGAGCGGCGAGTCGTCAAATCCGGCCAACGAGAAATCCTCCGGAATCCGCAGGCCCAGGCGATGGGCGGTGGCCAGCACCGCCGCCGCCATCTCGTCATTGCAGGCGAAGATCGCCGAAGGCAGCGGCTTGAGCGACAGCAGCTGTTCGCCGGCGGCAAGGCCGGAGGCGTATTCGAACGTCCCCGGCGCGCACAATTCCTCGATGACTGGCAGGCCGGCGTCCTCCAACGCTTTGCAATAGGCGGCGAAGCGCACATTGGCGTCGTGATGATCGGGCGGGCCTTTGACGAAAGCGATGCGTTTGTGGCCCTGGCGGATCAGATAAGACGTCATGTCGTACGCGGCTTGGTAATTGTCGAGATAGATGTCGAAGGTGTCGCCGTCCTGGGTGTGCGGCGCGATCCGCACGACCGGCAGACCGGCGGCGAGCAGAGCCTTCACCAGGTCCTGCATGTCGCACATCGGCTCGGTCAGGATCACGCCCAGCAGCGGCGTGCGCGCGATCAGCGCCTCGGCCTGTTGCGTAATATTGGCTTCGTGAAGATCGAAGGCCTTGATGAGCAGCTCGCAATGCGCCTTGCGGCAGCGCGTCATCAGACCCATTTGCAGCATGCCGAAATAGCCGGAACCGACCATCGGCGTGTCGCAGAAAAAACCGACCAGACGTGACGCATCCTGCATGGTACCCTCGCCCATATACGCGGTCCGATGGAACGTCTGAGGTCGAAGCGGAACCAGAGATCTCCATCGGCCAAGGCTGCTATTCGTCTCTCTCCATACTTCTTTCCGTAGGCTGCTATCAAGAAACGGCGGCTTTCATTATACCGCGCCGACCAGGCCCGTGCCATTGATCTTCAGCACCGGCACGAAACCGGCTTTGGGCGGCGCCGGCAGTGTGACCGACAGCCCCGCCTGGCCGTGCGTGACGGCGAGCGGTCCGGCGGCGCCCAGCATCTCGACGCGTTCGACCTTGCCTTTCGTCACCGTGGCGCCGTCGCCCAGCGAAGCGATCGTCACCTTGCCGTCGGCCGGCACGCCCAGCACCTGCGCGTACAGCGTCTCGCCCTTGGTGGTGAAGCGGATGTCCGCCGGGGTGAAGGGCTTGGTGTGCTGCTCGCCGAACATCACGGCGTCGACCTTGGTCGGGCCTTCGCCATAGATCGTCCAGGGCCGCGTCGCGAAGATGGCTTCGCCGTTGTCCGCCATCCACGCCGCCAGCGCTTCCAGGATGGCGTGCTCGTCCGAGTCGATCGAGCCGTCGCCGCGCAGCGGGATGTTGAGCAGCAGATTGCCGTTCTTGCTGACCGTGTCGCACAGCCGCTGGATGACGCTCTCCGCCGTCTTGTATTTGTGCTGTTCGAAGATGGCGCGGCTGTAGTGCCAGTCGCCGATGCAGGTGTCGGTCTGCCACGGCGCCGGGCGGATGCCGGCCGAGAAGCCGCGCTCGACGTCTTCCACCAGGCCGGGCAGATGTTCGGGCGGCAGCAGCTTGCCGGTGACCACCGCTTCCAGCGCCCCGCCATGCCATTGCATGTTGGCGTTATAGAAGTGCGCCGTGGCGTCGAGCCCGGCCTGGCCGAGCGGCAGGCCGGTGTCGTCGAAATAGACATAGTCCGGGCGGTATTTGTCCATCAGGTCCTTGCAGCGCAGCAGCCAGCTGCGGGTGAAGGCGGGATTCATCGCCGGCGGATCTTCCGTCCACACGCGGTCATGCGCATCGTGCCACGCGTTCATCGCCGCGATGCTGTCGATGCCGTCCGGGATCACCATGTTGCGGCCGGTGTAAAGTTCCTGCGGATCGAGGCCTTCCCACCATGTGCCTTTGCCGTCCGCCTTGGTCAGGCGATAGGCGTCGTAGCGCACGCCCGCCAGCGGCCCCACCGCGTCGTAGCCATACGCCACCTGGAACCAGTGCCAGGCATGCGCCGAATGATTGCTGACGCCGAAGCGCAGGCCGCGTTCGCGCACCAGCTTCTCCCAGGTGCCGACGATGTCGCGCTTGGGTCCCACCTTCACCGAATTCCAGTTGTGATAGCGCGAGTCGAAGGCGTCGAAATTGTCGTGATGATTGGCCAGCGCCACGAAATATTTCGCGCCGGCGCGTTCATAGAGCGTCAGCAGCTTCTCCGGCTCCCAGCGTTCCGCCTTCCACAGATTGTCGATCTCCATGAAGCCGGACTTCGAGGGATGGCCGTAGCGTTTGAGGTGATCGTCGTAATCGGGATTGCCCTGGATATACATCTGGCGCGCATACCAGTCGCCCATCTCCGGCACGCATTGCGCCGTCCAATGCGCCCAGATGCCGAACTTGGCCTCGCCGTACCAGGCGGGCGCGCGATAGCGCGACACCAGCGACTCCCAGCTCGCCTGGAAGGGACCGGATGCCGCCTGCGCCGGCAGCGCGCCCAGCGACGGCGCCGCCGACAACGCGGCCGCCCGCAGCAACAGATCGCGACGTGACAAAGCCATGGTGTTTCCTCCTGCTTTTTTTAATTACGGTTGTTCGGACAAGGCGTAGATGCGTTCGGCTTCCAGCCATTTCTCGCCCGGCTTGGCCCAGGGCAGGGGCTGCTGGAATTCCCACATCAGTTTTTCCCAGGCCTGCACATCGGGATCGGCGGCATCGGCGCGCGCCTTCGCCTCGGGCGAAAAATCCGGCCCCGCCTCCAGGATCATGAACAGCCGGTTGCCGCAGAGATAAATCTCCAGCGCTTCGATTCCCGCTTCGCGGATGGAGCGGTTGATGGCGTCCGGCGGACCGCCCGGCGCATGCCATTGGCGGTAGCGCGCGATCAGCGCCGGATCGTCTTTCAGATCCAGCGCGAAGCTATAGCGTCGTGGCATTTCACCTCACCTCATCGCCGGGGCCGGAGTAGAAGCGGTGCGGCGTCCCTTGGCAATGGCCGTCCGCCGCGCCGAATCGCGGCCGCCGTCAACAAAGCCCGTGACACGGACTTAACCTCGCGCGCCCATCGCGCTATACCTGCGCCGGGAATGCACCAGGGCAGCACAGCGGGGGCCCGGATTCGGCGGCGCCGTTCATCCGGAGAAGCGACATGCAGCAGACTTCCGATCATCGCGATTTTCCGTCACGCCGGATGCGCTTCGCCGCCGGGCTTTTCGCCGTCGCCGCCTTCGGCCTGATGCTGGCCGGTTGCGCCGGCACCTCGCTCGACGATGTGGACAATGCGCAGCCGACGGGCTCCGCTTTCAGCCAGGCCCTGTACAAGGATTACGCGGCGCTGGCGCACGGCTTCAGCGCCGATGACAACAGCCGCTACAACGATTTCTGGGCCGATCCGCTCGGCTATATGGGCCTGTATTTCTGGCAGTCGAGTCCCAACGACATGCTGCGCAAGGCTTTCGCCGACAAGGCGCTGCTCGCCGCCCAGGGCGGCGACGTGGCGCCCGAACCGGCGCGCGATGCGACATCGCAGGCCTATCGCGCCCGTCTGGTTCAGGCGATCGCCGCCGGCAGCGACCGCTTCCCCGATGACGCCGCGCGCGCCCAGTCCAATTACGATTGCTGGATGCTCGCCGCGGCGGTGCCGTCGCAGGCCGCCGCCTCGTCGCAATGTCAGACCGCCTTCAACGGCAGCCTGGCGCAGCTGGAAGCCGAAAGCCGGCCGGTGGCGCCGGTGACCACGGTGGCGCCGGTCGCGCCCCCGGCCACGACGGACTTCACCGTCTATTTCGATTTCGATTCCTGGTCGCTGTCGGCCGAACAGCTGGCGGTGCTGCAGAAGGTGATCGACACGGCGCGCGCCGGCGGTCAGACGCGCATCACCGTCGTCGGCCACACCGACACCTCCGGTCCCGCCGCCTACAATCAGAAGCTCTCGGTGCGCCGCGCCAATGTGGTGGTCGAGGCGCTGGTCGACATGGGCGCGCGGCGCGACGCCATCCACGCCTCGGGCGTCGGCGAGAACGATCTGGCGGTGCAGACGCCCGACGGCGTGCGCGAAGCCAAGAACCGCCGCGCGGTGATCGACCTGCTGCCCTAGACGCGGCGGTGAAGGGTTGGTAGCGGAGCGCGCGTCCCGCAAGGCTATCGCGGCATGTTCTTACCTCCCCCGTTGTGGGGAGGTCGATCCGGCGCAGCGCAGCGAAGACGGATCGGGTGGGGGCCGTTATCGCAAGCAATTCACGGTCATCCCCGGCGCGTGTGGAGCACACGCGACCGGACGTCGAACCCCGGCGCGACGTTATGGCTGCTATTACGCAGGCCTCCTACTTCGCCCATACTCCCTTCGATTCGGTTGGAGCGGAGCCGGACATCATGAGTTTTCAGCAGTTCGAACAGACCGTCGTCTCGCCGGCCTTGAAGCATGTCGCCCGGCATTGGAACGCGGTGCGCGGTTCGCGGGCGATGCCGGCGTGGGACGACATCGTGCCCTCGCAGATTGCGGCGGAGCTGACGATCGTCTGGTCCTACCGCTATGACCGGATGGCGGATGCCTTCACCGGCAGGCTGGCGGGCGATCAGATCGAGAAGATTTTCGGCAAGAAGTTCCGCGGCTCGCCGATGTCCAAGCTCTATCGGGGAGACGATTTCACGCAGATGTTCGCGCGCTTCAAGCGCGTCGTGCGCGAGCCGGCGCTGTACCGCAGCGAAGGCATGGTCTTCCGTTTTGCCGACCGCTACGGCCATGGCGAGCGGATTGCGCTGCCCCTGGCGGACGGCGGCGTTGCCGGCGACGGCATATTCGGCGCGACGAAATACAATTCCATCGGCGGCACGCCCGGCCACGGCCTTCCGGAATGCGAAAGCTGGTTTGCGGTTTAGCGGCGCGCCTCTCCGGCGACGGCAAAAAAAACTGCGATGTCATGGCCCGGTCGATAGCGTCAGCGTATTCGACGCGGGCCACCCAGGTGACACTGGCGCGATGTTGAACGACGGGACGGGGCTTAATCCACGTCGCCCGCAATGCGTCGTTCGGTTCGGCTACCGCTCTGGCTCCATTATCCTTTGAAGAAAGCCCTCGGCGCGGCGCGAAATACCGGCTGCCGTTTTCCAAACCACCATTGCTACTATGCGGCGTGTGCGAGGCGCTGCATTTCTTTCTCGAATTCGAACCGGAGTTGTTCGGCTTCCTCCGGCGGCAGCCATTTCGCCATATTCGGGAAGACGGTCTGCCACATGCGTGCATCGCGCTCCGGCCAGGGCATCTTTTCGGCGGTGCGGGCCTTTTCGATCAAGCCCTTCAGGCGAAGCCTGACCGTTTCCGGATCGGGCACCAGGCGTTGCTGCGGCGCTTGCAGGCGATCCTCGCCCGATCCGAACAAGCTTGCCTGCGCCGGGGTATGCCCGAAAAGGTCAGTCCGATCCGTCATTTGCCTCGGGATGCCTGTGAGTAAAATTCAACGCTTCGCGGCTCAGCGATTCGTGCAACGTTGCGTCCAGAACGATATCGGCTTGGGCGAAGAGATCAATCAGTTCGGCAATGCGCCCACAGATGTCTCGGAGTTCCCGCACGAAGGCAAGGTCCGCCGGCAGACCGATGCGCGCCTCCAGCCAGCGCGGCAGCACACGATACCCACTGACCGAAAAATTCCACACGCCTTGCGGGAGGCCCGTAATTCGACCGCTTCCATCCTCACAAAGAGTAAGTGTCTCGCCGATAAGGTCGACCGACGCAACCTCTCCGCGAGGTTCCGTTTCAACGCGCATAAAATCTGGCTGCCGGTAGGCTTCTGCCGGATCGCGTGCGAACGTCTCGACAGCCCTGATCTCGCGACCGAGGCGGACCGCATCTTGAAAAACGGTATGCTGCGTAGGAAAGGCCACGTGCGGAAACGTGTCTTCAAGGTCTTCCGCAAAGCGGAGCGTGTAAGTCCGAGCAGACAAAGTGCAAAGGATCGCATCGAATATGTCTACAGCCGCAACAGCCTCGCCGTATGTTGTGCTCAAGCCCTCGATTAGAGCCGGAACCAAATTTGGCGCGTCAATCCTTGTTCGCCGATCATGTAAAGGAAATGCGTATCCTCCATAGTTTCCTCGAAACGCATGGTAATCGGGAATAAGGGCGTGACACCAAACACCCGGGCCCGCACCGGTGCCAGACGGAACGGCATAAAGCCCAACGTTATCCCTTCCCCATACTTGCTGCATCGTTGGACCGGGGCGGTTCAGTAGTTTCAGGTCGTTGAAAAACCATCGTCGATCAAGAGGCCTATATGAATAATATGTCTCCAGAGAAGTATCATAGCTTGCATCCGCGCGGCCACTTAACAAAGGCGTGACAAGGTCTCGCAATCGGCTTCGAACTACACTAACGAACACCGGATCATCACCACTCTTCATCCCGGATTTTGAGAATTTGAACACCTCCCTTAAATTAAACCATTCTCCATTTTGAAAAGGCTTCGGCCGCATATCTTCGAGAAGTCCACGCCGAACTGCCACGGCGTTTGGAGAATCTCCTGAATTTGCTCTGGCGGAGAGTTGATCAAGTTTCGCACGTCGCGAGAATAGTCCTTCCGCCCAACTGTCGCTGTAGAAGACGTCGGCCGCCTCACCGTCCTGTTTGCTCCCATCCGCAATCGCAATCGTGATGGCCGTACCCACTTGGATGTTGAAAACACCCTGATCGGCATCGACTCCTGCGCGCTCGCCACGACGCACATCGCCACGCAAATCGAAAATCTCGATCCTGTCGAAGCGCTGGCGCATCATTTGGCGCAAACCGGCATACGGCCAACCGGTCAGGAATTTGCGATTGGTGATGAAGGCAACGACGCCACGTCGCGGTGCGTTTTCCGCTTCGAACAGCTTCCAGATCGCCCAACGCCAGAAAGCGACAGACAATTCTGGAAAGGTATTGAGTTGATTTCCGTAGCCAGCACTTCGCACGGGTTCCTTAAGGTCGTCCCAGAGGTCATCCATCCAGTCGCCAACCAGCGTGCGGTTCTCGCCTTCCTCCAGCCGGCGATAGGGCGGATTGCCGATGATGGCGAGAATTTCTTGTTGGCTCTTTATCCTATTCGCTTCGCGATGTTCTTCGGCAATGCCCTCCGATACGAAGCCGAGCGGCCCCATAGGCGCAGCCGCATTTGGCCGGGCCAATGTGTCTGTCAAGTAAACACCGAGCCGTGGCAATTGTTGTTCTTCTCCGCCTTCCTCGCGGCGACGTAGCGCATGGTGCAGGCGATAGTGCGCCACCGCATAAGGCCCGACTAATAGCTCGAAGCCAAACATCCGATGCGCAAGGTCTTGCAGGGCAAGGGCAGCCATTCCAGCACCAGCTGTCTCCTGATCTCTGACTCGTTGCGCGACGCCGAGCAGAAAGGTGCCGGTGCCGGCTGCGGGATCGAGGATTGTGACTGTAGGATCGCGTAGCCCTTGGGTCTGCAAATTGTCCCGCAATGCGCGATCCAGAGCGCCTACCATATGCTGAACGACTTCGACTGGCGTGTAATAGACCCCGAAACGCTCGCGCGCTTCCGGATCGAAGGTCCGAAGAAAATCTTCGTAGAAATAAAGAATAGGATCGCGACCATCGGGCCGGATAGCAAGTAATTTCGGCGCGAAGCTGTTGACCGTGTCGCGCATGACGACGAAGCCGATACCGATGTCTTGTTCGACTTCTTCCAGACTGAGAACGCGCAGTGCTGTCCGCATCAGCGGGTGCTCTTCGGGCATTCGTTGCCATGCGTTGCGCTCGACCGCTTGTCCCGTTGCTTCGCGCACCAGCAACAGGCCGAAGGCCAGTGTCTGCGCGAATGCCGCGGAGAACAGGTCGTTGAAGTCGCGCGCGGTGTACCCAGCCGCCTCAGGATGCGCATAAAGGACGTCTCGGAACTCTTGTCTCACCTGCAACAGTGCGTGACGCTGATCCCCTGCTTCATGCAATTCAGTCAACCGATCCCGTACGATCCCGCGAACGAGCCGTGCGGAGTGCGCCATCAGCATCGCAAGATGTTCAGCGTCGCGTGCAGCCGGTTCGGTTCCGGCGGCCGTGCACAATATTTCGATCAGACGAAGAAAGGGTGCAGAGTCGTGCGCCGCGATAGTACGATCAGCCCGCGCATCGCTGCGGTCGGGGCGAAGGCATTGTTCGGGAACAACGGTGGCGCTTCCCTGTTCCTCACCGCGAAAGAACAAGCGAACTTCGTAGAAATTGCAGGTCGCCCAGCACGACAATTCCTGAAAGCGTTCGAACTGACGTCTGTCGTGATGATCACGCCAACGCGCCGGGTCGGCGGGCTTCGTAGGCGCTTTCAATTCCACGAAGGCACGGGGCGGCGCACCCTCTCTTACAAGTGCGATGTCTGGTCGCCCCACACCGGGGTTGCGAAATTCTGGAACGACGATCAGCCGTGGCGCGATTGGCAGGAGGGGGATTAGGCCCTCGAGTAATTGCTGAAACGCGGGTGCCAGTGCGGTTTCCGGAACATCGGCGTTTGCCCTGCGAAGTTCCCGCACACGGTGCGCATAGGACTGAAGAAGCTCAGTTGCGCTCATAGCGAATGCCCGTGCGTGCCTTCGCGCGATAAGTCGCGCTCAACGAAGTCTTCGATATTCGTCACCTAAGCCCCGGAATCAGTTGAGCACGCTTAGTAACCACGCAAGCGAGGGTAGAACAAACCCCGCGGCGCCAAACGCCAACGCGGCCAATCCGCACTTCTGCGACCGCTCCTTACAAAAACTCTCAAAGGTTGAGTGCGACAATTTGTGCACATATTGATAGTTGCAATCCGGCATCGCGTTCCGTATATGTTCTTTGTGGGTTGAACAGGGAAGGAGAACGCCGATGACACGGGGCCATGGCAACGGCCCGATCTGAACGCAAGCAACCGCGATAGAGACAGACAGGGCTGGGTGCACCGTCGCGCGCACTACCACACGCAGCTGGACTGAGGGACTCCCGCGCCGTCGCTTGGACGGGCGGTCGATGCGAAGGTCTGGAGGCGTCAACCCCGGGGGGAAGCAAGGTGCTTAATGGTTTGCCGCCTGACGTGCGGACTCCTAGGGCTTGCCGTAGCTTTCAACGAAAAGACGGGTTTTCCGCCGGGCCATCA
>JAGWJY010000003.1 GCA_028865545.1 Alphaproteobacteria bacterium | reverse complement strand
ATTGGAATACCAACCGCAACAATTCCTATTACGGCGAATACTACGCGCCTAACACGACCGGCTTCACGAGTTCACTGGCGGCACAGGCCGATATCGTCAAAAACCCGAACGGCGGCGGTTATGTCGCCAATCCGCTGAACACGTCCACCAGCTACAGCGGCACCGGTTGGCAACGCGATTATATGGTGGCTTGCGCCTACACAAAGCCGACCGCTGGCGTCGCCGATAACACCATGACCACCTGCGGGAACTGGTACAAAGCGAAGATTAACCCGTCCGATACCGGCAATATCCGCGCCCAGTCGCTGTGGCATCTGATGGACGAACTGACGCTGACGGTCGACGCCAATCTGCAATATGTACTGGCGAACGGCGGCGGGCTTTATACCTTCAAGGAAAACAGCGGGCAGTTGATCGGCAACACAACCGGCACCGGAACGACCACGACACCTTATGGCTGCATTTCGGGCGTCGGCTGCGACTTGAACGGCGACGGCGACGTCAAAGACACGGTCGGGCTCTATCAGCCCAGCACGACCAACACGCGCCGTTGGGGCTTCAACACCTCGCTGATCTATCAATTCGACGACAACAACACCCTCCAGGTAGCCTATACGCTGGATTACGGCCTGCATCGCCAAACCGGAACAACCTCGTTTGTCGATCCGGTCAACGGTCCGTACGATCCTTTCGCCGGCTTGAAGGATAAGAAGCACGAGGTCATCGGCGCCGACGGCTTGCCGCTGCGTTATCGCGACCGCAAGTCCAAGGCGATCATGAACCAGGCTTCCTTCGATTATGAAGGCAAATTCTTCAGCGAAAGCCTTCTGACGTCGCTAGGCTTCCGCCTGCCGTTCTTCGAGCGTGACCTCAACCAGTATTGCTACGAGCAGGCCGGCAGCAGCACCGCGTACTGCACCAGTCAGGTGCCGATAACGATCAACACCGACAATACTGTGAGTTTTGCGGGCAGCTCCACGCATTATACGCGGCCGGGATCAACAGTGCGCCGTTACACCCGTTTCTTGCCGCACCTCGGTGTCACGTATTTGCCATTCGGTAAGGAGCATCAGTTCTTCGGTTCCTATACCCAGGAAATCGCCGCGCCGCGCACAGATAATCTCTATCAAAGCACCAAGGACACGAGCGGAAATTATACG
The DNA here is from genome assembly GCA_028865545.1 of Alphaproteobacteria bacterium. Lineage (GTDB taxonomy): Bacteria > Pseudomonadota > Alphaproteobacteria > Micropepsales > Micropepsaceae > Rhizomicrobium. Next base: position 136,022 of record JAGWJY010000003.1, on the reverse strand, counting down.
ACCTTTGCCAGCACCAAGCCGGAAACCTCAACCACCTATCAGTTCGGTTATCGGTATCTGGGTGATGATCTCCAGACTGCGATCATTTTATGGAATTCGCAGGTTAAGAACAGAATCGTCAGCTCTTATGACCAACTGACGAACACATACTTCGACCACAACGTTCCGGGCGTGAATTTCTCTGGCGTCGATCTCGAAGCGAACTATTTCGCGACGGACGATCTCAGCCTCTACGCCAATGCCGGTTACGACCACGCGCGCATCATCTCGAATATCCAGGTCGGTGGCGGGTTTGCCCAGACGTTGAACAAGCAGCTCTCCGAGACGCCGAAGTGGACGTTCTCGGGACGTGTTCAGTACAAACTCCTGCCGGAATTGGAGTTCGGTGCCGGAGCGAAATACGTCAGCCGCCGGAACCAAACCGAAGACAACAACGCCTTTGTTCCGGACTACTATACCGTCAGCGCGGACGCCACCTACGACCTCGACAGGTTGGGCATGGAGGGATCGTCGGTGCGCTTCAATGTCGACAACATCTTCGACAAGCATTACTTCAGCAGCCTCGGCACGCAGACCTGCTGGACGCCGATCGCCGGATCTCAGACTACCGGCTGCACCAGCTTCCCCTATGCGTATCTGGGATCGCCGCGGACCTTCCAGGTGACCCTGACCGCGAGATACTGAGCAGCATATATTTCCGTTGTGTGCCGGCCGGGAGAAACCCCGGCCGGTCTTTTTCACGGCGGCGTTTGCGCCCGTCGCGTGCTTGCCGCAAAATTCAACAACGCTGAACGAAAAGGAATTGGGTCATGGGTGTTCGGGCGCGTCTTCTGTTCACGGCGTCTCTTGCTGCAGCGTTGGGGATAGCATCGACGGCTGCGTTTGCCTGGGGACCGGACGGCCACCGCATGATCGGCGAACTTGCGGTCAAAGGTTTGCCGTCCGATCTGCCGGCCTTCCTGCGCAGTAACGCGGCGGCAAAGGAGATCGGCTATCTGGCGCCCGAAGCGGACCGCGAGCGCGGGGCAGGCGAGACTTTCGACTCCGAACACAGTCCGGCGCATTTCGTCGACGTGTCGGACGACTTGACGATCCTCGGCGGACCCAAGCTCGATGCGCTGCCGCAAACGCGCGCGGAATACGACACGGCGCTGCGTGCCGCCGGTTCCGATCAGTACAAGGCCGGGTATCTTCCATATTCCATCGTCGACGGCTTCCAACTGCTGGCGAAGGACCTTGCTTATTGGCGGGTCGACGTGGCCGGCGAGAAACTGGGTAAGACCAAGGCCGAGCGCGCCTGGTATGCGCGCGACCGTGTCGAGCGCGAGAAGATCGCGCTCCACGATCTGGGAATCTGGGCGCATTTCGTCGGCGACGGCAGCATGCCGTTGCATGCCAGCGTCCACTACAACGGCTGGGGCGATTTCCCCAATCCCGAAGGGTTCACCCAGGAGCATGTGCACGTGCCGTTCGAAAACGAATATGTGCACAACAACGTGACAGAAGCGGCGGTAGCCGCGGCGATGCCGACGCCGCGGGTTTGCAGCGAGGCAGTGCTGGCTTGCACCGAAGCCTATTTGGCGGCCACGCAGACCGAAGTGGTCCCCTTCTACAAGCTCGAGAAATCCGGCGCTTTCGCGAAGCCGACGCCGGAAGGGGAGGATTTCGCGGCACAGCGGATCGCCGTCGGTGCCGCCGAGTTGCGCGATCTGATCGTCGCGGCCTGGCAGGAAAGCGACGCGCAGTCGGTCGGTTATACGCCAGTGAAAGTTTCCGATGTGGAAGCCGGCAAAGCCGATCCCTATACAGAACTCACCTACTGAGCCGTTGACAGAACCTGCAAGCCGGGCAAGGCATGGCCATGCACCGGTTGAGGCCGATTCGTAGACCTGCGAGACCGCGAACCGATTCGCGCACCTTGCGCAGCATCGAGGTCGCCTTCTGGCTCATCCTGGCGCTGGCCATTGGCGTCGGCGGTGAGAGTGCGCTGTCGGGCCTGCCCAATCTCGGAAATCTGTTCCTGCCGAAATTTGCTGCGGAAGCGCGAGACGCGCCCAAGCCTCAATTCGTGAGGCTGGCGCTACCGGATGTAACGCAAGGCAGTTTCGCACCGGCGGTTCTCTATCCCATCGTCGCGCACGCGTTTCCGTCGTGGATGCACACGCCGGCGCCGGTCGAGAAGACGGAGGCGCGGCTTCCGGCGATCGCCATTGTGATCGACGACATGGGCAACGATGCCGCGCTCGATCGCCGCGCCATCGCCCTTCCGCGCGCTGTGTCATTGTCGTTCCTCCCTTATCCCTACGCGACGCCGATGCTGGCGCGCGAAGGCAAGCGCGATGGACACGAGATTATCGTGCACATGCCGATGCAGGCGGATGACGGCGAGGAAGACCCGGGCCCGATGGCGCTCAAGCTCGGCCTGCCGCCGCAGGAGATTTTGCGTCGTGTCGATTGGGCGTTGTCGCGAGTGCCGGGCTTTGTCGGTATCAACAACCACATGGGCAGCCGCTTCACCCAGGACCGCGCGGCGTTGGTGCCCGTGGCCGAGGCACTGGCGGACCGGCATGTCTTCTTCTTCGATTCGCGCACGACGGGGAACTCGCAGATCGTACCGGTGGCGCGGGCCTTCGGTGTGCCCAGCGCTTCCCGCGACGTATTCCTGGACGATGTGCAAACGCCCGAGGCCATTTCGGCACAGCTGGCTTTGCTGGAGAGAGACGCACGCGAACACGGCATCGCCACCGCCATCGGTCATCCGCATGCGGTGACGCTCGATGTGTTGACACACTGGTGCGCGAATTTGAAAGGCTATCGGCTGGTGCCGATCAGCGTCGGCATCCGCATGAAGACGGCGCTCGATATGGGCGCTGTTGTGGCGTCGCTCGAGAACGGCAAATAGCATCCCCCTGTCTGGCGTTTTCGCTCTACTGTCCGCGCTTGGCCGCCGTGGCGAAGCGCACGGCTTCGTCCGCCGCGCTCATCAGCGCCTTCGCCTTGTTGACGGTCTCCTGATATTCGGACTCGGGTACGCTATCGGCGACGATGCCGCCGCCAGCTTGGACATACATCATGCCGTCCTTGACCAGGGCGGTCCGCAGGACGATGCAGGTGTCCATCGAACCGTCGGCCGCGAAATAGCCGACGGCGCCGGCATAAACCGCGCCGCGCTTTTCTTTCTCGAACTCGTCGATGATCTGCATGGCGCGGATTTTCGGCGCGCCGCTGAGCGTACCGGCCGGCAGGCCGGCCGCCAGCGCGTCCACGGCATCCAGGCCGGGACGAATCTTGCCGTCCACATTGGAGACCAGATGCATCACATGGCTGTAGCGTTCGATGAAGAAGCTGTCGGTGACATGCACTTCGCCGATCTCGGCGACGCGGCCCACATCGTTACGGCCCAGATCGACCAGCATCAGATGTTCGGCGCGTTCCTTGGGATCGGCAATCAGTTCTTCGGCTAACCGCTTGTCCTCTTCAGGTGTGGCACCGCGCGGCCGCGTGCCGGCAATCGGACGGATGGTCACCACGCCGTCCCGCAGGCGCACCAGGATTTCCGGGCTTGATCCGACGATGGCGAAACCGGGAAAGGCGAGGTGGTAGAGGAACGGAGAAGGGTTCAGGCGGCGCAGCGCCCGATACAGCGACAGCGGCGGCAGTGTGAAGGGGCGGCGGAAGCGCTGGCTCGGAACGACCTGAAAGACATCGCCAGCCAAGATGTATTCCTTGGCGCGTTCGACCATCGCCAGATATTCGGCGTGCGTCATGTTGGAGTCGATCGACGTCACGGCGGGCAGATCGGCAGCCGCCGCCGGTGCGGCAGGAGCGGAACGCTCGAGGTCGGCGACGGCGTCGTTCAGCCGCTCGCAGGCGCGGGCATAAGCGGCGCGCGCGTCCAGGCCTTTTTCGGGCCACACCGGCGTGACGATGAGTATTTCGTCGCGCACCGTGTCGAAGATGGCTGTGATCGTCGGACGGATCAGGGTGGCGTCGGGCAGGCCCAGCGTGTCGGGCGGGGGGCTCGGCAGCTTTTCGATCAGCCGCACCATGTCGTAGCCGAGATAACCGAAGATGCCGACTGCCATCGGCGGCAGGCCGTCCGGCAGTTTCATCCGCGTTTCGGCGATAAGCGCGCGCAGGGACTGCAACGGCTTTTCGGCGAGCGGGTCCGACGCGAAGGCATCGGGCGCGCTGCGGGCCGTGCGGTTGATCTCCGCCTTGCCGTTCCGACAGCGCCAGATGAGGTCCGGCTTCATACCGATGATGGAATAGCGGCCGCGCGCCTCGCCGCCTTGCACGCTCTCGAAGAGGAAGGCGTTGTCGCGCCCTTCCGCAAGTTTCAGAAAAGCGGAAACCGGCGTTTCGAGGTCGGCGACGAGACGCGCATACAGCGCCTGCGGCTCGCCGCTGTTATAGCCGCGCGAGAAGGCGGCGAATTCGGGTAGGATGGCCATCGATCGATCAAGAGCCTTCGCCGCCGACGACGCTGTCGAGCAGTTTGGAGTTGATCTTCACGCCCTGCTTATCGCGTGCCGCTGCGGCAAGAGACTGGGTGATGTCCGAGGCGACGCCTCGTGAAATCATACGGACACCCTGCATATAGTCCGGATTGGTCACCGGCGGCAGCGGATGGGTGATGCCGGTGACACGCGCCACGACATAGGTGTCGCCTTTTCCGACCGGGCCGTACACCGATGTCCCGGGCTTGGCGTTGAACAGAGCCGCGACCAACTGGGGCGAGAACGTCGCGTCGTTGGTGCGTCGGTCGAGCGCGGGGCTGGACTGCACCTTGGCCCCGATGGCCTTAGCGACGTTGTCGAGCGAGTTGTCCTTGTTCGCCTGCGCCGTCAGTTCCGCAGCCTTCTTCTGCACCAGGATCGCCCGTTGTTCGGCAGTCCAACCGGCGAGCGCCTGCGTTCGGACTTGGTCGAGCGACTTCAGCTTAGGCGGCTCGACACCGTTGACCACCAAGACGTAATAGCTGCCGGATTTGGTCTGGAAGGGGTCGCCTTCGTCACCGACCTCAGCCTTGAATACCGCCGCACGGAAATCCGGATCATCGGGGGCGGCCGTCTTGCTGCCGTCGGGCGCCAAGCCGTTGGCGTCCATCGCGACAACGTGCCCGGTGTGCATCCCGACCTTCTTGGCCGCAGCGGTGAGGCTCATCCCACCGCTATTGGCATCGGTATAAGCGTTTGCGATGTCCACCAACTTTGCGGTTTCGAGCTGTTGCAGTAATGCTTTGGTGATTTCAGGACGCGCCTCGTCCAGCGTGGTGAGCTTGGCCGGCGTGATCTTGGAAACGCGCACCAGCACCCAGCCGAAGGTGAGCTTGACGGGTTGGGTGACGCCGTCCACGGGCAGCGCGAAGACTGCCGTCGCTTCGGACGGATCAAGGTCCGCCGCGACGCGATCGCCCAACTCGATGTCGCTCGTTTTGAGGCCGCGCGATGCGGCGACCTGCGCGAAGCTCGTCCCCGCTTCGATCTTGGCGCGCGCCGCTTTGGCGGAGGTTTCGTCCGGGAAGATGATCTGTTCCAGGTCACGCTTTTCGGGGATATCGAATTTGTCCTTGTTGGCCTCATAGGCCGATTTGATCTGATCGTCCGTGACTTTGACTTCGTTCGCGACGTCGTCGGGGCTGAGTTCGGCATAGGTGACGTCGCGGTATTCCGGCGTGGAGAAGCGGTCGGGATGCGCTTTCACATAGGCTTGCAGAACGGTGTCAGACGGCGCCTCGATCGGAGGCAGCGATTTGTCGTCCACCATGACGTAATTTGCGGCGCGCAGCTCGGTCGAATAGGCGAACAGCGCCATGGCGTAGCCAGGTGGCACCAAGAAGCCGTCCTGCGCGCTACTGATCAACTGCTCGCGGGCCGTGTCCTGACGGATCGCCGCGATGAAGGACTGCTCGCTGTAGCCCAGGCTTTGGATCTTCTGCAGGAAGACATTGTGGTCGAAGGTTCCGCTGACGCCGGCGAATGCCGAGATGCCACGAATCTGTTCGGTCACCATGGCGTCGCTCGCCGTCAGACCAAGTTTCCTTCCGACGTTGTCCAGCGCCGTCTGCGCAATGACCTGCTGCAGCATCGTCGGCCCGAGATTCATACGGCGCGCCTGATCCGGCGTGATGTCCTTGCCCGTTTCCTGGCTCTGGTTACGGATGAAATTGTTGTACTGGCGCTGGAACTCAGACATCTCGATGGACGTGCCGCCCACGGTGGCAACCGCCGTACTCGTACTCCCGGTAAAAATGTCGCCGATGCCCCAGGCCACGAAGCTAAGCGTCAGCGCGCCGAGGAAGATGTTGGCGATCCACGATTTGGAGTATTTGCGAAGTTCCTGGAGCATGATGTATCCGAAAAAGATGGCGGCGAAAGGCGCATAGCGGCGCGCGGCGGCGGATGATAGGGAGGGTGACCTAGGACGGCAAGGAGACGGGCATGTTGATCGCGGGGAACTGGAAAATGAACGGCTTATCGCCCGCTTTGGGCGAAGTCGAGGCTTTGATTCGAGAACTCAAGGCCCGCCCCGTCGCGGCGAAGGTGCTGATCTGCCCACCCGCAACGCTGATGTCGCGGGTCGCCGCTGTCGCAGGCGGGGTCATCTCTATAGGCGGCCAGGATTGCCACCCCCAGCCGTCCGGCGCTTTTACCGGTGATATTTCGGCCGAAATGGTGCGTGATGCCGGCGGAACATGGGTCATCGTCGGCCATTCCGAGCGGCGGCAATATCACGGAGAGACAGACACGCTGGTCGCCGCCAAGGCGACGGCGGGCTGGCGGGCCGGTCTGGGCGTTATCGTCTGCATCGGCGAAACAGAGGCCGAGCGCCTTGCCGGCCAGGAAGAAGCGGTCGTCGACCGCCAGCTTGCGGCCAGCATTCCAGATGCTGCCGCGACCTCTCCGACGGCCGTCGCCTACGAGCCCGTCTGGGCCATTGGCACTGGCCGGACACCGACGATCGAAGAGATCGCCAGGATGCATGCTCATTTGCGCCAGCAATTAACGAAGCGGTTCGGCAACGGCGCGCGAGCGATTCCCATTCTTTACGGCGGTTCGGTGAATCCCAAGAATGCCAAGGAAATCCTTGCGGTACCCGAAGTCGGCGGTGCGCTGGTGGGCGGCGCCAGCTTGAAGGCGACGGATTTCCTTTCAATTGTAGGCGCCGCGCCAGTAGGTTCTTAACCACCTCAGCCCACGCTTCTTTAACTCCGGCCGTGGCATTCCTTACCGCAAAGAAAATAGATCGTGGTGGGTTGGTCGTGGCGATAGCAAAGCTGTCTTTCGAGACAGCTGAGACCCTGGTGTATGATCCCGTACCCGCGAACCGCACGGCGACGCGGTCGGTCCTTTATACGCTTGGTTTCCGGCGTATCGATTCCGTCGCCAGCGTGACCGACTTTACCGACGCGATCCGCCGCCGTCCGCCAGATCTCGCTTTGTGCGAGGCGCAAGGCGCCGACGAAGAATTGTGCGAGATGATCCAGGCGCTGCGTCAGGGCGCGGCAGGCTACAATCCCTTCATCGTCATTATTGTCACGGCATGGGAGAAGACCAACGCCCTGGTCAGTCGTGTGCTGAACTCCGGTGCCGATGATCTGGTTCTGCGTCCCTTCTCGACCGCGCAACTCGGCGTGCGTATCGAAACGCATATCGAGAGGCGCAAAGGCTTCGTTATCACCCACGACTATATCGGCCCCGACCGCCGTCGCGACCCCGGCAGACCGAACGATACGGAATTGTTCGAGCCGCCCAATTCACTCAAGATGAAGGCGAAGGACAGACTGACGGGCGATGAGGCCACAGCCAAACTGGACGCCGAACTGACGCGTGCCCGCGAAGTGCTGAACAGCGAGAAGATGCGCCGCGATGCATTCCAGATATGCATTCTGTGGCGGCTGATGCAGGATCAGAAGCCGGAAGAGGCGAGCTACGCCCACGAGCTGGCCAAACTTGCCAGACTGACCCGCGGCGTGGCCAATCGTTGCCAAGACAGCGAATACGGCGCCGCCATGCAGTGGTGCGATTCGGTGTTGGCCGCCGTGGAAGGATTGGAACTCGGCGTCGATCGCAATGCCTCGATGCATATGCTCGGGCATGCCGCGCTGAACCTCAATCAGGTGTTCCAGCCCGAAAAGTCGACAACCGATCATCTCAGCAAGATCGACGCGACGGTGGCAATTATCCGAGCCCGCGCCCAGCAACAGCAAAAGGCGCGGCGGCTTGCGGCGCCACCGCTTGCCGAGGGCGACCTGCAGGTCGCGGCCGGTGAGTAGCCTGCGGCCATCGACGGGGCATAAGCCGCTGTAATTTCATCCGATTCACAGTGCGCTGGCCGCCATTTCGGTCGCACCTTCCCATCCCAGCCCCAATCGTCTATTGAACCGGCCCGGAAAGGTGCCCCATGCAGACTTTGTTGCTTGTAATCGAACTTTTGATTGCCATCGCGCTTGTCATCACCGTGCTGATGCAGCGGTCGGAAGGTGGGGCACTCGGTATCGGCGGCGGCGGATCGGGGCTAGGCGGACTGTTCAGCCCGCGTGGCGCGGCGGACACATTGACCCGAACCACGGCCATTTTGGCGATCCTGTTTTTCGGTATTTGTCTGGGCCTGAACCTATTGGTGGCGCACTCGTCGCCGCAGCGTTCGATTCTTGATTCGCCTGCTGCGCCCGCCGCTACACTGACGCCCGTGCAAAAACCCGCGACGCCCGCGCCCGCGCCGCAAGGTCCGTCGGTTCCAACGCCGCACTAAAGTCATAAATTTCAGCGGGTTGTCTGCGGGGGTTGAGACAAAATCTCAGACTGCCACAAAACTGAATCTTTGCGCTTGAGTGTACGCACCTCTTTCGACATGGTGGCCTTCCATGGCGCGGTTGATCTTCATCACCGGCGGCGTGGTCTCTTCCTTGGGAAAAGGTCTTGCCTCCGCGGCTCTCGGAGCCCTTTTGCAGGCGCGTGGCTACAAAGTACGGCTGCGCAAGTTGGACCCCTATCTCAACGTGGATCCGGGGACCATGTCGCCTTTCCAGCACGGCGAGGTCTATGTGACCGACGACGGGGCCGAGACCGATCTCGACCTCGGTCATTACGAGCGCTTCACCGCGGTATCGTCGGCGCGGGCCGACAACATCACCAGCGGGCGCATCTATCAGCAGGTGATCGAGAAGGAACGCCGCGGCGAATATCTCGGCCGCACCGTGCAGGTGATTCCGCACGTCACCGACATGATCAAGGAATTCATGCTGGCCGGCAGCGACGATGTCGACTTCCTGTTATGCGAAATCGGCGGCACGGTGGGCGACATCGAAGGTCTGCCGTTCTTCGAGGCCATCCGCCAGCTCGGCAACGAAATCGGGCGGGAACATCACGCCTTCGTACACTTGACGCTGGTGCCCTATATCGAGGCGGCCGGCGAGCTGAAAACCAAGCCGACGCAGCACTCGGTGAAGGAGCTGCGCGCTATCGGCATCCAACCCGACATCCTGCTGTGCCGTTCCGAGAAGCCGCTGCCGGACGACGACCGCCGCAAGATCGGCCTGTTCTGCAACGTGCCGGCGCAGCGCGTGATCCCGGCTCTCGATCTCTCCACCATCTATATGGCGCCGTTGGCCTATCACCAGGTCGGCTTCGACACTGAAATCCTCAATGTCTTCGGGATCAAAGACGCGCCGCCTCCGGACCTCTCCAAATGGCAGTCGGTCGTCGACCGGGTGAAGAACCCGGAAGGCGAAGTGAAGATCGCCGTCGTCGGCAAATACATGCAGGTAAAGGATTCCTACAAGTCGTTGTCGGAAGCGCTGACGCATGGCGGCATCGCCAACAATGTCCGCGTGCGCATGGAGATGATCGACAGCGAAATCTTCGAACGCGACGATGCGGCCACCTTCCTAGAAAACGTCAACGGCATCCTAGTGCCTGGCGGCTTCGGAGAGCGCGGTACGGAAGGCAAAATCCGGGCGGTGAAGTTCGCGCGTGAGCGCGGCGTGCCGTTCTTCGGCATCTGCTACGGCCTGCATATGGCAGTCATCGAGACGGCGCGCGATCTGGCGGGTCTGGAAGGGGCCGGGACGACCGAGATCGGCCATCCGCGCCATCCGGTGATCAGCCTGATGACCGAATGGGTGAAAGGCAACCAGGTGGAGACGCGCAGCGCGGACGCCGACATGGGCGGCACGATGCGGCTGGGCGCCTATCCGGCGGTGCTGACGCCGGGCAGCCGCGTGGCGGAGGTCTACGGCACGACCGAGATTTCCGAACGCCATCGCCACCGCTACGAAGTGAATGTGAACTACGTGAAGCACCTCGCCGAGCATGGGCTGGCTGTTTCCGGCTGGTCGCCCGACGGCCGGCTGCCAGAGATCATGGAAATTCCCGATCACCCGTGGTTCATCGGCGTGCAGTTCCATCCCGAACTGAAATCGCGGCCCTTCGATCCGCACCCGCTGTTCCGGAGCTTCATCGCCGCGGCGGTGAAGCAGGGCAGGTTGGTGTAGGCATCCATCGCGAACCGCAACGCCCGTCGCATGACGTGACAGGCCACGCTGGCTTGGGTAGAAAAGCTGCAGGGACCGGGACGGGTCCATTCCCAGGGAGACGCCGCATGACTTTCAAGACAGCTCTGCTCGCCACTGCGATAATTTTGACACCGGTTACCGTGCTGGCTCAGCCGACGCCAGCTGCTATGCCGACGGCATTATCGCCGACCGACGATCCTTCAATCACGGATCGTCCGGCGCCCAAGCCGATCGAGCCGGTGAAAATCATTCTGGTTGGCGACTCCACCATGCAAGTCGGCAGTGGTTGGGGCGGAAGTTTTTGCGATTATCACGTTACTTCGATCGTTGCCTGCATCGATCTGGGGCGCGGCGGCCGCTCGACTTATTCCTATCGCGCCGAAGGTTCCTGGAATGTGGCGCTCGATGAGATGAAGTCAGGCGGCTTTGCGGACACCTATGTGCTTATCCAGTTCGGCCATAACGACCAACCTGGCAAGCCGGGGCGCTCCACCAATCTCGTCACCGAATTTCCTGCAAACCTAAAACACTATGTGGAAGAGGCGCGTGAAGCCGGCGCCAAGCCAGTGCTGGTAACGCCGCTTACGCGCCGCGATTTCAAAGGCGGCGTATTGCAGGACGATCTTGCACCGTGGGCGGCGGCGGTACGTAAAGTCGCCGCCGAGCTGGACGTGCCGCTGCTCGATCTGCATGCCGACAGCGCTGCCGCGGTTCAGGCGATGGGCGCCGCCGCCGCCACCGGGCTGGCCGAGATACCGCCGCCGCCGGATGTGCTAGCCGCCGCGGAAAGCGGCACGACAATGCCCGCGCCGAAGCGTGAACCTGCGGTGCCGGTCCCGCCGACATCGGACACGACGCCCGCTGGGACAGTCCATCTCTACTTCGACTACACGCATCTGAGCCGCACGGGCGCCGATTACTTCTCAAAGATCGTGGCAGACGAACTCGCACAGGCCGTGCCGGCGCTGCGGAAGGACCTGCTTCCCTAGGAAAAGGGCCTTCCTTAGCCATTCGTAAACGTCTGGTCCGTAGCATCCTGCTCATGGTCCGGACGTCCGCCATTTCCGCATTGGCCGCTGCGCTGGCGATGCTCGCCAGCGCTTACGCGCAAAGCACGGGCACGCCCCCTGCGACGGAATACAATCCCCAGCAGAACATCCCGCGCTACGCAGCGGAAATCCCGCCTGGGCCGGACGACTCCCTCACCAATCAGAACACGGTTCCGCCCGTAGCCGCGCCCACGACGCCAGTCACGGTTTCGCAGGCACCGCAGCCGCGCTACGCTGCGCAAATCCCACCGTCGAGCGATGACGCGCGTTTGGATGCGCCGCCGCCGACAAATGCTCCGCAAACGAACAATACTTCACCGCCGCAGTCGCGCTATGCCGCAATGATCGCGCCGCCGGCGGATGAATCCGTCACCGTCAACGGCCTGCGTCCATCCGAGGATGGCGGCTACCGCCTGGGCACCGGTGACACCGTGCGTGTCACGGTCTTCGGCGAGACCGATCTCTCCGGCGAATTTCAAATCGACAGCACGGGCTACGTGCAATTGCCTCTGATCGGGCGCGTCGCGGCCGCGGGGCTTTCCACGTATGGCCTTGAATCGCACATCGCGTCTGCGCTCACCGGCGGCGGCTATCTTCTCAATCCGCGCGTCAGCGTGCAGGTCACCACCTACCGGCCGTTCTACATCATCGGCGAGGTGAACAAGCCCGGCGAATATCCCTATGTGAATGCGATGTCGGTCCCGAACGCGATCGCAATGGCCGGCGGCTTTACCGATCGCGCTGTCGAATCCGAAGTTATCGTCCGCCATCAGGGCCAGACCAAGGGTGAGGAAGTCCCCGCCGATCAGTCGGCGAGCATCCGACCTGGCGACGTGGTACGGGTGGAGCGGACGACCTATTGGTCGATCATGACATTGCTGTCGCCCATCATTTCGCCGTTCAGCACGGTCGCCTACCTTCTGAAGTGAACGCAGTGGCATTTGTGCGGACGGCCGCTAGAATGGCGCCATGAACGCTGTCCAACCCAATGCGACCGTCAAGGTCGGTTCCGTCGAAGTCGGCAACGCGAAAAAGCTCGCGATCATCGCCGGTCCCTGTCAGCTCGAAAGCCGGGCGCATGCCTTCGAGATGGCGTCGGCCCTGAAGGAGATCGCCGCCAAGGCGGGTGTCGGGCTGATCTACAAGACGAGTTTCGACAAGGCGAATCGCACCAGCGCCGGCACTGCGCGTGGCATGGGACTGGAGGCTTCGCTGCCGATCTTCAACGACATCCGGGAGACGTTCGGTCTGCCCGTGCTCACCGATATCCATGAGCGCGATCAATGTGCAGCGGTGGCTCAGGCGGTGGATGTACTTCAGATACCGGCATTTCTTTGCCGCCAGACCGATCTGCTGATCGCTGCGGCGAAGACCGGCAAAGTCGTCAATATCAAGAAGGGGCAGTTCCTGGCGCCTTGGGACATGAAGAACGTGATCTCGAAGGTCACCAACGCGGGCAATCCCAACGTGCTGGCGACGGAGCGCGGCGCCAGTTTCGGCTACAACACGCTGGTCTCCGACATGCGGTCGCTGCCGATCATGGCGAAATTCGGTGCACCGGTGGTGTTCGACGCCACGCATTCCGTGCAGCAACCTGGTGGGCTCGGCGCGACCACCGGCGGTGACCGCGAAATGGTGCCCTATCTGGCGCGCGCCGCCGTGGCTGTGGGCGTCGCGGCGGTCTTCATGGAAGTCCACCAGGACCCTGATCACGCGCCGTCCGACGGCCCCAACATGCTCAAATTGAAGGACGTCCCGGCGCTGCTCGACGAGCTCGTCGCCATCGACGCCATCGCAAAGCGACGCCAGGCTGCGGTGACGGCCTAGGCACCCGGCCAGCACTGCACGATGCCGACGATCGCCACGATCAGAAGGCCGAGCTGCGCTATCGCCGCGATGCCGAACCCGACGCCGCGCTTGTCCGGGTCCGCCATATAGCTGGTCATGTAGAGAACCCGTCCGGCAACCCAAACCAGGCCAAGGGCCGCAGGCAGCCATGTATACGCATGGAAGTAGACGGTCGCGAGCCAGAGCAGCGGCAGGAACACCGGCAGCGCCTCGAGCGTGTTCATCTGAACGCGGAAGGCACGGTCGAACTCCTCGTGGCCGGAGGTCGCCGGCGCCTTGATGTGGTGCTTCTCACGCATCTGACCTACGCGGATGCTCATGTAGAAATAGAGCAGGACGGCAAGAATCGTGACAATGGCGCTTAACAGATCGGCAGGCATGGCGCTTCCCCATATGGCGGCCGCCGCGCGGGAATCGCGCGGTGGCCGGTGGGCACGCTATCAAGATTCGCCGGAGCAGGCGTTAGGGACAGCCGCCTCTACCCCTGCCGCCGTGGCCCATACCATGACCACCCATCATCGGACGATTGGCGCGGAATGTGGCCATCTGCTGCTGGAGCTGCGATTTCTGATCGGCCGACAATGCGTCCCATTTTGCCTTTAGATCGGATGCAAATTTCTGCCGCTCGGCGGGGCTCATGCCCATCACTTTGTTGCGTTCCGCCATGCGATAGGCTCGCATCTGGTCGACAGACATCCCCGCGGCGGCCTTCTGGACATCGGCAAAATGCATCATCCGTTCTTCCGGCGTCAGAAATCCCATGGGGCCGCCGCCAAAGCCGGCACCGTAGGCGGGGCATGGCCCCTGCGCAGGGGCAGGCTGGTCGCCTGCGGCAAAGGACATCGTCGCCAGGAACGATGCCGCGACCACTGGCAGGATCATACGTGTAAGAAACATGACGCTCCTCCAAGGCTGAATTGCACACTATTTCAACGGCGAATTTGCCCCACTCCGTCGCGCTTGATGCAGTGTGTCGCATCGCTTAAAGCAGGCGCGGATTTGGCTTGACCTGGCGAAGGACGCGCAAAAATGACCGCAATCATCGACATCGCTGCCCGTGAAATCTTGGATAGCCGCGGCAATCCGACCGTGGAGGTGGATGTCCGGCTGGAGGACGGCTCGTTTGGACGCGCCGCGGTGCCGTCTGGCGCTTCCACGGGCACCCGTGAGGCCGTGGAGCTGCGCGACGGAGACAAGAAGCGTTTCGGCGGCAAGGGCGTCGAGAAGGCAGTGGGCGCCGTCAACGGCGAATTGTTCGATGCTCTATGTGGCATGGAAGCCGAAGATCAGGTCCGCCTCGACAAGGCTATGTGCGCGCTTGACGGGACGCCGAACAAGGCCAGGCTGGGCGCCAACGCGATCCTTGGCGTGTCACTTGCGGTGGCGAAGGCGTCGGCCGAGGCGGCAAACCTGCCGCTCTACCGCTATGTGGGCGGAGCAAAGGCCAACCTGCTGCCGGTGCCGCTGATGAACATCGTCAACGGCGGCGTGCATGCCGACAACCCGATCGACTTCCAGGAGTTCATGATCGTCCCGGCTGGCGCGCCAACCTTCCGTGAAGCGTTGCGTTATGGGGCGGAAGTGTTCCACACGCTCAAGCAATCCCTGAAAGACGCGGGCCACAATACCAATGTCGGTGACGAAGGTGGGTTCGCGCCGAATCTGAAGAGCGCCGACGAAGCGCTGTCGTTCATCGTGAAGGCGATTGAGAAGGCAGGCTATAAGCCGGGCCACGACATCTTCATCGCACTCGATCCAGCGTCCTCGGAATTCTTCGAGGACGGCAAATACCAGCTCAAGGGCGAGGGCCGAACACTCGATCCGCTAGCGATGGTGAAGGTCTACGAGGAACTGGTCGCGCGGTATCCGATCTTCTCCATCGAGGACGGTATGGCTGAGCAGGACAACGATGGTTGGGTCGCCATTACCAAGGCTTTGGGCAAGAAAATCCAGCTGGTCGGCGACGACAATTTCGTCACCAACACCAAGCTGTTGAAGCAAGGTATCGCCAATGGCGTCGCCAATGCGATCCTCATCAAAGTCAATCAGATCGGAACGCTGACGGAGACGCTGGAAGCGGTGGAAATGGCCCACAAGGCCTCCTATCGGGCCGTCATGAGCCACCGGTCGGGTGAGACCGAGGATTCCACCATCGCGGATCTCGCGGTTGCCACGAACTGCGGCCAGATCAAGACCGGATCTGCATGCCGCTCAGATCGTCTCGCCAAGTACAACCAGCTCATCCGCATCGAGGAGCAGTTGGGCGATCAGGCGATCTTCGCCGGCAAAAGCGTGCTCAAGGGCTGATGTTTTCGTTTCTGCCGATCAATTTCATCTACGGAAGGCCGCCGCAGGGCGGCCTTCCTGCTTTTCGACGACCGGCGACAACAGCGACCTGGCAGATTTAACGATTCTTCGCTTGACCGGCCGAATCGGTAGTGATTCGTTCAGGGTATGCGAATCAGACGAAGCGTCACCCGATTGTTTGGCTTGGCTTTTATCCCAGCCATTACCACCGTCGTGGTCGCCTATTTTGGCTACTACGCCGTGTGGGGCGAGCGGGGGTATCTGGCATTCCAAAACGTCGAGGCCCGGCTGGCGGACTCGCAGGGCCAATTGGGGCAGGTGATGGAGCAGAACCAGCGCCTGGAGCACCGCATTGCGCTCCTGAGCTCCCCGACGCCCGACCCCGACCTGGTTGAGGAGTTGGCCCGGACCGAGCTCATGGACGGCGCGCCAGGGCAGGTTGCTGTCCCCCGGAAGCCGCATTAATCCCGGCCGCACCCCCTAAAAATCCGCCTGGACATTCCGTCAAGCTTGCAAAATGCGGGCGCGCTTGTCACAACCCGCGCCCATGTCTTCTCAAACAAACACGGGTAAGGCGGGCCGGGAAATGAGCGAAGCGCAGAAGGCTGTTGTCACCGGTGTCAGCAGCGCCGTAGCGACCCCAAATTCGGTCTCTCTCAAGACCTTTTATTCCGACATGCTGTTGATCCGTCGGTTCGAGGAACGGGCCGGACAGCTTTACGGCATGGGCCTGATCGGCGGCTTCTGCCACCTCTACATCGGCCAGGAGGCGGTCGTGGTGGGTATGCAGGCCAATGTCGGCCCGAACGATCAGGTCATCACCGCCTACCGCGACCACGGCCACATGCTGGCCTGCGGCATGGACCCCAAGGGGGTCATGGCCGAACTGACCGGCCGCTCGACGGGATATTCCAAGGGCAAGGGCGGCTCGATGCATATGTTTTCGAGCGAGAAGCACTTCTTCGGCGGCCACGGCATTGTCGGTGCGCAGATACCACTCGGAACGGGTCTCGCTTTTGCCGACAAGTACAGGGGCACCGGCGGCGTGACGCTCACCTATCTTGGTGACGGCGCGGCCAACCAAGGCCAAGTCTATGAGAGCTTCAACATGGCCCAGCTCTGGAAGTTGCCAGTGGTCTACATCATCGAGAACAACCAATACGCCATGGGCACCAGCGTCAACCGCTCGAGCGCCCAGCCGCAATTCTATAAGCGCGGCGCATCCTTCAATATTCCCGGCGAGGAAGTCGACGGCATGGATGTCGAAGCGGTGCATGCCGCCGGGCGCAAAGCCATTGAGTGGTGCCGCTCCGGCAATGGTCCGATGATCCTGGAGATGAAGACCTACCGTTATCGCGGCCACTCGATGTCCGACCCCGCGAAGTACCGCACGCGCGAAGAAGTTCAGACGATGCGCGAGAAGCGCGACCCCATCGAACATTTGGGGCAGAAGCTGGTGTCACGCGGTATCGCCACCGAGGACGAACTGAAGGCCATCGACAAGGACATTCGCCTAGTCGTCAATACGGCCGCCGAATTCGCCATTGAAAGCCCGGAACCCGATCTGGCCGAACTCTTCACCGACGTGATTGCCTGATGTCCACACAGATACTGATGCCCGCCCTGTCGCCCACGATGGAAGAGGGCAAACTCGCCAAATGGCTAGTCAAGGAAGGTGACGCCGTGAAGTCCGGCGACATCCTGGCCGAAATCGAAACCGACAAGGCGACGATGGAATTCGAAGCGGTCGACGAAGGCCGTATCGGCAAAATCCTGGTCGCAGAAGGCACCGAAGGCGTGAAGGTCAATTCACCCATCGCCGTGCTCGTTGGTGACGGCGAGGATGCCGGTGCGGCTGCGGCGCCGAAGGCTGCTCCAGCAGCGGCTCCTGCTGCGGCAAAGGCTGTGGAAGCCCCGGCCGCCCCAGTGACGTCGATCAAGCTTGAAGATCCTTCGCTGCCGGAGGGCACGGAATTCGTCACCATGACCGTTCGTGAAGCCTTGCGTGACGCGATGGCCGAAGAGATGCGCCGCGACGAAACCGTCTTTCTGATGGGCGAGGAAGTCGCGCAATACCAGGGCGCCTACAAGGTCAGCCAGGGATTGTTGGAGGAATTCGGCGACAAACGGGTGATCGACACGCCGATCACGGAGCAGGGCTTCGCCGGTCTGGGGGTTGGTGCTGCGTTCAACGGATTGAAGCCGATCGTCGAGTTCATGACTTGGAACTTCGCCATGCAGGCGATCGACCAGATCATCAATTCCGCCGCGAAGACCCGTTATATGTCCGGCGGCCAGATGCACAGCCCGATCGTTTTCCGCGGCCCGAACGGAGCAGCGGCGCGCGTTGGCGCACAGCACAGCCAGGACTACAGCGCCTGGTACGCGTCGGTGCCGGGCCTGAAGGTGATCGCGCCGTACTTTGCAGCTGATGCCAAGGCACTCTTGAAGGCCGCGATCCGTGATCCCAATCCGGTCGTGTTCCTGGAAAACGAAATCGTCTACGGCCGGTCATTTCCGGTGCCAAAGATCGACGACTACGTCCTGCCGATCGGCAAGGCGCGTGTGGTCAAACCGGGCAAGGACGCCACGCTGGTGGCGTATTCGATCTGCGTCGGCATGATCCTTGAGGCCGCTGAGGTGCTGGCCAAAGAAGGTATAGATGTTGAGTTGATCGATCTGCGCTCGCTGCGCCCACTCGACACCGACACGGTGATCGAGTCTGTGAAGAAGACCAATCGCATCGTTACTGTTGAGCAGGGCTGGCCGATCTGCTCGATCGGCTCCGAAATCGCTTCGCAGGTGATCGAGAAGGCATTCGATTGGCTCGATGCGCCACCCACAAAAGTCACGGGTAAGGATGTGCCCATGCCGTATGCTGCCAATCTTGAAAAGCTGGCGCTGCCGACGGTGGAAGACGTGGTCGCGGCGGTGAAAGCCGTGTGCTATCGGGCCTGACGATGGGCGTGGCGGCCGGCACAACCTGGAAGAAGGGCGGCTGCCATTGCGGCGCGGTCTCCTTCGAGGTGCTGGCACCAGCCGAAGCTGAAGTCATCGACTGTAATTGCTCGATGTGCGCAAAAACCGGATATCTTCACCTGATCGTGCCGAAGGAGTGCTTCCGGCTGATTTCGGGCGCAGACAAGTTGACGGTCTACGAGTTCAACACCAAGACCGCGAAGCACATGTTTTGCTCGGTCTGCGGAATTAAGTCGTTCTATATTCCGCGTTCGCATCCGGACGGCTACAGCGTCAATTTCCGCTGTCTTGACGCGAGAGACTTCCGCGGCGTGCACATCGTGCCGTTCGATGGAGCCCATTGGGAACAACATGCGGCCGAACTCCAGCCGCTCGAGGCCAACTGATGTCGATCCAAATTCTCATGCCCGCCCTGTCGCCGACGATGGAAGAGGGCAAGCTCGCCAAATGGCTGGTCAAGGAAGGCGACGCCGTGAAATCCGGTGATGTTCTCGCCGAGATCGAGACCGACAAGGCCACCATGGAATTCGAAGCGGTCGACGAAGGCCGTATTGGCAAGATACTGGTTCCCGAAGGGACGGAAGGCGTCAAGGTCAACGCGCCGATCGCCGTCTTGTTGGGTGACGGTGAGAGCGCGGCGACCGCCGCCGATATTCCCACGGCAATGAAATCGATCAAAGACGCGGTAACCGCGGAGGCGAAGCCCAAACCTTCTGTTTCCGCTGTTCCGGCGATGGCGCCGGCGCCCAAAGCCGAAGCAGCAAAGCATGCGCCGGTCGCGTCCGGTCTGCGCATTTTCGCGTCGCCATTGGCACGCCGTATCGCTCAGCAGAAGGGTTTCGACCTTTCGACACTGGCCGGTTCCGGCCCGCGCGGGCGGATTGTCAAAGAAGACGTCGAACACGCCAAGCTTGGCGCAGCCAAGCCGGCCGTGTCCGCGCCGGCCGCCATAGTTGCCGGTGCAGCGGTTTCCGGCGTCTCGCCGTTGCCCGACGCGCGTCTGTTCTATGGCAAAGACGATTACGTCGAGATTCCACATGATTCGATGCGGAAGTCGATCGCCAAGCGGCTTAGCTCTGCGACGGCCTTGATTCCGCATTTCTATCTCACGATCGACTGCCGCATCGATGCGCTGATGGCGGCGCGGTCCAGGCTCAATGAGGCGTCGCCGAAGGGCGAGGGTGCCTACAAGCTTTCGGTCAACGACTTCATCGTCAAGGCGGTGGCGTTGGCGCTCAAGCGCGTACCGGAGTGCAACGCCAGTTGGACCGACAGCGCGGTGCTACGCCATAAACATGCCGACGTCGGCGTGGCGGTGGCGCTCGATTTCGGCCTGATCACGCCGATCGTTTTCCGCGCCGAGGAGAAAGGCCTGGCGGTCATCTCCAATGAGGTGAAGTCGCTGGCCGAACGGGCGCGGACTAAGAAGCTCAAGCCGCAGGAATACGAAGGCGGCAGTTTCGCCATCTCCAATCTCGGCATGTTCGGAATCAAGGACTTCACAGCCGTCATTAATCCACCGCATGCAGGCATCCTAGCCGTCGGGGCAGGCGAGCAGCGGGCGGTTGTCGTCAACGGCAAAGTGGAAATCGCTACGGTGATGACGGTTACGATGTCGTGTGACCACCGCGTCATCGACGGGGCCACAGGCGCGCGCTTCCTCCAAGTCTTCAAGCAGTGCATCGAAGAACCGGCCGCGATGCTGCTATAAAGGCAGCAGAGGGGCGGAGATGGACGATCTAGGCGCAATCTTGGAAACCGGCGGTGCAGCGGCGGTCGAGCTTGCCGCCTCCGCGCTAGCGGAACGCGGCGCCAAGACAGTGCAATGCGCCAATTGTTCCGAACCGCTGATCGGTCCTTATTGCGCCGTCTGCGGCCAACCGCATGACACCCACCGGCGTTCGCTGCAGGCCCTGCTGCACGATCTGGTAAAAGACATCATCAGCTTCGATAGCCGTATTTTGCGCACGGCGCGGGCGTTGATGTTCGAGCCGGGCGAGTTGGCCCTAGCATTTCGCCAAGGGCGCACCCAGCGCTACGTACCGGCGGTGCGGCTCTATCTCTTCGTGTCGCTGATTTTCTTCCTGACGCTGACGGCGAGCCATATCGCCATCGTCCAAATGGTGCCGGTGGTGACGCCTGAGAAGATCGTGGTCGAGCACGGCAAGACCTACGCCATGCTGCCGAACGGCAAGGACAAAATCCCCGTACCAGCCTTTCTCAACGACGGCCGGCCACATTTCGCGGTTTCAGTGAACAACGCCGTGTTCTTCGCCCGGGAAGGCGCGCTGCATGTCAAGGTACCGCCTGGAGCGCTCGAGGACATGGCGCGTCGGCTCAAGTCAGCGGAGGCCAAATCCGATAGTTCACTTGGCGCGCACATCCTGGAGGCGACCCGGCGCACGACGACGGCGCTCGCAGCCGATCCCGCGGCGCTGAATGGCGCCTTGACCTCGTGGATTCCTCGAGCCCTGTTTCTTCTCCTGCCGCTGTTCGCCCTATTGATGGCGGCGTTCTACTGGCGCCAGCGGAAGGACGTCTTCTTCGTTGACCATCTGGTGTTCTCGCTGGGTTTCCACACCTTCGGTTTCGCGCTGTTGCTTGTAGCGGCAGGACTGGCCCAGGTCCTGTCTGACGGCGTAGTAGCATGGCTTGTTATCAGCGCGCTTGGGCTCTATCTCCTCTTCGCCATGCGGCGGTTCTATCAACAAAATTGGTTCTGGACCGGTGCCAAGTTCATTACTGTATCGGCAATCTATACGGTATTTTTCGTGATCCCTGCAGTGTTCGGAATCTTCATCGCGAGTGTGTTCTATGGCTGATACATCCTTCGACGTTATCGTGGTGGGCGGCGGTCCTGGCGGCTATGTCTGTGCCATCCGCGCGGCGCAACTCGGACTGAAGACGGCTGTGGTCGAGCGCGACAAGCTCGGCGGCATTTGCCTCAATTGGGGCTGTATCCCGACCAAGGCGCTGCTGCGCTCCTCCGAGATATGGCATCTAATGCACCGGTTGAACGAATTCGGATTCTCGGCCGAGAACTTCAAGTTCGATATATCCAAGATCGTTTTGCGGTCTCGCAAAGTCTCGCAGCAGCTATCGAGCGGCGTCGGCTTCCTGATGAAGAAGCACAAGATCACCGTGGTAGAGGGCGAGGCGAAGCTGTCTGGCAAGGGCAAGCTGTCGGTCACGAAGGACGGCAAGACGGCAGAATACGCGGCCAAGAATATCGTACTCGCTACCGGCGCGCGCGCTCGCAATCTTCCGGGCCTGGAAGCAGACGGCAAGCTGGTGTGGAGCTATCGCGAGGCGATGGTCCCCGAGACGTTCCCCACGTCGCTGCTTGTCATCGGCTCCGGCGCCATCGGCATCGAATTTGCCAGCTTCTACCGCACGCTCGGCGCGGAGGTGACAGTGGTCGAAGTGCTGGACCGCGTGCTACCCGTGGAAGACGAGGAAATCTCGCAACTCGCCACCAAGGCCTTCACCAAGCAGGGCATGAAGATCAGAGTTTCCACGACCGTTGAAAAGCTGGAGCGCGGCAAGGACAACGTCACGGCGACGCTGAAGGCCAAGGATGGCAGGACGGAAACGATCACCGTCGATCGCGTGATCAGCGCCGTTGGTATTGTCGGCAATGTAGAGAACATCGGTCTGGAAGCCGCTGGCGTGAAGGTCGAGAAGACCCATGTAGTGGTCAACGAATGGGGCGAGACCGGCGTACCCGGCTTGTGGGCCATCGGCGACTTGGTCGGGGCGCCCTGGCTGGCGCACAAGGCGATGCACGAAGGCGTGATCGTCGCCGAACGCATCGCCGGCGCGAAGGGCGTGCATCCGCTGGATACTTCAAAGGTTCCCGGTTGTACCTATTGCTGGCCGCAAGTCGCCAGCATTGGCATGACCGAAGCAAAGGCAAAGGCGTCGGGCCGCAAGATCAAGGTCGGGCGCTTCCCTTTCATCGGCAACGGCAAGGCGATCGCGCTGGGCGACTCTGAAGGATTGATCAAGACGGTGTTCGATGCGGATACCGGCGAAATGCTTGGGGCGCACATGATAGGCGCGGAAGTCACCGAGCTGATCCAGGGTTATGCTATCGCAAAAAGCGGCGAACTGACCGAAGCGGAGCTAGCCGGCACAATCTTCCCGCATCCGACGCTGTCGGAAATGATGCACGAGGCGGTCCTCGACGCCGACAAGAAGGCGCTGCACATCTAGCGCGCCGGCGCCGGCGGGTTTACGCTTCACGTTGAAATTCCAGTTCCTCTCGTGATGGAGGTGTGGAATGAAGCGGGAAGGACTTCGTTATGATAAATCAGGGATGGAAGAGTGCGGCCGCCGGCCTTGCCTTGTTGGCTGTCTGCACGGGGCCTGCCATGAGCGGGCCCGCTGACGATACGGTCGCGACGGCGAAAGGTGCGCTGGATATCCATGCCATCCACCATGCGTCGATGATGTTGACCTGGAATGGCTTGCACGTATTGGTCGACCCCGCGCCTGTCGCGCCAGGCGTGGACCCGGCAACTCCCTATAAGGCCTTGCCAACACCCGACGTGATACTCATCACCCATATCCATCCCGATCATTTCAATGTTCCTATCCTCGAAGCTGTTGCCGGTCCGAAAACGGAAATCATATCGCCGCAGAACGTCTATGACGCGATGCCCGCCGATCTGAAGGCGAAGACGAAGGTTATGAAGAACGGCGAGAAGGACGTGATCGACACGATCCCGGTGGAAGCCGTACCGATGTACAACATGACGCCGGAGCGGATGAAGTTCCACCCCAAGGGGCTTGGCGACGGCTACATCCTGACGCTCGGCGGCAAACACGTCTACATCGCCGGCGACACGGAAGAGACGCCGGAGCTGGCGCATCTCAGCCATATCGACGTGGCCTTCGTGCCGATGAATCTGCCCTACACCGAAACGGTCGATGCCGCGGCAAAGTGGGTGCGGGACTTCAAGCCGAAGATCGTCTACCCGTATCACTACCACAATCAGGACGGGACTCTGAGCGACGTGGATGCCTTCAAGAAAGAGGTCGGCGGCGCGAGCGATGTGCGCCTGCTGCAGTGGTACTGAGCGTCTAATCCAGAAACCGCTTCACGTCATTGGCCAGTCCAACCGGATCGTCGGTAGAGAGCGTCACCAGCCGCGCGTGGCCCTTCTGATCGAAGAAAAAGACCGCGCTGGAATGCGTCACTGTATAGGGATGC
The DNA here is from genome assembly GCA_028865545.1 of Alphaproteobacteria bacterium. GTDB lineage: Bacteria > Pseudomonadota > Alphaproteobacteria > Micropepsales > Micropepsaceae > Rhizomicrobium. The sequence continues at coordinate 112,105 of JAGWJY010000003.1, read as the reverse complement.
TGCGGGCTGGCCGGCGTCACGCTGTAGGCGACGCGATAGCGCCGAGCCAGTGCGGCGATGGCGTTGTCGTTGCCGCGCAGCCCATCCATCTGCGGCGCGAAGGCTGCCACATATTTTTTCAGGACCGACAGCGTGTCGCGGTTTGGGTCGACCGTGACGAACAGCACGCGCACCTTGCTGGCGTCCGGCCCGAGTTTCTCAAGCATGTCGGACAGATTGGCGAGCGTCGTAGGGCAGATGTCGGGGCAGTTCGTATAGCCGAAATAGAGAAGTACGATGCGGCCGAGATAATCCTTGGCAGTTACCTGCGCACTGTCGTTGGCGCGCGTCATCGTAAACGACAATTTCGGCATCACACCGGTGATGTCGGAGCCGTACCACGGTTTCTTAGGTTGGCTGCAAGCCGTGAGCGCCACCGCCAGCAGCAGGCATGCGAGAGCCCGTCTCATGCCACAGGCCATAACACGCGAGTGGCGCCCTGTCAGGACATGGACGATGAATTTCCCGTAAGGCGCTAGCGCGGGACGGGCAAATGCGCAAGATGGTAGCGATGATCCCGCCCGAGTCCGAAAAAAACGGCACGCTGACCGGATGGCTCTCCTACGGCGCGCTGCTGGCTGTGGGTGCAACCGTCTATGTCCTGTGCCGTTTTTTTCCCGCCGATTTGCCGGTGTGGATGCCATGGGAATTCTCCTGGCCGGTTTTCCTGCTGACCACGCTAACGCTCGGCTGGTTTCTACGCGGGCTGTGGCGCATGAGAGCCGCCGAGCGCCCGCCGGTCTGGCGGCGCGTGCTGTTCCTGCTGGGCGTGCTGGCGAGCTATACCGTGGTGCAGACGCATTACGACTATCTCTCGCAGCACATGTTCTTCTTCCACCGTTTCCAACATCTGGTACTGCACCATCTTGGGCCGTTTCTGATTGCGCTGGGCGGGGCGGGGTCCGCCGTGTGGCGCGGGATGCCCGAATTCCTCAAGCCGGCCCTGACCTCGCGGCCGGTGCGCGGCGCCGTCAATTTCATTCAGCACCCGGCAGTGGCACCGGTGGTGTTCGTGGGCCTGATCTATCTGTGGCTTTTTCCGGAGATGCACGCCCGCGTGATGCTGGACGACAATCTCTACGACTTGATGAACTGGAGTATGGCTATTGACGGCATCTTCTTCTGGTGCCTGGTCCTCGATCCGCGGCCCAAGCCGCCTGCGCGCCTGGGCATGGGGATCAGGGCATTGCTGGTGGGTGCCATCGTGCCACCACAGATTCTCGTCGGGGCGTTGCTGGCGCTGACCAACAAAGACATCTATCCGGTCTATAAAATTTGCGGACGCATCCTGCCGATCAGCGCGATCACCGACCAGCATTATGGCGGACTGATTCTGTGGATTCCGTCCTCGATGATGAGTGTAATCGCGCTGCTGCTGATCCTCAATAACCTGCGCCTCGCCGACGAGAAGGCAGAACGCGCGGCAGCGGCATAGAGGGTTAGTACCCCATTGCCTCGCCGTCTTTGCGCATCTCGGAAGCACCCCAATAGACGCGATTCTTGGCGTCCCACATGATCGCCTGGTAACCGCCGAAAGCACCGGTGCCGGGCACAACCTTGTAGCCGCGCTTCTCCAACTCTGCTTTTACCGTGGGACTGAAGCCGCTCTCCATCTCGACCGTACCAATGCCCTGCGACGGCTCGCCGGTCGGTTCGGCATTGCCGTAATGACGCCAGCGCGCGGCATCGCCGGCCTCTTGGACATTCATGCCAAAATCGATGATGTCGGTGAGCACCTGGACGTGACCTTGCGGCTGCATGTCGCCGCCCATCAAGCCGAAAGACATGAAGGGTTGGCCGTCCTTCATCACGAAACCGGGAATGATGGTGTGGAACGGACGCTTGCCAGGCGCGTAGACGTTGGCGGCGTGCGGATCGAGCGAGAACAACTCGCCGCGGTCCTGAAACATGAAGCCGAGATGGTCGGCGACCAATCCCGATCCCATACCGCGGTAATTCGACTGGATCAGCGAAACCATCATCCCGTCCTTGTCGGCTGTCGTCAGGTAGATGGTATCGCCGTTGAACAGCTGCGGATCGCCGGGGCCGATATTGGGATTGGCGTGCTGTAGGTTGATCTCCTTGGCGCGTTGCGCGCCATACGCCGCGGAGATCAGGCCCTTCATCGGAACCTTCACGAAAGCGGGATCCGCATAGAATTTCGCCAAATCTTCGAATGCCAGCCGCTTGGCCTCCAGCATCGCGGTCAGCGCGTCGGCGGAGCCAACGCCCATTTTCTTCAGGTCAAAATGCTTGAGGATCTGCAGCATCTCGAGAACGGCAAACCCTTGACCGTTGGGCGGCAGTTCGTAGACGTCGTAGCCGCGATAAGCGACCGATTGCGGCTCCACCCATTCACCGTGATGCGCGGCGAAGTCGGCATAGCGCAAGTCGCCGCCGATGCGTTTGAAGTACGCGTCCATAGTGTGGGCGATGGCGCCTTTATAGAACACGTCGCGGCCGCCGTCGGCGATCATGGTCAGGGTGTGTGCCAGATCAGGGTTCTTGAAGATCTCGCCTTGCGTCGGCGTGTGCCCGCCGTCGGCATCAGGAATCAGATAGGTATGCTTGGCATTGTCGAATTCTTCGATGAGCGCGCGGCGCTTCTCGAAGGCCGCCATGTTTTCCTTCCAGTACAGCGAGATCAGCTCGGTCACCGGAACGCCGTTCGTTGCATAGGCGATGGCGGGTGCGAGGTCTTCCTTGATCGTCAGCTTGCCGAACTTGTCGTGCAGCGCGAACCAGGCGTCGACGGTGCCGGGTACGGTTACGGGAAGCGAGCCCACAGGTGGGATGTGCGCCTTGTAGGGCATGCCGGCTTTCTTGTAGGCGGCTTCAATCTCGGCCTTCAGCTTCGCAAGGTCGCGGCCCATCGGTGCGCGTCCCGAACCGTTATAGCCGTAAAGCTTGTGCGTTTTGGGGTCGTAGACAATGGCGAAACAATCTCCGCCGATGCCGTTCAGGACCGGCTGCATCAGGCCGATAGCGGCGTTGGCCGCGATGGCCGCATCAACCGCGCTGCCGCCTTTCTTCAGAATGTCGACGGCGATCTGTGTTGCCAGCGGCTGCTCGGTCGCCGCCATGCCATGCTGTGCGAGGACCGGCGAACGGGTGGCCCAGGGGACACCCGAATAGCGATCGCCCCGACTGATTTGTCCGGTAGCGCTGGTCGCGGTGACGGCCATCAACACCATGATTACTCCCGCAAAGGTCTTGTGCACGACTCAATGCCCCGCGAAATTGACGTGACAGGACGGCAAGCCGTTCTTCTCGAAATAGCGTTGATGATATTCTTCGGCGCGCCAGAAGGGCGGGGCAGGTTCAATCGTCGTGACGATCGGGTGCTTGAATTTTCCAGAAGCGTCCAGCGTCTTTTTCTTCTCGCGCGCTACGCGTTCCTGTTCGATAGAATGCGCAAAGATAACCGAGCGATATTGTGTGCCAACATCGGGTCCCTGACGGTTCATCGTCGTCGGATCGTGATTCATAAAGAACACGTCCACCAGCGCGTCGTATGAGACCTTTGCGGGATCATAGGTCACCTCCACGACTTCGGCGTGGCCTGTCTTGTCGCTGCAGACCTGTTTGTAACTTGGACTGTCAAGATGGCCACCTGCGTAACCGCACACGGCGTCGATGACGCCCGGCACCTGGCGGAAGAAAGATTCGACGCCCCAGAAGCACCCCGCACCGAATGTGGCTTTTTCCATGTCTGCGTCTCTCAGTCGAAAATGAGCTTGTCCGTCTGTCGACAACTATAGACGGCACCCGCCGAAAGGCCACTTGCCGGAACGATCACAAGACGCGTGAGCGGTTCGTCGCGCGCAGCGCCGGGCTACTGTGCCAAGGGCATTACTGATGCCCGAATGAGGGCCATCTTGCGAAACGGAAAATACGCAGCAACGGCAGGCAGATTTGAAAGGTAACCGGTTACCAAATTGGTGCCAATAACCTGTTGCAAAAGCGCTGCACTTCGCGAGAAACAATGACGAGCATCGAGAAATAAGTATCAGACTCATTCGCGGTGACGTTAAGGTACCGCTCCCATTGAGGGTCAACTTCAGGGGTTTAGGAGGCGACAAAGGGTTGAAAGCAGTGGCCGTTTCCGGCCGTTTTCGCCCAAAAATGGTAGCGCTACCATGAGAGGAACAAGCAAGCCTGAAATCTAGCCTCGTGTGCGGCAATCAAGGCGGCGTGTATGCCGCCTGCATGCCGGAAGCCGAAATAAACGCAGTAGCAGGGGAGAACTCGAATATGCGTTCAGCACTCAGCCAAATGAGCATCCGCGCCAGGAATATGTTGCTTGGCACGACTATTCTTGCGGGAATGGGCGCCGTCGTCGTGACGCCGGCCCTCGCGCAGGATGCAAGCGCGCCGATGGAAACCGTCACGGTGACGGGCTATCGCGCGAGCTTGACGGACTCCACGAACGCGAAGCGTGCCGCCGTCGGGTTTACCGACTCGGTCTTTGCGGAAGATATTGGCAAGTTTCCGGACACGAACATCGCCGAAGCCTTCAACCGCATCCCGGGTGTCACTATCACCCGTGAAATCGACGGCGAAGGCGTTGACATCCAGATCCGCGGTCTCGGCACCAGCTTCACCAAGGTTTTGCTGAACGGCGCACAGGTGGCGATGGCATCGACCGGTACGACGGACTCGCAGAACACGAATCGCGAAGTCGACTTGAACATGTTGCCGGTGGAACTGTTCACACAGTTGACCGTGGACAAGAGCGCGCGCGCCGATCTGCTTGAAGGTGGCGCGGCCGGTACCGTGAACATGCGTTCGATGCGCCCCTTCGACAATCCTGGCATGCATCTGACCTATTCGGCCCAGGCCAGCGCATTGTCGAACGATCATGGCGGCGTCGGCCCTCGCGGTACTCTGATCTTCAGCGACACCTCGGGCCCGTTCGGCGTCCTCGTCGGCCTTACCGGTCAAATCAACCGCACCTATGTCACCGGCTTCGAGACCATCGGCTGGACGACGCCGAAACTGAATGCAGCCATGTGCCCGGCCGGAGATTGTGGAACGATCGGCGGCGGCAATTGGACAATCCCGGCGACGATGCCCGCCAACGTGACAACCGGCGGTCTCGTTCCAGGCCAGACGGTGAATGCCGCATTGCTGACCTCGCTCAATCCCGGTTTGACACCGGAGCAGATCAGCAATGCGCTGATTCCGCGTCTCGGACGTCCGATGTACGAGAAAGGCACGCGAAGCCGTTATAACGGCGTCGTCAGTCTTGAATACAGGCCATCTGACGACCTGCACTTCTATGTGGACATGATTGGCGGGCGCCTCGATAACAACCTCGATCGGAGCGACATCGACTGGGTCGGGCGCAACGGTGCAATGATCCCAGAGAATCTGAAGATCAATGCCAACGGCGTCGTGACCAGCGGCACCTTTGCGAACTCGCAGTTCTTCCTGGAAGCCCGTCCCTACAAGGAGAAGGAAGACTTCCTGAGCGTCAATCCCGGTATGGATTGGCAAGTCACCGACCTTCTGCACGTGTCCCTTAAGGCGAACATAACCCGCAGCCACTTCTTCCGCGACTCGCCGACGATCCTGGTCAACACGCCGTCGAGTTCGACGACGTCGTCTACCATACCCGGCAATCCACTCGCACCGGCCGGCGGTGGGGTTGTAACCTACACAAACACCGGCGCCTTCCCGACGGAAGCGTTTAACATCGACCTCAACAATCCGGCGAACTTCACGTGGTCGGGTGGGCGCGTGAACCTCCAGGACGAAAAGCGCTACACCTACACAAACGGCATTCACGGCGACGTCGAGTACGGCGGCGACGAGATGAACGTCAAAGCCGGTTTTGCCTATGACGAGGCGTACCGGAACATCACTGGCTACAACAACGACCAAGCATGGCAGAATGCCGTCTGCGGCGACAATCCGAGTGTCTTTGTACCTGGGCCAAACACGCAGCCTCCTTGTCAGGGGCTGAATACGCCCACGCCGGGCGCGGGCTATCCGACCTATCCGGGCCTCGGCACCAATTACAGCGCCGGCATGAGTCCAACATTCACCTATCAGGGCTCATTGATCCCACAATCGTCACTGGCCAGCTTCCTAAAGCCGGGACCGAACGGGTTCATCACGGCTAACTATGCCGCGATCGAGAAGGCCTCGAACTACGCTTCGTTTGACTATCCGAACGCGCCAGTCTCCGGCGGAAGCAATACCGGCGCCAGCGCGGGTACCGTCGACGAAAAGGACTGGGGCATGTATGCCGAGATGAACGGCATCCTGCATCTCGACAGCCGCAATCTCCGTTACAATGTTGGTCTGCGCTGGGTTCAGACACGGCAGATGATCGCCGGCTTCGTGTCACACAACGACACTCGCAACACGGCGGCGGTTTTGGATGGTGGCAAGTATCCTGCCTACAACACGGTGGCAACGACGGTTCATACCTACCAATCGTTCTTGCCGTCGGTGAACTTCGTGTATGAGGTCGCGGATGACTTTCAGGTCAGGTTCGCGGTCTCCCGCACGATGACACGGCCGAACCCGAGCGCGATGCTGCCTGGCGTCAGCTTCGGCGATCCTTCGGCGGCGCAGGCCTCCATCGGCAACCCAGCACTGGCGCCGTATTATTCTAACAACATCGACCTGGGCGCCGAATTATACACGGGTGGTGAAGGTTATATCGGGGCCACAATCTTCCGTAAGAGCCTCAGCGGCTTCACCAGCCTCGGCACCACGACGGAGCCGTTCTCGTTCCTTGCAAACTATGGTATCACGTACTCGACCGTGTCACCCACGCAGCAGACAGCCCTTCAGGCAAGAGGCTGCGTATCGGATACGAACTGTAACACCAACGTTCTCATCCAAGAGCAGGTGAATGCCGGCGGTCTGTTGACCGTTAACGGCATGGAGTTCGACTACGTACAGCCTCTCGACTTCCTGCTTGCGGATTACGGTCTGAAGGGCTTCGGCGTCACCGCCAATGTGACGATCGTCGACCAGAAGGCCAGCGGTGCTGCTCCGCCGATCGCAACTGGTGTCGCTCCGTTCACCTACAACCTGACTGGGTATTACGAGAACAACGGTGCAAGCGTGCGCTTCTCGTACAACTACACCGACAAGGAGTACGTGTCGGGCTCGAACCAGAACGGCATCTGTCTGCCGAGTACAGCAGCGGCGGGCTGTCCGACGGGCGCCTATCTATTCGCGGCGCCGCATGGTCAGTTAGACTTCTCGTCGAGCTACGAACTGTCGAAGCTATTCGGGGACCTTCCATCCGACCCGGAAATCACGTTCGACATCCAGAATCTCAACAAGGCTAAGCTGAGCAGCTACTTCCAGTACCCTGCGGCTACCTTTACCTACTACAACCCGGGTTCTATCTACCTGGTGGGTATTCGCGGGACGTTCTAATCGCGCCTCTCTGCCTCGCTCGCCCCTCTCCGGTTTTGGAGAGGGGCGGGGAGCACTAGCCCTAAGCATTCCTGAGCGGCACGCCTCCCGTGCCGCTCTTTTTTTGTCGGAGGTTTGCTGCGTAGGGCAAGTAGGCGGCAAAACGATTTGACCTTGGCGCAAGGCTCTCCTAAGCGGGTTGCGCCATGTTTGATGCCCTTCTACGCAGGCTGATGAACTTCCCGCCGCCGACAGCAGTGGTTCGGCCGGCCGGCCCCTCGGTCGCTTTGGCTCGTATCCAGGTCGCCAGAGTTCTTGGCGGCATGCCGTTTGCCTTTCCCATTCACTTCACAAGGGGCAGGACCGGCGCCTTTAAAGCTATTGCGGCGAAGTCTCCGGCCTGCGTCTTTCCGGACAGGTCCGCAGCGGCCGCATATAGTTTAGGTGTTCTTTGTTTCGTCGCGGCGGATAGGCGCATCGCTGTCGGGGGCGCGCAATGGAGGACAATATGAAAGTCGTCATTATCGGTGCCGGAGTGGCCGGTCTCGGCATCGGCTGGAAACTGGCTCAGGCTGGCGTCAGTGTTAGCATTCTCGAGCGCGCCAGTGCGGGGAGTGGGGCGACGACGGCGTCTGCCGGGATGATCGCCGCCGCCGCAGAGTTGGGCGCCGCTGACAGCCCTGAAGCCGCCTTTGCCAGGCGCGCCAGTGCCCTTTGGCCGACTTTTGCCGCAGAAATGGAGGCTCAATCCGATGTGGCTGTCGGCTATCACGAGTGCGGTTCGCTGATGGTTGCGCTGCTGTCCGCCAGACACCAGCACGAGAGCCCGCATAGCGATCATCGCGCTAAGCCCGGCCAGCCAAATCCACATGCGCAAGGCGCCGACATTGCCATGCTGGACCCGGCACAGACGCGTGCCATGGAACCGATGCTCGCCGAAAACGTTGCCGGTGCGCTCTGGGCACCGCACGAGGCAACGATCGATACCCATGCCGTCGTTCGTGCACTATCGGCCGCATTCCTGCGGGCGGGCGGAAAGATCCTGCCGAATGAAACCGCGATACGCTTCGAGAGCGAGAACGGTAAAATGACGGGCGTCCGTACACCCTTCGCGACGCATCGCGCGGACGCCTATGTGCTGGCAGCCGGCGCTTGGACCGCACGGTTGGAAGGCTTGCCGCGTGAGGCCGTTCCCCCTGTGATCCCCGTCAAAGGGGAGATCCTGGTGCTGGCGCCGCCGGCAGGTGCAGCAATGCCTGAACACGTGGTTTGGGGGAACGACATCTACCTCGTCCCACGCGCCGGCCGCCTGCTGGTCGGCGCAACGACAGAACTGGCGGGCTACGACACCAGTCGGTCCCGAGAGGCTTTTCGCTGGCTGTGCCGGCGGTCATCTGGCCTGATGCCTGTTCTCGAGCGCTGGGACGTGGCTGAGCACTGGTCCAGCTTGCGTCCCGCGTCGCCGGATGGCATGCCGATCATTGGTCGGACAGCCGTTGAGGGGCTCTATGTAGCGAGCGGCCAGTATCGCAACGGCATCTTGTTTGCACCAGCTGTGGCAGAAGTGATGTCCCGTCTCATTCTGGAACGGGCGGCAGACGTGCCTGCGTTCGATCCACGGCGCTTCGACGGATCAAGGGTCTATGCCGCCGGTTCGGTCGTCGAGACGGCGCACAGGGCACCGGGAACGGATGCCGGGGTTCAAGAATGGCATGCTGGTTTCTAGTTGCCGGACTCGTGCTGCTCGTGATTGGAAGCGAGGCCGCCATGCGTGGCGGCGTCGGATTGGCGCAGGCGTTCGGAATGTCGCCTCTGCTGATGGGCCTTTTCGTCATTTCTGCTGCATCGTCGTCGCCTGAACTTTTTGTCGCACTGCGTGCGGCCACGACGGATGCCCCGGATATCGCATTAGGCGCTGTTATTGGCGGCTGCGTTCTTAATCTTTTGCTTGTGCTCGGCCTGGGCGCCATGATCCGCCCGATGTCATCGCCGCCCAAGGTTGTGCTCCGAGACGGGGGGGCGATGCTGCTGGCCAGCCTCGCCATCGTCGTCATTACCTGGAGCGGCTTCGTCACGCGGCCCTATGGCGGATTTTTGCTGGCTGCTTTCGTGCTCTACGTGGTCGTAACCTTTTTGTCCGATTGGCGTCGCTCGGCGGACCATTCGGTGCTGCTGGCCCGCGCCGAGGTCCGTAGCCGCGGCGAACCGCTGCCAGGCGTCGGCGCGCTGTTTTTGCTACTGATCGGCGGCGTGGGATTAGCGCTGGGCGCAAATTTCGCCGTTGCTGGAGGCGTGGCGATGGCGCGCGCGTTCCATCTGCAGGAGGCTTTCGTCGGATTGACGATTATCGCCTTCGGCGTCTCGCTGCCGAAATTACTCGTGACGGTCGTTTGGGCCGTGCGTGGCAACGCCAATCTCGCCGTTGGCTCGCTAATCGGCGCCAATGTCGTTGATTTACTCGCTGTGCTGGGTGTGACGGCCATGATTGCTCCGTTTGCTGTTTCACCGTTGCTGGGGTCGGTCGACGTCTATGTGCTGGCGTGCGTGAGTGCTGTGTTGCTGCCTCTGCTGGCGATGCGCTGGCGCCTGTCGCGCCCCAGAGGTGTCATGTTGGTCGTCGCCTATGCCTGCTACTTGATTTTCCTGGCTTGGCGCCAAGGATTAATTTCGCCGGCGCTACTGCATATCGGATGACTGCGCACATGGACTTCCAGCTTCATGAGCGCCTGGCGGCCGACACCGTATTCATCACAGATTGGCCGCTGTCACGTCTGCTGCTGATGAACGATGTGCGATTTCCCTGGCTGATACTGGTGCCGAGACGTGTTGGCGCGAGTGAGGTCTTCGATCTCAATCCCGCCGACCGTGCCGTTCTACAGGAGGAGATTTACCGCGTGGGGAAAGGTCTGAAGGCACAGACCGGATGCGACAAAATCAATATCGGGGTCCTCGGCAATATGGTGCCGCAACTGCACGTGCATGTTGTCGCCCGCAACAAAGGGGACGGGGCGTGGCCGGGGCCGGTCTGGGGCAGTGGGCCGGCCATACCCTACGAGCTGGCCGCGCGCGATGACTTTTTGCTCCGCGTCGTTAACGGTTTTTAACCGTACTGGCGGTTAGTTTGCCGGCTGATATATCGGGAGAACCCGAGCCATGGCGGCAGAAGCCCTCAGTATCTTGAATGACAAGTCTACGGTTGTCGCCGCGCTGCAGCGCGCTAGCGCCGTCACCGGTTCCGACTTCAATTACCTGCTGGACACCGCTATGCGGGAATCGGGCCTGAAGCCTCACGCGCAGTCCAATTCTTCGTCGGCTGCGGGGTTATTTCAGTTCGTCGAGCAGACCTGGCTGGGATTGGTGAAGTCCTACGGCACGAAATTTGGCCTTGGTTCCTATGCCGGCGTTATTTCTCAAGGCAGAGACGGCCACTACCATGTGAACAATCCCTCCGACCGGCAGGCCATACTTGCCTTGCGCAACAATCCGCAGGTCTCTGCGATGATGGCCGGAGAATATGCGCAGCAAACCAAAACCCAGATGCAGGATGCGCTCGGGCGCACAGTATGCGGCGGCGAACTTTATGCGGCACATTTCCTCGGCGCCGACGCAGCCTGCCGTCTAATACGCATGAACGGTTCGACGCCGCAGGCGACGGCGGCGGCCGTTTTTCCGCAGGCCGCCGACGCGAACAAAAGCGTCTTTTACCATTCTGACGGAACACCAAAGACCGTACGCGAGGTCTACGACTGGGCACTTGGCCAGCCGTCCCCGACCGTCTCGCAGCCATCCGCCGGGCCGGCGGTGGCTTCGGCAACGCCATCTGCCCCGTCGGGTTACTCCGACTTGTTCGCCTCCATGTGGTCGCCGTCGTCTGCGACCGGATTTTTCTCCAGCGGAGGCGCCGGGTTCGGTGCCTCGCCGTTCCTGCTGACGCCTGGCATCCTGGATATCCTGTCGTCCTTCTCGCCGGTTGCGAAAAAGCCCGACGCTTCGTAAGGCTTCCCTTTCGGGGGGAGATATTGCGCGCCGCATTTCTATCCGTATGGGCAGTGCTGTTATCCGTCGGGTTTCTGCAGATCGCCAACGGCCTACAAACCGACATCATTGGCGTGCGCGCCGATCAGGAGGCGTTTTCGGCCAGCACCATCGGCCTGATGATGGCGACGTATTACGTCGGCTATTCTTTGGCTCCTCTTGCAGCCCGTTTCGTGATCAGCCGTATCGGCCACGTCAGTACAATCGTCGCCTGTGCGCTGGTCGCTGCGGTCGTTATCCTGGCGCATCCGTTTCTCGTTACGCCGCCGCTCTGGGCCGGATATCGCTTTATTTCCGGCTTCGCCCTTTCGCTTGTCTATGTCGCCTACGAGAGTTGGATCAACGAGCGCGTTCCCAATGTACTTCGCGGGCGCGTTTTCAGCAGCTACATGGTCGTGCAGATGGTGACGATGACGCTGGCGCAGGGGTTGCTGGATCTAGGCAACCCGAAAAATGCAGGGTTGTTCGTTTTATGCAGCATTGTTTTTGCTTTGGCAGCGATACCGGTGTCCGCCGCGCGCCACCTGGCGCCCGTGAACGCGCCACCAGCGCCGCTTGGCCTTGTAAAGCTGTTCCGCATTTCGCCCTTGGCAGCCGCCGCTACGATGTTCGCCGGTGTTTCCTGGGCCATTATTTTCACTTTCGGACCGATTTATGCCCAACATGCCGGGTTCGATCTAGCCCACATTGGGCTGTTCATGGGCGTGGCGATGGCGGCCGGCGGGCTGCTGCAGTTTCCGCTTGGCTGGTTGTCCGACATCGCCGGCCGACGGCCGGTGATTGTCCTAATACTCGTGACAGGACTCTGCGCGTCGCTGTTTGGCGTCTGGGCCACACGGCAGGGCTTGGGCGCGAATCTCGCTGCGGCAGCACTTGTCGGCGGCTTCACTTTTCCGCTGTATGGTGTCGCGGTTGCGCATGTGAACGATGCCATTGCGTCCGAGACACGCGTCGCGGCGGCCTCAGGATTGGTACTGCTGTTCGGGATCGGCTCGATCTTCGGCCCGCTTTTGTGCGGTTGGGCGACGACGGTGATCGGTCCGGCGGGCTATTTCACCATGCTAGCGACTACAATGGCCGTGGGGGCATTGATCGCGCTGCGTTATCGCTGACGCATGTCGGCGCCCGGTGGCGCGTTGGCCTTTGAAACGGAATGCTGTCGTAGGCTCAGTCCTTGGGCGTCATGTGTGCCAACGCCTTGGTGACACGCGTTTCGAGTTCCTCCACCAACGTCAGAGCCGTCAGGTTAGAGATGTCCTTGATCTTTTCGCGGTGGATGACACGGATTGCATCAATATGGGCTTCGACGAGCTGTAACGGGACCTTGTCATGTGAGCCTAGCGAGTCCATGAGCTTGCAGAGCGAGGATGCGACGCGCGCCACCATTGGAAACTCGAACGTCGTCGCCTGACCCTTTAGATCGTGACTAGCGCGGAACAGGTCGCTGCAACTGGCGCCGTCTCTCGCCGCAAGGAAGACGTCATACGCCGTGCCCAGACGTGCGATATCGTCGGTCAACCAGTCAGAAAATTCTGTCTTGAGGTTCTCCACAGCCTCCGCTGCACGTTTGATGGCGGCGGTGTCGAGACCGGCGACCGTGCCGCCAACCTTCGCCTTCAGAAGATTGGGCGGCATGAACACTTCGTTGGATTGTTCTTTTGGCATGGCGCTCTCATCCGTACCTTTTGACGTGCCGTTGGGTTAATCGTCGAGTGCAGTGACTGTCGCGGTCGAACGCCGCTCCTGTCCTTTGTATTCGGCGGCGCCGCGGCGTCGCCGGCACGGCCCAAAGTAAGTGGCCGTGCGCACAAAGGGGCGAGGGTGCTCGATGACCGATACTAGCCTCGTGAGAATTGCCTTGACGGAAACTGGCTTGGCCAGGAATTCGTTGACACCGGCATCCCGCGCCTGACGCACGTGGTCGATATGAGTGTGGCCGGTCAGCATGATGATCGGCACGAAGGGGTTGGGCGTTTTTGGCGACGTGCGGACCATGCGCGCAAATTCCACGCCGGTCATCCCGGGCATCTGCCAATCAAGCAAGACGACATCGGGATTTGCGTCGCGCATGACTGTCCACGCTCGCTCGCCATCCTCGGCTTCGAGAATCTGTGTCGTGCCAAATGCCTGCAGAATCGTGATAACCAGCTTTCGCATATGCTGGTTGTCGTCGACGACAAGTATTTTCAGTCTGTCGAACCGATAGCCGCTCATAGCCCGCCCAAGGCGCCCGACGCGTCCGTAGCGCCCGCCGCTCGGCAGGTTACTTAACCGCCCTTAATGTCGCGTGAAGTGGCAGGTTTTAATCAATGAATTGCTCGGTAAGAATTCGTTCATCGAGGTTACGCCCGGCGTCAAACAACATAACCATGCCAATAGACCGATCTTCCGCCACGTCGACCGAAACAATGTTGCGGACCTCAAGGCCGTCGGCCACGGCGCTCACCGGCCGTTTCTCGGTTTCAAGCGCCTCAAAACGCACGCGTGCGTTATGGGGCAGGAGCGCTCCGCGCCAGCGCCGCGGCCTGAAGGCGCTGATTGGCGTAAGCGCTAACAAGGCGGAATCGATGGGAAGAATGGGCCCGTGGGCAGAAAGATTATAGGCGGTGCTTCCGACTGGCGTGGCGACGAGGACGCCATCGCAAATTAACTCGGAAATGCGGACTTTGCCGTCCACTAAGATGCGCAGCTTGGTGGCCTGACGCGTTTGACGCAGCAGCGAGACCTCGTTGAAGGCCAGCCCATCGACGCTTTCGTCCGCAGTCGCGGCTCGCATCCGCAAGGGATGCACCTTCGCCTGTTCAGCCTTGTCGAGGCGATCGGGTAGGTCGGCTTCGTTGTACTCGTTCATCAGAAAGCCAATTGTGCCGAGGTTCATGCCATAGATCGGCTTCCCCAGTTCGAGGAACGCGTGAAGCGTCTGAAGCATAAAGCCGTCGCCGCCGAGTGCGACGATAATGTCCGCTTTTTCGGGACCGACGTCTTCGTATTGTTGACGGAGGTTCGATAATGCCGCTTGGCCTTCCGGAACCGGCGTGGCGACGAAGTGCAGTTTTGCGGACAAGCTTAACCTCCGGTCATCGACATCGCACGGGTCACCGCCGGCGCGGCGTGACGGCGGTCGATTACGAAATCGTGCCCCTTCGGCTTGCGCGTAATGGCTTCGTCGATGGCCTCGCTAAGCATCTCGTCGTCGCTCGATGCGCGCAAGGGGCCACGCAAATCCGCCGCATCGTCCTGACCTAGGCACATGAACAAGGTACCGGTACAGGTCAACCGAACCCGGTTGCAGCTTTCGCAGAAATTATGGGTCAGCGGCGTGATGAAGCCAAGTCGCCCACCGGTCTCACCGACGTGGACATAGCGGGCAGGGCCGCCGGTGCGATGATTCGTATCCTCAAGCGTGAAACTCTTTGCAAGGCGTGCACGGACCAGCGACAGCGGTAAGTATTGTGCGACACGATCGCCGTCGATGCCGCCCATTGGCATGGTTTCGATCAACGTCAGGTCCATGCCGCGACCGTGCGCCCATGTCAGCAGGTCGTCGAACTCGTCTTCGTTGACGCCTTTGAGCGCTACCGTGTTGATCTTGACCTTGAGCCCGGCATCCAGGGCCGCATCGATGCCGGCGAGCACGTGCGAGACGTTGCCCCACCGAGTGACCGCGCGGAATCTGTCGGGATCACGCGTGTCGAGCGAGACATTAATGCGTTTGACACCGGCTGCGGCCAATTGCTTGGCAAAGCGGGGAAGTTGGCTGCCGTTTGTTGTCAGCGTCAACTCATCGAGCCCGCCTGCGCCGATCCATGTCCCCAACCGCTCGATCAGACCCATTAGATTGCGGCGGACGAGTGGCTCGCCACCTGTGATGCGCAACCGATTCACGCCTTTGCGCATGAACGCCTTACAGACGCGTTCGATCTCCTCCAAGGTCAGAAGATCCGCCTTCGGCAGGAATTCAGGCTGCTCCGCCATGCAGTAGACGCAGCGAAAGTCGCAGCGGTCCGTCACCGAGACGCGAAGATAGGTAATCTGGCGGCCAAAGGGGTCTATCATACCTGCAACCTAGCAGGCGCGGCGGCTCGAAACAGCCCTCAACCAGTGTGGATTTCGGCCAGGGCAGCCGGCTTGCTGAAGGTTTTGAATACCGTGTCGACTTCAGCCATTTCGGTTATTGTCAGCGCAGGTTTCATCATTCGCGCTTGGCGGGACAGATTGAAGACTGTGCCGAAGACGCAGCGGTCAATGCCTACGGCACGGCAAGCGAATGCCACGCCTTTGGGGCCTTTTTCATAGAGCCACTGTCGAAGGTCGGACAAGGACAAGTCGAGCAAGCGGGCAAATGCCAGGTCAAACAGGTCGATCTGGCCTTGGTGCAGGACCCTGAGGAGGAAGCCCGGCTTGAGCTGTCCGGCCGCAGCAAGTTTCTCGATGAGTTTGCTGGCGCCTTCCGTAGGCGGCGTCTTCGGTGGGGCAGGTTCGCTTTTCACCACGGTCTCAGCGTGGGTGAAAGCTGCTTCCAGGCGCTTGGCCTCCACCGCGTAGTTCTGCACAATGTACGTCTTGAGTGCGTCCGACACCCAGCTGCACATGCGCGTGGCGAGTTCGGTGGGCAGGTCGCTGCGGTGTGCCAGAGGGCCCTGAAGGCTCGAAAGGTGGCGTGATTTCTCGACAAGCGACTCGTATGTTGTCGATGAAATCCTGGCCGTGACATTGCGGACGAGAGCCACAAGGACGGTTTCGGTCTCGCTTCTTGAGAGTGCTTCGGTGACCGTTTCGCTGATGTTGGCGCGAGAAGCGACGGCTTCCTGATGGCTTGAGCCACATTGCGTGACTAGCCGCAGCATGTCCTCGTCCGACAGCAGCGGGCTGCGCAGAATGACCGGCCTTGCCACCTCAATCTTGTCGTCAGCCAGGAGCATAATGAGATCGTGTGGGGCCGTAGTGTCCTCGGACAGGCGCTCCGCCAGTGCGATGCGGATCGCCATTTCGACGTCGCTGGCCAGACGGCGCAGAATTTCTTGCATCAGGTCGCGCTCGCGCGCGTTCAAATGTGCGCCCTGAACGCGGTAGAGCGAGGCAACCGCCAGATAAATCTCCTCGCGCGTCGTATCCTGTGGATTGGCGGCAAGCTGGGCGAGCCGGCCCATATCGCTCATGTCCCGCGCGGTCAGTCCCACGTCTTCGCCTCGTGCTATGTTCGACCGTCCCCTACGGCGAACTCAGCAGCAGTAGCAAAATGGCGTTAACAGCGTGTTAATCTAGATGCCGCGGTAACCTAAGCGACATGCAAAAATGACCTCAGAAACGCCATTCCTCCTGGCCATCGATCAGGGCACGACGTCGACCAGGGCGATCCTGTTCGATGCCGGGGGTACCCCCCTGGTGTCGCACGCCATCGAATTGCGCCAAATCTACCCGGCTAACGGCTGGGTGGAGCACGACGCCGAGGAGATCTGGCGGGCGGTGCTCGCCTGCTGCCGCACCGTCATCAGAGGTATCTCCGCTCAGGACATCGTCGGCATCGGCATCACAAACCAGCGCGAAACCACCATCATCTGGGACCGTGTGACCGGCCACGCGATCCATAACGCGATCGTCTGGCAGGATCGACGAACCGCAGGGCGCTGCCACTCTCTGCGGGCGATGGGGTTGGAGGGCAAGATCGCGGCGAAAACCGGATTGTTGCCGGATCCGTACTTTTCCGCCACGAAAGCCGAGTGGTTGCTCGACAACGTCACCGGCGCGCGCGCGCGGGCAGAACAAGGTGACCTGGCTTTCGGTACAGTCGATTCTTGGCTGATCTTCAAGCTGACCGGCGGCAAGCTCCACGCGACTGATGTGACCAACGCCTCGCGCACAATGCTGCTCGACCTGAAGACGTTGTCGTGGGACCAGGATTTGCTCACACTGTTCGATATTCCGCGCCCTTTGTTGCCAGATATTCGTGACTGCGCCGGCGATTTTGGTACGACGGCGCCGGATATTTTTGGCGCGCCCATCCGTATTCTCGGCGTCGCGGGAGACCAGCAGGCAGCAGCAATCGGACAGGCGTGCTTTTCGCCGGGCGACGTGAAATCGACCTACGGCACGGGCTGTTTCGCGCTCGTGAACACAGGGCCAGCGGTGCCCATTTCGCAGAACCGCCTGCTGGCAACGAGCGCCTATCGTCTCGGCGGCAGGGCTTGTTATGCGATCGAGGGAAGCATCTTCGTCGCCGGCGCCGTGGTGCAATGGTTGCGCGACGAATTGGGCGTGATCCGCAGCGCCGAAGAAATTGAAGTGTTGATGACCACCGCAAAGGCGGCGGAGGGACTTTATTTCGTGCCTGCGTTCACCGGGCTCGGTGCGCCATATTGGAACCCGGACGCACGCGGTGCGATCATGGGGCTAACGCGGGACATGGGCGCCGCTGAAATCGCGCGCGCGGCACTCGATGCCGTCTGTTATCAGACTCGCGACCTCGTGGAGGCCATGGCCCGAGACATGGAAGCTGCCAAGCTTGGTGCGCTGAAAGCGCTGAAGGTTGATGGCGGTATGGTGCGGAATGATTGGTTCTGCCAGCGTCTTGCGAACCTCACCGGCTTGCCGGTCGAGCGTCCGAAAGTCATCGAGACGACAGCTCTGGGGGCGGCCTATCTTGCCGGGTTGGCGTCGGGCCTGTTCCACGACACCAACGACATCGCCGCACGCTGGGCGTTGGATCGCCGCTTTGAGCCTTCCCTTGCGGCAGTGTCGCGTGACGGCCTTTACGACGGTTGGAAAGCTGCCATTGCACGGGTAGTAGCGGTTTGACAGACAATCACGGCGCGGCCACTCTTTAATAAGCGGAATGAGGAGCGTCCCATGGACTTTAAAGCGCAATTTGAGACGCGCGTGCCGCCGGCCGACGCAATCACGTCATTGAAAGAGCGGGTGAGCGCCGAGGAATGGCGGCTGCGCGTCGATCTGGCGGCGACATATCGACTGGTCGCGATGCACGGCTGGGACGACATGATCTTCACGCATATTTCAGCGCGTGTTCCGGGCCCCGAACATCATTTCCTTATCAACCCATACGGCCTTTTGTTCGACGAAATCACCGCATCGAGCTTGGTGAAGATCGACGTTGACGGAAACAAGGTGGGGGATTCGCCTTACCCGGTCAATCCGGCCGGGTTCACGATCCACAGCGCGTTGCATATGGAACGTGACGATGCCCATTGCATCATCCATCTGCACACCACGGACGGCGTTGCTGTGTCGGCTCAATCTGACGGTCTTCTGCCACTCGATCAACATGCGATGATGATCTGCAAAGACGTTGCCTATCACGACTATGAAGGCATCGCGCTCGATCTCGACGAGCGCGAGCGCTTGGTGAGAGACCTCGGTGCCGAGAAGCACATCATGCTGCTGCGCAATCACGGCACGTTGGCACTTGGCAGATCCTGTGCGGATGCCTTCCTGCGCATCTACTATCTGGAGCGATCCTGCTCTATGCAGGTCCGTGCGTTGGCGGGAGGGGCGAAGCCGAATTGGCCAAACCAAGGTGTGCCAGAAAAGACGGCGAACCAAGCGGCCTTCGCCTTTGAAGGCATGTTGGGCGGGCTGGCGTGGCCGGCGCTCTTGCGTAAAGTGGACCGGGTCGACACGAGCTATCGTCACTGAGTTGAGAACATGAAATTCGGCGTAGGCCAGCCCGTCCGCAGAACGGAAGATATTCGCTTCATCACAGGGCGTGGGCGGTATACCGATGACCTGCGGTTTGCCGGCGAGACGCACGCAGCTTTCACCCGTTCACCGCACGCACACGCACATATTCTTTCAATTGATGTAGAAGAGGCGCGTAAAGCACCCGGCGTCATCGCCGTTCTGACGCATGACGATATCGACGCTGTAGGCGCCGGCCCGATGCCATGCGAAGCGCCGGTTGGCGGCGCCAAGATGAGCCCTAAGCCGCTGCTAGCGAAGGACCGAGTGACGTTTGCCGGCGAGGCGGTCGCGATGGTTGTCGCAGAGACCTATGCTCAGGCGGTTGATGCCGCGGAGCTTGTCGCGATCGACTACGAAGCGGTGGACGCTGCCGGAACGCTGCAAAGCTCGCCAGGGGCGGGCGAAATATGGCCAAGGGCTGACAGCAATCTCTGTTTTGATTGGGACGACGGTAACGAGAATGCGTGTGCCGATGCGTTTGGCAAGGCGGCACACCATGTTTTGCTGACTGTCGTTCAGAACCGCGTTGTCGCCAGCCCGTTGGAAACGCGCAACGCGATCGGGCTGTATGATGAGAAGACGGACAAGTACACGCTTTATTCGACCTCACAGGGCGCTGACAATCTACGCACGCCAATCGCTGAACATGTTCTGAAGGTACCGTCGGAGAATGTCCGTGTCGTGACGCCAGATGTCGGCGGCGGCTTCGGCATGAAGGGCTTTCTGTATCCCGAGCAGCCGCTTGTCCTGATCGCAGCCAGAGCGCTGGGCAGACCAGTCCGTTGGACGGGCGATCGCACAGAAGCATTCCTCGCCGATGATCACGGCCGCGACATGCGCACGACAGGTGAACTTGCGCTGGATTTGCACGGCCGCATTCTTGCGTTGCGCATCGCCGGTACCGCGAATATGGGCGGCTACCTGTCGCTTTACGCGCCGTTCATCCCGACGATCACAGGTGGTCGAATCTTCGGAGGCATATACCGTGTGCCCGTCGTGCACGCGCGTGTGAAAGGTTATTTCTCGAACAGTGCGCCCGTTGACGCATATCGCGGAGCGGGGCGTCCAGAGGCCGCCTATCTAATGGAGCGCCTGATGGACGCTGCGGCGATCCAGGCCGGAATCGATCGTATTGAACTGCGCCGCCGCAATTTACTGCCACCATCCGAACTTCCGTACAAGAATTGGAAGGGTGTTACTTTCGACTCCGGCGATTATCCGCGAATGCTCGACAAGGCGTTGAAGCGTGGAGGCGTGGTTCAGGGCCTCGGCCAGGCCTTGCTGGAGAATTGCGTCTATGATGCCGAAAGCGGGCAGCTTATGACGGCGAGCTTCGCCGATTATGCGATGCCGCGTGCAGACGACATGCCGGACATCGACTTCGCCTATGAAGAAATCCTCTGCAAGACAAACGCCATGGGCGCCAAGGGATGCGGCGAGTCTGGAACGGTCGGAGCAATGCCAGCCGTCATCAGTGCGATTTGCGATGCGATAGGCAAGACCCACATCGATATGCCCGCAACGCCGGAGCGTGTATGGCGTGCGATCAACGCCAAGGATGCGTTATTTTCCTGAATCAATCCTACGCAAGGTGATGAGCTTATCATGGGGCCGCCGACACTCGCCAAACCACCGGTTGCCTCGCGGCCGGCGCGGCGCAAGCCTGAAAGTCTTGCAAAGATAAAGCGCGCGGCGCGCAAATTGTTTGTCGAGCGCGGCTATCACGCCACGAGACCGCAGGATATCGCCCGGGAGGCGGGCCTGGGTCATGGGACATTCTACCTTTATTACGAAGACAAGCGCGCGTGCTTTATGGCTTTCGTCGAGGATGCGCGTGCGGAGCTCCACAGTCATATCCGCCACCGCATGGCGTCGAACCGTTCTCTGGAGGACACTATTTCGGCGACGTTGAACGCGATCTATGAGTATTCCGATACACATCCGGGTGTACTCGAGGCGGCGATGACCGACGAGGCGGTGATCGACGCCGAAGGGGCTCAGGCCGTGCCGCTACTTCTGCGCTGGGGGCGCGACTGGGCTCAGAACGTGCAGGACGCGATGCGCAATGGCGCGGCCGTCAAGGGGTATGACGCCGACATCGTCGGTCAGGCCATCGTAGGTGCGATCCACCAGTGCCGTAGCGAAGGCGACCGGGTGGGGCGCAGACGGCAGGAGGTCGTCGACAATCTGACTCGCTTTCTTGTGCGAGCCCTTAAACCATAACGGCCGCTGCGCCTGATTATAGCTGTGGATACAACAATAGGTATATTGCCGTTTGGTTGTACACCTGTATTAATCCATGCTCCGATTGTGGGGATTGGTGGGCGTCGCGGATGTAAACTTGGCTCGGCCGGCGTGACGGACCTCACCGTTGTGTCGCCGGATCAGCGGGCCGGTTCTCGATAATTCTGCAACCTACACTAGTGGGGTACGGGAGGCTCTCTTGGACCCAAGCTCTGACACGCGCGCGGTTTCCGCGCGTAATGACGCACGCGCTATGCTTGGCTCGGTTATACGTGCGCAACCGAGCCGCCGCGTTGGTCTACCCCGGACGATCAAGCCCGGCCCCGCGTCGGCCGCCGATCTCGATGCTTATCTGGCACATCAATACTTGCCGATACGGTGGGAGTGCGGGCGGGTTTTGATCGCCACCAGCGATATGAGCGGCTCAAATTTGGCGTGGATACGCGCAGCGGTCGGCAGGGCGCGTTTTTCCTTCATATCCCGGGCTCAGCTTCAAAGAGAAATCGCGCTGCGCTTTAGGGATCGGTTGTCGGAGGACGCCGTCTTTTCGCTGTGGACGAGGATGCCGGAGCTTTCGGCGCGCCAGACGATCACGAAAAGACAGATAACTGCGTTCATCGGCATTGCAGCGGGCGCATTATTCGCCTGGCTCCTTGCACCTTCGACGGTGGCGCAAGTCATTGTGGTGCTTATGTCAATCGGCTTTGTTGTAAGCACTGGCGTGCGCATGCTGCTGGCTTTGTTTGGCAGGCACAAATACAGCGAAGAAAAGGGCGCATTCACGGAACCTTCCGGCGAGCAATCCTTGCCGGTCTATACTGTTCTTATTCCATTATATCATGAGGCGGACGTCTTACCGCAGTTGGCGCGTGCGCTCTTGGCACTCGATTATCCACGCGACAAGCTCGATCTCAAATTTGTCGTCGAAGAGGACGACGAGGAGACCTGCATCGCGGCCGACGCTCTGGCAAGAGATGGTTATTTTGAAGTCATACGCGTGCCATTTAGCATGCCGCGCACAAAGCCGAAGGCCTGCAATTACGCCTTACGCTTTGCGCGTGGCGATTACCTTGTGATCTACGACGCCGAAGATCGTCCTGAGGCGGACCAACTGCGAAAAGCAGTCGACCGCTTCCGTAGCGCGCCACGCGACACCGCGTGCCTTCAGGCGCGACTTTCCATTTGTAACGCAAATGACGGCTGGATTGCCCGAATGTTCGCGCTCGATTACGCCGTTTGGTTTAATGCATTGCTGCCAGGTCTCGACAGGCTCGAAGTGCCGATGCCGCTCGGCGGGACGTCAAACCATTTCCGGATGTCGGCACTGCGCGCTGCAGGCGCTTGGGATCCCTTCAATGTGACCGAGGACGCCGATCTTGGCATCCGTCTGGCGCAGCTTGGTTATCGCGTATCGATGCTCGACTCTACGACCGTCGAAGAAGCGCCCACGCATTTGAAAACATGGTTCAAACAGCGGTCGCGATGGCTAAAGGGCTACATGCAGACGTGGCTGGTGCACGCACGTCATCCGGCACTTTCGGCCAAGCGCATAGGTGCCCGCGGGGTCGTCGTGTTTCAGATGTTCATTGGCGGGGCGATCTGGTCGGCACTCGTCAATCCGCTGCTATGGCTGATCTTTATCACCAATTGTGCGCTTTTGCCGTCGAATGACGATCCCGAGGTCGTGCAGATGTTCGCTTGCATATCGGGCTTCGGTTTGCTTGCCGCCAACGCGTTGCTCGCGAGTGTGGCGATGGCGGATCCTCGGCGAGGTCGGGCCTTGCTGCTGCCATACGGCATAGGCCTGGTGCTCTTTTGGATGCTGATTTCCGCGGCGGCCTATCGGGCCTTGTGGCAGCTGATCTTCAAACCTTTCTATTGGGAGAAGACACCGCACGGTCAAACCCGGAAAGGCGACACCTTGGGAGGTTGATGATGCACTCTCTCCGTTGTGTCTCACTTCTCATGTTCTTAGCCGGCGGCCTTCAGGCCGCTTGTGCGGGAGCATGGACGCTTGATCGCGGGCAGTGGCAAATGATCTCCGGGACGACAATCAGTCGAGCGTCGCGCGGCTTCGATGCTGCCGGCCAGGCTTCGGACAAGGTGGTTTTCAACAAACTGTTCGTACAGAACAGTTTGGAATACGGGCTGACGGACGCTGTTACGCTTTTCGTTGCGCCCGAGTACGTAACGGTGCAATCGGCGACGAAGGGGCAGGCACCGACGCGTTCCCAAGATACAGCGGTAGAAGCCGGCGCCCGCATTCTCTTGCTCACACGCATAGGCATGTTCTCGATTCAAGGTTCTGCCAAGACGGCCGGCGCGTTCGATATGTCGGTGTCTGTCCACGAGGATTCCGCCAGGCAAGCGGAACTTCGGCTGCTCTACGGCAGAAATTACAAATTTTTTCGATGCGACGGCTTTGCCGACCTCCAGGTGTCTCAACGCTGGATCAGTCGGCCGAGGCCGAATGAAATAACCGTCGACGCGACCGTTGGTTTATGGCTCGCGCCTCGCACGCTGGCGATGCTGCAGAGCTTCAACACCGTAAGTAGCGGAGCCGGCAAGGCGCCATACACGTTTTATCGCATGCACAAGCTGCAGCTATCCGTCGTTCGGCGGATTACGAGGAGATGGTCGTTGCAGCTTGGCGTTTTTGCTTCGCCGGCGGGCCGGAACGTCGTCGCCGAACAAGGGCTGGCGACAGCCTTTTGGTACCGAATTTAGATTGTGCCTGCCATCACTGGTACTTCGGCGTGGCTCGCCGCGCTGCGTTCGCCGCACTCGAGGATATCCATCACGTCCAGAGCCTCTTCGGGCGTCACGGGAAGCAGTCCAGTACCCAAGATCGCGTCGCGAACGCCGGCATAGTACTGCGTATAGTCACCACGTTCAGACGGCACCGTTCGCTCGGTCCCGTCAGCCAACCGCAAGACGCCGTCGCGCTGATCGACACCCCATTGCGGCCCGCCAGGACTGCCGCCGGCTCGCAACACTGCTTCCTGCGAGTCGAAACCGCGTTTGATGTAGCTTGCGCGCGTGCCATGCACGATCAGGTTCAGGTCGTCGGCCGGTGCAAGGAAATTGGCGGTCAGCACAACGCGCAGCTTCTCGTAGCGTAGCAGGACATGGAAATAGTCTGTTGCGGTCACGCCGTCACGCAGGATGGCGAAATCGGCAAACAGCGCGTGCGGCCTTCCGAACAGACGCAGCGCTTGGTCTGCAAGATGCGGAGCGAGATCAAACCACAAGCCGCTTGCAGGCCCGGACTGTTCACGCCAATTGCCTGTCGACTTTGGACGATAGCGGTCGAAATGGGACTCGAAATAGACGATCTCGCCCAATTCGCCTTCAGCGATCAGGCGTTTCACAGTGAGATAATCGGAATCCCAGCGGCGGTTGTGAAAGACCGACAGAATTCGTCCGGCATCCTTCGCCCGGCGGATGAGTTCGCGGGCCTCGGCCGACGTCACTGTAAAGGGCTTGTCGACGACCACATGTTTGCCGTGGTCGAGGGCGCGGGCCGCTAGATCGAAGTGGACGTCATTCGTTGCGGCGACCACCACAACGTCGATTGAGCAATCCGCGAAAGCCTCGTCCGGCGTGGCCAGCACAGCCGCTTCAGGGTGGTCCGCCCGGACTTTGTCAGTCTGGCGCGAAACCACCGCGGCGAGGCGCAAGCCTTCCACGCTGATGATCAGGGGGGCGTGGAAGCAGCGACCAGCAACACCATAGCCGATGAGAGCGACATTCAAAGTCTGTGTCATGTCGATGCTTTTGCTGGGTTACTTGCAGATCGTGCGATAACCCATTGATTTTAATGGTGCCGGCTGCAGGAATCGAACCCGCGACCTACTGATTACAAATCAGTTGCTCTACCAACTGAGCTAAGCCGGCCAGCCCCTCGGCATACGACGGCGCAACGGGGCATGCAACTCGTCATCTTAGGGGTTTTCAGGCCTTGAGATCGACAATTTGTCCGGTGCGACCGCACCGCCAGAAAGGATCATTGTCATGGCCTGTTCAGTTGGGATGTCTGTCGGGATGAGTTTGGCCACGGGCAGGATCTCGAGATAGCCGGTTGTTGGGTTGGGAGCCGTCGGGACGAATACCGTGGCCAAGTCCTCGCCGGTTCGGGAGTCCTTGAAGACCCGCATGACAAAGGCGATTGTTTTCAGACCTTCATGCGGGAACCCGATCAGCACGACGCGCTGTGCGCTGTCAGGCTTGGGGCGTAGGACGTCCACCAGCTTCTTCGACGCAGAATAGATGGTCTCCACCAGCGGAATGCGGGTGATGATCTTCTCGAACAGAACAATGAGCTGCTGGCCAATGACGCGAGAGGTAATGACACCTATGGAGTACAGGGCCAGCAACGCCACCATGACGGCGATCAGCCAGCGTACCGTTACGCTCGCGAGGATTGGCGTAAGCGCGGGAATATGCGCGTCGAGAAAATCGGTCAACGCAACGGCAAGCGGGTGGCCGATCTCAGACAAGGTGTTGAGAAAGAAGTCGAATACCAGCCATACGGCGATCAGCGGGGCGACGGTCAGCAGACCTGCCAGCAGATTACCCTGGAAATTGGCGTTATAGAACGACCGGCGGTCCGGCTTGCCGTTCATATCTGCCCCTCCTCTGGAGGGCCCGTGCGACCGGTTGATTTCGTTGGACGGATTCGCACGCACCTGTAATCTTCAGGCTTCACATCAATCTTGCAACCGTCGGCTCTCATGACCCGCTTTTTGATCACCAGTGCTCTGCCATACATCAATGGAGTTAAGCATTTAGGCAATTTGGTCGGCTCGATGCTGCCGGCCGACGTCTATGCCCGGTTCCACCGTGCCAAGGGCGACGATACGCTGTTCATTTGCGCCACAGACGAACATGGCACGCCTGCGGAGCTAGCTGCCCTGGAGACAGGACAAGACGTCGCGACCTACTGCCGGGAACAGCACCTAATCCAGGCGGACATTGGCGCCCGGTTCGGTCTGTCGTGGGACTTCTTTGGCCGTTCTTCCAGCGTACAAAACCGGGAGTTGACCCAGCACTTTGCGAGGGCGCTGTGGAAACGCGGTTACCTAGAGGTGCGCACGACCAAGCAAGTCTATTCGCACGCCGAAAAACGTTTCCTGCCGGACCGGTACGTCATCGGCACTTGTCCTTATTGCGGCTATGACCGGGCGCGCGGCGACCAGTGCGAGAACTGCACGCGCGTGCTCGACCCGACCGACTTGATCAATCCACGCTCCGCGGTTTCAGGATCGAGCGAGATCGAAATCCGGGACAGCGCGCATCTTTTTCTGAAGCAGTCGGAATTCGTCGAACAATTGCGGGCGTGGATTGACAGTCACGAAGCCGATTGGCCGAACTTGGTTCTCTCTATCGCCCGAAAATGGCTGGACGAGGGTCTGAAGGATCGCGGTATCACGCGCGATCTGGAATGGGGTGTCCCGGTCCCCGACGACATCGGCGACGGTCAGTTGAAAGGCAAAGTTTTCTATGTCTGGTTTGATGCCCCCATCGAATATATCGGGGCGACCAAAGAATGGTCCGATGCGCGCGGTAAATCCGATGCCGATTGGCAGCGTTGGTGGCGGCCGGCGTCACCAGCGGACGTCACTTATTTCGAGTTTATGGCCAAGGACAACGTGCCATTCCACACTGTAGGATTTCCAGTCACGATCCTCGGGTCAGGCGAGAACTGGAAGCTCGTCGACCGCGTGAAGGGTTTTAACTGGCTAACCTATTACGGCGGGAAGTTCTCCACCTCGCAGAAGCGCGGTGTGTTCATGGATACGGCCCTCGAACTTCTGCCCGCCGACTACTGGCGCTGGTATCTGATGGCTAATGCGCCAGAGAGCGCGGATTCTTCCTTCACCTGGGAACATTTTGCGAGCGTGGTGAACAAGGATCTGGCGGATGTACTCGGGAATTTCGTCAACCGCGTGACCAAGTTCTGCGCCGCACGGTTCGATGGACAGGTACCGGCTGAGGGCAATTATGGCGCGGAAGAAGCGGCACTCGCTTCGGAACTTGATCGTCGTATCGCGCAATACGCCGAGCATCTTGAGCAGGTCGAATTTCGCAAGGCGCTCGCGGAGTTGCGCGCCATCTGGGTTGCCGGCAACGAGTATCTGACGCGGGCGGCGCCGTGGACCGCAATCAAGACCGATCGCGCCAAGGCCGCAGTCGGCGTGCGCATGGGGTTGAACTTGGTGCATCTGTTCGGCCATCTGGCGTGGCCTGTGATCCCGTCGGCCGCGCGCGTCATCCACGACGCGATCATGGAGGCGCCTGACATCATCCCATGGCCAACGGAGCCGATGGCTGAATTCCTTGACCAACTCGACGCCGGGCAGGCCGTCCGGGTTCCAGACGTGTTGTTCGCGAAAATCACCGATGAACAAGTGGGGGAATGGCAGGTGCGCTTCGGCGGTGAGGGGGTGTCGTGACGGCGATCATCGTTGAGCGGCTTGGTGCCGTCGATGTCGACGCGCTACGTGCGATTCGGCTGGAGTCGTTGAACTTGCACCCCGATTGCTTTTCTGCCGACCCGGACATCGTGGGTGCGATGACGACCGAGCAATGGCTCGACGGTCTTTCGCGCGGTATTTGGTTTGGGGTCCGGAAAGACGGCGCGTTGGTCGCCATTGCCGCTCTTACGCGTCCCGAATCCAAGAAGATCAACCATACGGGCGAGTTGTGCGCGATGTATGTTCGGGCAGACGCTCGGGGGACTGGCATCGCTGATTCACTCATTCGATATATCGTTGACGTGGCAGCCGAAGAAATCGATCAGATCACGGTCACCGTAAATGCGGAAAACAAGCGTGCCATCAAGCTTTATGAGCGGCATGGTTTTCGGATTGCCGGGCGCATCCCACGTTATATCCGGGTGGGCAACAGTCTGCATGACGAGTTGATTATGGTACGTGCCGTGTCGTCGAGCGATTAGTCCGGCAGTCTTTCCCAGCCGTCGCGAGTCAGCGCCTCCATCGGCCGGAAACGGGACTTGTAATCCATCTTCTTGCTGCCGCGCACCCAATAGCCGAGATATACGTGCTGCAGGCCACGCACCTGCGCCGACTGAACGTGGTCCAGGATCATGTAGGTTCCAAGACTGCGCGAAACCTCTCCGGGGTGATAGAAGCTGTAGACCATCGACAGCCCATCGCGCAGCGCGTCTGTAAGTGCACAGGCAACGAGTTGCCCCGGCGCACCATCGGTTCCAGGCAAGCGATATTCGACGATATGAGTTTCAACCGGCGTTTCTTCGACCATCGCAACATAGTCGAACAATCCCATATCCGACATGCCGCCACCGGAATGGCGCGAGTCCAGATAGGTCCGCAGCAGCGCGAACTGCTCGCGCGTCGCCTCGGCCGGTACGACCTCACGAACGAGATCCTCGTTGCGGCGCGCGATGCGCTTCTGGTTGCGGGAGCGTGCGAACTCGTTGGTCAAAATCCGCACTGACACGCATGCCGAACACGCGTCGCAGGCCGGACGGTAAGCAATGGTCTGGCTGCGGCGGAAGCCCGATTGGGTCAAAGCCTCGTTCAAGGTCTGGGCGAGGGGGCTCGCCAGCCTGGCAAAAACCTTACGTTCCGTGTGGCCGGGCAAATATGGGCACGGCCCACCCGGCGTCAGGAAAAATTGTGGAACCCGCGCATTACGTTGTTCAGTCACTGTCCCGCTCGCGCTGCTCCCACCCGTCCGGCGAAGTATGGCAAGGGACCGGCGGTTAACGCCAGTCTACTGCGCCGAAAATATGTAATCAAAGTTGATGGCCGAGCGGGGCTGGGGGGGCTTCGCGCAATAGAACGATGCTCAACCGCCTGTTAGCCGATGCGTTGGGATCCTCGGGCAGCAGCGGCTCCGATCCGGCTTTACCGGCAACTTCGTATATGCGGTCCGGGTCGAGGCCCGATGCCGTCAGGATCGCCCGGCTGACGTTGGCGCGGTTCGACGACAGCTCCCAATTCGTCATTCCGTTAGGGCCCGAGAAAGGCGTCGATTCCGTGTGGCCACTGATCGAGACCCGATTCGGCAGGCGGTTGATGATCTTGGCAATCGTCTCCAGCAATTCCCGCGTGTAGGACATCGGCTCGGCGGTTCCAGCCTTGAACATGGGGCGGCCATCCTGGTCGACAAGCTGAATGCGCAGCCCGTCCGGCGTCTGATCGACAAGTACCTGTTTCGACAAGGCGGCGATGTCGGGGTTGTCATGGATCGACTGATGGATCGCTTCGGCGGCATGCGCGAAATCGCCGTCCTGCGACGACGCCGTCGTGCTGTCGAGTTGGTCGCTGTCCTGCGACTGGGAGTCGGAACCTTGCCCCTGGCTTGCCGCTGTGCCGCCGTGGCGGTCGGCGCTGTCGGTCGTCCGCGACTGGTTGGCCGGCGAGGGCGGGCTGTTCTTCTGGAAGATCGAGACGGCGCCACCAGCGCGCGCGCTCTCCTGTCCCATGACCTTGCCGCCAAGAACACCGCCCGAGCCGCTTAACGTTTGTGCGATGCTTTGTGGGGCAAAATAGTCCGCGATGCCGCGCTTCTGTTCCGGTGTGGTCGTATTGATCAGCCACATGAGCAGGAAGAACGCCATCATCGCCGTCACGAAGTCGGCATAAGCCACCTTCCAGGCGCCGCCATGGTGGGCGTGCTCGCCTTTTTTGATGCGCTTGATAATGATGGGATTATCGCCGGCCACGACCCACTTCCCTATACAACACCCCGAAAGACGGGAGGACGGTCTTTTCGCCGCCTCAGTCCTCGCCTAACTTGACGCAGCATGCCTGCTCCGTCTTAACCGAACCTTTCACCGAGATATTCATGAGCTTCGATACCCGAGCTTTCCGCCACGCATTGGGCTGTTTTCCCACAGGGGTCGTGGTGGTCACGGCGGCGGCCGGAAAGGATCCGATGGGCATTACCGTCAATTCTTTCGCTTCTGTATCGCTGGATCCACCGCTGGTGCTGTGGTGCATGGACCGCAAATCGAGCCGTTACCAAACGTTTACCACGGCAAAGAATTTCACGATCAGCGTTCTGGGCAGTGACCATGAGGCTGTCTCTGTTAGGCTCGCCAAGCCGGGCGAACATGAACTCGACGGTCTAGTACTGGTTGCCACCGAGGCCGGGCCACCCGGACTGGCCGATGCGCTTGCTCTGCTCGAGTGTGCCCGTGAGGCCGTTTACGATGCCGGCGACCATGCCATCATCGTTGGACGCGTCGAACGTTTTGCCTGGCACAAGACAGGCGCGCCGCTAGTTTTTTTCCGCGGCCGCTACGGGGCACTGGCAGACAACGGCTGAAGCGTCAGATGATGCTTTGCCGTTGCTTCAACATCCTTCGCCGATGTCGGTATTCGGAAATAGTCACCGTGTGCCCATAGCGGAAGCTGATCGTCATAATAGGGCGAGAAGATGTTTCCAGATTCGCCTGTGGTGATCACATAGAGCGAATTGTCCGGATGTGCGATGTCGTAGATCGCCCGGTAGCCCGAGCCGTGGACCGCCGCGTAAGGTCGCTCCGAAGAAAAGCGGAAATCCGCCCGTCGGATGGTGAAAGCGCCGCCGCTGGCTTCGATCTCACGATCGAAGACGCGATCGAGAATTGGAAAATCGCTGAAGGGTTGATTCACAAATACCGCGTGGTGCGCGTCGCCCCAACGCCAAGTGTTCATGTTGCGGCCATAGGAAGCGTCGAGTTCGGACAGCGCATCGCCGAGCGCCAAACGAATGCGGGACGCGCAGTCCTCGTGCGCTTTTGTCGTGACGTCGTCGCACCAACGCCCTTCGCCGTCGACGTTGCGCAGAACGCGCAACGTGAAAACCGCGTCGTGGCTCCAGAAGGCTTTGAAGTCTGGGCCAAGTTCATCGGCGATAATGCGCTTCACCAGAGCCCGGTCCCAAGCTTCGTAGATCAGAGGTTCTGGGCGATTGGCGTCCATGGCGTAGTCCCACTTGGACAGCAACGCCACGGCCTGCCGCTCATCTTGCGTCGGCCATGGTCCCGCCTTCAGCAACAGAGGCAGAAGGTCTTCAGCAAAACGGTCATGGATGTCGAGTTGAATGGCCTTGAATGTCGCCACGGAGTGACGTGGTGTCTGCGCCAGTAGCTTGTCGATCTGCCAGTAGCGGAAAGGCTCCGCCCATTCGCGCGTCAGCGTGTAGGGATAACCGGCCGGTACCGTCTTGTCATTGGCGGTGGCGATCTGTCCGCTCTGTGGATCGTCGATGCGTGGAAGCTGGCCGTACGGGATATATCCCTTCCAGTCGTAACGCGCGTCCCAACCCTTTGCCGGGACCAAGCCGAGCGAGTCGTTCGCCGGATCGCGCACCGGAATACGACTGGCGAGGAGCAGGCCGATTTGATTCTCCGAGTCGGCGTACACCATGTTCTGCATCGGTGAGAGGTAGTTTTTCATCAGCGCATTGATGTCAGCCCTGCTTTTGGCACTTGCGACGTCCATATCGGCCTGCATCGTGTCGTCGTTGGGCGTCAGGGCAGTCCAGGCCAGTGCCAGCACATAGCCTTTGGGGAGGAGACCTTTCGTCCGCACATAGTTCGACGGCAAGACCGGCCCGTGACGCGTGCTGCGTATGGCGATCGTCACCGGCTTTCCGAAACGCACGTCGATGGTCTCGGTGCGCGTCTGAAAATGCTCTATACCCTTCGGTGTGACGTAGGCGCTGACGTCACCGGGAGCGAGCTTCTCAAGATAAAGGTCTTGCGTGTCCGGCCCGGTATTCGTCATGCCCCAGGCCATGGTACGGTTACGACCAAGGGTGATACCAGGCCCACCGGGGAGCACGGCGCCGACCTCATCCTCGCCGGGATACGACAGATGGGCGAGGTACCAGATCGAAGGAATCGTCAATTCCAGATGCGGGTCGTTAGCGAGCAATGGCGCGCCCGTCACGCTGCGCGCGCCGGATACGACCCAGTTGTTGGACGCAGTGATATCGGGCACTGGCAATGCCGCCGTCTTGGCCTGCGCAAACAGTGACAGATACACTGGGAGCGGGTTGTCCGGATCGCCGGGATAAGGCGGGAACAAATCTTCGATCTGACGTCGGCTGAGCCGTCCGGCCAATCTGGCCCGCGCGATCTCGCCCATCATGTTCCCAGAAAGCGAAAGCTGCATAGACTTCAGGATCGCGACGCTGTCTGCAGGCCGCCACGGTTCCGGCGTCACGCCCATCAGCGCGAATTCGATCGGCAACGGTCCCGTGCGCGTTTTCAGATAGGCGTTGACGCCTGCTGCGTAAGCTTCGAGGAGTTGCCTGGTTGTGGGCGCAAGATGCGTTACGGACTGCTCGGCGAGGCGGTACAAGCCCAAAGTTCGCATGAACACGTCGGTCGACACGCCGGCAGGCCCAACCATTTCGGCAAGTCGCCCCTGCATGACGCGGGTGGTGAATTCCATCTGCCACAGGCGATCCTGCGCCGCGGCGTAGCCCAGTCCGAACAGCACGTCGGCGCGTGATTTGGCGATGATGTGCGGAATGGCATGCGCGTCGCGCAAAATCTGGACCGGCGCCGACAGCCCTCGAACCTGAACAGTGCCGTCATAATTGGGCAGCGAATACCGAAAGTGGACGATCTCTGCAGTCAGTCCCAAACCCAACAACAGAACCGCCACGGCGGCACCCGCCGCGATCCGCGTCCACCACTTCGACATGTTGATCCTGCCCAGAAACCCGCCCCGCAGAGTGGCCGGGCCCATAGCGACGCACAAGAGGAGCAAACTTCGCCTAGCAGACGTGACGTTACGTCTTCTTGGTCGTCAATTTATGGCGGCGCCGCGCAGACTTTGCAGATAGCCCCGAACGTCCGTATCGGGCTGTAAGCGCTCGCCCTTGCCGGCACCGGGCGTCTTCAATTCATCGCGTGTAAAATCCATCCGGGCGTCGTAGCTGCGGTCTGTCTGGTTACGAAGGTTCTGCTCTGCGGAATACCAGTCCTGTTTGACAGGGCCGTCGGGACAGGTTGATAGCTCGGCCTGGTCGGTGGCACCCCAACGGCGCTCGGGACATTGATAAGGATCAAACGACATCGCGAACAATCGCTCCCGCGCCTGTTCATATGACAGCGCGACTTTGCTGCCGTCGCTGCGCGTGTAGACGATGCGGCATTGCGAGGTTGCGCGGTCATAAGCCGCCAACATGTCGCCCACCAAGTCATCGCCGAAATAGAACAGGTGTCGAATGGCGCCTTCGCGGTGGTGCATTTGAACGAAGCGCTGCGCCTCGTCGCGCAATGCCTTGAATGCCGTTTTCAAGCGCGCATCACGCGATGGCGTCGAATAGGTCTCCCAATCGCCTTCGGTGCCATAGATGTTTGGCGGCAAACGCTCGGGCTCCGGCATACGTGCCATGCCGGCCGAAATCGCCCGATCGACGGCCTGCACGCGATACTTTAGATTCGAACAGATGGACGACGCCATGTCGCCGACTTCGCCGACCGGATCAAACATCAACCGGCCCCCTGCAAGCTGCGCCCGGACGTAATCGTAATAGCCGAGGCGTTCGTTATGCAGGACGAATGTTCCTTGCGCCCAGTCTTCATCCGCGGGGCGGCGGCCGTTGCCGAAATATTGTTCGTCGGAAAAGTCGGCAATGTCCTTGTTAGCGGCCACGACAATGTGGCCGCCAGCCAGAGTCCCGTCAGCCTGTCGTGTCGCGCCAACGAGCCGGATGGGCCGCCAGTTCTTGAAACCGGCGCCGTGGGCAGGACGCGCGCGCATGAAACGCAGGTCATAGGTCATCTGCGTAAGTGAATTGTCGGTGTGCGCGTCAAAGAAGTAGACGCGTCCATCGGCACCAATCTTGTAGACCATCGCAAGATGTCCGGCAGGATCGTAGATTACCGTGCCCGGTCCAACTGATCGCGGCGTTATCGCGGGCGAATAGAAATCCTGTTCGAACGGTTTCTCCAGATCGGGATGGATGCGGTACGTCGCCGACGAAACGGCAGCACGAATTTGATCGATAATCTCATAGCCGCTCATTACACCGCTGGCTACGTCGACGCGGCTCGCAACGCTGTTGCCATGCCGCGAGTAGCGGAGATCGCCGTCACTGCCGACAGCGCCGTGCGGGACCACCGCGCCGACGTATGAAAACGGCAGCCCGCGCTTCCACGCATAGTAGAAGCGAAGGACGTAGGGCAGGTCGGCGCAATCGGCAGCAAAGCTGTGATTCGGCGGATCGCTCGCGCGGAACGGATTGGCATCACTGTGCAGGCAGGCATTCACCGTATCGCATGCCGATTCGCCGATCACCTGGATGAACTGGCGATAACCTTGCTCGTCGTCCGCTGACCAATGGTCGTGTCGAACCACATAGAGTGGTGAAGAATTGGCCGTGCCACTTCCTGCAGCATGTGCAGCTGTCAGTGTGAGAAGAATCGCAAAGATCCATGTCAATCTTGGCATCAAAGCGTCTTTCGACATCGACAGACCGTAGCGTTGGCCGAGATAGGGTCAAGCTGGTCAGCGTCAACGTCGTGACGGCAGTGTACCAGATCGGCAACGCCGCCCACGCTTCGGTCGTTGTCACATTTACTTCACCAAACCGTCACCGACATGTAGCCGCCCCCTGCGAAGCATCGCCCGGGCAAAAAAGACCGCTAAGCGGAGGGGCGCCGCTACAGGCGATACATCTCGCAGCTTCGATCTCTGGTCTTTTCCCTGAACGAATTGAAAGAGGGTTCTAATGAAGGGGAAGTCAGCATTGATGGCCGGCGTTGCTGCCGTGGCGCTTATCGCGACCGCACAGGCCGGTTTCGCCGGTAAAGGCAGCTCGGACGGCATGTCGAACTCCAGCGCGATGCCGGCTGGCGTTTCGCAGGACCAGTACGACCAACTCTCGCAGCGGGTGGACGCGCTGGAAGCCGAGCTGCAGCAGTCGGAAATTCATCAAGCCGCCGACCATGACACCGTTTCGGCCTGGAAGCCGATGAGCGGCTGGTGGGACAACACCTCGATCAGCGGCCGCATGTACTTCGACGTCACCAACCTCAACAACAAGAACAACGGCGTCGCCAGCTCGAGCAACGGTACGAGCTTCGACATCAAACGCTTTTATCTCGGCATCGACCACAAATTCGACGAGGTCTTCTCGGCGAACCTCACGACTGACGTTGCTTATGTGAGCTCCGATAACGTCTCGCAGATTTACATCAAGAAGGCGTATTTGCAGGCAAAGCTCGACCCGGCCTTCATCGTACGCGTCGGTTCGGCAGACATGCCTTGGATTCCTTACGCCGAAGGCGTTTACGGCTACCGTTTCGTCGAAAACACGCTGATCGACCGCACTCATTTCGGCAATTCCGCCGACTGGGGCGTGTACGTGCTCGGTGATCTGGCAGACGGACTCGTGAGCTACGAGTTCGCCGCCACGACGGGTGCCGGCTACAAGAAGCTGATCCGCACCAACAGCCCTGACTTCGAAGGCCGCATCAGCCTCAACTACCAAGGTCTCACACTTGCGATCGGCGGTTATGACGGCAAGCTTGGCACCCAACACGGGATTACAACGCTCCATACGGCTCAGCGCTTCGACGCGATGGGATCGTACACGTTTAGTGGCCTGAAAGTCGGTGTCGAGTACTTCCACGCCGACAACTGGACCCAGGTCACTTCGGCAACGTCTTCCAGCGCCGACGGCTACTCGCCCTTCGCCTCGTACCAGTTCGATCCAAAATGGTCGGTGTTCGGCCGCTATGACTATGTGAAGCCGTACTCGGACGTGGCGCGCAAGATGTACCACAACAACTACTACAACATCGGCATCGACTACCGTCCGACGAAGATTGTCGACATTGCACTGGTCTATAAGCACGATGCCGGCAGCAACGGCTCCTTCGGCGATTCCAACGGCACCATCGGCGGTACGGCGTTCGCCATGGGCAACAACGGCGCCGACAACGAAATTGGCATCTGGGGCGATTTCCAATGGTAGTACCCGCCTAGTTTCGGTTGGCCCGCCTGCCTTCAGGCAGTGCGGGCCTGCCGGAGCACAGACCGAAACCACGCGGTAGTTATTCTCTAGTTTCTGAACGGACTCAGCAAAATGAGAGGAAGTAAGATGAAGAAATCTCTGAAAGCGGGATTGGGCGCGTTTGCCGGTCTCGTGTCGGCAGCCGTCGTTGCGACGGGCGCGCTGGCAGCCAACCTGAACGGCGCCGGCGGCACCGCGATCTATCCGGTGCTCTCCGTCTGGGCGCAGGACTATCAGAAGAAGACCGGTGACCAGATCAACTATCAGGCCATCGGCTCCGGCGGCGGTATCGCGCAGATCAAGGCGAAGACCGTCGACTTCGCGAATTCCGACAAGCCGCTGATGCATGAAGATCTCAGTCAGAACCACATCATGCAGTTTCCGCAGGTCATCATCTCGATCGTGCCGGTCGTTCATCTGCCGGGCATCAAGGCCGGTGAAATGGTGCTCGACGGACCGACGCTCGCAGACATCTATCTCGGCAAGATCACCAAGTGGAACGATCCCGCCATCAAGAAGCTCAACCCGAAAGTCCCGCTGCCGAACATGGCGATCCTCGTTGTCCATCGCTCGGACGGATCGGGCACGACCTTCAATTTCACCAACTACCTCGGCAAGGTCAGCCCCGAGTGGAAGAGTTCGGTCGGTTCCGACACCTCCGTTTCCTGGCCGACTGGTATCGGCGGGAAGGGCAATGCCGGCGTCGCTGGCAGCGTGCAGCAGACAGTGGGTTCGATTGGCTATGTCGAATACGCCTATGTGATGCAGAACCACCTGACGTACATGGACATGGTCAACGCCGCTGGCGCTCGCGTGAAGCCGACCATGGAGGCTTTCCAGACGGCTGCCGCCAACGCCGACTTCTCAAAGGTGCAGGATTTTTATCTGATCCTCACCGATCAGCCCGGCGCCGGCAGCTGGCCGATCACTGCCGCCACCTACATGCTGATGCGGACCGACTATGCACCAGCCAGGAACAAGCAAGTCTTGAAGTTCCTCGACTGGGCTCTCAAGGACGGTCAAGAGGATGCCAAGAAGCTCGACTATGTGCCGTTCCCGGAGGCAGTCGTGAAGCAGATCGAAGCCTCGTGGACGAGCGAACTCCACGCCTGGCCGTAAGCGTACTGTAACTGAGTAACGAGCGTCCGGTGGGCTATGTCCCGCCGGACGTTTGCTTTTGGGGCACGTGCCGGCGCAGCCTGACGGCCTGAGGCGCCCAAACCTGCCTACCGCCCACTTTTGTTCGCACGCGCGGGGTATGCTTTTTTCGCAGGTGCGGTATGCCCTGGTCGTTTGCACGATCCGCCCTAAATAGGTTGAGTTACTATATAACTTGTTATTCATAACGTACGTTATCATCTTGAGTATTATTATAAGCTTCCTTATGTTGTCACGCGTTGCTTCAACCGGTGCCCGCTATGGTAGCGTTCGATAACAACCTATTCTTTGTGCTCCATGACGTTGCTCGCCTTTTACGGACTCGTTTCGATCAACGCGCTCGGGCGTATGACATGACTCGCGCTCAATGGGTGATTTTGGTCCGCCTGCAACGACAGCCGGGGTTATGCCAGAGCGACATGGCCTCAATCTGTGAAGTCGAGCCGATCACCGTGGCACGGCTTGTCGATCGCCTGGAGGCGAGCGGCCTCGTGGAGCGCAGGGCGGACCCGACGGACCGCCGCGTCCACCGGCTCCATTTGCTGCCGGCCGCCGAGCCCGTGCTTGCCGAGATTGCCCGCTATCGAGACCAGGTTTGCGAAGAGCTCTCTGAGGGCCTCACACCGGAGGCCTGGGCGACGGCCCTCGATGTCCTTTTGAACATCAAAGACAAACTGACCACCGACAACAAAGAGAAGGCAATGGCGGAAAGTGCAAAGGCACGCGCCGGCGCAGGAGAGTGACCCGCATGTCAGCGATTCCAGGCAATTCGATTGCGAACGCTTACGACGGCGTCGTGCGTGGCCATGCCACGCGCGTCCGCAGCTGGGCAGGCGAGTTGTGGGCCGACAAGCCGCGGTTGCGCAGGGTGGCGATGATTTCCGGCGTTGCTGCCGTCGCCGCCGTGTCGCTGGTCGCTTATCTGACGGGCGGACGCTATGTCGGCACCGACGATTCCTATGTTCACGCCGCCAAATTGATGGTGACCACGGACGTTTCCGGTCTGGTCAAGAGCGTTGATGTCACCCAGGGCGAACACGTGAAGAAGGGACAAATACTTTTCCAGCTTGATCCTAGGCCGTTCCAGATCGCTGTCGATAACGCCAAAGCCGCGTTGGACCAAAGTGTCCTGGATATCGAGTCAATGGAGGCAACCTACAAGGGCATGCTGGCACAGGTCACGGCGCAACAGGCTCAGGTCAGCCTTGCCCAGACGACCTACAACCGCGATCTGTCGCTCGCCAAGGCCAACGCCATTGCATCGCTGACGCTCGATCAGGCGCGCAGCACGCTACAATCTGCTCAAGCAACGTTGGTTTCCATCCAGGAGAACGCCCGCACCGAGTTGGCGAAACTGAACGGCAATCCGAACCTGCCGCCGCAGCAGGCGCCGCAGTATCAGCAAGCGCAGGCTGCGCTGGCGGAAGCGCAGCGTCAGCTCAACCACGCGACCGTGCGTGCGCCGTTCGAGGGCGACGTCACCGAAGTGGATTCGCTACAGCCGGGTACCTTGGTGATTTCGGCTCTGTCCGCTTTCACCACGACCAGCGCCGTCGGCCTGGTCTCCTCCAGCGATGTCTGGATCTCGGCGAATATGAAGGAGACCGATCTGACCCATGTGCGGGTCGGCGATCCCGTTTCGATCGCCGTCGACACCTATCCCGGCCACACATGGCACGGGCACGTTGACGCCGTGAGCCAGGCGAGCGATTCCGCCTTTTCCGCGCTGCCGTCGGAAAACGCCAGCAGCAATTGGGTCAAAGTGGTTCAACGCATTCCGGTGCGCATCAAGCTTGACCTTAAGCCCGGTGATCCGCCGCTGCGTGCCGGCATGAGCACGGTCGTTACTATCGATACGCATCACCGCCGCTGGTACAGGCTGTTTTTCGGAAACTAAGGCGCCGCACGACAGATGCCTCCAGCAGCAGAGTTCTACACACGCGATCACTACAGCACCAAATTCGAGCTGGTGATCGTGATGATGTGCTCGATGGCGGGCACACTGATGCAGGCGCTCGACACGACCATCGCCAATGTGGCGTTGCCGCATATGCAAGGCGACCTGTCGGCGTCACGCGACCAGATCACCTGGGTTCTGACCTCGTACATCGTGGCGGCCGCTGTGATGACCGCACCGGTCGGCTGGGTCGCCGCGCGCTTCGGCAAGAAAAACGTCCTGATGATCTCGATGGTCGGCTTCACCGTGACATCGATGCTGTGCGGTGCGGCGACCGGCCTCGGCGAGATCGTCATCTTCCGTCTGCTGCAGGGCGTATTCGGCGCGGCCCTGGCGCCGCTTTCGCAATCCGTGATGCTCGACCTCTATCCGCCGGAGAAGCGCGGACAGATCATGGCGATCTGGGGCATGGGCATCATGCTGGGGCCAATCCTGGGGCCGACTCTGGGGGGCTATCTCACCGACAATTACAGCTGGCGGTGGGTTTTCTATGTCAACGTGCCAGTCGGTGTGGCGGCGACCTTCGGGCTCTGGCTGTTCTTCAAGGACACGGTACGCAACGCGGCCCTCAGATTTGACTGGTCTGGGTTCGGGTTCATGGCACTGGGCGTCGGCGCCCTGCAGCTCATGCTGGACCGCGGCACGACCAAAGACTGGTTCTCGTCGTCGGAAATCATCATCGAATGCACGGTGGCCGGGTTGGGATTCTATCTCTTCCTCGTGCATATGTTCACGGCGAAGACCACCTTTATCCAAAGAGGTATCTTCAAAGACCGGAATTTCGTCTCGGCACAGGTCTTGATGTTCGTGGTGGGCGCGGTGCTGCTGGCCAGTACCGCCCTGATGCCTCCTTATCTGCAGAATCTGGGCGGCCATACGGTGACGGAGACGGGCCTGCTGCTTGGTCCGCGCGGCATTGGGACAATGATCGCCATGATGCTGGTTGGCAGGGTGGCGAACTATGTCGATCCGCGCGTCCTGATGAGTATCGGCGCAGGCGCAATGTCCTGGTCGCTGTGGGACATGTCGCACTGGACACCTTCCATCGACGATTACCGTCTGTTGACGGTGACGGTCGTTCAGGGCTTCGGCATGGGACTGGTATTCGTGCCGCTGCAGCTCGTCGCCTTCGCCACGCTGCCCGGCATCTACCGCACGGACGGCACGGCGGTGATGAACCTGGTACGCAACATCGGCAGCGCGATCGGCATCTCCGTCACAACGACCATTCTCAGCAACAGCATGCAGGCGATACATGACCAGTTGACCGCGTTTGCCTCGCCGTTCAACCGCGCGCTGGGCATCAACGCACCGTCGATGATGTACAACCTGTTCCTGCCCAGCGGCCGCTCGGCGCTCGACGGCGCAATCCAGATGCGCGCTGCCATCGAGGCTTACGCCAACGATTTCCTGTTCATGTTCTACGTGACACTGGTAGCATTCCCGATCATTTGGATGGTGCGGCGTCCGGCCTATTCCAGCAGCGGGAATGGCCGCCCGCATGTGGAGGCAATGGAATGATGCGCACGGCGTTCATAGGTCTGGGCGTGATGGGTTATCCGATGGCGGGCCATCTGGTCCGCGCCGGTCATCAGGTCACGGTCTACAACCGCACGAAAGACAAGGCCGAACGCTGGACGCGCGAATATGGCGGCCGATTTGCGGCCACACCGGCGGAAGCGGCATCCGACGTCGATCTCGTCATGGCGTGCGTCGGGCGCGATTCCGATCTGCAAGCCGTAACCCTGGGCGAGGGCGGCGTTTTCGCGGCGATGAAAAAAGGTACCGTCTTCGTCGATCACACGACGGCGTCGGCCACCATCGCGCGCGAACTCGGCGCCGCCGCCGCCGCACGCGGCTTCGGTTTCATCGACGCTCCGGTTTCGGGCGGCGAGGCGGGCGCCAAGAACGGCCAACTCACCATCATGTGCGGCGGCAGTGAGTCCGATTACACCAAGGCCGAGCCGGTGATCACGGCTTACGCCAAGCAATGCCGGCGTCTTGGGCCCGTTGGCTCCGGGCAATTGACCAAAATGGTCAACCAGATCTGTATCGCCGGGATAATCGAAGCGCTCGCCGAAGGGCTGAATTTCGCGCGCGCCGCGGGTCTCGATCCGCAGGCCGTGGTGGAGGTTATCTCCAAGGGGGCGGCACAGTCCTGGCAGATGGACAATCGTCACAAGACGATGCTGGCGGGTCATTACGATCATGGTTTTGCCGTGGAGTGGATGCGCAAGGATCTGGGAATCTGTTTCGACGAGGCCGGACGCAATGGGGCTGCGCTGCCGGTGACGAAGTTGGTGGATAGTTATTACGCCGAAGTCGAGGCGATGGGCGGCAGGCGCTGGGATACTTCCAGCCTCTTCGCCCGGCTCGAGGCACAACGCAAAGGTAAGAACTAATGGACATGAGGCGGCCCTATCATCACGGCGATCTGCGCAACGCACTGCTCGACGCGGCACGCGCCATCCTGGAAGAAGAATCGCTGGCGGGACTCAGCCTGCGGGCCGTCGCGCGCCGTGCCGGCGTGAGCCACGCCGCGCCATATCGTCATTTTCCCAATCATGAGGCCTTGCTGGTCGAACTTGCCATTGAAGGTTTCGCCGAGCTGCGCGCCGAGATCGTCGCCGCGGGCGCCGCAGCCGGCGCGGAAGCCGATCACATCGCCAATCTCGGCGCCGCCTATATGCGCTTCGTGGCACGCCGGCCGGCGCTGACGCGGCTGATGTTCGGACCCCAGCTTCCCAACCGCGATTCCTTTCCCGCGCTGGGCGAGGCCGCCGACGCCATCGGCGCCGAGATCGGCAAGGCTTTGCACGATTCCGCCCTCGGCCTCGCAGTTTGGGCGGCGGTGCACGGACTGGCGACGCTGATCCTTGAGAACGTCATCGACCTCGGCCAACGGCGCTCGGGCCTCGACGTACTGCCGTCACGCGCCGAGATCCTGCTGCGCAGTCTGTTCTCGGTGAAGCGCGAGTAGCTTGCGGGCTCGATAAGGTGTCGGAAAAAGGGGGAACTGTAATGTCCGCGAAAACTGCGCTGGCAGCATTGCTGCTTGTCTTTGGCGGAGCGCAAGCCGCGACGCCCGACGCGTTGATTATTGACGGCGGAAAGATCGCCGTCGCGATACCTTCCGCCGAGGGTGCGCGCGTCTACAAGGGTCTTCCCTATGCCGCGCCACCGGTGGGCGATCTGCGCTGGCGCGAGCCTGCGCCCGTCGTGCCCTGGAGCGGCGTGCGCGCGGTGGATGCGTTCGCGCCGAACTGCCTGCAGCCTAAGGTCTACCACGACATCGACCCGTTCAATCCTTCGATGTCGGAGGATTGCCTTTATCTCAACGTATGGACGGCGGCGAAGCCGGGCGAAGCGCGGCCGGTGTTCGTTTGGATTCATGGCGGCGGCTACCAGGCCGGTTACGGCGCCGAACCGCGGCACGACGGTACGGTGCTCGCAGAGAAGGGGCTGGTTGTTGTTACCATCAATTACCGGCTCGGCGTGTTCGGCTTTCTGGCGCATCCAGAATTGACCGCAGAGTCGCCGCATCATGCGAGCGGCGATTATGCGCTGATGGACATGATCGCGGCGCTGCGCTGGGTTCAGCGCAACATCGCGACCTTCGGCGGAGATCCGAACCGCGTCACCATCGCCGGCGAATCCGCCGGAGCGGATGCGGTGAGCCGACTGATGGCTTCGCCGGAAGCGCGCGGATTGTTCCAGCGAGCCATCGGCGAGAGCGGCGCGGGATTCGGCACGACGCCGGACGACTCGTTGGCGACGGCGGAAGCCAAAGGCGAAGCGTTCACGCGCGCCATGGACGGCGACACAATTGCCCAGCTTCGCAAGCGTTCTTCCGCGGAACTCCTGGCGCTGGAACTGGCGTCAAATGAAAACTGGGGTTTTGGTCCCGACATCGACGGCTGGATCCTGCCGGCGGCGCCGGACCAGATCTTTGCGGCCGGAAAGCAGAACGACGTTCCGATGCTTGTGGGCTGGAACGCCGACGAGGGAAGCTTGTTCGAAGATGGCGTGTTTGGAACGCAGAGTCTTTCCGAACTGCTGTCATCGCGCTTCGGCCATCGCAGCGCAGAGGCCGCAAAATTCTATCCCTCGGCCACGGCCGACGAGCTGCGCCGTTCCCGCGAGACCTACGCGGGCGACAAGGTGATCGCAGAGCCGACATGGTTATGGGCGGCCGCGCAAACCAAGACAGGGCGCGCGCCGGTCTACCTCTATGTCTTTGCGCGGCATCCGCCGATCCCGCCCGACTGGTTCGGCGCAGCCTATGAAGGCAAGGACGTCGGTGCGTTTCACTCTGGTGAAATCCCCTATGTCTTCGGGCATCCGGATATCTTTCCATCGTGGCAACCGACGGCCGACGACCGCACGCTGGCCGATCTGATGTCGTCCGATTGGGCGGCATTCGCTGCGACCGGCAATCCGAACGGCGAAGGAAGGCCGGCATGGCCGACTTACGATCCTGAGGGAACGGCACAGCGCATGGTGTTCGGCGTGCCATCCGCGGCGACGCGCGACACCGACCTCGAGCGGCGTCGATTTCTGGAGCAAAACCCGCCGCCAACACCCTAGGCGCCGATGACCTAGCGTGGCGCGGGCAGCGGATCCGGCGGCACAAGTTGCGCATGGGCGCGGACGTAATCCAGCGTCACATCCTTCTTCCAAATCAC
This sequence comes from Alphaproteobacteria bacterium, assembly GCA_028865545.1. Lineage (GTDB taxonomy): Bacteria > Pseudomonadota > Alphaproteobacteria > Micropepsales > Micropepsaceae > Rhizomicrobium. The sequence continues at coordinate 67,897 of JAGWJY010000003.1, read as the reverse complement.
CCAGCCGGTGGTGGCGTGGATGACCTCGTTGCCAGGATTGTCTTCGCCGGTCTCGCCGCTGAGGAAGTCCGGCATCTGATCGGTGGTCGGCATCACCGGCCGTCCCGGCAGATCGACGTCGCCGCGTACCAGATCGGCCGTCTTGCCGGACTTGAGCCGCCAGCCGCCGCCGTCGACCCGCACCAAGCGGTCCGGTGCGAAGGCGAGGGTGAGCAGGAACAGCTTCATGGTGGCAATGGTGGCTTCCTCGGCCTTGCCCATGGCCTCCGCATCGCTCTTGCCGAAGCCGTGGCCGTAGGTCATCCAGCGGTCGTCGCCTTCCCAAAGGGTCGCGAAGGCGTCGCGGCTCATCGGGACCAGCAGGCCGTGGCCGAAATCCACCTTGTTGGGGGTGCCGCGGATCAGCTTGGGCCGCCCCGCCTTCATCACCTCGGAATAGGTGCTGGCGTGCGCCGCCGTCACAATCGCGCCGCCGGCCAGCAGGGCCTGCAGAACTCCGCGCCTGGTTTTCATCGACAGGTTCCTTGAGAACTGAAGCGCCCAGTACAGCCGGAAATCCGGCGGCTGACTATCCCCCTAGCGGGCCTGAGCGCGTAGGTCGCAGAGGCGAAGATATTACCGCCGCGGGTGAGGGACGGTGATGTGCAAAACATCTTTTCGACCTCGTTTTTGACAGACTCCGGGCGCCTCTCGGTTGGACATTTTGCAAAAGCGCCCTGCGCTAGATGAACGGTGCGGACGGCTTTCGCCGCCGTCGGCGGGTGATGTGCAATGTGGTGGTTTCAGGTTTCATGAGGGTCCTCCTATCGGATGTTTTGGGTGACGTTCGTGCAAAAAGGCGGGCGGCGCTGCGTCAAGCCGGCTGCCGGCCAGCGCGTGTCCCTTGCCCAACGGGCATACTGCGCTACGCTGCTGCGATCGATCGGGCAGAGGTGGGACTTCGAATGCTGCGGTCACAGGCGCTCGCGCTCGCAATCTTCGTTTTTGCGTGTCTTTCGGTTCCGGCACAGGCTGCCGGCCTCGCCGGGAGCTGGACTGGCGTATGGACGAAAAACGGCGACCCGCTTCCCGTCACCGTGACGTTTCGCGAAACGGAACAGGGGCTCGCAGGATCGTTCGACTCCGATGCATTGCAGGTGTCCGGCATTCCATTTCGCGACGTGCACGAGGCGCCGCCAAAAGTTCACTTTGTCCTGGCCGGCGATGCGACGACGAGCGTCTTCGATGGAACGCTGAAAGATAACGTCCTTGCGGGCGATTTCGTCGAAGGCGGAACAAAGGGAACGTTCCGGCTTGAACGCTTGCACGGCCTGCCGTCCACCGTTCAGACGCGCGACGTCACCTTTCGAAACGGTGACGTTACGCTGGCGGGAACATTGCTGCTGCCCGCCGGCACGGCGCCCCATCCCGCCATCTTGTTTCTACAAGGCTCCGGCCCGGAGGGCCGCTGGGCCAACCGCTACCTGGCCGAACGGTTCGCCAAGGCGGGCTTTGCCGCGCTGATTTACGACAAGCGCGGCGTCGGCCAATCGACCGGTGACTGGCATAAGGCCGGCTTCGAGGAATTGGCCGCGGATGCCGTGCAGGGCATCCGTTTTCTGCAAGCGCAGCCCGAAGTCGCCGGCAAGCGGATCGGCATCTACGGCCACAGCCAGGGCGGAACACTGGCGCCGCTGGTCGCCCGGCGTGCGGGCGATCTGGCCTTTGTAATAGGTGCGGCCGCAGGCGGCATCGATCCCGCAGAGATGGAAGAATACAGCGTGGGAAACTCCATCGGCCTGTCTGCGCTGCCGCCGAGGGAGGCCGCCGACGCGAAGGTTTTCGTGCACGCGATCGTCGACGTCGGCTATCGCGGGCACCCGCGGGCGGAACTCGATGCCTTGTCGGCAAAGTTCAAGGACCGGCCGTGGTTCTTCGATCCGCCGCCACCCGAGAATTTCTATTGGTCCTTCGCGCGAGGCATCGCGTCCTATGATCCGGCGGACAATTGGCGGCAGGTGAAGGCGCCCGTGCTGCTGCTTTTCGGCAAGGCGGACGAACGCGTGCCACCCGGCCGCAGCAGCCGCGCCATCATCGCGGCGTTGAAGGCGGGTGGAAACGAGGACGTCACGCTGCGCATGTTTGTGAAGGCGGATCACACGTTCACTTTGCCCAGCTCCGGCCACGGCTGGCCCAAACACGTTCCGGGCTATGCGGATGTGATGATCGCCTGGGCGCGCAGCAGGACGGAGTAGCGCAGAGGCCACCTGCGTTCCGGATACAAATGTGTGGACATAAGATATGTGGTAATTCGAGCGTGTCGGTTCAAGAGGCACACGAAAAATTTTGTTCGGTAAATGCGTCCGACGCTTAGACGTTTGATCGTTACGCTTTTAGGGATCGCTCGCAAAAATATTTTTTGAGTAGCGGTGAAAAAATCTGACGGTCTCCAGCGAGGCAAGCGGGTCTTGAGTGTCAGCCCGCCTTCAACCTCTTCGCCGCTTCGATGGCGAAGTAGGTCAAAATTCCGCTGGCACCGGCGCGCTTGAAGCCGAGAAGAGACTCCATAATCACGCGGTCGCGGTCGAGGAAGCCGCGCTCGATGGCCGCCATCAGCATCGAGTACTCGCCCGACACCTGATAGGCGAAGGTTGGCAGGCCGAACTCGTCTTTCACCCGGCGCACGATGTCGAGATAGGGCATGCCTGGCTTCACCATCACCATGTCGGCGCCTTCGGCGATGTCGAGCGCCACTTCACGCAGCGCCTCGTCGCTGTTGGCCGGGTCCATCTGATAAGTGCGCTTGTCACCGGTCAGCGCCTTGGCCGAGCCCACGGCGTCGCGGAACGGACCGTAGAAGGCGGAGGCGTATTTCGCGGCATAGGCCATCAACAGCGTGTTGCTGTGACCGGCCTTCTCCAGCGCGGTGCGGATAGCGCCGATGCGCCCGTCCATCATGTCTGACGGCGCTATGATATCGCAGCCGGCCTCCACCTGGACCAGCGCCTGCTTGACCAAAACCTCCACCGTCTCGTCGTTGACGACATAATCGCCGACAATCAGTCCATCATGACCATGATCCGTATACGGATCGAGCGCCACGTCGCACAGCACGCCGATCTCGGGCACCGCTTTCTTGATGGCGCGCACGGCGCGGCAGACAAGATTGTCCGGGTTGGTCGCCTCGCGGCCGTCGGCGGTCTTCAGCGAAGGATCCGTGTACGGAAAAAGTGCGATCACCGGGATGCCGAGCTTGGCGGCGTCTTCGGCCGCGCGCACGACCAGATCGACCGACAGCCGTTCCACGCCGGGCATGGAGGCGACGGGCACGCGTTTCTTGTCGCCGTCGATGACGAACACCGGCCAGATGAAATCGGCGGGCGAAAGCGTATTCTCGGCCACCAGCGCGCGCGACCAGGGATGGCGGCGCAAGCGGCGCAGGCGCGTGGCAGGGAAGGAAGTCCTTGTCATGACAACGGTCTTTCCGGGAGCAACTGCGGGAAAAGAAATGATCGACGGCGCGACGCCAGGAAATGCGACCAAAAGTTTCATACGTACTATAAGCTATGCTTACGCATCGGCAACGCCCGATTGACGGCCTCAAAACGGCTTCCTACACCGGCTGTGAGGATAGGATGACACCATGGATTTCGCACTGAACGAACACCAGCGGGCCATAGAAGAAGTGGCACGACGCTTCGCGAGCGAGAAACTCGCACCTTACGCGGCGCAATGGGACGAAGAGTCGTTCTTTCCAGTGGCCACGCTGCGCGAGGCGGCAGCGCTCGGCTTCGCCAGCATCTACATCAAGAGCGACGTCGGCGGCTCGGAGCTGTCGCGCCTGGACGCAGCCATCATCTTCGAAGAGTTGTCGGCGGGCTGCACCTCCACGGCCGCTTTTCTATCGATCCACAATATGGCGTCGTGGATGATCGACCGCTTCGGCAACGAGGAATTGCGGCATCGCTTCCTTCCCGCGCTCACCCAGATGGCCAAAATCGCGAGCTATTGCCTGACCGAACCGGATTCGGGATCGGACGCCGGCAGCCTGAAGACACGCGCGGTGAAGGAAGGCGATCACTATGTGCTGAACGGCAGCAAGGCATTCATCTCCGGCGCGGGCGTTTCTGATGTTTACGTCGTCATGGTGCGGACGGGCGAGGACGGGCCCAAGGGCATCTCCTGTCTGGTGGTGGAGAAGGGCACGCCGGGGCTGTCCTTCGGCAAGCCGGAACGCAAGCTGGGCTGGAACTCGCAGCCGACGGCAACCGTGATGTTCGACGATGTCCGCGTGCCCGCGGCCAACCGGCTGGGCAGCGAGGGCGAGGGCTTCCGCATCGCCATGAGCGGGCTGGACGGCGGGCGCATCAATATCGGCGCCTGTTCGGTAGGAACGGCGCGTGCGGCGCTGGAAGAGGCCAAGACCTATGCCGCCGAGCGCCAGCAGTTCGGCAGGGCGATCGCCGAGTTCCAGGCCAATGCCTTCAAGCTGGCCGACATGGCGACCAAGCTGGAAGCCTCACGGCTGATGATCCGCAGCGCCGCGGCGGCGCTCGACCGACGCGATCCGCGCACCACCATGCTGTGCGCCATGGCCAAGCGCTTCGCGACGGATTCCTGTTTCGAGATCGCCAACGACGCACTGCAGTTGCATGGCGGCTATGGCTATCTGAAGGATTTCCCGGCCGAGCGGCATGTGCGAGATCTGCGCGTGCATCAGATCCTGGAAGGCACCAACGAGATCATGCGGGTGATCGTGTCGCGCGAGATGTTCAGACAATGACCGGCGAAGTTCTTTTCGAGCAGCGTGGCGCCGTCGGTCTCATCACCATGAACCGGCCGAAGGCGCTCAATGCGCTGACCCACGCCATGGTCGTGGCGATGAAGGTCAAACTCGACGAATGGGCGGAAGATTCCGCGGTCGGCTGCGTCGTGATCCGCGGCGCCGGCGAGCGGGCCTTCTGTGCCGGCGGCGACATCCGCGCCGTAGCGGAGTCCGGCAAGGCGGGAACCTCCTATGCGCTGGACTTCTGGCGAGACGAATACATCCTCAACGCCGCCATCAAACACTACAAAAAGCCTTATTTGGCGCTGATTTCCGGCATCGCCATGGGCGGCGGCCTTGGAGTGTCTGTACACGGAACATTTCGCGTGGTGGACGAGACTGCACTGTTCGCCATGCCGGAAACCGGTATCGGGTTTTTCCCCGACGTCGGCGGCAGCTTCTTCCTGCCGCGCTGTCCGGGCGAATGCGGCCTGTATCTGGCGCTGACCGGCGCACGGCTGAAATCGACCGACGCGCTTTACACCGGATTGGCCACGCATTTCGTGCCGGCGCAATCGACCAGCGCGTTGCTCGACAGGATCGCGAACGGCGAAACGCCGGCGCATGCCATTGCCGCTCTGGCGCAACATCCCGGCGACGCGCCGCTCGCCGCGCATCGCGAGAAGATCGACAGGGTGTTCTGCCTGAATGCCGTGGACCGGATTCTTACGGCGCTCGATGCGGAAACCGACGACTGGTCGCGCGAGACCGCGGCGGTGATCCGTACCAAATCCCCGACGTCACTGAAGATCGTGCTGCGCGAAATACGCGCCGGCAAAGGCATTCCGCTGGACGACTGCCTGCGCATGGAATTCCGCATGGCCAGCCGCATCCTCGCCGGGCAAGATTTCTACGAAGGCGTACGCGCCGTGGTTATCGATAAAGATCAATCGCCGAAGTGGCGGCCAGCGACGCTCGGCGATGTCACCGACGAGGCCGTCGGCGCCTATTTCGAGTTTCTGGGCGACAAGGAACTCCCGCTCTGACGGTGCGCGGACACACCGATCAGTGCCGTTGCGACACAGATTTACGTTTTGTTAGCCGCAAATCTGGAAGAGCCGCGGACCGCGCGCATTTGTCCTGCCTTTGCGCGGTGTTTGCCGACAATTTTTACACAGCTTTAACGGCCGCCGCCTAGGCTTCCTGCATATAACAGGTGGGCCCCCGGAAAAGGGGGAAAAAAAATGACAGCATTGGCAAGACCGCAAGAAGCTGCGGCGCTTGACGGCGCACGCACACAAGGGAAGTACTATCTCGACACGCTCAATCTCGTCGAGCGGCTGCATCGTCAGCTTCTGGATGTGATCAAGGACGAGCTCGACCGTCGCGAGGAACGCGAGATCAACAGCGTGCAAGCGCTGCTCCTGTTCAACGTCGGTGACCAGGAACTCAGTGCCGGCGAACTACGCACGCGCGGGCATTATCTGGGGTCGAACGTCTCATACAATCTGAAAAAGCTTGTCGATCTCGGGTACATCCATCACGAACGTTCGGAAGTCGACCGCCGTTCGGTTCTGGTACGCCTGACGCGAAAGGGCGAGTTCGTGCGCGACATGTTGCGCGAGCTGTTCGAGCGTCATCTGGGCTCTCTGGAACCGGTGGGCAACGTCAACACCGGCGATCTGGATGCCCTGAACGCCAGCCTGAAACGGCTGGAACGTTTCTGGATCGACCAGGTTCGCTTCCGACTGTAGGGCCGACTCATGCGATGGTTGCGGCGTAACCCGTACCCCGTCGTATGACCTTGGAACCTATCAGGCACCTTCGTCGTCACCGGCGCTTCTACGGCGCCGCCGCGCTGGGCATTGCCGTCACCGCGGCGATGCTTCTGGCGCGTGTGCCGATGGCCGCGGCGGCGGGCGGCGACGCCTTCTTCGCGGCATACCTCGCCGCGAGCGCCTATCTGCTGTTGAATTCGACGGCGGCCGATGTGAAGGCCTGCGCCATCACGGAAGACGAGGGTATCACCATCGTCATCGCCATCACGCTGCTGGCGGTGGCGATCAACATGGCGAACATCTTCGTCATGCTTAATCAGCACCAACGGCCCGACAGCCTGTCGCTGACGCTAGGGCTGGCCGCGGCGCCGCTTGGCTGGTTTATGCTGCACACGATTTCGGCATTCCACTACGCCGATCTGCATTATTCCTCAGCCGGCGAGGCGCTTGATTTTCCGGGTACGGACGAACCGGACCTATGGGATTTTTTCTATTTTTCGTTCGTCATCGGCATGACGGCCCAGGTCTCCGACGTACCGGTGTGCACATCAGCCATGCGCCGAGCGGTTATCGGCCATTCGATCGTGTCGTTTTTCTTCAATACAGTGTTGATTGCGTTGGCAGTTAACGCAGCGGTTGCCAGCGCCAGCTAGGCAATTCTACTGATAGCCTTGCCCACACAAACGCCTTAAACACTGACGCCGCGCCACCTTTGAGATCACACTGCTGTGACAAATCGCGTGGGGCGGGACGGTAAATTTGAACTATTCTAGGAAAACAGGCGACGGTGCTATAGTTACCGTCTGCAGGGAAAAGAGAGAAGTCATGGCGTTTGCTTATCTTTCTCGGTTCCAAGATGTTCTGGCCGGGCTGAAACGCGAGGGGCGGTATCGGGTATTTGCCGACCTCCTGCGCAAGCGCGGCAGCTATCCGGCGGCGGATCTCTATACCGACAGTTCCAAGCGGCCGATCACGGTCTGGTGCAGCAACGACTACCTGGGCATGGGGCAGAATCCGAAGGTTCTGGCGGCCATGCACGAGGCGATCGATTGCGCCGGTGCCGGGGCGGGCGGTACGCGCAATATTTCCGGTACGACTCACTACCATGTCGAGTTGGAACGTGAGCTGGCCGACCTGCACGGCAAGGAAGCGGCGCTGCTGTTTACCTCCGGCTATGTTTCCAACGAGACGACGCTTTCGACGCTGGCGAAGCTGCTGCCGGGACTGGCGCTGTTCTCCGACGAACTCAACCATGCCTCAATGATCGAAGGCATCCGCCACGGCGGCGCGGAAAAGAAGATTTTCCGCCACAACGATCTGGCGCACCTCGAAGAGTTGCTGCGCTCGGTCGATGCGGGTCGGCCGAAGGTGATCGCCTTCGAATCCGTCTATTCGATGGACGGCGATTTCGGCCCGACCTCCGCCGTCTGCGATCTGGCGGAAAAATACGGCGCGCTGACCTATCTCGACGAAGTGCACGGCGTCGGCCTCTATGGGCCGCGCGGCGCGGGCGTCGCGGCGCGCGACGGTTCCATGTCGCGCATCGACATCGTCGAGGGAACGTTGGCCAAGGCGTTCGGCGTGATGGGCGGCTATATCACCGGCAAGACCGAATTGATCGACTGCGTGCGCTCTTTCGCGCCGGGCTTCATCTTCTCGACCTCGCTGGCGCCGGTCGTCGCCGCGGGCGCTCTTGCCAGCATCCGTCACCTCAAGAGCAGCGACGAGGAACGCCGGAAGATCCACGAAAACGCCGCGCGCCTGAAGTCGATGCTGCGCAATGCCGGCCTGCCGGTGATGAATTCGCCGAGCCATATCGTGCCGGTGATGGTCGGCGATGCTGCGTTGTGCAAGAGCGTTGCGGACGCGCTGCTGCGCGACCACGCGATCTATGTGCAGCCGATCAACTATCCGACCGTGCCACGCGGCAAGGAAAGACTGCGCTTTACGCCGTCGCCTCTGCATACCGTCGAGATGATGGAGAATCTGGTGCAGTCGCTCGACGCGGTGTGGACGGCCCATCAGCTGCAACGCGCGGCCTGACAGTGGCAACGGGCGGCGACAAGCCCGAGATCTACATCGAATTTGTCGTGCAAGGCGGCTTGGTCAAGGCAACCGCCATCGATGCGGCGACCGGAACGGAGGCGAGCGTCTTCGGTCCGGCCACGGCGCCGCGTGAAGCCCTCAGCCGCAACGCCGTCGCCAAGCTAGCTTACGTCCTGAAAAAGCAAAAAGGCGGGAGTTGAATCCCGCCCTTGCGTGGCCGGCTTTTGAAGCCTTCTCAGCCCCTGCGGCGGCCCTTGGTGGCTGGCGCGCTGCGGCCGAGACCAATCTTCTTGGCGAATTCGGAGCGCTGTGCGGCGTAATTTGAGGCCACCATTGGGTAATCCGCCGGCAGGTTCCATTTGGCGCGGTATTGGTCCGGCGACAGGCCGTAGCGCGAGCGTAGATAGCGCTTGAGCATCTTCAGCTTTTTGCCGTCTTCCAGGCAGATCAGATATTCCGGTGTAATCGATTTCTTCAGCGGAACGGCTGGTTTCTGCGAGGTCGCGACTTCGCCGGACGTTGTTCCAACAAGGCCACCCATCGTCGCGTAGACGCTCTTGATGATCGCCGGCAGTTCGCCAACGGGAAGCGGGTTATTGCTGACATAGGCGGCGACAATATCGCTTGTCAGCTTGAGTAAATCGTCTACACCGGTATTTTCCATGTTGTGAGTACCCATGTTGTATTGCCTCAGAATTATGGCGCTCCATTCCATAAAATAGTGATCGCGGTATTGCCTGTCTCGAGATGGATTGCAACCTGTTCTTGAGGTCCGATTTACGAAAAAATCGAGAGATCACAAATAATCAATTTGGTGGTCATTTGGACAGACTTTGTTTTCGCTTTGGAGATGTTCGAACCGTCGTTGCAACTCAATTGTGTATAGGAAAATGTGCCTCATCCGAAAAACGCATTTGCGTTCTGCGGGGCAGGTGCGCCGTGCCGTCTGCAGCAAAGCCATCTCGTGTCACTGGCGCTAGATTTGGTAAAGGGGTAGGGGTACCACCCCCGAACGCTGTGACGGCCAACCATGACTAGCGGCGGGGACGGTGTGGCGTTGCGAGCGAGGTAGGACATGGACGTAAAGGCGGGAAATGGCGGAAATTCCGGATTTTTCAATCTTGGGTTGGCCGGGGCCGACTCAGAGGTTGCCGAGGCCATCGCCCACGAATTGAGGCGCCAGCAAGAGAAGATCGAGTTGATCGCTTCGGAGAACATCGTCAGTCGGGCCGTGCTGGAGGCCCAGGGCTCCGTCCTCACCAACAAATATGCCGAAGGTTATCCGGGCCGCCGCTACTATGGCGGCTGCGAATATGTCGATGTCGCCGAGCAACTCGCCATCGAGCGGGCGTGCAAACTGTTCGATTGCAGCTTCGCCAATGTGCAGCCCCATTCGGGCGCCCAAGCCAACCAGGCGGTGTTCTTCGCCCTGCTGCAGCCGGGCGACACCTTCGTCGGGCTGTCGCTGGCGGCAGGCGGCCATCTGACACATGGCTCGCCGGTTAACCAGTCCGGCAAATGGTTCAAGCCGGTCCCCTACACGGTGCGCCGCCAGGATCACCGCATCGACATGGATGAGGTCGAGGCGATCGCCAAGGCCAGTAAACCCAAGCTCATCATCGCCGGCGGTTCGGCCTATCCGCGTTTCATCGACTTCGCGCGCTTCCGCAAGATCGCCGACGATGTGGGCGCCTATTTCATGGTCGACATGGCGCATTTCGCCGGATTGGTGGCGGGCGGCGCGCATCCCAATCCGCTCGACCATGCCCATGTCGTGACGACCACGACGCACAAGACGCTGCGCGGTCCGCGCGGCGGCATGATCCTTTCGCGCGATTCCGATCTCGGCAAGAAGATCAACTCGGCAGTGTTCCCCGGCCTGCAGGGCGGCCCGCTCATGCATGTGATCGCCGCCAAAGCGGTGGCGTTCGGCGAGGCGCTGAAGCCGGAGTTCAAACAATACGCGCGGGCCGTGGTGGAAAACGCCAAGGTGCTGGCCGAGACGCTGCACGCACAGGGGCTCGATATTGTTTCAGGCGGCACCGACACGCATCTGATGCTGGTCGATCTGCGCCCCAAGGGCACGACCGGGCGCGCGGCGGAGCATGCGCTCGACCGCGCCTTCATCACCTGCAACAAGAATGCTGTTCCCTTCGACACCGAAAAACCAGCGATCACGTCAGGCATAAGGCTCGGTTCGCCGGCCGGGACGACACGCGGCTTCGGCACTGCGGAGTTCCGCGAGATCGGCAAGCTGATCGTCGAAGTGGTCGACGCGCTGGGCAAGAAAGGCGATGCCGGCGACCCGGACGTTGAAGCCAGCGTGCGCGAACGCGTGCTTTCCCTCTGCAGCCGTTTTCCCATCTATCGATAAGAGACACCCATGCGCTGCCCGTTTTGCGGTCACGACGACACCCAGGTTAAAGACAGCCGTCCTAGCGAGGACAATTCAGCCATTCGCCGGCGGCGCCATTGCCCCGAATGCGGCGGGCGTTTCACCACCTTCGAGCGCGTGCAGCTGCGCGAGCTCATCGTGGTGAAGAAGAACAGCCGGCGGGAGCCCTTTGATCGCGACAAGCTGGAGCGCTCGATCAACCACGCGCTGCGCAAGCGTCCGGTGGAACGCGACCGTATCGATCGCATGATCACCGGTATCGTGCGCCGGCTGGAAAGCATGGGCGAGAATGAAATCCCCTCGACAGTGATCGGCGAACTGGTGATGCAGGCGTTGTCGAGCCTGGACAAGGTCGCCTATGTGCGCTTCGCCTCGGTCTACAAAAACTTCCGCGAGACGAAGGATTTTGAGAATCTCATCGGTGAGTTGGAAGGCGACGAGAAGGATTGATTTTTGTCTGCCTCCGCATGAGGGGGTAAGGGACAGCATATGAGCGTGGTCGCCGCAGACCTTCATCAGATGCGCCACGCGTTGCGCCTTGCGAATCGCGCGGTTGGGGAGGTTGCACCCAATCCGGCGGTTGGATGCGTGATCGTTTCAAGCGACGGGCTTGTCGTTGGGCGTGGCTGGACGGGGCGTGGCGGGCGCCCGCATGCCGAGACGGTTGCGCTGGCGCAGGCGGGCGAGACGGCGCGCGGCGCTACGGCCTATGTCACACTGGAACCCTGTTCGCACCATGGCCAAACGCCACCTTGTGCGGCATCGTTGATCGGCGCTGGCGTGGCCCGGGTCGTCGCGGCGGTTGAAGATCCAGATCCACGCGTTCATGGTAAGGGTTTCGCCATGCTGCGCGAAGCGGGCGTCGAGGTTGTCGTTGGCGCCTGCGTCAAGGAGGCCAGTGAACAGAACGCCGGATTTTTCAAGCGCGTGCGCGACGGCCGTCCGCTGGTCACGTTGAAAATCGCACAGAGCCTCGACGGCAAGACGGCGACATCGTCAGGCGAGAGCAGGTGGATTACAGGCGAGGCTGCGCGCGCCTATGGCCATCTGCTGCGTGCCCGCAACGATGCGATCCTGATCGGCGTCGGAACTGCCTTGGCCGACGATCCCGAACTGACCTGCCGCCTGCCAGGACTGGGAGACCGCTCGCCGCTGCGCGTCGTGCTGGACACGCGGCTCAGGCTGAACGAATGGTCGAAGCTGGCGCAGAGCGCCAATGAAACGCCGACCCTGATTTTCACAACCGCCGACGGTGGCGGCAACCTGATCTCCTGCGGCGTCGAGGTCGTCAAAGTGGCGCGTGATTTTCGCGGTCGGCCCGATGCGCCGGCCGTGCTAGCGGAGCTGGGCAGGCGCGGCATAACGCGGCTGCTGGTCGAAGGTGGCGCCAGCGTGCACGCAACCTTCCTGGATCGCAGATTGGCCGACCGGCTGGAAATCTTCTGCAGTCCCACGGTTTTGGGCGCGGCCGGGCACAACGGCATCGAGTCGCTTGCTGCGATGACGCTGGGGGAGGCGCCTCGGTTCAGATTGACCGGCTCACGCATGCTGGGTCCGGACCTTCTGGAAAGCTTTGCGGCCGAGGATTAGAAGAGACCTATGTTCACCGGACTCGTCAGCGATGTCGGCCAAGTGCGCCACGTGGAAAAGCGTGGCGATACGCATCTCGTCATCGCCACCCATTACGATGTAAGCGCCATCGACATCGGCGCTTCGATCGCCTGTTCCGGGGTCTGCCTGACGGTCGTCGACAAGGGCACCGAGAAGGACCGCTGGTTTGCGGTCACCGCCTCCGGTGAGACTCTGTCCAAGACGACGGTCGGGAGTTGGAAGGTCGGCGATCCCGTCAATCTCGAAAGGCCGCTGCGGGTGGGCGACGAATTCGGCGGCCACATCGTCAGTGGGCATGTCGACGGGACGGCGGAGGTTGCACGTGTGACGCCCGACGGCGAGTCCATCCGCATCACATTTCAGGCGCCGGCGGCACTGGCGCGGTTCATTGCCGCGAAAGGTTCCGTGGCGCTTGACGGCGTATCGCTGACCGTGAATGAGGTCGACGGCACACGTTTCGGCGTCAACATCATACCGCACACCGCCGCCGTGACCACCTTCGGCCGGCTGAAACCCGGCGCCAAGGTCAATCTGGAAATCGACCTGCTGGCGCGCTACGTCGCCCGGCTGGCGAAGGGGTAAGCGATGTTCCGCGATTATATTTCTTCGATCGATGAGCTGATCGAAGACGCGCGCAAGGGGAAGATGTTCATCCTTGTCGACGCGGAGGACCGCGAGAACGAGGGCGATCTTGTAATGCCGGCGCAAATGTGCACGCCGCAGGCGATCAATTTCATGGCCAAGCACGGCCGCGGGCTGATCTGCCTCGCGCTCACGCAAGAGCGGGCCAACGAGCTGCAGATTCCGATGATGACGCAGGTCAACGGCACGCCAAACCGCACCGCATTCACTGTCTCGATAGAAGCTCGCGAAGGCATCACAACCGGGATTTCGGCAGCCGATCGCGCACATACCGTCGCCGTTGCCATTGACCCTGCCAAGGGACCAACCGACATCGTGATGCCCGGCCATGTCTTTCCGCTAGTCGCCCGGCACGGCGGCGCGCTGGTGCGGGCAGGCCATACCGAAGCCGCGGTCGATATCGCGCGCCTTGCGGGCCTCAATCCTTCGGGCGTGATCTGCGAGATCATGAACGACGACGGCACGATGGCGCGGCTGCCGGATCTCGTGCAGTTCGCGCAACTGCACGGCCTGAAGGTCGGCACCATCGCCGATCTGATCGCTTATCGCCGGCGCTACGACCATTTCGTCAAGCGTGCCGTGGATACCACCTTCCAGAGCCACAACGGCGGCGACTGGCGGATGATGCTCTACATCAACACGGTCGAATATGCCGAGCACATTGCGCTGGTGAAGGGCGACGTCACGACGCCGGAGCCGGTGCTGGTGCGCATGCATGCCATCAATATCGTCAACGACATGCTGGGCAGTATCCATTATCCGCACGACACGCTGGCCGAATCCATGCGCATCATCGCCAAAGCGGGGCGCGGCGTCGTGGTCGCATTGCGACAGGCCCGACCGACCTTCGTCTCCGATCTGGTGCTCCGGCACGCGGAGGACGACATCGACAGGAGGCGGGTGAAGGAGTACGGCGTCGGCGCCCAGATCCTTCTCGATCTCGGTATCAAGGACATGATCTTGCTGACCGACACGCCAGAGAAAAAGGTCGTGGCGCTAGACGGCTACGGGCTCAATATCGTCGGCACACACGGCATCACGAGAAAGGACCCGCAATCATGACGCCCAACATCCTCATCGTCGAGGCGCCGTTCTATCCGCACATCTCGCGCATGCTGCTCGACGGCGCGACGGCGGCGCTGGAGAAGGGCGGGGCTCATTTCGACCGCGTGACCGTGACCGGTGCGCTGGAAATCGCGCCAGCCATCCAGTTTGCCGTGAAGGGCGGCGAACACGGCGGCAAAACCTATGAAGGTTTTGTGGCGTTGGGCTGTGTCATCCGCGGCGACACTTACCATTTTGAGATTGTCGCCGGCGAATCGGCGCGGGCACTCATGGATCTCGGCATCAATTACCGGCTGTGTGTCGGCAACGGCATCCTGACTGTCGAGAACGAGCAGCAGGCGGTCGAGCGCGCCGATCGCGGGCAGCGCGACAAGGGCGGCGACGCCGCACGCGCCTGTCTATCGCTGATCGATCTGCGGCATCGCCTAGGCGTCAACCGGTGAGCACACCGACATCGACCGCATCGGCGCGGCGCGCGGCACGGTTGGCCTCGATCCAAGCGCTGTATCAGATGGAATTGACCGGTGAGGACGCCGAGACGGTATCGGAGGAGTTCGCGAGGTTTCGTTTCGGCCGCGAGGCGGAGATGCTGGCGCTGGGCGAGCCCGACGAAGATTTTTTCCGCGAGCTCGTGCGCGGTGTGCCACATCGTCAGGAAGAAATCGACGGCGCCATCACGAAATGTCTGGCCAGCAACTGGCGCCTGTCGCGGGTGGATTCGATCCTGCGCGCCATCTTGCGGTGTGGCGCGTTCGAATTGATTGGCCGGACCGATGTCCCGGCGAAAGTGGTAATCGACGAATATGTGGAGCTGTCACATGCCTTCTTTTCGGGCGACGAGCCTGGCTTTGTGAATGCGGCGCTGGACAAACTGGCACATCGCAAACGCGCCGCGGAATTCGGTGAAGCGCCGCCGGACGACGAGTTCTGAGCTAGTACGACCAGAGGCCAAGAATCTGCAACAGCATCAAGCCTGATGCGAGGCCAAGCGGCAGTAGCCCGAAAATGGCGACGACGAGGAAAAGTCCGATTTCTTCGACCGTGATCTTTCTTGGGGAAGACGGCTGGTCGGCGGTGCAGACTGGGTTGCTCATGACGACCTCTGATTTCACCTTCACAAGGATGCCGGTTGCGATGGGCAACAATTTGGCGAACTTGCCTTGAACCCGCCTTGAAACGGCAGTTCATCTTGGGTTCAGGAGTGTAAATATCCGGTATGCGCTATAGTGCCGGAACCGGAGACCGCACCCCCGATGGCCAAGCGACCGTCTGAATTTGCCCTTATTGCCAAGGTCTTCGCACCACTGGCGACTTCGCCGGGCGCCTTCGATCTCCGCGACGATGCGGCGGTTCTGCCGGCGCGAGAGGGATGTGATCTTGTTGTGACAACGGATGCGCTGGTGGAAGGCGTGCATTTCCTTGCCAGCGATCCCCCTGGCACTGTCGCGAAGAAAGCGTTGCGCGTGAACCTGTCGGACCTTGCGGCGAAGGGGGCCGAGCCTGTGGGATACCTGCTGGCGCTGTCGCTGCCCGAGCGTGTCGATGAGGCGTGGCTCGAGAGCTTTGCGCAAGGGCTCGGTGACGATCAGGCGGAGTTCAATGTTTCGCTGCTGGGTGGCGACACAACCGCGACCCCCGGCCCCTTGACACTTGCAATCACGGCGATGGGACACGTCCCGACGGGCGGAATGATACGCCGGGCCGGTGCGGTGGCCGGAGACGCAGTGTTCATCAGCGGCACCATCGGCGATGGCGGCGGTGGATTAGCGGTCCTCAAAGGCGACGGAGAGCGCCTCGACGCTCGCGAGCGCGAGGAACTGGTCGCCCGCTATCGCACGCCGCCGCCGCGGCTGGCACTGGGGCAGGCATTGCGGGGCGTCGCCAGTGCGGCCCTCGATGTTTCCGACGGTCTCATTGCCGATCTGGCACACATCACGGAGGTATCCGGTGTGCGGATCGTCGTCGAAGTGGAGCAGGTTCCATATTCGCAGGCTCTGCGTGCCTTGTGGGGCGATACAAGGGAAGGCCGAATCCGGGCGGTCACTTCGGGCGACGATTATGAAATCGCTTTTACCGCGCGCTCCGAGGCGGCGGTTCTGGCGGCGGCAAGGCGTTCCGGTGTTCCCGTGACGCGCATTGGCTGGGTGGAGGCCGGCTCCGGCGTCGCGCTTCTGGATGCCGACGGGCGTGAAATCCCGCTGTCTCACGCCGGGTTTACACATTTTTAGCTATGATTTGCGAGGCTCGGACATGCGCCGCGTCTTCCTCTCTCTCCTGCTTTTTGCCGTTGTCGCCAGCCAGGCGGCTGTCGCTGCGCCGACGGCGGACGGTGCTCCGGGCACCAATGTGGAGATGCCCTTCCTCATCGCACCGATGAGCCAGGACGGGCGGCTGCTCGGCTATTCCTATATTTCGAGCAAACTGGTGGCATCGTCACAATCTGCCGCGATCGCGATTCGCGATAAGCTGGCCTTCATCCAGGATGCCTTCGTACGCGATGTGAACGCGCGGCCGATCGGTCAGAGCAACGACCCGAGAACCGTCGATCGCGTGCTCCTCAATAGCCGGCTGGTCGCCGACGCCGGCCGAATCGTCGGTGCCGAAAAAGTTGTGAATATGGTCTTTGTGGACATCAAATTTGCGCCGCTGCATCCAGGCGACACGACCTTGGATATGGTCCCTCCCAGCGACCGGGCACCCGATCTGCCCCAAAAGGCCACGCCTACGCTCCCGTTGCCCGCTAATGGGACTGCGGCGACCGCCGCCGCCGGTTCTCCCGCCGCGACATCTAACCCCCCCGCCGGGTCAAATCACTAAGTTGCTTCCCGCAGTCTCATTTGGCATGTTCCGCCGCCTTCAAAGCGGCGGGATTCCTGCCCGCTATGGAATTCGGCGCTGAGCGCCGTTCAATTTGGTCCAAGGATCGGGACGAGGGGACACCATGAGCGTGGAGCTTTTACTTGTATTGGCTTGCGGCGGTTTAGCGCTGCTTTACGGCGGATGGACGGTCCGCTGGGTGTTGGCGAAGAGCCCAGGCAACGCCCGGATGCAGGAAATTGCGGCTGCGATTCAGGAGGGCGCGCGCGCCTATCTCAACCGCCAATACAGGACGATCGCCATCGTCGGCGTGGTCATCTTCGTGCTGGCATGGGTGTTTCTCGGTTGGCAGGAAGGCGTCGGTTATCTGATCGGTGCGACGCTCTCTGGCCTCGCCGGCTATATCGGCATGAATGTCTCGGTGCGCGCCAATGTGCGGACGGCCGAAGCATCCCGCCAGGGCCTGGCCGCCGGACTGCAGATCGCTTTCCGCTCGGGCGCGGTGACGGGCCTCCTCGTCGTCGGCCTCGGCCTGATCGGCGTCGCCGGTTACTACCTCTTCCTGCGCAACGGCCTTGGCCTCGACATCAACGACGAAGTGCAGGGCCGCATCATCGAGAATTCGCTGGTGGCACTGGGCTTCGGCGCCTCGCTGATTTCCATCTTCGCGCGTCTCGGCGGCGGCATCTTCACCAAGGGTGCGGACGTCGGCGGCGACATGGTCGGCAAGGTTGAAGCCGGTATTCCGGAAGACGACCCGCGTAACCCGGCGACTATTGCCGACAACGTGGGGGACAATGTCGGCGATTGCGCCGGCATGGCCGCCGACCTGTTCGAAACCTATGCGGTAACCACGGTCGCGACCATGGTCCTGGCGTCGATTTATTTCACCGGCGACACGAAATCGATCCTGATGCTCCTGCCGCTGGCCATCTCGGCGCTCTGCATCGTGACCTCGATCATCGGCACGTTCGCCGTGCGCCTGGGCTCGAGCAAAAACATCATGGGCGCGCTTTACAAGGGCGTGATCACGACCGGTGTTCTGTCGCTGATCGGCCTGTGGCCGCTGATGAACAAGCTCCTGCCGGGCGGCATGGATGCTGTGCTCACGACCTCGACGGGTGTCTCCTTCAGCGGCAACGAGTTGTTCGTCTGCGGCGTGGTGGGGCTGGCCGTCACCGGTGCGCTGATCTGGATCACCGAGTACTATACGGGCACGAATTTCCGCCCGGTGCAGGCGATCGCCAAGGCATCGGTCACTGGTCACGGCACCAACGTTATCCAGGGTCTCGCCGTCTCGATGGAATCGACGGCCATGCCGGCGTTGGTCATCTGTGTCGGCATTATCCTGGCCTATTCGCTGGCGGGCCTGTTCGGCATTGCCATTGCGGTGTCGACCATGTTGTCGCTGGCGGGCATGATCGTGGCGCTCGATGCTTTCGGTCCGGTCACCGACAATGCCGGCGGCATTGCCGAAATGGCCGGCCTCGAAGGCGATGTCCGCAAGACGACCGACGCGCTTGACGCAGTGGGCAACACCACGAAAGCGGTGACCAAGGGTTATGCCATCGGTTCTGCCGGCCTTGGCGCGTTGGTCCTGTTTGCCGCCTACACGGAAGATCTCAAATACTTCGTGGCGCATTCCACGACCTATACGTACTTCAGCGGGTTGGATCTGCCGACGTTCAGTCTGGCCGATCCATGGGTAGTGGTCGGTCTCTTCCTGGGCGGGTTGCTGCCTTATCTGTTCGGCGGCATCACCATGACGGCCGTCGGCCGGGCCGCCGGTGCGGTGGTGGAAGAGGTACGCAGGCAGTTCAAGGAAATGCCGGGCATCATGGCCGGCACACAGAAGCCCGACTACGGCCGCGCCGTGGACATGCTGACCAAGGCCGCTATCAGCGAGATGGTGGTGCCGTCTCTGCTGCCGGTGCTGTCGCCGATCGTGCTGTTCTTCATCGTCGACTTCGTCGCAGGTAAGATGCAGGCCTTCAACGCACTGGGCGCGATGCTCCTGGGCGTGATCGTAACCGGTCTCTTCGTCGCCATTTCGATGACCTCGGGCGGCGGCGCCTGGGATAATGCCAAGAAGTACATCGAGGATGGCAACTACGGCGGCAAGGGTTCCGACGCGCACAAAGCGGCGGTGACCGGCGACACCGTCGGCGATCCGTACAAGGACACGGCGGGTCCGGCCGTCAACCCGATGATCAAGATCACGAACATTGTGGCCTTGCTGCTTCTGGCAACGCTGGCCTCGATGTCCTGAGGCATTGCACGAGAAAAAAGCGCCGGGAGAAATCTCGGCGCTCTTTTTTTGTCCGATCGATGAATGAACCGTCCGTCGCGTCAGCCGCCGGGAGGTCCGCCGCCGCCGCCAGGATTCTGTTCCCGCTGATCGGTAGCGCCAGCGACGCCCGGCGTGGCGTTGAACAGCTGCTGAAGGAAGGTGAGTTCACGTCCGCGTGTCGGCGTCGTACGCGACTCGAACGCAACCACATGACCGTCTTCGAGGCCGTAATGCTTCATGTCGACGACCTTGCCATCCTTGTTGAAGTAAATCGCGAGGATATGGCGGGACTCGATCGTCGGCGTGAAAAAAGCCACTTGCTTCTCGACACTGGAGACGTAGTACCAAGTGTCATTGTTGAAGGTCGCCTGCAGCGAAGGGTCGCCGAGCTTCTCCTCAATCGTTGTCTTGTTGTCCTTGCCGACATTGATGCCGGCTTCGGCGTCAGGATCGGGCAGATAGCCGCGCTGGCTGATGACCGGCGTGCAGCCGGTAAGAAGCACCAGGCAGAGGGTGGAAAGTACGAGCTTTTTCATGCCTCTGTGGACCTTGATCCGTTTTCTCCCGCCCGGATGTGCTAACCTTGGGGCGGCTGACATGCAAGACATTCCCGTCCGGAGAACCCGATAATGCTGAACGCGCTGCGCAGGAGCAAGGAGCGCCAGCTCACCGCTTCACGCCTTAACCAGGCTTTGGTTACGCGGGCCCGCGAACCTGTCTTTTTCTTAAGGCTGGGCGTTCAGGACACACTCGACGGGCGGTTCGACCTCGTCGTCGTGCACGCATGGCTGGTCCTGGACCGGCTGGCAGCGGCAGGCGAGACCGCCTTGTCGCAGGCTTTTGTCGATACCATCTTCATTACGTTCGACGAGGCTTTGCGGGAACTTGGAGCCGGCGACATCGGTATCGGAAAACGGGTTAAGAAGCTCGCGAAGGCGTTTTATGGACGAATGCAGGCCTATGGAGATGCGAAGGACGCGGCCGCCATGGAAGCTGCGTTGATCCGCAACCTCTATCGGGGGGCGAACGAGCCGGGCGCAAAGGCGCTGGCGCGTTACGTGCTGGCGGCGAAGGCGCGGCTTGCAGCCAGCGATCTGGAAACCGGCAATCTCGACTTTGGTCCATTGCCGGAGGAGGAGTAGAGCGATGAACGAACAAGCTCCGCCCATGAGCCATGTTTTCGATCTCGGCGATCTGTCGCAGGCTGGCAGCCAGGTGGCTGTCGCCGCGCACGATGACGAGCTGGGGCCGCTGGCGCGCTGGGCTAATGTCGATGCCGTGCGGGCGTTCACGGCCGATGTGGAGCTGCGCCGGGTCTCTCAGAACCGCTTCGCGTTCGAGGCCGAGTTGAATGCCGACATCTTGCAGAGCTGCATCGTGACGCTTGAGCCGCTGGAGACGCATATCACCAGGCATATCGCGCGCGAGCTGCACTATGTGCCGCGGCCCCATGCCGACGATGGCGAGCTCACGCTAGCGGCCGGCGACGACGAGGTGCCCGAGGAGATTTCCAGCCTCGATTACGATCTCGCAGGCCCACTGCTGGAGGAATTCGTCCTCGCCATCGACCTGTATCCCCGCAAAGAAGGGGTCGCCTTCGAGCCGCCCAAAGAGCAGGCCGAGACACCGCAAAGCCCGTTTGCCGTGCTGAAAAGCCTTAAGCAAGGCGGCTGAATCGCGGAAAACAGCCATTTTTCGCGCTTGAATCCAGAGACGGTTTCCTGTTCACTCCGCCCCTTGCTTTGCCTGCCGGTCCGGACGATTACGTGCCTATTCGCGTGCTTTTTCCGGCCCTACGGGCCATATGGAGAGATGTTCCGCCATGGCGGTCCCTAAGAGAAAAACGTCGCCGTCACGGCGCAATATGCGCAGGTCGCATCATCGGCTGGCGTCAACGTCCCACGCTGAATGTCCGAATTGTGGCGAGCAGAAGTTGCCCCACCACGTCTGCGGCGCTTGCGGCCACTACGACGGCCGCGAAGTGGCAAAGGCCAAATCCTGATAGTCGGGTCCGGCGGCCACTCTGAGGGGCAGTTGCTATCGTGTCCCGAGAATTGACGGTTTCGATTGATGCGATGGGCGGTGATGCCGGTCCATCCATTGTCGTGTCTGCGCTCACCCGGGCTCTGCAGCGCCACCCCAAGGTAAAATTCATCCTCCATGGAGACCAGAATGCGCTGAACACGCTTCTGGAGAAGCGGCGCGCCACACTCACGTCGCACATCACAGTGCGTCATGCCGACGCGTATGTGCGCATGGACGAGAAGCCGAGTGTGGCTGTACGCCGCGGCCGCAACACGAGCATGTGGCAGGCCATCGAGTCGGTGAAGAGTGGCGAAGCGGAAGTTGTCGTTTCTGCCGGCAACACCGGCGCACTGATGGCGATGTCCATGGTGCAGTTGCGCGTCATCGAAGGCATCTCCCGTCCGGCCATCGCCGGCATCTGGCCGACCAAGCGCGGGCAGTGCGTGGTCCTCGACATTGGCGCCAATGTCGAATGCGACGCCGACCAACTGGTCGATTTCGCCGTGATGGGCGAGGCCTTCGCGCGCGCGGTACTGGGGATCGAGCGGCCGACCGTCGGGCTGCTCAATGTCGGTTCCGAAGAGATGAAGGGTCACGACGCCGTGAAGGCTGCGGCGCAGATGCTGCGCGACGTTTCGCTGCCGATGGAGTTCTTCGGCTTCATCGAAGGCGACGACATCGCCGAGGGCACTGTGGACGTGGTCGTGACCGACGGCTTCACCGGCAATATCGCACTCAAGACGGCGGAAGGCACGGCCAAGCTGGTGGTGAGTTATCTGCGCAGCGCCCTCAAGCGGTCCCTCATTTCGCGGCTCGGTGCGGTGCTGGCCAGCGGTGCGCTGAATGCCTTGCGCCGCAAGCTCGATCCGCGCGCCTCCAATGGCGGCATGTTCCTGGGCCTGAACGGTGTCGTGGTGAAAAGCCACGGTGGAACCGACGCCCTTGGCTTTGCCAGCGCCATAGACATGGCGGTCGACATGGCCGAGGCCGGGATCAACAAGTGCATCATTGCAGACCGGGCGGGTGTGGGAACGCCGGGTCGGGAGGCGATAGCCTCGTGATCCGTTCGCACATCATCGGCTGCGGCGCATATCTGCCCAAGACCGTTGTGACCAACCATGAAATAGCCAAGCGCGTGGACACCAGCGACGAGTGGATTCGCGCCCGCACCGGTATCCAGCAACGCCATGTCGTCGGTGCTGGCGAGAAGACGTCCGATCTGGCGCTAGAAGCGGCGCATGCCGCGCTGGCGGATGCCGGGATCGCGGCGAGCGACCTCGACCTGATCGTTTGCGCTACGACGACGCCGGATGAGACCTTTCCGTCGGTCGCCACCAATATCCAGGCGCGGCTGGGCATGACGCGCGGCGCAGCCTTCGACGTCCAGGCGGTGTGTTCGGGTTTCATCTTTGGCCTCGCGGTCGCCGACAATTTCGTTCGCGCGGGGCAGGCCAAGACTGTCCTGTTAATCGGCGCGGAAAGCATGACGCGGCTGCTCGACTGGAATGATCGCACGACCTGCGTGCTGTTCGGCGACGGCGCGGGCGCCGTGGTCCTCCGGGCGGGTGAGGGTTCCGGCGGCAATGCCGACAGAGGCGTCCTCAACACGAATCTCTTTTCGGACGGGCGTTTGCACGACTATCTTTATGTGGACGGTGGGCCCTCCTCGACCCAGACGACTGGCCATCTGCGCATGCAGGGCAAGGAAGTGTTCCGTCATGCCGTCACCAATATCTCGGCGGCGATCGAAGCCTCGCTATCGGCCGCTGGGCTGAAAGTTGCCGATATCGACTGGTTTGTTCCGCATCAGGCAAACCAGCGAATCCTGGACGGAACGGCAAAAAAGCTGGGGATTCCCCACGAAAGAGTGGTCTCCACGGTGGCCCTTCACGGCAATACCTCCGCGGCCTCTGTGCCGCTGGCCCTGGCCACAGCGGTCGCCGACGGCCGCATAAAGCATGGCGATCTGGTGCTCATGGAGGCGATGGGGGGCGGTTTTACCTGGGGTGCGGCACTCCTGCGTTGGTAGCCGATCTCAGCAGACCAGCCTATCCCTTTGATGTTGACGGCAAATCCCCCTTACGCATAGGCTTGAGCAATTAATAGGGAGTCGCTCGACGGCCATGACCAGTTCCACGCTGACCCGCGCCGACCTGACTGAATCCGTATTCCAGGCGGTCGGTCTATCGCGCAACGAATCCGCGCAAATGGTCGAGGATATTCTGGAGGAGCTGTGTTCGGCACTCGTCCGCGGCGAAACCGTGAAGCTCTCGTCCTTCGGTACCTTTGCCGTGCGCCAGAAATCACAGCGCATGGGCCGCAATCCCAAGACTGGCGATGAAGTGCCGATCGCGCCGCGGCGTGTGCTGGTGTTCCGCCCCAGCCATGTGTTGAAGGCCGTCATCAACGGACAGACGCCGCCGGTCGGCGCTGACCTGGACTAGTTATCGATGCTCGTGGCAACCGCGCAGCTTGCCGTCCGCAGCAAATCGCCTGAAGCCTTTCGCACGATCAGCGAAGTGGCTTGCGATCTGGATGTGCCGCAGCATGTGTTGCGTTTTTGGGAAAGCCGTTTTGCCCAGGTGCGCCCAATCAAGCGCGCCGGTGGCCGCCGTTACTACCGACCCGAAGACGTCGATTTGCTGCGCGGCATCCGCACGTTGCTTTACTCCGAAGGTTACACGATCAAAGGCGTGCAGAAAGTGCTCCGTGATCGCGGCCTGCGATATGTGGCCGAGGTCGGGCGCGGAAATACCGTCGCCGAGCCGGATCTGTCGGTGCCGGAGCCGGATTTTTCGGAGGCGGGATTGGGAGAGGTTTCGGCGGAGGTGGTGCATCTCGGGCGCAAGCCGCAGTCGCTGGAAGAAGAAGAGCGCGTGCGGCTGGAGATTCTGCTAGCCGAACTGCTGCGTCTGAAAGGCCGCCTGCGCGCCGCCCAACGTCGGGCCTGAGGGCATGCACCGCCCGGTCTACACAGTTCTGTTTGCCATAGCCTTGATGTTGACAAGCGCAGCGCCGGCCGCCGCCGCCGATTGCCTTTACATGGGTGTGCCTTCGAGCGAAGGCGCGTTGATTTGCCAAGCTGGCGTAATCGCCCAGTGTTCGGCCGGACGATGGATACCGATGCAAAAGGTGTGCACGGCGGAAACCAAAGCGCCGTCCAAGGAGACGCCGGCCGCGGCACCTGCAGCGCCTTACCTCCTGCACATAATGACCGCGGCCTATAACGTCGACAGCACGGGCGAGGACGTTGTTTTTTCTGTGCGTGACCTGTGCGAGGGCAAAGAGACCTGCAGCTTCGTCGGCGACGCGAAGTTCCTGCAGCGCGACCCGGCGCCGCGCCAGCACGGGCGGTTCAGTATCATCTACGAGTGCACTACGGGCTTCCAATCCAAGGACGCCGTGCACCTTGTTTTCCGCAAAAATGAGACGATCCAGCTCGGTTGCCGTTAGGCAAGTCGCCCTCTATAGTCCGCCGCCCTTGGCTGAGCCTTGGGCAAACATCCCC
Source organism: Alphaproteobacteria bacterium (assembly GCA_028865545.1). Classification (GTDB taxonomy): domain Bacteria; phylum Pseudomonadota; class Alphaproteobacteria; order Micropepsales; family Micropepsaceae; genus Rhizomicrobium. The sequence continues at coordinate 42,976 of JAGWJY010000003.1, read as the reverse complement.
GGCGGCCTGGCCGCCTGAAGTGTCGGAGCGTGGCGCAGCCTGGTTAGCGCACCTGTCTGGGGGACAGGGGGTCGGAGGTTCAAATCCTCTCGCTCCGACCAAAATTTCCTGAGAAAAAAAAGAAATCACAGCTCCGCCGCGCCGCTTGGCGTTTGTGCTTGGGGGCGGAAATAAAACCGGCCGGGCTGATCGCCCGGCCGGTTTCGTGTCGTCAGTGTAGCGGCACCGTGTTGTTGATCAGGGTGATTTCCTTCACCCCATTTAACGCCACGCGGACCACCGTACCCTTGGGATTGAACCCGGAGGGCAGGGACAGCTTGACCACGGCTGTATGCGGCTTGAGGTCGACCGGTGCAGGCAGCGCCGGTGTAGTGGCCTGGGCCACGACCTTGCCGCTTGCGTCGACAAGCTCGACTGTTCCGACCGGGGCATCCTGCGCCCCGAGGCTGTGCACCGTCACTTCCACCGTGCTGCCCTTGCGAACCACATCATCCACGCCAATGCCGAGATCTGGGCGGATGTTAACCGCGGTCCCCGGAGTTTGCAGCGTGAACTCGTACACAGTGGTCTGGTGCGGCGCGAAGGAGACGTCGACAGAACGGGTCTTCTCGAACTCGAGCGAGGTCGTCTTCGCATCCGACCCGAGTTCGTCCTTGTCGCCGGCAACCGTGCCCGACTTCATCTCCCATTGACCAGGCGCGATGTCCCAACCCGTCATCTTCGCCTTCACGTCATGATCGGTGATGTTATAGGCGACGACCTTGAAATGAGTCGGGGTAGCACCGGGCATCAGAATGGCGACGCTGACCGCACCTTCCGGATCGGGGAAGCTCCAGCTCACCGTATTGCCGGGGTAGAGCCAGTTACGCTCGAGTGCGATGCCACCCATGCGAGTACGTTGGAGATACTGACTGTCCTCTTCCACGCGGTCGATCCACCAATGGCCCTCGGTCCGCGAGTACATGGTGTCAGCCTGACGCTGCAATTCGGCGCCGTAGAGGTCGTCGAGATACTTCTTGTCCCCCGAGACCTCCCAGGCGAGGTAGCGGTCCAGATTGTCGGCATCATCGCCTGACGCTTTCTTCACCGCTTCGGCGCCCCAGCTGTCCTGCTTGCCAAGCAGTTCCATCACATTCTCATTGAGGCTGTTGATGGCGTGCAGGCCACTTTTCTGGACAGATGCAAGGATCGGCGTCAGGTACTTCTTGTCGCCAGTCCAACGATAGGAAGCCCAGAAGAGCTGCATCGGCGGCGAGTCGGGAGGCAAAGTCCCCCGCGTCGCGTCGGTGCGCCAGTTGATCTCGTCTGGGAATGTCCAGGTGCCGTCTGCTGCCTGTTTGCCATGTGCGAGCAAGCCGTCAGCCAGCCCGACGACGAACTTCTTGCCCGTCGGGTCGTTGTTGTAAACGCCCATCAGAATGCCGGGATGCAGCACGAGATAGGAGTAGTACTTGCCCCATTCCCACGGACCTTCCCGATAAGAGTCGGTGCCGCTGTACCAGTTGGTGTTGAAGTGCAGATGCCCAGCCGGATTCACCGAGATGATGCGGTGATAGGCGGCGACTGTGGTCATCAGACGTTCCACGACCTTAGGATCGCCCCAGTTGAGGTACATCGCTTCGCCATTCGAATTGATGCCGTCCTCGTACGAGTGCAGCTCGTCGAGCATTAGCGTCGCCAGGCCGTTGGTGAACATGCCGTTCTTGTAGGCAGCATCGGCAAGACGCATCTGGGAGATGCGTATCTTCTCCGAGTCCACGCCCATCAGGGCAAGGCCCGGCCATTGTTCCAGAAGATCGGTGTCGTCGGAGATACCGCCGCCAAAGTCGCCAAAGTCATCCTGGCGGTTGTCGATCCACCAGTTGACGAAATGGCGTACGCCCTTGAGGTCTTCGAGCTGACGGAAGGCCCAAAGTGGCTCGCCTGCGGGCGGCGTCGGCTGCGTGAAGGGCAGGTGGCCTTGGCTGCCGTACATGATGTCGATCCAGTACTCGCGCGCGATTCTGTTATCAGGATCAACGCGCAGCAGATCAGTCACGTCGGCGACCAGGTGCCGATACAGGGACTCGCGCTTCGAGGCTGTGTGTTCCTCGACCATGAAGCCCCAATTGTCCTTGATCTCGGCGAGACGGTCCGCGACGTGCTCCTTAAGCGCCTCCTGGCGGTCCTTGAACACCAAGCGAATCCGTGTCCCGTTGAGTGCGGCGGCGTCAAAGTCCTGACCGGAACCTGCCATGGTGATGTAGAAACTCTTATTGGGCAGGATGCGGTCGCGCAGGTCGAGCCAGACGGTGCGGGCTTCATGCGGCTTCACCGAGACGGTGACATCAAGCATGTCGCGTAACGGCCAGAGCGGGTCCTTCACCTGGATGTTGAGCTGGAATAGTCCGTTGGCCGTCGGCTTCACGTTAAGTGCCGGGATATCGATGGCGATGCCATCCAGCCCGTCATACATGTTCTCCCAGCCGTAGTTCCAGGAGCGATAGAGCGGTAGTGCTGGCGGCGAGGCGCCGTATTCGTATGGGATCAGAATGTGGATCAGCGGCAGCTTGCGGCTGTTGTCGGCTACACGGGGGCGGAAAGGCGCTCCCTTCGGCAGAGCCACGACGGTTGCGCGCTCGTCCGGGGCATAGCGCCCGCTGATGAAAGCATTCAGCTTGTCGAGATCCGGTGAATCCGGTGCCGCATCGCTGTTAACAAAATAGGTTTGCGTCAATGCGTCCTTTGGCACTTCGCCGGCGTGGACGTCGTAAGCGGCGATCTCCTGGATCGGTGTTTCCTGCGCGATATTGTTGAAGCGCAGCACGCCGCCCTGCAGCGCCTTCCTGAACTGGTTGAAGGTGCGTTCCTGATCTTTGGCGCGGGTGGCGATGCGCTCAGGCTTCGCCTTATCGTCCGGCGCATAGGTCAACGTGCCGTAAGCCGCGCCCTGGATCTCGAGGTGGTTCCACGGCTCGTTCGGCAGCGTGAGTGTCAGCGTCTTGCCGCCGTCGACATAGGTGTTCCAGTCGGGCAGCGGGAAATAGTCCGTTCGTCCCGGCAAGCGCGAGCGGTTGTAGACACCTGGCCAGGTGGTTTCCGCTATGCCGTCCGTCGCTTTGTACATCCACTCCTTGATGTCGACGGCGTTGGCGAATTCGACTTTGCGGATGGTGGTGACAGGTGCCGTCAGGGCAACAGGGATATCGCCTTTGCGGTTCCAGCCATAACGCAGATCCCATTCGGCCTTCGTCGCGGCATTGGCGAGATTACCAGCGGGATCGGCAGCCACGTTGGGCACTTCGCCCTTGGCGAGCGCCGCGATCTGTGCGTCATCCAGCATGTGATCGTAGATGCGTAGTTCGTCGTAATCGCTACCGCGCATGAAATTGTAGCGGCTCATCACCTGATAGGGAGATACAACGCGCGAGGCCATGCCGAACTGGTCAAGGCCGGTATCGTAGACCGCAACGACCTTCTTCGACGCGACTTCCTTGCCGTCGACGTAGAGCTTCACGCCTTTGTTTTCGTCCCACGAAAAGGCGATGTGCATCCATGCGTCAGGTGAGGGCAGGGTGTCGAATTTGTAGGAGATACGCGTGCGGGCGAGGTTGTCATCGGTGACGAAGGCGTCGAAGCCGTGGCCGTTATAATCAATGCGCAGCCAGCACATGTCCCAGCTGGAGTGATCGGCATAACCGACGCGGAACAGCACGAAGGGCGCGCGCCCCACCGGAAAGCGCGAACGCCAGAAAAAGGACAACGTGCCACGCTGGGCATAGATGTTGCTCGGCGCGTGCCAACTGAGGACGTTGTCGTCCTGGGTGGAAAGCGCGCCGCCGTGGACGCCGTTGGGAACAATCTTGGTGTCGAATGCGAAGTTGGGGACGGGATTGCCTTTGGCAAAATCCGCCGTGAGGCCCTTGTCCGCCGACAGATAGAAAAGCAGACCGGAATCGCGTTGAGGCGTCTCGGCCTTCGCTCCGGCAAAGAGCGCAACGAGGCACAGCCCGAGGCTCAATATTCCTGAAAACCTGCGCACTTTATGTTTCCTCCTGCATTTTTTGTTGTTTGCGGTCCGGCAGCAGGATCTCGCCCCAAACGAAGGTTCCCACCCATTCTGACCGGTGAATAATGACACCGGTTACCTAAATTCACAAGCTCATCGAAAATTGCCAGATAAAAATCGGCTGATGGTTCCGGAAACACTGTGTTGCACAAGCACGATCGCGTGATTTGAAAAGGCAAGAATGGGTAAGCGTTGGCACAGCACATCCAGAAGCTAATGGGCGTGCCCAAGACAAACATATCAGGCTGCTTTGGAAGTTGGACGCCGCGACGAAGTCGCGCCGGTCAATCGTCACGATGAATATTGCTACGATAGAAGCGGCAATCGCGATGATTATGGGCGCATTGATTGCGATGGTGCAGGTGCCACTGTTGGCGCCGCATGCGCGATGACGGTGCAGATCGGGAGGGACAGCGCTCTTGACATTATATTAAGAACACGGGTACACGCTGCCATCCTCGCGATTTGCACGACGCGCACCCAGTGCCTGTCATCGCGGGAGTTATCGAAACAATCCGTTTTTTCCTCACGTGCACGGGAAACGGCAACACGCCGTACCCGCGCGCCCAAAACGGACGCCCGATTTCTTGGCGTAATTGAGGATACTTAAGTGACGAATCCATCTTTCACCGAACTCGGCGTTGCCGAGCCCCTTCGGCGCGCTCTCGAAGCCGAAGGTTATACGCAACCGACCCCCATTCAGGTCCAAGCCATCCCAGTTCTTCTGGCAGGGCAGGATCTACTCGGTTTGGCGCAGACCGGAACCGGCAAGACTGCCGCCTTTTCGCTGCCTCTGCTGCAGCGGCTCTCTACCGGCCATGAACAACGACGCCCGCGGTCCGTCCGCGGCCTGATTTTGGCGCCGACGCGGGAACTTGCAATCCAGATCCACGACAGCCTTAGAACCTACGGGCGCCATCTCCATCTGCGTACCACCGTCATCGTTGGTGGCGTGGGCCAGCAGCCTCAGATCAAGGCGGTCTCAGGCGGTGTCGACATTCTGGTCGCGACGCCTGGGCGGCTTCTTGATCTGGTGACCCAGGGGCATATACGGCTCGATGCCGTGACGAGTCTTGTGCTCGACGAAGCCGACCGGATGTTCGACATGGGGTTCATCCGTGACATCCGCAAGATCGTCGCCGCCATGCCGAAGAAGAGGCATTCGATGCTGTTCTCGGCGACCATGCCGGCCGACGTCGAGCTTCTGGCGCAGGCGATCCTGCATCAGCCGGCTCGCATTGATGTTTCGCCGCCGAAGCGCACCGCTGAAAACATCGATCAGCGAGTTTATTTCGTGCCGGCGGGCGAGAAACGTGCACTGCTGTCTGCGCTTCTCAAAGATTCCGCTTTCGAGCGTGTTCTCGTGTTCACGCGTACCAAGCACGTCGCAAATCGCGTGGCCGAGCATCTCGGAAAAAGCGGGTTCGCCGCCGATGCGATTCACGGCAATAAATCGCAAGGTGCCCGTCAGCGGGCGTTGGAACGGTTCCGTTCGGGTGATGCACGGGTTCTTGTGGCGACCGATATCGCGGCGCGCGGCATCGATGTCGATAATGTTACGCATGTCGTCAATTTCGAGCTGCCGAACGAGCCGGAAAACTATGTGCATCGTATTGGCCGTACGGCCCGTGCTGGCGCGGCGGGCATTGCGATCGCGTTCTGCGATCCCGCCGAGAATGGCTATTTACGGGACATCGAGAGGTTAACCAGACTGCCTCTCACTGTCATGCAAGGCGAGGCGGGGGCCGATCAGGCCAAGCCGGAACGCGACTATGCGCGCAAGGCGCCATTTCGTGGGAAGCGTGGAAAGCGCGGACGAGGCAACAATGGTGCACGCCGCGCCGCTTAGTGGACGCTTGGGAAGGGCGTATGATTTCAGGCAATTGCCGCATTTCCAGGCGGCAGTTTGCTATTTGCGCGCATAACACGTATATGGGAGAGGCGACGGCGTTCCGTCAGATGAAGCGCACTGTTGTACTCCCGACTCGCATTGTGCGCGCCTGGCCGAGACAGCCGAACTTCCAGCCTGATTGTCTCCGTTCGTACCGCCTATGCATGTGTATGGGCGAAACTTGATGCACTTAGGAGCATTCATGCCTATCGGAACAGTGAAGTTTTTCAATACCGCCAAGGGCTTTGGTTTCATTTCGCCGGAAGGCGGCGGCAAGGACGTGTTCGTTCATGCGACTGCCGTTGAAATGGCCGGCATGCGCACCCTGGCCGAAGGCCAGCGCGTATCGTTCGACATCCAGCCGGATGCCAAGGGCTCGAAGGCCGTTAATCTTCAGGCCGTGTAAGAGTCAAATGGGAACGGCGGAGGCGAAAACCCTCCGCCGGCTCCTGCCTGACAATCGTGAGCGGGGCGCGCGCCGACATCAGGCCGCTGCCGCAACGAGGACATCTAATGACGTATGACGAACACAGCGAAATGTTCGAACAAGAGCACAGAGCCGGCGTGGGGGCGCGGCGACCGCGTGCTGATCAATCTATGTTGATGGAACTCATCAAGGTTCTCGCGGCCAATCCCAGCGGCCTCAGGCGCTGGTCGGTGATGCGGGCGATCCGTAGGGAGCGTGAAAACGCCGCGCGGGAGATTCCTCAGAAATTCGAAGACGAAGTCGAGCGCACCTTTCGTCAGTTTTGTGCGGATGCGGACGACGGGAAGCCGCGCGCCGCAAGCGACGCGCTCTTTTATAGGCCGCGTGAACGGGCCGGTGAAGTGTGGGCCATCTTTCCCGATCGTGCGAAAGCTTGGCTCGACTCCGAGTCTGTCGAGGTCAACTGACATCAATCGACAGGCGTTCGTGGTGGAGACATGCTATGACAAATAGACCAGTCTCCGAACACGAAGGCGCGTTGTTCGACGCCGTGCGCGTGCTGGCAACGGTTGTTATGGATCTTGGCGCGGACGCAAAAGTTCTTCGCGAACGTTTGACTGCTGCACGCGACGCCGCCGAGAACCTGGGCAACAAGCACGGCGCGGAAACGCTGGATTTTCTTATCGGCTCGCTTTTTGCGCCGATTGACCCGGCACCCAAGCCGACGCTGCGTATCGTTTAATCGACGGGAAGATTTGGCTGATCCGCAAGGCTGCATAAGCCTGACGGTGGTGGCGTCGCGCCGGAAAAGTCGATGGGAGACAGGATATGGTGACGCGCACGAATAGCCAACAGGTGGTCTTCCGCCGTCCATTTCTGCTCAGCGGCTTCGACGCGCTGCAGGCGGCCGGTGCTTACACGGTCGACACCGAAGAAGAACTGATCGAGGCGCTTTCGTTCCCCGTATGGAAGCGTGTCGCGACTATGATGCAATTCGCGCGGGACGTTGCGACGGAATATGTACCGGTCGATCCCGACGAATTGCACGAAGCGCTGATGCGTGACGGGGCACAACCCGATTTGTCTGCGCCGTCTTCTACATCGCCGAAGTCTCGGCACAGGAGAGCGCGAGATACGATGAAGGCATTTCAGCTGCGCTGAAGATGACGTTAGGAGAAATACGATGCAGATCACCATTTATCACAATCCGAATTGTGGGACGTCGCGCAATACGCTCGCAGCCATCCGCGCCGCCGGTTATGAGCCGCGTGTCGTGGAATATTTGAAAACGCCCCCGACGCGTGAGGAATTGAAAGAACTCATCGTCCGCATGAAGGTGAATGTCCGGGACGTTGTCAGGAAGAGGGAGCCCTTGTACCGCGAACTTCGCCTTGACGAGCGGGATGTCGGTGAAAACGAACTTCTCGACGCCATGATCGAGAACCCAATCCTTATCAATCGTCCTATCGTGGTGACGGAAAAGGCCGTGCGGCTGTGCCGCCCGAGCGAGTTGGTGAAAGAAATGCTTACTCAGGTGGTACCGGAAGTATGACGGGCGCAGGGTTTCGCCCGCATTCTGGAAAATTATTCTATAATAACAAATGGCTATTGATGGTCGATCGTGGCGTTTTCAAGCCCGGTTGACTCGCCGAAGGTCTCGGTGTTTATATAGAACAAATAGAGAACATTAATGGTGACGGCTACCAAAGATCGGCACAAACTTATCGACGCGTTGCGTCGAGAGATGGTTCGGACGCCCTCCTGCGTGAGCACCGGTATCGCGGAGATGGATACCTATCTTCGTGGCGGATTGGCGCTTGGCGCGCTGCATGAGATTGCCGCTGCCGACTTCCGCGCCATTCCGGGCGCGTGGGGCTTTCTGCTCGCACTGATGGCACGCGTCGAACACAAAGGCGCTGTGGTGTGGCCGCTGCTTCTTGGCGGAGCCTTTGGCCTTCCTTATGGACAAGGCCTCAAATCCTTTGGCTTCGATCCAGGCGATTTCCTGGTGGTGCGTTGCCGCCGCGAGCACGATGCAGCTTGGGCAATGGAAGAGGCGCTGCGCATCGGCGCCGGCCCCGTTATTGGAGCGCGCACCCGCGACATGGACTTGACGGCAAGCCGCCGCCTTCAACTTGCCGCACAACAGTCTGGCACGCCGATCTTCTTGCTGCGTGGACACAATGACCGTCAACCAAGCGCAGCGGTGAGCCGGTGGCGGGTTGCTGTCCTCCCAAGTGCACGCGACCGCTTCGGCCTGTTCGGCAAACCGCGCTGGCATGTGGCGCTGGAATACGCGCAGGGAGGGCGTTGTAACGAATGGGTGGTGGAGTGGGATCATGAGACGCTACGCTTGCGTCTTTCTTCCGTATTGGCCGATCGAACGGAACGCCACGCGGCCTGACCGCCCTGTCGTTATTGTGACATCCGCGTCGGGAGGGTGGCGGATTGCAGCGGCTAATCGGCGTGCGGAGATGCTTGGCGTCATGTCCGGCGAATTGCTGGCCGACGTTCGCGCACGGCTGGGTGTGCTCGATGTGCGCGAAGCCGAGCCGGATGCAGACCGGCAAGCACTCGAGAAACTCGCAACCTGGGCGGCATGCTTCTCGCCGCATGTCGCGCCATGGGCTGGTCCGGTGCATGGTCTGACCTTTGATATCGAAGGCTGTGCACATCTGTTCGGTGGTGAAGAACGCATGGTGAGGCATATGGATGAGCGGCTCTCCCGCTTCGGTCTGACGGCCCGCATCGCCATCGCAAGCACCATCGGAGCAGCGCAGGCGCTCTGCCGTTTTGGAACAAGAGAGAGCGTCGTTGCCGCTGGAAAAGAAGCGGAGGCGCTGTCGCGCCTGCCGGTGGCGGCGCTACGGATTTCAGAACGGCAAGCGGCAAGTCTTATCCGCCTGGGCCTCAAACGCATCGCCGATGTCGCTCATCTCCCACGTGCACCTCTGGCGCAACGTTTCGGCGCGGATTTTGTCGAACGGTTGGACCAAGCGTTTGGTCGCCTGCCGGAACCGTTCTCGCCGCTGGTCGCGCCGGTCGCTTATCGTGCGCTGGCCATGCTTGCCGAACCGATCATGGCACAAGACCATGTCCTCGATCTGACACGGCGGTTGGCCCAGGATCTCATGCCCACGCTCATGCGTAACGGAAAAGGCGCGCGCACGCTCCGGCTGACACTATATCGTGTGGATGGTGAGATCAAAGAAACGGTTGTCAATCTGGCGGCGGCAAGCCGTGATGTGGTGCACATCGTCAATCTCTTCTCATTGAAGCTCGATGCGTTGGCCGAGGAATATGACGCGGGCTTTGGCTTTGAAGCGGCGCGTCTTGATGCTCTGGAATGCGAGACACTGCCGGTTGGACAAGCGACGCTGGCGGTGGAACGGCAGGCAGACAATCTTCCGTTCCTGATTGATCGGCTCGGCAGCCGGCTGGGGCTCGAAAACATCGTGCGCCTCAAGCTGAATGACACACACATTCCCGAGCATGCAGTGGCTTACGCACCTGCACTGGATAGATCCGATTGGAGCGGCCAAGATGATCTGTTGCGTCCGCTCCTGATTTTGCCTTGCGCCGAACCGGCCGAAGTTACGGCCCTGATGCCCGACGGCCCGCCACGACGTTTCCGCTGGCGTGGCGTTTCTTATGGCGTGGCGCTGTCCGAAGGACCCGAACGCATACGCCCTGAATGGTGGCGCAGACAACAGCGTCCACGTACCCGTGACTACTACACGGTGGAGGACGAAGCGGGGCATCGCTTCTGGCTCTATCGCGAAATGATGGAGGAGGGTGATGACCATCCCCGCTGGTTTATGCACGGGGTATTCGCATGAGCTATGCGGAACTGTCGGTGGCAACGAATTTCTCCTTTCTGCGTGGCGCGAGCCATGCGGAGGAAATGGTGGAGCGTGCTGCAGAGCTCGGGTTGGCTGCTATTGGCGTCGCGGATCGCAACACGCTGGCGGGCGTCGTTCGCGCTCACACCATGGCGAAAGAAAAGAACTTGCATCTATTGGTCGGTGCGCGACTGGTCACCACCGACGGCTTCGAGGCGATCTGCTATCCAATAGATCGTGCGGCTTACGGACGACTTTGTCGCCTGCTGACGCATGGCAACCGCCGCGCCAAGAAAGGCGAGTGCCATCTGGAACTGGACGACATACTGGCCGAGAACGAAGGGCAGATTTTCATCGTCATGCCGCCAGAGAATTTGTCTCCGACCTTCCGCGCAAATTTCTCTGCGCTTGCAGCGCACACTTCCGGTCGTATCTATCTTGCCGCCGCCTGGCTTTGCGGCGCGCGTAACGAACGCCGCCTGGCCTTGTTGGCGGAGTTGGCGCGAGAGACAGGCATTCCTCTCGTGGTCGTCAACGATGTGCATTACCACGTTCCAGAGCGACAGATACTGGCCGACGTGCTCGCCTGCGTCCGCGAGAAGACCACCATCGCCGAAGCAGGAAGGTTGCTGGCGGCTAATGCCGAGCGTTACCTGAAGCCGCCCGAGGAGATAACGCGACTCTTCGCGGCCTATCCTGAGGCGATCAAGCGCACGCTAGAAATCGTCGGGCGCGTCACGTTTTCACTCGACGAATTGCATTATGACTATCCGGATGAAATCGTTGGCGCACAACCAGGGGAAACCGCACAGGAAGTACTTGAACGTTTATCATGGGAAGGCGCCACGCGGCGTTATCCTGCTGGGGTTCCTTCCAAAGTGCGCGACCAGATCGTCCATGAACTCAAGCTTATCGCGGAGCTTAACTACGCGGCCTATTTTCTTACTGTCTGGGACATCATCCAATATGCGTGCGGGCAGGGTATCCTCTGCCAAGGGCGCGGCAGCGCCGCCAATTCCGCCGTCTGCTTCGTACTGGGCATCACCGCGGTCGATCCGACGAAGATGGACCTGTTGTTCGAGCGTTTCGTTTCGGCCGAACGCAACGAGCCGCCGGACATCGACGTGGATTTCGAGCACGAGCGGCGCGAGGAGGTCATTCAGTACCTCTATAAAAAATATGGCCGTGACCGTGCCGGCATTGCTGCTACGGTCATCTGCTACCGTTCCAAGAGCGCAATCCGCGATGTGGGTAAAGCGCTCGGCCTTTCGCAGGACATGGTGGGGTTGCTGTCGAGCAATCTGATCGGTTGGGGCCGCGAGAGCCTGTCAGATGCGCATCTTCGCGAGATCGGCCTCGATGCCTCGGACCATATGCTGCGCGCTGCGTTGACATTGGCACGTGAACTGGTTGGTTTTCCGCGTCATCTCTCACAGCATGTTGGCGGCTTCGTGATTACGCGCGGGCCGCTTGAGGAACTCGTTCCGATCGGAAACGGCGCCATGAAGGACCGCACATTCGTCGAGTGGAACAAAGACGATCTCGATGCCCTCCGTATCCTCAAGATCGATGTGCTGGGACTCGGCATGCTTACCTGCCTCGCTAAAGCCTTTGCACTGCTCAAGGAGCACTACGGCAAGACAAGCGATATCGCCTCGCTGCAGCCCGTGGACAAAGTCGTTTATGGGATGCTGCAGAAGGGCGATTCCATCGGCGTGTTTCAGGTGGAATCCCGCGCTCAGATGTCCATGCTGCCGCGCCTGAAGCCGAGGGATTTCTTCGATCTGGTGATCGAAGTCGCGATCGTCCGTCCCGGTCCCATCCAGGGCGACATGGTGCATCCCTATCTGCGCCGCCGCGACGGCCTGGAGAAAGTCAGCTTCCCCACCAAAGAATTAGAAGCTGTCCTACGGCCTACGCTGGGCGTGCCGCTGTTTCAGGAGCAGGCGATGAAGATCGCTATCGTGGCAGCTGGATTCAGTCCGCCCGAGGCTGATCACTTGCGTCGTGCCATGGCGACCTTCCGACGTATGGGGACCATCAACACTTTTCGCGAAAAATTCATCACCGGAATGGTGACGAACGGTTATGACCCGGAATACGCGGTACGCTGCTTCCAGCAGATCGAAGGTTTCGGCGATTACGGCTTTCCGATGAGCCATGCGGCCAGCTTCGCCTTGCTGGTCTACGTTTCTGCCTGGTTGAAATGCTATTATCCGGAGGTCTTCTGTGTCGCGATCCTGAACGCCCAGCCCATGGGTTTCTATGCGCCGGCGCAACTCGTCCGCGACGCAAGGGACCATGGCGTTGAGGTTCGCCCACCGGACATCAACCACAGCCATTGGGACTACACATTGGAGAAAGGTGCAGGAGATCGGTGCGCGGTGCGGCTCGGGTTTCGCCAGATCAATGGTTTTCGGGAAACAGATGCCGACGCTATCGTCGCCGCGCGCGGGCGAGGCTATGACGGCATCCGCCACCTAGCCGGGGCGGCCGCTCTCCCCAGCGACACGCTGACGAAGCTGGCCGATGCCGATGCATTCCGCTCCGTCGGTCTCGATCGCCGGCAGGCCTTGTGGGCGGTGAAAGGGCTCGACGGCGGCGCGGAGGCATCACGTGTCGCTATTTCGGAGTTACCGCTTTTTGCTAGGGCCGATCCGGAAACACTGCGCACCGAGGACAAAGTAGAGTTACCGACGCTCGGTCTGGGCGAGCATATCATCCAGGACTACGCCACCCTGCGCTTGTCGTTGAAGGAGCACCCCGTCGCGCTGCTGCGCCAGTGCTTATCCGAGCGTGGCGTTTCCCGCAATGTTGAGTTGGTAACGGCTGCGAACAATACGCGTATCCGCGTGGCCGGTCTCGTACTGGTTCGCCAACGCCCGGGGACAGCCAAGGGCGTGACTTTTGCGACGCTAGAAGATGAAACCGGCATCGCCAACATCGTCGTGTGGGCGAAGACGTTTGAGGCCTTCCGCCGGCCATTCCTTGCCAGCCGCTTGATGATGGTGAGTGGACGATTGCAGCGCGAAGGTCTTGTCGTTCATGTGGTGGCGGAGAAAATCGAAGATCTGTCCAATAAACTTTATCGCCTGTCGGACTCGGCATTCACGCTTGCGCCCGACAACGCCGACGAAACCAAACAACCAACGCGCGGCGATTCCCGTGTGGGTATGAACCGCCACCCACGCAATGTGCCGGCACACTTGATCCCGAAAAGCAGAGATTTCCGCTGATCTTCCCTCACATTGTGGGGAAGTACTGGTACAGCCAGGTTTCCGTCAGTGTTTTGTTGTCCAATCGCAGATAGCAGCGCATGTCGACCGGTGCCTTCCCGTCCACGCCGACGTCAAAGAAGGCACGCCAGATCTCTGTACCGACGACTTTGATGACATAGGCATGATCAGCTTTGCCGCGCGACATCGAAATGACCGGGGTCATGTCATACCGTGTCGGTATATTGGCCAGCGGTCCACCTTCAAAATCGATGACGAACTTCCGCCGGTTCTTTTGACCTGGACTGCCGGGAATGCCCCCACGACCGATGCGTGTCGCAACAACATGCCCGACGCTGGCGGGCAGATGCGGCTCGTTATTCTGCCAATACAGACGATAGTCGAGCGACAGCGCGGTGCCGCTTTTTACCGGAGCTTTGGGTAGCCAGTAGGCCACGATGTTGTCATGAACCTCATCATCGGTGGGTATCTCGACAAGTTGTACCGCGCCTTCACCCCAATTGCCGCGCGGCTCGACCCAGATGCTCGGTCGGCGGTTGTAGAACGCGCCGTCATCCTGATAATGATCGAAGTTCCGGTCGCGCTGCATCAGGCCGAAGCCTTTGGGGTTCACGTCCATGAACGAGTTGACCTGTAAGCTCGGCGGATCGTTTAGCGGCCTCCAGATACGTTCACCTTTTCCTGTCCACATGGCGAGCCCGTCGCTGTCATGGATTGCAGGGCGCCAGTCTTCGCGCTGCCAGTAATTGCTGTCGCTGTACCAGTACATGCTGGTAAGCGGCGCAATTCCCAGCCGCTCGATATCCTCACGTGCATACAACTCCGCATGCACGTCCATCACCACGCCTTTGCCGCGATTGGCCACGAACTTGTAGGCGCCGGTGATGCTCGGTCCTTCCAGTAGGGCATAGATCGTCACTGTGTTGGCGATATCGGGATTTTCCGCAATCCAGAATTCGGTGAAGCGCGGAAATTCTTCCTGCGTCGAAAGGGCGGTGTCGACCGCTATGCCACGCGCCGAGGCGCCGTACTGATTGTCCTCGCCGGAACTGCGAAAATAGCTCGCGCCCTGGAACGCCAACCAGTCCGTCTCGCTCGTTCGCCCGTTCATTACGCGAAAGCCCGCGAATCCGAGGTTCAGCGGCAATTTGTCGCCAAGTCCGGTGCCGTCGTAGTCGAAATAACGGGGGCGGTAGATGACGCGCTGCGCCGTCCGCCCGTTAACGACGTTGATTGTCGCCGGAACGCCAACGAACTGGTTCAGGTGGAAGAAGCGCACGGGAAGCTGGCCAGGTCCGTCTCTCCACAGCGCATCTTCGGGCCGGAACTTGATCTTCTGGCTGACGTCGAAATTGATCGTCTGGACCAGATCTGGCACGGGTGGCTTGTCTGGCACATAGGCGGACCGCGCCAGCGACCTAGCCCTCGCACGCAGCCAATCGAAGCTGAAGGGGCGGGGGCGGTCGAAAATGACGCCAGGCTGCGGCGCCGTCGCCAGCGCACGCCGTGATCCAGCATAGGCCGCAATGCTCCACGGGATGCCATTGGCGAGGAAATGTCGGCGGTTGATCGGCAACGGTTAGCTTCCTATGCTCGCCGTTAAGTAACCAACGCAGCCAATTGAGTCGAGTTGTATTGCAGATGGCTGCGTCATATCCGGAAAACCGTGCTTCGTAGGTGCATTTCCTTATTCCGGACCCAATGTCGCCAAACATCTGTGCGTAGTAGAAGCCTAGAACCGCCAAACGGTTCTTCGACTCTATCCGCATCCGGGCGGCCCGGTTGGCTGTGATTAAGCAGTGTCAAGAGTGAGACATTATGCGTACAGAGAGTTTGGTCCCGGTACCGAAGTCCTTCGAACACGCTATGACCCCGTTGCCCAGATCGGCGCCAATGCCGACGCAGCAGATCGAAATTTGGACGCTGGCGCGCCTTGCAGGGGCCTTCGCACGGTGGGTATTTGTGTGGTCACCGCGCCGCCGCCTGGATTCGCTCGATAGGTCATCGCCGTAGGGCATTCCATGGTCGCCTTGCGCTGGCTTTTCTTCGGACTGGTTCTCGCCACGACAGCCTCGGCGATGTCCCGCCTTTGGGAGATCCTGAGAGTCGATGGTCTCGACACGTCGGAAATGCTGTTCCTTGCGCTTGTGGCAATCTTATTCTGCTGGATCAGCGTCTCATTTTGGATTTTCTGCATAGGGGCCTATGCGAGATGGCGAGGCATTTCGGGAAACACGCTAACGCGGCCACGTGATAGCGATCCGCAGCTGCGCGCGTCGTTATCGCGGACCGCGCTGGTATTTCCAGTACGCAACGAGGAGCCTGGGCGTTTCTTTGCCGGTATCAGCGCGGTCATCGCGTCCATCCGCAACAACGGCGTGCTCGATCGCTTCGATTTCTATATTCTGAGCGACAGCACCGCGCCATCGAATTGCAGCGCCGAAGGAGAAGGATATCGTCGCCTTCACGAGACGTCCGGCGCAACCATCTATTATCGATGCCGTCTGGAAAACACAGGCCGCAAGAGCGGCAACATCGCAGACTTCTGTCGAAACTGGGGTTCCCTGTACGATTATATGGTCGTTCTCGACGCTGACAGCCTGATGACGGCGGAGACGCTGGTCGCGCTGGTGCGCCTGATGGACAACAATCCGCGTACCGCCTTGATCCAGGTGTCACCGCAACTGGTCGGCCGCGATTCACTTTTCGCTCGCATTCAGCAGTTCTCATCCAGCGTCTACGGACCGATATATTCGGCAGGCTTGGCACTATTGCAGGGCCCCGATGGAAACTATTGGGGGCACAACGCTATTATCCGCATACAACCATTCATGCAAAATTGCGGGTTACCTGAGCTGCCGGGGCGAGCACCACTGGGCGGTGAAATCATGAGCCACGACTTCGTGGAAGCGGCGTTGTTGCGTCGCGCAGGCTGGGAGCTGCACCTCGCCACAGACCTCGGTGGCAGCTACGAAGAGCCTCCGCCGACGCTCGTCGACTACATGAAACGTGATCGCCGTTGGTGCCAGGGCAACCTGCAGCATTTAAGGCTTATCTTCGCTCAGGGATTTCGAATAGAGAGCCGTGGGCATCTGGCAACCGGGGTGATGTCCTATCTGTCTTCTCCCCTGTGGGTGGCAATGCTCGTCGCCTCGGCCGCGATGATGCTGGTACAGCGGCATATTGCTCCGGTGACTTATCTCGGGCGGTATCCCATCCTGTCTTGGCCTGAATCGCACACAATCGAATTCGTGGCGCTGATTTCAGCGATGGTTGTCCTGCTCTACGGCCCAAAGCTGATCGCGCTGCTACTGATTCTGCGCGATCGGGAGGCCTGCCGGGCACATGGCGGCGGCTGGAACGCGGCCTTCAGTGTTCTGCTGGAAAGCGTGTTTTCGACCTTGCTAGCGCCCATCGCCATGCTTTCGCAAAGCATGTTCGTCATCAACATCCTGCTGGGCGAGGCAACCGGCTGGGGCACCCAGCAGCGTACCGAGCATGGGCCGGCATGGAGCATCATTGTGCGGACGTTTGGGATGCACACGTTCGTGGCAATCACGGCGGGCGTCCTGATCTACACCTATGTGCCCGGAAGCTTCTGGTGGTTCTCCCTGCTGCTGGTAGGGCCGGTGTTGGCGATACCCTTCGCCGGAATCACCAGCAGCCGTTCAATCGGGCAATGGGCCATGCGCCGAGGCCTTTTCCTGGCGCCCTGCGAGACCGGCCGCATACCGATCATCGACCTTGTACGCTCCCGCATGCATGACGCGGCACTCCTTTGAGAGTCATTTTATCAAGCAATATCAGTGCAATACGGCGCACTTCTCGATTATTTGTTTAGATGGGGCTCATCTGTCGCAGCCGATAAAAGAAAAGTGATTGCCGCCTATTTGGCCGGCCACTCGGCGCCGGCTAAGGTCCCCGCCAACTCCACTCGGCAGGCCGACTTGGCCGCCCTCACAAACTTGAGGAACCCCTCGATGCATCGGTTTCGTACCCTTAGTATGGCCGCCGCGACCTTCGCGCTGGCAGCCTGTTCCGCGTCGCCCGCCATGGAGACCAAGCCAGTCCCCCCGGCGCCGGTTGCGCAACCTGTACCGCCTAATCCGTTCGACCAAGCGAGCACGCTGCCGTTTCAGGCACCGCCGTTCGACAAAATTAAGGACAGCGACTTCCAGCCGGCCATGGAAGAGGGCATGAAACGCGAACTCGCCGACATCGAGGCGATTGCCAACAACCCGGCGCCCGCGACGTTCGAGAACACGATCGTTGCGATGGAGAAGTCAGGTCAGATGCTCGACCGCGTCGAGATGGTGTTTAACGCGCTTACGAGCGCCAATACCGACGACGCGCTGCAGAAAGTCCAAGAGATCGAGGCGCCGAAGCTGGCCGCCCACCACGACGCCATTTATCTCAACCCAAAACTGTTTGAGCGCGTCAAGGCGGTCTATGAACAGCGCGACAAACTGAACCTGGATCCCGAGGCGCTACAGCTGGTGAAGGTGTACTACCTGGACTTCGTACATGCCGGTGCCCAGTTGTCGGATGCCGACAAAGCCAAGCTTCGCACTATCAACGAGCAACTCTCTACGCTTGAAACGTCGTTCATGAACAAGCTGCTGGCCGGAACTAAGGCTGGCGCGCTCGTCGTCGACGACAAGTCCAAGCTGGCGGGTATGAGCGCAGGCGCCATCGACGCGGCGGCGCAGGCAGCGGAAGGCCGCGGCCTGAAGGGCAAATGGCTGGTTTCGTTGCAGAACACGACCCAGCAGCCGGCGCTGCAGTCGCTGGACAATCGCGATGTGCGCAAGGAGTTGTTTGAGGACTCGTGGACACGCACGGAAAAGGGCGACGCCAACGATACGCGCGATACCATCTCGACCATCGCAAAGCTGCGCGCCGAGAAGGCTGCGCTGATGGGCTATCCGAACTACGCCGCGTATGTCCTTTACGACCAGATGGCCAAGACGCCCGATGCCGTAGAGAACTTCCTCGGCAAGCTGGTGCCCGCGGCCACCGCAAAGGCTCGCGCCGAAGCCAAAGCCATCCAGGCGGTGATCTATAAGGACGGTCAGAAATTCAAACTGGAGCCGTGGGACTGGGATCATTACGCCGAGCAGGTGCGCAAGGCGAGATACGACCTCGACGAAAGCCAGATCAAACCCTATTTCGAACTCAACAACGTACTTGAGAATGGTGTGTTCTATGCGGCCAACCAACTCTATGGACTGACGTTCAAGGAGCGCAAGGACATCCCGGTCTATCAGCCCGACGTGCGTGTGTTCGAAGTCTTCGACAAGGACGGCTCGGAATTGGGCCTGATGTACTTCGATTACTTCAAGCGCGACAACAAGTCCGGTGGTGCCTGGATGGACAACTTCGTGGGTCAGTCCAAGCTGCTGGGGACCAAGCCGGTGATCTACAACGTCGCCAACTTTACCAAGCCGGCACCCGGCCAACCGGCGCTACTGACCTTTGATGACGTAACCACGATGTTCCACGAATTCGGCCATGCCTTGCACGGGTTTTTCGCCGACGAGGAATATCCGACGCTTTCTGGCACCAACGTGGCCCGTGACTTCGTCGAGTTTCCGTCGCAGTTCAACGAGCATTGGGCGTTGTATCCGCAGGTGTTCAAGCACTATGCGGTTGACTACAAGACCGGCAAGCCGATGCCGAAAGAGCTTGTGAACAAGATCATGAAGGCCGCCAAGTTCAATCAGGGCTATGCCCTGACCGAGCTTTTGGCGGCGGCACAGCTCGATATGCAGTGGCATACACTGCCGGCCAGCGCTCCCAAGCAGGATGTCGACAAGTTCGAGACCGAGGCATTGAAGAACACGCATCTGGATTTGACGGATGTCCCGCCGCGCTACCGTTCCAGTTACTTCCTGCACATCTGGGCCAACGGCTATGCGGCTGGCTATTACGCCTATCTGTGGACCGAGATGCTGGACGACGATTCCTATCAGTGGTTCCTGAAGCATGGCGGCATGACCCGTGAGAACGGGCAGCGCTTCCGCGATCTGATCTTATCGCGCGGCCATACCGAGGATTACGGTCCGATGTTCCGGTCCTTCTACGGCAAGGATCCTGAGATCGGTCCGATGCTCGTGAACCGCGGCCTGAATTGATCGCAGGCGCATCGCATAAGCGAAACGGGCCGGCTTGTCGCCGGCCCGTAGCGTTTTGGGGCACACCCCACCACAGACTAGGTGCTACTATACAAATGCCCAATATTGGGTTTACGCGACCTTGAGTCGCCCACCGTACCGTCGATCTTGCTGTATATGATAAGAGGAGAACTCGATGAATATCGCAGCACTTCCGTCAGCGATGGCCGCAATGCACACTGCGCGGACACCGGAGGCTTCGGAAGGTCCTGGACCGGATCATGACGGTGACGCAGACGACAAAGGCGTTTCCAGCACGGCCGGTGCTTCTGCCGCTCCGCCCAAGGGTATGGGCGTATCGGTGGACACCAAGGCCTAGCCTATACCTTCGGCGGGTGCGTCCCCTAAAGGGACGCACCCGTTCGACGACGTGGTGTTTGTCAAACGTGGAAGCATCATGAATATACTTCTGGTCGAAGACGATTCCGATCTGGCCGCTTATATACTTCGTGGGCTCGCGGAGAGCGGCCATAACGTCGATCATGCTGCGCGCGGAGATGGCGGTTTCGAACTCGCCAGCAAAGGGCATTACGATCTGCTGATTGTTGACCGCATGCTTCCGGGCATGGACGGTCTGTCTCTTGTAAAAGCATTGCGCGAGAAGGAATCGAGATTGCCCGTTTTGTTTCTCAGCAATCTTGGTGGCCTTGACGATCGCGTTGAAGGGTTGAACTCCGGTGGAGACGACTATCTTTCCAAGCCCTTCGCTTTCACGGAGCTTCTCGCACGCGTCAACGCTCTGTTGCGCCGACCGCATCTGGCAGGGCAGCCGACGACGATTCACGTCGGTGAGTTGGAGATGGACCTCATCAAACGGCGCGTGACGCGGGCCGGGCGGGAAATCGATTTGCAGCCGCGAGAGTTCGCTTTGCTCGAATATCTGATGCGGCGCCCGGACCAGATCGCGACGCGGACCATGCTGCTCGAAGGCGTCTGGGACTATCACTTCGATCCGAAGACGAATATTGTCGAAACGCATATCAGCCGTCTTCGTTCGAAGATCGGCGGAGACATCATCCAGACGATACGTGGCTCGGGATATTTGATTCGTGCGGCTCGGACAGCTTCTTAAGTCAGCAAGCTTTAAGCTCACGGCGGCTTATGTAGGCCTTTTCAGCGTTTCCGTCGGTATCTTGGCGGGGCTCGTCTATTTCTCGTCAACGTCCCAGCTGCAGCAGACAATCCGGACTCGAATCGTCGCGGATTCGAATGCCCTTCGCGCGGAATATGTGCACGGAGGAACGGATCAGCTATTGCAGGCCATCAGCGAGCGGCAGCGCGGCCGGCTAATTGGCGGGCTCGATTACACGCTCTATGACGCCAAGGGAAAACACTTGTTCGGGACGCTGCCGGCGGTCCCCTGCAAGAGAGGCTGGGTAACTTTCACTGGCCCTCCGGATGGCGACGAACCAAGCGGAGAGATGGAAAAATTGGGCGTTTTGGTAACGCCACTGACAGGCGGTTACTGTCTGCTTGTCGGGGATGACATCGGCAAGATTGGGAAATTTGGCTCTCTCATCCTCGATAGCTTCGGTTGGGTGTTCCTACTAACCGTGACCATGGCCGTAGCGGGAGGTTTCTTCCTCAGTTCGAGGGTGCTTCGGCGCATCGAGGCGATAAGCCGGACTGCCGAGGCGATCATCGAAGGAGATATCAGTCGACGCATCCCGCGTCGTGAAGCGCCTGACGATCTCGACAGGTTGGCAGCGACGCTTAACCGCATGCTCGATCGCACGACCACGCTGATGGAAAGTCTACGGCACGTCTCAAACGACGTCGCACATGACCTGCGGACGCCTTTGGGCCGGCTCCGTCATTCATTGGAAGAGGCGAGGCGAAACGCCTTGTCGCCAGAGGAATATCGTACGGCCATAGACAAAGCCGTATCTGAGGTCGACAGCATTCTCGATACATTCGGCGCGATTCTGCGCATCGCCCAAATCGAAAGCGGAAGCCGGCGCACGGGCTTTCAGGATTTATTGTTAAGTGACTTGGCGATGGACGTATGTGAGACCTTCGCGCCGTCAATGGAGGACGCTGGAAAGAAGTTACACACTGAGGTCCAGCACGACCTCTGGATACACGGTGACCGTGAATTGCTGGTGCAGGCTCTAGCCAATCTACTAGAGAATGCAATCGCGCACACGCCGGCTGACGCGGCGGTAACGGTTGCCCTCAAGCGAGGTCGCGACGGCGTTAATCTCAGCGTCGCCGACAACGGCTGCGGCGTCCCAGAGGCGGAGCGTGAGCGCATTTTCAAAAGGTTCTACCGACTCGAGCGCAGCAGGACGATGGCCGGCAATGGCCTCGGGCTCAGCATCGTCGCTGCCGTGGCGGAGTTGCACGGCGCCAAAATTTCCGCGAGTGACAACCAACCTGGGCTGAAGATCAACATAGCCTTTCCCGCCATTGCTTAACGAAGCATCGGTGCCGCAGAAGGCGGATAATTGACGAACTGTATAGTTGGCAAGCGTGGACGATGAGCCGAGCTTGGCGCTGCTTTCATTGCAGTTTGCCGCATCGACAACAAATCCCGACAAAAAATACGGACTCCCGTAATGCCAGGCACACATGGCTAATGTATTTGTAACTCACACAGTCACCGACGAGCAGCACGGTAAAGGAACCGCAGTCTATGGGCCTACGCTTCAGCGCAGCAGTTTTTTTGTCCCTCTTCACCGTTTTATTTTCGGTCGCCACAATTCCTGCCAAGGCTCAAGGTCTCGATCTCAACGCCTACAAGGGAAAGGTCGTCTATCTCGATTTCTGGGCATCGTGGTGCAACCCATGCCGGACATCGTTTCCGTGGATGAACCAACTTCAGCAGCTCTATGGAAGCAAGGGGCTTGTCGTCATTGGCGTCAATGTCGATCACGATCGCGAACTTGCAAATGAATTTCTTCAAGCCACTGGCGCACAGTTCAAGATCGTCTACGACCCCGAGGGCAAGATCGCTGGCGAATATAATTTCAAGGATATGCCGACGTCGTATCTGATCGGGCGCGACGGAAAGGTGCACTACGTGCACGCAGGATTTTATGCCAATCGTGAAATGTCCTACGCCGCCGACATCGACAAGTTGCTCAACGAAAAGGCGCCCTAACGTGAATATGCCAACCCGTTTTCCCTTAAAAAAAATCGCTACGGTTGTAACAGCATGTACCGGCTTGGCGCTGTTGTGCGGCGCCTGCAGCTCCATCGGGCCTAAGCCGTGGGAGAAGGATCTCATGGCGCGGAAGGAAATGCTGGTAGAACCGTATCCACTGAAGACTGCAGCTGAGGAACATATTTATTTCAGCAAGGAAGCATCAAGCGGCGGCCGCGGCTTCGCCGGTGGAGGCTGCGGGTGCAATTGAAAAAGAAGAAGCATAAGGGACAGGTTCGCGAAAGCCTCGCCACCTTCTCGGCAAGCCTGCTTGCCGCGACAATCGCCACCCATGCCGACAAGGCGATGGCGCAGCAGCAATATTATGATCCCGCGTATGGCTACAACAACGACAATTTTGGTCCGGGCGTCGCCTATTCGGAGCTCGACAGCGCGTTGCTAGTCTATAAGGAGTCGGGTGGCCGCGTACAGGCCATCGAGCCGGCAACCGATTTGTCGGTGCATGGCGCCGCTGGGCAGGAGTTGACGCTCGGTCTTGTTGCCGATGCGGTTTCCGGGGCGACTCCGAATGGTGCCGTTCCTTCCGACCAAACGCAAACTTTCGTCACGCCGGTCAAGATCGTAACCGGTGGAAAGAGCGGCGGTACGGCGACGGTGACCAGCGCCTCCGGAGGCAGCACCGTCATTCGGTTGCCGTCTACGCCCGGACAAGTCTCGACCGTAGCACGCCAGTACACAGTTGCGCCGAACACGCTGCCCGTCGATAAGGGCTTTCATGATCATCGTATGGCCGCCAATTTCGGGTGGTCACAGCCGCTTGGTGGCATTTCGCTTGTCGGATTTGGTGGCGGTTACTCCGTCGAGCAGGATTACCGGGCCATCACCGGAAATGTGCGGATTTCGCAGAATTTCAATTCTGACAACACGACCATCAGCCTTGCGGTGAACACCGAACTCGATTCTTCGTTTCCCTATGGCGGCGTTCCGATGCCCATGACGGTGATGAACGGGCAATTGAAGACGCCAACCTCCCGTAGCAAAACCCAAGTCGGTTTTGTCGCGGGCCTTACGGAGGTGATGACGAGGCGCTGGTTGATGCAGCTCAACTATTCTTACGATACACAAAGCGGCTATCAGAACGATCCCTACCGCGTCATCTCGACCGTCGATCCCGTGAGTGGTGAGCCGACGAGTTATCTTTATGAAAACCGTCCGAACAAACGGACGAGCCAGAGCATTTTTTGGGACAATAAGTTCGACTATGGCCCAACCGTGACGGAGCTGTCGCTGCGCTATTTCAAAGATAGCTGGGGCATCACGTCAAAGACGGCTGAACTGTCCGAGCGCGTAAATCTCTCGTCGTCCATTTACCTGGAACCGAGCGCGCGCTGGTATCAGCAGTCTGCGGCGAATTTCTTTCACTATTACCTACTCGATAACCAAGCGACTCCTGCTTACGCGTCATCGGACACAAGGCTTGGAAAATTCACCTCGATGACTGTCGGGATGAAGGTCGGGTTCAAGCTGACCGGAAGGACCGAGTTCTATCTGACTGGCGATTATTACCGGCAGACCGGTGACGGTCATCCTGCGGCCGCGATTGGGCAACTTAAGCAGCAGAACCTGTTTGCCGGCACCAGCGCTGTCTTTGTCCTTTTGGGCTATACATGGGATTTTCATTAATTGGAGACGGCAACGACACCGAGGACGGATTTGCGGGGGAGCACGAAGTCGGCGCCAGCAGCGCGACTGGGGCGGTCAGGTTCTGACTTTCTTTATACTTTCCACGCGATGGCGACGCCATGCGAGGTAAGGCTTGAAACGGAGGATGCCGCCTTGGCGGAATCCGTTGTGCGCGTCGCCGAGGCGGAAGCGCGCCGCATCGAACAGAAATTCAGCCGGTATCGCGGCGACAGCGTGGTGGGGCGCATCAATGCCAGCGGCGGCAAGGAACTCGCCGTCGATGCGGAGACCTCGCATCTGCTGGATTTTGCGACTCGATGCTTTCAGGTCAGTGACGGTCTCTTTGACGTCACGTCGGGTGTGCTGCGCCGTTTGTGGCGGTTCGACGGGTCCGACCGTGTTCCCACCGAAGCACAGATCAAAGCATTGCGCTCGCTAATTGGCTGGCAAAAGGTGTCGTGGAAACCGCCCGCGATCATCTTACCGGCCGGAATGGAAATAGATTTCGGCGGATTGGCCAAGGAATACGCCGTTGATAAGGCGCTTAGCGCGATCCGTGAGATCACGCCGGTGCCGGCATTGGTGAATTTCGGCGGCGATCTGCGCGTATCGGGACCGCGGAAATACGGAACGCGTTGGAAAGTAGCGATCGAATCCGTCGAGAAAACCGGCGAAATGGCGGGAATGCTCGAACTCGCGGACGGCGCGCTTGCGACGAGCGGCGACGCGCGCCGGTTTCTCCTAAAGGACGGCGTGCGTTACGGGCATATATTGAATCCACGCACGGGTTGGCCAATCGAGCATACACCGCGGTCCGTAACCGTGGCCGCCGCCACGTGCATCGAGGCCGGAATGTTCGCGACCTTGGCAATGCTGCAGGGCAAACGCGCCGAAGCATTCCTCAAGCGCGAAGGCGTGCGCGCTTGGTGCATCCGGTAACAAAATGCGCAAGGGCTATCTCCATATCATTATTTCCGCGGTAGCTGGTGCATTTCTTTGGGCCATGCCGGTTTATGCTGCATCCAATATTCGGGTGGATCATGTCGCGCTGAGTATCGCGCTTGAATCGCCAGCCAGGCCGGGATCGACGGTATGGGTGGCGATCCGCCAGGTTATCGAACCAGGATGGCATACCTATTGGCTCAATCCGGGAGACTCCGGTCTTGCGACGTCAGTGTCCTGGGATCTGCCGAAGGGTGTGACGGCAGGAATGCCGCAATGGCCGACGCCTGAACGCTTCACCACCGGCCCTATCGTCAATTACGGCTACACCGGCGAGGCGACATTGCTCGTTCCGCTGACAATTGCGCGCGATGCGGCCATCGGGTCGGCACAGGCAAAGCTGTTTTTGCTCGAATGCGCGCAGATGTGTATTCCGGAGCAGGCGACGCTTGATCTCAATTTGCACGAAGCGTCGCCGGCGGTCTTTGCCGCGGCGAGAGCCGCGTTGCCGCGCAGGTTCGATGGCACTGCGCGCGTTGCCGTCGATAAAAAAACTGTGAAGTTGACGCTCACTGATCCTGCGCTGTCAGGCGTCAAGGCGGATGCCGTGCACTTCTACCCGTCAACGACACGCGCTGTAGATTATGACGTCCTGCCCAAGGTGAGCATCCGCGGTAACACATTGACCTGGGATGCCGCTCGCCCGTTGCACGGGAAACCGTTCCGCATCTTTGCTGGTGTGATGGACATTCATGGTGTTGGTGCGTTCAATGTCTCCGCTTTGCCAATGCTTGATGGCGCTACAGCGGCGGTCACGGTCGCGACGGGATTTCCGGTGCACGGCGATGGCATGACACTGCTTGAAGCTGCCCTCATGGCTTTCTTAGGCGGTCTGATCCTGAATTTGATGCCGTGCGTCCTGCCGATCTTATCGATGAAGGCCTTGGCGCTGGCTCAGTCCAGCGGAAGCTCGCAGGCGATGCGGCGGGACGGCGTATTCTACTTTGCTGGTGTACTGGTCACGTTTACAGCCATAGGCGGGGCGCTCCTGTTATTGAAGGCGGGCGGCGCCGCGCTCGGCTGGGGCTTCCAGCTCCAATCTCCACAGGTTGTATTCGTTTTGGCTCTGCTCATGACGGCGATCGGACTGAATCTTTTGGGTGTGTTTGAGGTTCCGCTGAGCCTGGCGGGTGTGGGTAATGATCTGACCCGTGCTGAAGGCGGGCAGGGTGCCTTCTTCACCGGTGCGCTTGCCGTGCTGGTCGCAAGCCCGTGCACCGCACCTTTTATGGGCACAGCCTTGGGCTTTGCGCTGACACAACCGGCGTCGTCCGCAATCGTCGTCTTCGTGACCCTAGGTATTGGCTTCGCGCTTCCGTTCAGCGCGCTCGCGTTCACACCGGCGCTTATCCGTCTGGTGCCGAAGCCTGGTCCGTGGATGATCCGCTTCAAAGAATTTCTGGCTTTCCCGATGTTCGCGACCGCCATATGGTTGTTGTGGGTGTTGAGCCAGCAGGTTGGTTCCACCGGAGTAGCCGTTGCATTTTCCGCAGGTTTGGGTCTCGTTTTCCTTTTGTGGTTATTGCCGTTGCTTCGTCCCTGGTTTCGCTGGGCCACAGGCCTTGCCGGGGTCGCCGCTTTGGTCGCCTTGGGTCTGCAAATCCGAACGGTCCCGGCGCAAAGCGCGAGCGGTTGGGCGCCGTGGTCGGCCGAAGCCGTGGCGGATGCGCGCCAGGCCGGAAAACCCGTATTGGTCGATTTTTCCGCGGCATGGTGCGTGACCTGCTTGGTCAATGAGCGCGTTGCCTTGGACAACGCGGCGGTTGCAGCTCGTTTACGACATGACCGGGTCGTGACCCTGAAGGGCGACTGGACCAACCGTAACTCCGCCATCACGGCCGAGCTGAACCAGTTTGGCCGTAGCGGCGTGCCGCTCTATCTGCTGTATCCGCCGGGAGCGCAGGGACGCGTCGTGGTGCTGCCACAACTTCTGACGCCAGCAGCCGTTCTCGGTGCGCTGACTCAGATAGAGGCTGCTCGGTAGGCGAAGAGTGTTTGATCTGTTGGCTTTGCGTGGCCCAAAACGACGAGTCCCCCTCCTCGTTGGGCCGCGCTGTAAGGGCGCGTGGAGATAATCCACGCGCCCTTATTTATACGGAATTTAAGTTGCCCGACTAACTACTTCGCGTGCGCCAGGTTGGCGTTGACAAAATCCCAGTTCACCAGCTTGTCCAAGAAGGTCTTCACGTAGTCTGGTCGCCGGTTCTGATAGTCGAGATAATAGGCGTGTTCCCAGACGTCGATCGTCAGCAGCGGAACTTTTCCATGAACCAACGGCGTGTCTGCGTTGGTCGTCGCCGTCACTTCGAGCTTGCTGCCGTTCAGCACCAGCCATGCCCAGCCGCTGCCAAACTGGCCGGTTGCCGCCGCGGTGAAGGCTTCGACGAAGGAGTCGTAGCCCTTAAAGTCCTGCGTGATGCGTTCCGCGATCGCGCCGTGCGGCTTGCCGCCACCATTCGGAGCCATGGAGTGCCAAAGGAAGGTGTGATTCCAGGTCTGGGCCGCGTTGTTGAACAACGCTTTCTTGTCGGGGCTTTTCGCAGCGATTGCGATCAGCTCTTCCAGGCTCTTATCGGCGAGTTCGGTGCCGGCAATCAGCTTGTTGGTGTTCGTGACATAGGCCTGGTGATGCTTGTCGTGATGGAACTCCAGCGTCGATGCGCTGACGTGCGGGGCTAGTGCATCTTTTCCATAGGGAAGATCAGGCAGTTTGATGGTCATAGCATTCTCCAGTTACGAGTTGTTGATATCGCCGGGCGCCCTGCCCACCGCCGCGGCGGTCATCCCTGCTTACAGGCGCCATACGTGGATTTCAACGAAGATGCCGCAGGCGGATGTTGCCGTCGTCTGCACGAAAAACCGCAGAGGTGCCGACAAGGGCCGACACCGGCGCGGAGACACGTGCTTGTAGCGCCAATCACGGCGAGGGAACCCGCTTTGCAACCACATTTTAACCAAATCCGCCGAGTGTATGGGCCGTGAGCGCCAGTTTGAGAGGAGTGCTGGGCGAATGCGCAAATCTGGCGCTTTGGCGACCGACACAGAACTGTCACCGATTATTCCGTCGAGTGCTCTCGGCGCTCTATTCAAACCTTTGCCGTTTCTCCTCGTCGAAGGCGGAGACGCCCGGCTGACTGTTGACCCCGTCAACACCGCCAATGTCTATGAGTGCAGTCCTCATCCTTGTCCTGGAACGCTGGCATTTTCCTCGTCGACGGCGACGTCGATATCTGAGCGTGCCTATCAGCGCGCGCGCCGCGCGCGCGGCGAGTTGATAGAAGCTTCGGTATCTCTTGGCATAAGCAATGCACTCGATTGGCGTGTCGAATCCATGCGCCAGTCGCTGCGGTCGTTGCTTGGACTTGGCGGCGCCGAGATCGTTTTTTCGCCGTCCGGCACAGACTCACAGCTGCACGCGCTCTTCTTCATCCGCCAATTGGTGGGTGGCTTCGTCGCCAGCGTCGTTGTCGCCGCGGATCAGACGGGCGGCGGCACGGTGCATACCTGCCGCGGCCGCCACTTTTCCGACCGGACGGCGCAAGGACGGACCGTTGTTAAAGGTGAGCCCATCGTTGGCGCATCTGAAGATGTGGCGAACGTCAACATCCCCCTGATTTCCGAAGACGGCACGCCGCGTTCGGAGCGGGAGGTTGATGCTGCCGTGTTAGAGGCCGTCAAGACGCAAATCCGTGCCGGCCACAAAGTTATCCTGCAGGCGATGCATTCTTCAAAGCTGGGCTGGCGCGCGCCGTCCGACAGGTGCCTGCGCGACGTGGTGGCGCGTTGGCCGAAGGACGTGCAGGTCGTGATAGATGCGTGTCAGATGCGTATCGATCGGTCGCGGCTGCGGAGCTATCTGGATCGCGGCTACGTCGTGCTGCTGACCGGCTCCAAGTTCTTTACCGGTCCGGCATTCAGCGGTGCATCTCTCTGGCCACAAGCGTTGTCGGACCGCATTGCGGCAATGGAGATGCCGCCTCAAGGGATTGCCGACTACGCGACACGCTTCGATCTGCCACTGCGATGGTCATCCGTGCGCGCCGTGCTGTCGTCCGAGCCGAATTTCGGCCAATGGTTGCGCTGGGAGGCGTCGCTGGAAGAAATGGAAGCGTATTACGCTCTTCCGGAGTCCTTTCGGCGGTCGACATTGGAAAGGCTAGCCGAAGCGGTACAAGCAACTATCGCCTCGTCGCCGAATCTCGCATTGGTCGCAGGACAGGGCGCCGATACCGACGGCATGCCTGCGACGATCTTTCCGTTCTTCGTCAGAAACGGCGACCGCATGCTTGGCCTCGACGAGATGACGAAGATATATCACCTTCTCAACCGCGATATCTCGTCGGCCTTGCCGGAAACGGTGAAGGAAGAGGACCGTGCTCTCGCAGGTCTGAAATGTCATATCGGCCAACCGGTCAAGCTTCCGGGTGGTACGGTTTTGCGCATCAACATTGGCGCACGCACGTTGTCTGAGGCTTGGTCGAACGATGACGATGCGACCGAACGGAATATCTGCGCCGTGATCGACGAGATTGGTACGGTTGTGCGGAAGGTAGAGTTGATCGTCGCCGCCGATCTTGCGAGGCCGAAATGAGTGCCGCCGAAGCGTTTCGCGTCGATCGCATGGGTGTAGCGCAGTTGACGAAAATGGCCTTCAACGGTGTCAACTTACGCCCACTCTGGCACGAGATGATGGAGAAGGTGACAGACGATGCCAAGGGTTCGGGCATCGGTATGGATTTGTCGATCATCGCGCAATTGTTGGGAGACCAGGCGACGGGACTTGCGATCCAGAGGGACGTCCTCGACTATCAGCGGCTCTATCGGTCGCCCTGCGCCACGCCGACACCCAAATTGAGGGTTCTCGCACTGGCGGCCGAAATGGACATCGGCGGCAACACGCCAATCGAATTTCTGCTGGAAGGCTCCGATGTCGAACTGACCACGCTGTATGTCGTTCCGGGTAAGCCGCTGCCGGACCCGTTGCCTGCGCACGATGTGGCGATCGTGGTCGCCCCGGACGATGACAAGACGCAGGCCACGCTCGACGACATCGAGAGATTGACCGCCGAATGGCCGCGCAAAGTCCTCAACCCAGCCATGCGAATCCGCGCGCTCGATCGAGACCGCCTCTATCGCCTTTTGAGGTCGGTCTCTGGCCTGGAAATTCCCATGACAGCCCGGTTGTCCAGACCGGATTTGGCGGCGCTGAGCGAGATGGACCTTCCACGATGGCTAGATGACGGTGGGTTCCCGCTGATCGTACGTCCGATCGGTTCGCATGCTGGCCGCGGCCTCGCCAAGCTCGAGAACGTGTCGGACATCGCCGGATACTTGGCGCAGCGCCCGGAAGCGGAGTTCTTCATCTCCCGGTTTGTCGACTATGCCAGCTCTGACGGCTTGTTCCGCAAATACCGTCTGGTCTGCGTCGACGGCGTACCCTATGCGTGTCATATGGCGATTTCGGACGAGTGGAAAATCTGGTATCTGAATGCCGATATGACTCTCAGCGAAGGGAAGCGCGCCGAGGAGGCGCATTTCATGGCAACGTTCGATGGCGAGTTTGCAGCACGCCATGCCGTTGCCCTTTCCGAGGCCATAAACCGGATCGGTTTGGACTACTTCCAGATCGACTGCGCGGAAACACGGAACGGTGATCTTCTGGTTTTCGAGGCCGACAATACTGCGATTGTCCACAACATGGACCCTCCGGCGGTCTTTCCGTACAAGGCGCCGCAGATGCAGAAGGTTTTCGACGCGTTCGTGGCAATGCTATACGATCACGCTGGAAAGCCCCAGGCCTGCGCCGCGTGACCAAAGACAATCGCGTTTCGAACGGTATCACCCTAGACCCCGAAAATTGGACCGAGTTGCGGGCATTAGGGCACCGTATGCTCGACGACATGATCGATTATATCGAGCATGTCCGCGAACGACCGGTGTGGCAACCCATCCCACAGCAGGCGCGCGAGCATTTCCGCACCAAGTTACCGCATCAACCAGCCCGTCTGGAAGACGCCTACGAAGAGTTCTCTCGGTTCGTCGCCCCCTATGCCACCGGCAATGTTCATCCTGGTTTCATGGGCTGGGTGCACGGCGGCGGTACGGCCGTGGGTATGCTCGGCGAAATGCTGGCGGCCGGCTTGAACGCTAATCTTGGCGGCCGCGATCACATGCCGATAGAGGTGGAACGGCAGATCGTTGCCTGGACCCGAGAGATGTTTGGCTTTCCCGATGGAGCCAGCGGGTTGTTCGTCACCGGTACATCCATCGCCAATCTGCTTGCCATCTTGATTGCGCGCACGGCTGCCTTGGGCCGCGCAACACGGCAGTCCGGAATCGCCGCGCAGAGCGCAAAGCTTCGCGCCTATACCTCCACGTCGGCCCATATTTGTGTCGCCCAGGCGATGGAGATCGCCGGCCTGGGTACCGACGCGCTGCAGAAAATCCCGACCGATGAGCGCTTCCGAATGGACATCGCGGCACTGCGCAAGGCGGTTGCGGAGGACCGTGCCGCCGGATTGGAACCATTCTTGGTGATCGGCACCGCCGGAACGGTCGATACCGGCGCGATCGACGATTTGCTGACTCTGAGTGAAATTTGCCGGCAGGAAAAGATGCGCTTTCACATTGACGGTGCATTTGGTGCGCTGGCGGTTTGGTCGCCGGAGCTTGCACCGTTGGTGCGAGGTATCGAACGCGCGGACTCCATTGCTTTCGATTTTCATAAATGGGGGCAGGTGCCCTATGACGCTGGCTTCCTACTGGTGCGCGATGGTGAACTCCACCGTGATACGTTCGCTTCGCCAGCCACCTATCTGCGGCGTGAGACACGCGGTCTGGCGGCTGGCTCACCTTGGCCCAGCGAATTTGGACCGGACCTTTCGCGCGGCTTCCGGGCGCTAAAAACGTGGTTCACGTTGAAAACCTACGGCACCGATCGCTTGGGTGCGGTAATTGCACGAACCTGCGATCTCGCCAGGTATCTCGAACAGCGCGTCCGCACGGAGCCCCAATTGGAGCTTCTGGCGCCGGCGCAGTTGAACATTGTCTGCTTCCGTTACCGTGCCGACGATACCGCCAATGCGAAGATCGTTGCCGATCTGCACGAATCCGGAGTCGCGGTGCCATCGACCACAATCATCAACGGTCAGATGGCCATACGCGCTGCCTTCGTCAACCACCGCACACAGATTTGCGATATCGACGCGATGGTCGATGCCGTCATCCGGCTTGGAAGCGTTGCGGCATCTCGCTGATGTCAGCGCGCCAACGCGGCAGCGCCTCGGGATAGTTTTGCTGCAGGAAAACCAGCAGCTTTTCGCGGACCTCACAGCGCAAATCCCAGGACAGCGAAGAATTACGCGCGCTCATCAGTGCTCGAATCTCCACTGTGCGCTCGCTGATATTGGTCACCTGCATGCTAAGGACGTTACCGTCCCATAATTTTGACGCTTTGACGATTTCTTCGAACTTGGTCCGCACGCGATCTATCTCTGCGGTATAGTCAAGATAGAAGAAGGCGCTGCCGAGGATTGACGAAGAGACGCGTGTCCAATTTTGGAAAGGCTTCTCGAGGAAATAGCTGAGCGGCACGACCAGTCGTCGAAGGTCCCAAATCCGGATGACCACATAGGTCGACGTGAATTCCTCGATCCAACCCCATTCTCCCTCGACGATAACGACGTCTTCAATACGGATGGGCTGGGTGAGGGCAATCTGCACGCCGGCGATGAGGTTGCTCAACAGTGGCTTGGCGGCAAGGCCGACAGCCAGACCGGCGACGCCTGCGGAGGCAAAGAGACTGATGCCGTACTGACGCACGGTGTCGAAGGTCATCAGGGCAAAGCCGAGCGTAATAACTCCGATCAGGACTTCGACCGTGCGCTTTAGTACGCGCATCTGCGTGACCGCTTTGCGCGCCAGAAGATTGTCTTCGACATTGATCTTGAAGCGGCCGATGTAACGGTCAATCGCCAGATCGCTGGCGAGTGCCGCAATCCAGCCCGACAGAACCACAAACGCGGCGGTCAGGAGCCGGTGCAGCGTTCCCTCAACACCGTTGTCCAACGGCAGCACAGGAACAACGATGTTGGTTGCTAGCAGCATGACAGTGAATTGGAAGAGGCTGCTCGCGCGCTGCAGCAGGGTGTGGAGGAAAGGGTGATCGAATTTCACGGCACGATGAAGGGCGCCGCGAACCAATCGGAAGGCGAGCAAGGCCAGGCCGGCGGTGGCCAATAGTGCTGTCGCCGCGACCAGCCAATCCGGTAGCCAAGCGATGACTTTCAAAATGTCAGATAAGAACATGACCTTCACTTGGTGCGATTTGTGCCGGCGTTGCGCGTTCGTTCTCAAGTGCGTGAAGGAATGTCGCGCAGTACGATTCCGCCGTCAGTTCGCGTAGGCGCTCGAACATGCTCTGGTATCGTCGCGTGCGCTCGTCCAAAGGCATCAACAGCGCCTCGTGCATGGCCTCTGCGATATCGTCTGGGTCGTAGGGGTTCACAATAAGTGCGTCTTCGAAATACTGCGCGGCGCCCGCGAAGCGCGACAAAATAAGGACGCCGGGGTTATCGGGATCCTGTGCGGCAACGTACTCATGCGCTACCAAATTCATGCCGTCGCGTAGCGGAGTCACCACGCCGACCCGCGCCAGCCGATAGAATCCGGCCAGGGTCGATCGCGCCAAACCTTGGCTCATGTACCGCAACGGTACCCAGTCGAACGCGCCATGTCTGCCGTTGATGTCACCGGCCATGCGGTTTAGGACGGGGCGCAACGCTGCGTATTCCGTAACATCTTCGCGCGATGGCGCTGCAATCTGCAGGAAGCTGACATTCATCTTGTGTTCTGGGAAGCGCGTAAGCAAGCGGTTAAAGGCCTCGAAGCGATTAGGCAATCCCTTGGAATAATCAAGGCGGTCTACGCCGATCATCAGATGGCGGCCGACAAGACTGTCCAGCAGCCGGCGGGAATTCTTACTTTTGACGGATTGCTCCGCTTGTTTGTGAAACTCCACACCGTCGATTCCAATTGGGACAACGATCGACTGTACGTGGCGTCCCGGCGCCAGGATCATGCCGTTGGCATCGACGGGGTATCGCAAGATTCGTCGCAAGGAGTCGAGAAAATCACGATGATGCTCAACCGTCTGGAATCCGATGACGTCATAGGCGCAGAAGTCGTTCATCAATTCATCGCCGCGCGGCAGTGCCGCAAAGACGCTCGATGGCACGAATGGAATGTGAAGGAAGAAGCCTATCCGGTTGGTCACGCCTAGCTTGCGGAGAGCGGCTGCCAGCGGAATGAGGTGATAGTCGTGCACCCAGATCAAATCGTCAGGGCGCAACAGCTTAGCGAGCGACTGAGCAAATAGATCGTTAACGACGCGATAGCCATCGAGGTGCTCGCGCCGGAACTCAATCAGACCAAGGCGAAAATGCAACAGTGGCCACAACGTTCCGTTGGCGAATCCAACGTAGAACTTCTTATATTCGCTCTCCGACAGATCGATGGTGGCGTAGTCGACGCCGTCGTGCCGGACGATTTGCGCGTCACCGTTTGTCTCGGTGGTGGTGCGGCCGCTCCACCCGAACCACAGTCCACCTTTTTTTACCGCATCCTTGAGCGCGACCGCGAGGCCGCCGGCCCGCGGACCGCGACTGTTCGGTATGGGTACACGATTTGAGACGATTACGACGCGTGCCATAGCCCTTGCTCCCAAGTACGGCTGAGTCGGTGTGCCGAAAGGGTGAGACCGACAAGCGAATAGGTTTGCGGAAAGTTGCCCCAGAGTTCGCCGCTTTTCGTATCGACGTCCTCAGACAGAAGGCCGGCGTTGTTGCGGCGGGACAGCAAGTTGTCGAACAGCTCGCGCGCCTCTTCCTGGCGGCCAGCGGCCACCAGGGCATCGATGTACCAGAACGTGCAAACCACGAATGCGGTTTCGGGGCGGCCGAAATCATCGGCCTCGTCATAGCGCAGTAAGAAGCCGTTCTTCAGTAGGCGCTTTTCGATGACCTTGAGCGTTCGCAGGAAGCGTTCATCGGTGGCTGGTAGTATACCCAGCTGCGGCAGCAGAAGAACGGAAGCGTCGGCGATCTCCGTATCGAGTGCTCCGGATAACCAGCCTTCGCGCGTGACCGCACGCTGCAGAATTTCCTGCTGCAGAGTCTTGGATTTTTCGCCCCAGCGTATCGCTTCGTCGGTCGCCCCGACTTTATGAGCAATCATTGCCAACCGATGGGAAGCCGCCCAGCACATCGTCGCCGAATAGGTGAATACGCCGCTGCGATTGCGGTATTCCCAGAGGCCGGCGTCCGGAACCAGGGCGCTTTGCAGTGCCGTTTCTCCCAGCGGACTCAGCCGGCGATAGAGGTTGACGCCCCCGATCGACGGGATGCGGGAGTCCCAGAAGATTTGGGCGGACGACAGCACGACGGAGCCGTAGACGTCGTTCTGCCGCTGCGCGGCAGCAGCATTACCCACGCGCACGGGTCCCATACCCTGGAAGCCAGCAAGCGCCTCGGCTTCGTATTCCTTTAATTTGGTACGCGAATTGATCGGGTAAACCGGATGCAGCTCCCGAGCCTGCTCGTTGACAACCGTGTCAAGCAGGAACCGCACATAGTGTTCCATGGTCCGCGTTACCCCGAGACGGTTTAGCGCGTTGACCGTGAAGTAGGAATCCCGCAGCCAGCAATAGCGATAGTCCCAATTGCGCTCTGTATTCGGCGCTTCCGGTATCGAAGTGGTCAGGGCCGCGACGATCGCCCCGGTTTCTTCGTAGCTGCATAATTTCAGCGTGATTGCCGCACGGATGACGGCCTCTTGCCAATCGAACGGAACCGCCAACTGACGCGCCCAATCTGTCCAGTATCCCGTGGTCTCGTGCAGGAAACGTTTTGCCAGACCATCGGGGTCTTCCTGCACGCTTTCGTCGGAGCCAATGAACAAATTGACGGGCTGGTCGAGCAAAAATGGTGTTTCGTTCAGGATGTAGGATGGACCGATGTCCGCCGTAACCCGCAAAACATTGTCGCTGCCGATAAAGCGCGCGTGGTTGCTGCCGATGCTGATTTGCGGAGCGGTTTTGCCGTAGCCGAAGCTAGGCCGCATGCGCAGTGTAATACGCGGTTGTCCGCTGATCGGCTCCAGGCGGCGGACAAGCATTGGCGGACGGAAGCTCCTCCCGAACTGGCGAAAGCGCGGCGCGAAGTCGATGACCCTGAGAGCTTCGCCGTTCTCGGTTCGTAATATGGTTTCGAGGATCGCAGTGTTGCGCAGATAGGATTGGCTTGAGGTCTTGAAGCCTTCCACCAAGACATCCATGAAGCCGGTTGCCGGATCGTTGCCGTTGACCAGTGCGTTGAAAACCGGGTCGGCGTCGAGCCGCGGAAAACAGAACCAGACGTGTCTGGCCTGCGCATCGATCAGGCTGGCGACAGCGCAGTTTCCAATGGGAGCGAGGTCGAGTTGGCGCATGATAGCTCTCAGCTCGCGTCGTTTGGTCGGAACGCTTCGAGCCAACGGCGCACTTCGGACGGCTTTCCGCCGAACGATCGCCCGACATGAAGGCCCAGGCCGCCCAATTCCGTTGCCACGCGAAAGCCGTCCTCGTCCGTCACATCGTCGCCGACGAAAACAGGCACGCGGCCGGAAAACGGTGCGTGCTTCATCAATTCACGGACGGCCGCGCCCTTGTTGATGTCGCGATGACGAACTTCAAACGCCATGGACGCCCGCAGGACTTCGAAGTCGTTGGGGTTCTCGGCCACCATCGCCTCGAAAAGTCGCTGGACATCGGGGCCATATGACGGCGCTTGGCGGAAATGCGCCGCGATACTGTAGGGCTTGTATTCAATGACAGTGCCGTTCCAGGTCTCGGCAGCTCGGCATACGCGTTGTTTCCATTCGGCCGGTACTGCGAGTTCCGATGCGGCGTTCCAAACCGAACCGTCTGGCAGGCGTATCACCGCTCCGTGTTCGCCGGCAGCAGGTGGTTTGAGCGGTGCCATCAAAATGTCTATGACGTCGAGTGTGCGACCACTGACGATCGCCAACGCGCCGTCAAGCGACTGTCCGGCAGCCACCAATGTCGACGCGAGCGTCTCCGGGACTTTGACGGCGTTCGGGCTTTCGGCAATTTCGATCAAGGTCCCGTCGATATCGAGAAACAAGGCCCAATCTAGCCGGGGTTCCGGCGCTCGAATCCCCGATTGCTTCATCTCCATACAATCCATGGAGCCAGTCTCCACAATCGAGCCGAATATTCAACCAAAACCATGTCCAGCGAAATTAGACCGTAAAATAGCGGTCAATCCGCATATAATCTTATAGAATACATGCCGGATCATGCACAAACGTGTATGCTCGCACTGCCTATCGATGATCGTCGACTCGTCGAAGAAAATGTTTGCGGCGATGATATTGCCACAATTTGATCACGATGAGATTGGCGCGGACGCGTCGTGTCAGCGCCGCTCATTCGACTTTTCTGTCACGACGTTCTGCGGGTGGCCATCCAGGAACGCCGCAATGTTGGCGGCTGAGATGTCAACGATGCGGCCGACGGCCTCGCGCGTGTTGAAGGCGCTGTGCGGGGTGATGATCACGTTGCGCATGCGCAGGAGAACATGATTCGCGACGAGGTTCCGCAGATCGTGCTCCTTGCTGAAAATGGAGTGGATCAACTCCGCTTCTTCGCGGATCATCGGCTCGTCCGGCAACACGTCGAGACCAGCCGCGGCGACCTTGCCGCTGGTCAGCGCCTGGATCAGCGAGCCGGTTTCGATCAGATCGCCGCGCGAAGTGTTTATGATGACCACGCCGTCTTTCATGCACGCGAAGGTCTCGGCGCGCAGCAGGTGGTGCGTCTCGGGCAGCGACGGCACATGCAAGGATATGACGTCGGCGCAGGCGAGTAGTTCGTCGAAAGTCACATAACGGAAGCCCAGCTCGGCGGCCATCTCCGCATTTGGGTGAACGTCGAACGCCACAACATCCATCTCGAAGCCCTTGGCGATCTGTACGACATGGCGCCCAATACTGCCCGTTCCCACGACACCGAGGGTCTTGCCGGCCAGATCGAACCCTTGCAGACCGAACGGCGAAAAGTGGCCGCGCTGGGCGCGTTCGATGGCTTCCGGCAAGCGATGGCTGATGGCCAGCAACAGCGCAAAGATATGCTCGGCCACCGTGTTCGCCCCATAGGTGGGCACGTTGCCGACGGCAATCTTGCGTTCGCTACAGGCGGCCAAATCGATATGTTCGTAACCAGTCGAGCGCGTTGCGATCAACTTCAACTGCGGAAGTTGTGCAATGACGTCGGCGCCTAACTCCGAATATATGAAAGTCGAGACGATATCTGCGTCTGCATAGTCCATTGCGTTTGTATCCCGCAACGGATCCGTCACAAAGACCACCTGATTAGCGGGCATCAAACGGTCGAACGCGGCACGTTCCCGTTCTTCAGCTTCAAATACAACGACTTTCATCTGCGATCTCCAAAGCAGCCCTTCTGAGCTTGACCGAACCTATCGGCACTGGCCCTCTGCCGCAACGTAGTGCCGCTCACCTGATGGGGGCTGACCTTGGTCGAGGCGACGGTATATTGCCGGTGCGAGCGTCCATGGCCGGGCAGTGGGGCGCTGTCCGAGGCGTTAATTGTGCACCACAACGGCTTGAACCGCGTTGCACGCAGGCTAATGATGGTGGGCCGACTCCCTTGTGACCATCAATGAAAGATTTTTCCCTGCGCTGGAACCTCGACCGCATGTTTGCGGACACACCCCATGAATTCCTCTCACGGATCGAGGCGCCGATTTTCCTCATTCAGGTGGGTTTGATCGTAATTGCCGGTGTAAGTGCGTTTTGGCTTGCGATTTTGATCCGGCCCGGATTGACGAAGGTTGCCCTCAAGCACGTGCCGCGCAACTGGGCGCCGACCTTCGTCCGGGTCTGTGCGTCGGTTGCGCCGCCATTGTTCTGGCTTTTGGCGCTTTGGCTTTCGAGCGTGGTCGCCAGCGTGATGGGGATGACATTGCCGCTCATCGATGCTGCGATTGCCCTCCTGCTGGCGTGGATCTGCATCCGGCTGCTGTCTTTCGTCGTCAATAGCCCATTGGTATCGGCGACGATTTCCGTCGCCGCTTGGTCGGTCGCCTCGCTGAGTATCCTGGGGCTCCTCGATCCTCTGATGCAGTACCTCGACGCCACCGTGCTTTATCGGGCGAAGAATCCCATCACAGCGCTGACGGTCATCCACGCGATTTTCATTCTAGCCGCTCTGCTTTGGTTGACGACGCTGCTCATACGGTTCCTGCAGCGACGGATCATGGGGTCGGAGGCACTGACTCCGTCCGTACAGGTTCTGCTCACCCAACTTATGCGGATTATTCTGCCTTCTGCTGCGGTGATCGTCGCCTTACAGGCCGTTGGCGTGAATCTGACGGCGCTCACTGTTGTCTTTGGCGCCGTCGGCTTGGGTGTTGGTCTTGGCTTGCAGCGCGTGGTCGGCAACCTGGTCGCCGGCCTGACGCTGCTGATCGGCAAGACGATCAAACCCGGCGACATCATCGAATACAAGAACAGTTATGGCTGGGTCACGGCAATGGGCGCGCGCTATGTCACGCTGCGCACCAGAGACGGTGTCGAACATCTCGTCCCCAATGACTACTTCTTGGAGAATGGCGTCGAGAACTGGTCGTATTCAGACGCTCGGCTCAGGTTGCATGTTCCTGTAGGGATTGCCTATGAATCCGACGTCCACAAAGCGATCGCCCTCTGCGTGGAGGCGGCAAAGAGTGTAGAACGCGTGCTGAAGCGGCCCGAGCCGATCTGCTTGCTAAGGGAGTTCGGCGACAGCTCCGTCAACCTGGAGATTCGTTTTTGGATCGAGGATCCGCGCAACGGCACGACCAATGTGAGAAGTGACGTGATGCTCAAGGTTTGGGACAGCTTTCACAAATCGGGGATCACATTCCCCTTCCCACAGCGTGACGTTCATATCGTTTCGATACCGCAGAGCGGTGGAGTTAATTTGTGATGACCGCCAGCGCGCCTCTGCTGGAGTTGGCCTGGCGGTTGGGCCTCGTTGCGGCACTCAGCATCTTCTTGGGTCTCGCATTTGAAGAAACCTATAAACGCAACGATCGTACCAGCCCGGGCGGCATCCGAACTTTCCCAATACTCGCACTCGGCGGTGCCATGCTCTACCTCATCGAACCGCGCAACGCGTTGGCCTTTGTGGCAGGTCTCATCGCCGTAGCGATGTGGCTCTACGCCGCGTTGCAGGTGCCTTCGCCACGCGAAACCGGCACGTCGCTTATGGTTCCCGCTAGCAATCTGCTTGCCTACACACTTGGCCCCATCGCGCTGACCCAGCCCTATTGGGTCGTCGTCGCCGTGTCGGTGGTGGCGGCTTTGCTGCTCGGCGCACGCGAGAAGTTGCACGGGTTGATCACTCTTCTGCCGACGGACGAAGTCTTCACGGCATCCCAATTCCTCATCCTGGTCGGCGTCGTACTTCCGCTCGTTCCCGACCAGCCGCTGACACCTCTTGCTTCGTTGACACCGTATCAGGTCTGGCTTGCTGTCGTTGCGGTCTGCGCGCTGTCGTATCTGGGTTATTTAATTCAGAAATACGTACCGTTTCGAAATGCCGCGCTGTTCCCAGCAATACTTGGCGGCGTCTATTCCTCGACGGCCACAACCATTGTTCTCGCTAAGCAGCAGCGTGATACGCACGCCGGTCGTCCAGAACTGACGGCTGGCATCGTGGCTGCGACGGCGATCATGTATGTGCGCCTTGGCGTGGTTATCGCGCTGTTTAACCGGGACGTCGCGATGGAATTGGCGCCCGTACTCGTAGGATTGTTTCTGCTGGGTGTGGCAATCGCCACCTATGAATGGGACAGGGCAGACAAGCAGAAGGCGGTTTCAAACCTCGACGTCGCACCGCGCAACCCACTGCAACTCCAGACCGCCGCGGTCTTCGCCGTCCTATTTGTCGTCATATCTATTGTGTCGGCTTGGACCAAGGCGACATTCGGGTCGCTTGGTCTTTTTGCCATCGCCTTGGTGGTCGGCGTGACAGACATTGACCCTTACGTGATCAACATTGCCCAGGGTGGTGTGCACGGTCTTTCGCTGGGGACGCTGTCTGCCGCGATCTTAATCGCTGCGTCGTCGAACAACATCATCAAAGCGGTTTATGCGATCAGCTTCGGCGGTTTTGAGGCAGGGCGTCGTGCGTCAATCTCACTTGTTGCGTTGGCCGCACTCGGATTCATCGCGGCGTTTCTCTACGCAATGCACGCGTGAAGCTGCGCTACATAGATAACGTGGAAAGTATTTCATATCCGCCAACGTCTGTTTCGAGTACAATCAAGCACTGTCGTGCTTTGCGAAATTATCAAGAAGGTGAAGTCTTCGGCAGCAAGAACATAAAAAAATCAAATGTGAGTTGTAGGAGGACTAAATGTTACAAATTGCTGGCAAGCAAGGAAATCAACCTGCCAAGCAGCCTGTAACGCCACAGGGACTCAAGAGACTCATCGTCAAACTGCGTTGGGCGGGAATGGATAAAGACGCCGAAGATCTCTGCCACGTGCTTGAAGGCATTGCGCCCGAGGATTGCGTTCCGCCCGGTCCAGTCGAGACGGACTGACGCTTCTCAGACCACCATTGCGATAGGAAGGCCGAGCGCTGACACGTGTTTGTCGAGATGCGCACGTTGGAATTGCTGTTCAATGGCCTCAGCCTCCGTCAAATCCGGCGCGACGGTATCGCCATTCAACAGGTGAAGGGTACGAAGATTTGTCTTGTCGAATTGTGCTTGCGCAAGCTTTGCCGATTTCAGTGACGCTCCGCTGAGGTCGGCATCAGAAAAATTCGCATCCCGCAGATCAGCGCCGTCGAATTTCGCGCCCTGAAGTTGGCAACCGGAGAAGTTGACGCCGATCGCGACGACGTTGCGGGCGGAAAGTCCGATCAGACTCTTGCCCGCAATATCCTCTTGCAATGGGCGCAAGTCCTCGCCGTCAAGGACGGCCGAGGCGCCTTGCTTTCCGCTAGAGGCAATCCATTCGCGATGGGCATCGAGACGAGCCCGCAATTCGCCGGCCTTCGCCATTGCTGTGGCCGAGATATCCAGCACACAGTCGTTCAGCGCATCTGCCGAGACCCCGAGATCCTTGAGATTCACGCCGGTTAATACGGCACCCCGAAAACTCGCGTTGACCAATTTCGCGCCGGTGAACGTTGCACCTGAAAGAACCGCACCACTGAAATTCACGCCGTTTAATCTTGCATTTCCGAATGAAACACACTTCATCGAGCAATTTGAGAAATCCACTCCACCAGGAATGCCATTTCCATCGCTGGTCAGGCTGCCTCGATTGAGGATCGAAGTGCGGTCAGGTCTGATGTACATCATCATGGCCGCACGCAAGTCCGCTCGGTCGAGCGTCGCATACGCCAATTTGGCACCTTTAAAAGACGCACCGCGCATATCCGCTCCGCTCAGATTAGCGCTGTGTAGGTTGCAACCCCTAAGATCGGCACAAT
>JAGWJY010000030.1 GCA_028865545.1 Alphaproteobacteria bacterium | reverse complement strand
TCGGCCGTCATGTCGATTTCGATGTTCACTTTCACCATCAACCGCCTTCCAGCTTGTGAGCGCTTGCGTCCCCGCGCTAAAGGAAGCTTGGTCTAGATCAGTCCCTCAACGCAATGCGCGCGTGGGGCCCTTGCCGGTCGCAAGGCGCGCGCCAATTGGAAAAAAACAGATGAGCAACCGCCTCGCAGAGGAAACAAGCCCATACCTGATCCTTCATAAGGACAACCCGGTTCATTGGCGTCCCTGGGGCGCCGACGCTTTTCAGGAAGC
The DNA here is from genome assembly GCA_028865545.1 of Alphaproteobacteria bacterium. Taxonomy (GTDB): domain Bacteria; phylum Pseudomonadota; class Alphaproteobacteria; order Micropepsales; family Micropepsaceae; genus Rhizomicrobium. The sequence continues at coordinate 44,772 of JAGWJY010000030.1, read as the reverse complement.
CGAAGCCAGCGGCAAGCCGATCCTTCTGTCGATCGGCTACACCGCCTGCCATTGGTGCCATGTGATGAACCACGAGAGCTTCGCCGACGCGGACACCGCCGCCGTGATGAACGACAGCTTCATCAACGTGAAGGTCGACCGCGAGGAACGCCCCGACATCGATCAGCTCTACCAGGCCGCGGCGCAGACCATGGGCTATCAAGGCGGCTGGCCGCTCACTGTATTTCTCAATCCGCGCGGCGAACCGTTCTTCGTCGGCGGCTATTTCCCCAACGAAGACCGCTACGGCCAGCCGCCGTTCAAGACCGTGCTCGCCGACGTCTCCCGTCTGTACCGCGAGCAGGCCGACACCGTCACCGCCAATGCCGGCAAGGTTTCGGAGGCGCTGTCCGCCATGTGGTCGCGCGATATGCGCGGTCCGCTCGATCCGCGTCTACTTGACGTTCTGTCCGTGCATGTGGCGCAGCGCTTCGACATATTCTATGGCGGCCTCAGCGGGGCGCCGAAATTTCCCAACGCGCCCCTCGTCGAACTTCTCTGGCGTTCCTATCTGCGCAGCGGCGCAGCGCAATTCCCGCAGCTCGTGCAGACGGCGCTCGACGCCATGTGTCTATCCGGGTTCTACGACCATGTCGGCGGCGGCTTCCATCGCTACACAGTCGACGAACGCTGGATGGTCCCGCACTTCGAAAAGATGCTGTACGACAACGCGCTGCTCGTCGACACGCTGACGCTGGTTGGCCAACACAACCGCGTGCCGCTCTACCTCACGCGCATCGACGAGACGCTCGGTTGGGTGCAGCGGGAGATGATGGTGGGCGACGGATTCGCCGCCAGCATCGACGCCGACGTCAATGGCGAAGAAGGTTCCTATTACATTTGGAGCGAAGCGGAAATCGACGCCACGTTGATGGGCACCTTCGCCCAGCGCTTCAAGGATGTTTACAACATCCGCAAAGAAGGCGCCTTCATGGGCCGCAACATCATTCATCGCCTGGGCAACCTGCCTTACCCGCTGCCCGAAGCGGATGAAGCGCTGCTCAAGCGCCAGCGCGAGTTGCTGCTCGCCGCCCGCAGCCAGACGCGCACGGCGCCGCTACGCGACGACAAGGTGCTCGCCGACTGGAACGGCATGATGATTTGCGCCTTCGCCAATGCCGGCCGTGCCTTCAACAATCCGGGCTGGGTCGGCGTCGCGGCGCGCGCCTTCGACTTCGTCGTCAAGGCGATGGGCGACGGCAACCGTCTCTATCACTCCTGGCGCGACGGAAAGCGCGGCCATATGGGCTTCGCCGACGACTATGCGCAGATGGCGCGTGCTGCGCTCGCCTTGTGGGAAGCAACCTCCGAAAAGCGCTATCTCGATCACGCCAAGCACTGGACCTTGGTGCTGAACGAGTTCTTCGCCGACGCAAAGACCGCAGCCTATTTCCAGACCGCCATCGACGACACGCCGTTGCTGCATCGCGTTCTGACGATCTACGATCAGTCGGCGCAGAGCGCCAACGCCACGATGATCGCCGTGCTCGCCAAGCTCTATCTCGCCACCGGCGAACAGAGCTATCGCGATCGCTCCAACGCCATCATCAACGCCTTCGCCGGCGAAGTCGGCCGCTCCTTCCTCGCCATGGGCACCTATCTGAACAGTCTGGAGACGGTGTTGGCCGGATTGCAGATCGTCATCGTCGGCCCGAAGAACAGTTCCAAAACCGTCGAGCTGGTGAACGCGGTCTATGGCCGCAGCCTGCCCAACCGCCTCGTCATGGTGGTCGAGCCGGACGAGGTTCTGCCCGAAACCCATCCGGCCTTCGGCAAGAAGATGGAGAACGGACAGCCCACCGCCTATGTCTGCCAGCATCAGAATTGTTCGGCGCCCATCGCCAATGCGGTGACCCTCAGTCAGGTTCTGCAGCTGCCGCCGCGGCCGCCGCAGGGTACCCGTCCGCAATAGGAAATATCCGAGACTCGCCTGTCGCCGTTACTCCGTCTAACCTCTCTGCGGGGTTAGACGGAGCGGCATGCCGATGTCAGGACAAGAAATAACCATCAACGGGCCGGACGGCTCCTTCGCCGGCTATCTGGCCAGCCCCGCCGCCGGCCGGGGCCCGGGCGTCGTCGTCATCCAGGAAATCTTCGGCGTCAACGCCGTGGTTCGCGCCGTCGCCGACGAGCTGGCGGCCAGCGGATTCTTCGCGCTCGCGCCGGATCTGTTCTGGCGGCTCGAGCCCGGCGTCCAGCTCACCGACAAGACGGATGCGGAATGGCAACGCGCCTTTGGGCTGATGAACAGCTTCGATGCAAATCTGGGCGTCAAGGACATCCAGACCACCATCCGGCATCTGCGCGGCGTCTGCACGGGCAGGGTGGGAGCGGTCGGTTATTGCCTGGGCGGGTTGCTCGCCTATCTCACCGCCGCGCGTACCGACTCCGAAGCGACGGTGGGCTACTACGGCGTGAACATCCAGAATTTCCTGGGCGAGGCGGCCGCCATCAAAAATCCGCTGATGCTGCACATCGCGGGCAAAGATGAATATGTCCCGCCCGAAGCGCAGAAGAAAATCGTCGAGGGACTCGCGGGCAACACGCGGATCACCATCCATCAGTATCCGGGAATGAACCATGCCTTTGCGCGGCCTGGCGGCAAGCATTACGACCAGGCCAATGCCGGACTTGCCAACAGCCGCACCGCGACGTTCTTCCGCCAGCATTTGAGTTGACCTGCGGTCCTAAGCGGCATTGAACATCGCCGCCGACGCACCAAGTTCCATCCGTGGCGAAGAACCGCCGCGGGGTCGTGTGGCTTATGGAGGGAATACGCCTCTCGATTTTCGAGCTTCAAATAGGTGTCGCCATTTTGCGCGCCAGAACAACCAGTTAGGAACTCGCGATGAAAGCCATTCGTTTCGCCAGGACCGGCGGCCCCGACGTTCTTTCCTATGAGGACATCGCGCTGGCACCGCCCGCGCCCGGCCAGGTCCGTGTGAAGCACACCGTGATCGGCGTCAATTTCATCGACACTTATCAACGCTCCGGCCTCTACAAGCTGCCGCTGCCGTCCGGGCTCGGCTCCGAAGCGGCGGGCCTCGTCGAGGCGGTTGGCCAGGGTGTAACCAGTCTGAAAGCCGGCGACCGCGTCGGTTATTGCACCGGTCCCGTCGGTGCCTATGCCGAAGCCAACAACGTGCCCGCCGACCGTGTGGTGAAACTGCCCGCCAGCGTGAGCGACGAAACCGCCGCCGCGGCGATGCTGAAAGGCATGACGGCGCAATATCTTCTGAAGCGCACCTTCCCGGTCCAGCGCGGTCAGACCATCGTCTTCCACTCCGCCGCCGGCGGCGTCGGATTGATCGCCGGCCAATGGGCCAAGCACCTCGGCGCCACCGTGATCGGCACCGTCGGTTCCGACGACAAGATCGCCCTCGCCAAGGCGCACGGCTACGACCAGGTTCTCAATCTGCAGAAAGATGACTGGGTGGCTTACGTCCGGGAGACGACCAAGGGTGAAGGTGTGCCGGTGGTCTACGATTCCGTCGGCAAGGATACCTTCATGGGTTCGCTCGATTGTCTGGCGCCGCGCGGCATGATGGTCAGCTTCGGCAATTCGTCCGGCGCCGTGCCGGCCGTCGAACCGGGCGTTTTGAGCGCCAAAGGTTCGCTCTATCTGACGCGGCCGACATTGTTCCACTACGTGCGCACGTCACAGGAACTGCAGGAGACCGCCGCGGACCTCTTCGCAGTAATCGCCTCGGGCGCCGTTAAGATCGCCGTCAATCAGCGCTTCGCGCTGAAGGACGCGCGCGCCGCGCACGAGGCCCTGCATTCGCGCAAGACCACGGGCGCGACGGTGCTGATCCCCTAGTCTTAGGTATTCATGCTCTCGAAGAAGTCCGCGTTGTTCTTCGATGAACGCAGCTTGTCGAGCAGGAACTCGATGGCATCCACCGTGCCCATCGGCGCCAAAATGCGGCGCAACACATAGGTTTTTGCCAAGGTGGATTTGTCGAGCAGCAGCTCATCCTTGCGGGTGCCGGACTTGAGAATGTCGATCGCCGGGAAGATGCGCTTGTCGGCAACCTTACGGTCCAGGATGATTTCCGAATTGCCGGTCCCCTTGAACTCTTCGAAGATAACCTCGTCCATGCGGCTGCCGGTATCGATCAGCGCCGTGGCGATGATGGTCAGCGAACCACCTTCCTCGATATTGCGCGCCGCGCCGAAGAAGCGCTTCGGCCGCTGCAGGGCGTTGGCGTCGACGCCGCCGGTCAGCACCTTGCCCGAAGAGGGCACGACGGTGTTGTAGGCGCGGCCGAGGCGGGTGATGGAATCGAGCAGGATCACCACGTCGCGCTTGTGCTCCACAAGCCGCTTGGCTTTCTCGATCACCATCTCGGCGACCTGGACGTGACGGCTGGCCGGCTCGTCGAAGGTCGAGGAGATAACCTCGCCCTTCACCGAACGCTGCATGTCGGTGACTTCTTCCGGCCGCTCGTCGATCAGCAGCACGATCAGATAGCATTCGGGATGATTGGCTGAGATGGCGCGGGCGATGTTCTGCAGGATGACCGTCTTGCCGGTGCGCGGCTGCGCGGTAATCAGCGCACGCTGGCCCATGCCCTGGGGCGCGACGATGTCGATCACCCGTCCCGTCTTGTCCTTCAGCGTCGGATCGTTGAGCTCCATGCTGAGCCAGCGCGTCGGATAGAGCGGCGTCAGATTGTCGAAATGGACCTTGTGCTTGATCTTTTCCGGGTCTTCGAAATTGATCGTCGACACCTTCAGCAGTGCGAAATAACGCTCGCCGTCCTTGGGCGACCGGATCGGGCCTTCCACCGTATCGCCGGTGCGCAGCCCGAAGCGGCGGATCTGCGAAGGCGACACGTAGATGTCGTCCGGTCCGGCCAGATAGTTGGATTCCGGCGAGCGCAGGAAGCCAAAGCCATCCTGCAAGGTTTCGAGGACGCCCATGCCGGTGATCTCGACATTGCGATCGGCGAGCTCCTTGAGGATCGCGAACATCATGTCCTGCTTGCGCATGGACGAGGCGTTCTCGATCTCCAGTTCTTCGGCGAAGGCGAGAAGATCGGTGGGGGTTTTGGACTTGAGATCCTGCAGCTTCATGGCCTGCAGGCCGGATTGCACTGTCATGGGAGATACACCTGAAACAAACGCTTGTGATGGTCCGCTGCCCGCAAGCCCCGCCTTAATGCATGGCCTTGCGAGTTCATTGGTGGAGATAGATCGGTCCGCCCGCCGCGTCTGCGGCCATTCTTGGCCTTCGCGCTTGACCGGCGCGTACCGCTACGAGCTTCAATGGGGAACTTCCTGCTTTATACCGCGATTTGGCGGCGTTGCAAACGGCCCGTCGCCGATTTTCGCTCTCCGGCGGCTAAAATGCCGGCTTAATGACCACAAGGATGACAATCCCCATCATCAACAAGGTGGGAACCTCGTTCCAAATCCGGAAAAAGCGCGCCGTCCGGACGTTACGTTCCCGTGCGAAGTCCTTGGCCCAGATCGCGTAGGAGTGGTGCGTCCAGGTCATTGCCGCAACCAGCGCCAGCTTTGCCTGAAACCAGTGGAGCGGCCAGTAGTCCATCAGCCAGGCCATTGTCAGGCCCAGCACCCACACTGTGATCATCGCCGGGTTCATGATGATCTTCAGAAGCTTGCGCTCCATGGTCACGAACCGCTGATAGTCGGCCGCCCCCGGTGTGGTTTCGGTGTGATAGACGAACAATCTCGGCAGATAGAACATGCCGCTCATCCAGGCGATTACCGCGATCACATGCAGCGCCTTGATGACCAGATAATTGTCGATGAGAAATTCTTTCATCTCGTCCCCTGCGAATAGCCACAGGCCCCGCATTCGGCGGGGCAAATCCGGCCGCCCTCATAAGTCACCGGTTCCGCCTGCGAAAGACTCCGCAGCACCAATTCCGCGAGCCCGTCAATGAACGCCGGATGTGCGCTTACCGTCGGCACCCGCAGATAATCGCGAACCCCGGCCTCGCCCGCCAGTTTTGCATATTCCATGTCAAGTTCGACCAATGTCTCGGAGTGCTCCGAAACAAACGCCATCGGCACCACGATCACCCCTTTGCCGTCGGCGCCAGCCCGACGGATTTCGGCATCGGTCGACGGCCCGATCCATTTCAGCGGTCCGACCCTGCTCTGATAACAGACCGTCCAGTCGGTTACCCCCAAACGTTCCACAAGGGCCGCCGCCGATTGTTCGACCTGCCACTGATAGGGGTCGCCTTTGGCGATCACACGCTGCGGCAAACCGTGCGCCGACAGCAGCACACGGTAGGAAATATCCGGCCGCGTCTTGGACATCATCTCGCGCGTCAAGGCGGCCAACGCCTCGATAAATCCCGGCGCGCGCGGATAACAGCACACACGCGATTGTGGTGCCACGATGCCAGCGGCCTTGGACGCCCTGTTCCAGTCCGCCAGTGACGACCCCGTGGTGGTCGTGGAAAACTGCGGATAAAGCGGCAGGAGCATGATGTGATCCGGGGACCAGGCCGCGATTTCGCGGGCTGCGTCATCGCTGAACGGTTTCCAGCATCGCATGGCGATAAAGGCACGCGTCTCGTGTGCCGACAACACAGACTCCAGGGCGCGGGCCTGCGCCTCCGTTTCCTCCAGAATCGGCGAGCTTCCCCCGATCTTGGCGTAGATGTCGCGCGCCACCGGCGCCCGGCGCCCGGCAATGAACTTTGCGAGCGGTATGCGAATGAAGGACGGTAGCGTTAGGATCGCCGGATCGCTGAACAGATTGCGCAGGAACGGCTCAACCGCGTCCGGAGAATCCGGTCCGCCAAGATTGAACAAAACGATGGCAAGCTTCACCGCGCACTCCGCACCAGACGAACAAGCTCTTCGACATGCGCGATGGGCGTTTCAGGCAGGATGCCGTGCCCCAGGTTGAAAATGAACGGAACGCCACGCGTCGCTTCCAGGATATTGTCCACACCCTCAGCCAGAGCACGGCCTCCCGCGATAAGAGCAATCGGGTCAAGGTTGCCTTGCAGCGCGACGCGAGATCCCAGCGTGCTGGCAGCCCGCTCCATTGCTACGGCTGTATCAAGCGAGAGCGCATCTACACCCGTCTCCTTGGCGTAGAGTTCATAGCCATCGAGCGTGGCCGCCCTTGGGAATCCGATAATCCGGGCCCCGGGAATTTCAGCGCGAACCCTGGCGACGATCTCCTTGGTGGGCTCAACCACCCACGGTACAAACGCCGTCCGCGGCAAACCGGATGCCCAGCTATCGAAGATCTGAACGGCATCAGCGCCTGCTCTCAGCTGTGCCACGAGATGTCGAGAGATACATTCGACCAGAACATCCACAAGCTCCTTGAACCCGATAGGATCGCGATACGCCCAAAGCTTCGCGGCCTTCTGTTCGTCGCCACCCCGTCCTGCGGCCAGATATGTCGCCAAGGTCCATGGCGCGCCTGCGAAGCCAAGCAAGGTTGTTGAAGTCGGCAGCTCGGCTCGAACGAGATGCAACGCCTCGTAAACAGGCTCAAGCGCCTGTGACCATTTGGCTTGATCTCGTTGCAGACCACTCACCGAAGTGATCGCCGGGAGCCTAGGTCCGACACCTTCTTCAAACACCACCGGCAGACCTAATGCCGCAGGCACGACCAGAATATCGGAGAAGATGATTGCGGCATCAAAACCAAAACGCTCGATAGGCTGTACCGTTACTTCCGCCGCCAGTTCCGGCGACATACACATCTTCCAGAAAGATCCAGCCTTGGCTCTCGTTTCCCGATATTCTGGAAGGTAGCGGCCCGCTTGGCGCATCATCCAAAGCGGAGGCGGCACGACAACTTTTCGTTCGAGCGCTTCGAGTAACTTCTTTCTCTTCTCCAAAACAAGACTCCTAGTAAAGGATTCTGAAGATGATGTATGGCCTGTGAATTGTGGAGAGGTCGGTGGGCGCAGGCTTCCTGTAGGCTGGAATATTAATAGACTCAAGAGCTTCGGAAAATGTGGGTAACAGGGGTGGTTGTGCGGGGTTAGGACGGGTCATGAGATTCTACGCCCATAGACGCACCGACCTTGGTTGGCCGTTCAAGTTATGCGCATAGTCGAAGGCATGACGTGGATGGATCAGGAGCAAAACTGTGAGTGAGCAATTCCATCTCCATCTTATCTCGGATGCGACGGGCGAGACCCTACACGCCGTTGCGAAAGCGGCGCTTGCCCAATTTGAAGGCGTGATCGTTCAGGAGCACTCCTACACATTGGTACGCAGCGAACGACAGCTGTTGCGAGCGGTTGATTATATTCGCGAACATCCCGGCTTGGTACTGTTCACAGTCGTGAACCTGGAACTGCGCAATGAGCTCGTTGCCCAATGCACGCTGATCAGCGCACCGTTCTTTGACCTTATGGAAGGACCGGTCAGTCTGATGCAGCGCTTCTTCGGCGCGCCAAAGACGCACAGGCCAGGTGGACAACACGAAGTCGACCAACGCTATCTGCAGCGTATCGAAGCACTGAACTTTACGATCCAACATGACGACGGTCAGGCACTTGACGATCTCGGCGGCGCTGACACGATCCTGGTGGGCGCCAGCCGCACGTCCAAGACCCCGACCTGTGTATATCTCGCGATGCGGGGCGTGCGCGCCGCAAATGTGCCTCTCGTTCTCGGTATGCCGGCACCGGCCCAATTGCTGGCCTATACCAAGCCTCTCATCGTTGGTTTGTGGGCCTCGCCGGAACGTCTCGTCCAAATTCGGCGCAATCGTCTAGCAACCATCGGCGAGCAAATGGTGACCGATTACGTGGATCTCGAGAAAGTTCGCGCCGAAGTCATGACGACAAGACGCCTCTACGAGCAACAAGGGTGGCCGTCGATCGACGTGACCCGGCGCTCGGTCGAGGAGACAGCCGCCACAATCCTGAATTACATGGCCGACCGCCGGGGCACACCGGCATGACCATATTGGTCTTGGCTTCTGCCAGCGCCGTGCGCGCCCGCCTGCTTCGTGAGGCTGGCGTGCCTTTCGAAGTGCGTCCGGCCGGTGTCGATGAAGATGAGATCAAAACATCGCTGCTGGCCGAAGGGGCTGGGCCTGCCGCCATCGCTGACGCATTGGCGGAACTCAAAGCGGTTCGCGTCTCTACGAAGCATCCGCAGACACTCGTTCTGGGCTGCGATCAGGTTCTCGTATTCGAAGGCAAGGTGGTCGACAAATCGCCGAATTTGATCGAGGCGCGCGCCTTGCTGCAGCGGTTGCGCGGCAAACAGCATGTCCTCGTCACATCCTGTGTCTTGGCCAAGGGCGGATCGGTGATCTGGCGTCGGCGCGAAGAGGCCGCCTTGCGAATGCGGCCGTTTGGCGACAAATTTCTCGAGGATTATCTGTCGGCCGAAGGCGAGGCGATCCTGAGCAGCGTCGGCTGCTATCATCTCGAAGGTCGCGGTGCGCAGCTTTTCGAACAGGTCCAAGGCGACTATTTTGCAGTGCTCGGCCTGCCGCTGATACCGCTACTGGCTGCGCTGCGCGAGCATGGGGTCATTGAGAAATGAATATCACGGGAGCCGCGAAACTTGCCGGTGTCGTGGGCTGGCCCATCTCCCACTCGCTGTCGCCGCGGCTGCATGGCTATTGGATCCGCGAATACAGTCTCGATGCTGCCTATGTGCCGCTTGCCATCCGCAAGGAGGATTTCGCTAAGGCCGTGAACGGGCTGCGTCTGGCCGGATTCAAGGGTGTCAACGTCACTATTCCCCACAAAGAGGCCGCCTTTGCGCTCGCGGATCGTTGCGACCATGCGGCCGAAATCGCTGGCGCGGCGAATCTTCTTCTATTTGGTGAAAACGGCATCGAGGCGCGCAACACCGATCCCGCGGGATTGAGCGCAAGTCTGCGCGAGGGCATGGAGACGAACAACCTCAAGGGCCGGAATGCGGCGATCTGGGGCGCCGGCGGCATGGCGCGCGCCGCGTGCTGTGCGCTGTCCGACCTTGGCGTGAGCGAGATTTACATCCTGAACCGCAATGTAGGGCGCGCGCGCAGCTTGGCGGCATCCGTGGCGCCCAAGATCAAAGCGAGACTTGTGGTCATGGGGTTCGATGACTGGGCCAGCGTCGGGAAGGATGTCGGGCTGCTTGTCCACGCTACCAGCGCTGGGATGAACGCGACGCCTTCGCTCGATCTGCCGCTCGATGTGCTGCCAAAGGACGTGACAGTCGTCGATGGTGTCTACAGCCCGCTCGAAACCGGGCTTTTGGCGCGGGCCAGGGCCCGCGGGCTCAACACGGTCGACGGCCTTGGTATGCTGATGCATCAAGCGGTGCAGGCCTTTGCGGCCTTCTACGGCGTCGTGCCGGAAGTCACCGCCGCTCTCCGAAGCATGTTGGAAGAGGCCCTGGAACATGGCCGCTGACCGCCCGTTCCTGATTGGCCTCACCGGCTCGATCGGCATGGGCAAAAGCGAAACGGCGAAGATGTTCGCCAGGCTCGGTGTACCGGTCTACGACGCCGATGCTGCTGTGCACGCCTTGTACGAAGCAGGTGGGGGTGCCGTTGCCAAAATCGCCGTGGCTTTTCCTGGTGCGGTAACGGATGGTCGTGTCGACCGGGACGCCTTGGCGCGCCAGGTTGGCGGCAACAGCGCCGCCTTCGCCAGACTCGAGGCGATTGTGCATCCGTTGGTGGCGACGGCCCAACGCGCCTTCGTCGAACAGGCACATGCCGATGGTATGGACCTCGTCGTTCTGGACATTCCTCTCCTGTTCGAGACCGGAGGCGACGTCCGTATGGATGCTGTTGTGGTGGTCTCCGCTCCGCAGGACGTTCAACGCGAGCGGGTCCTGTCGCGAGAGGGCATGACGGCGGATAAGTTGGATCACATCCTCGCGCGGCAGATGCCTGACGCCGAAAAGCGTGCAAAAGCGCATTTTGTGGTTGAAACCGGTGAAGGCCTCGACCACGCTTTTGCGCAAGTCAAGAAGATCGTGGCGGAATTGAAGGCGCGCCGCGCGGAGATGAAATAACATGCGTGAGATCGTGCTCGACACCGAAACCACCGGGTTCGATCCCTCCGACGGCCATCGCATCGTCGAAATCGGTTGCGTCGAGCTGCTGGACCATTTTCCGACGGGCAAGACTTATCAGTGCTATCTCAATCCCGATCGCGACATGCCGGTGGAAGCCGAGCGCGTGCATGGCATCACCGGCGCGTTTCTCGCCGACAAACCGCGCTTCCCCGAAGTCGCCGAAGCGTTTCTAGAATTCATTGGCGATGCGCCGCTGGTTATCCACAACGCCAGTTTCGATTTGAAATTCGTCAACGCCGAGCTCGACCGCATCGGCGGCAAACCTATTCCGGCGGCCCGCGCCATCGACACCATCGAAATGGCGAAGAACAAGCTCCCCGGCGTCCGCTATTCTCTTGACGAGTTGTGCAAGCGGTTCGGCATCGATCTGTCGGCGCGCGAGAAGCATGGGGCGCTGCTCGACGCCGAACTGACGGCGCAGGTCTATCTGGAGCTGATCGGCGGCCGGCAGAAGCGTCTTTTGCTGGCGCCAGCGGACGATGCCGCCGCCACTGCGGTCGACGACAACCGGCCGGCGCGGATACGCCCCGCACCGCTGCCGCCGCTGCTGACGGCGGCCGAGCGTGAAGCCCACACGGCCTTTGTCGGCAAAGAGCTCGGCGACGGCGCTGTGTGGAACTGGAGCTGAACGCCCGTTAGGCGTCCATCTTCCCGGGGTTGCCGCCGCGCATTTGCTGCATTTCCAGCGCCTTGGCGCGATAGAGCGCCGCGAAGTCGATCGGCTCGATCATCAGCGGCGGCATGCCACCATCGCGCACCACGTCGGCGACGATACGCCGCGCGAAGGGGAACATGATGTGCGGGGCCTCGATCAGCAGCACCTGCTGGCGGACTTCGTCGGGAATGTTCTCCAAGTGGAAGAGACCGGCGTAAACCAATTCCAGCAGAAATGCCGGCTTCTCTTCGCTCTTGGCCGAAATGCGCAGCTTGAGCTCAACCTCGAAGTGCTCGCGCTCGATCTGCCGCGCCTGTAGATCGACACTCAATTCGATCTGCGGGCGAAAGGTCAAATTCGCCGGGGCGCCGGGATTCTCGAACGAGAGATCCTTGATGTATTGGCCTACGACCTGCACGCGGGGCGCCTGCGCGTCCACGCCATTCTCACTGCCACCAGCCGGAATATCGCCGCTCATTGTAAACCTTTGGAAAATCGCCCGCGGGCGCTAGCACGGAACGCTCGCCCAAGACAAGCAATTGGACGGCCGCAACGCTGCGGCAACCATGTTTGCCCAAAATCCGCCTTGCCGGGATATTAACTGGACCCTCTAGACAGGCGGCGGTAAGATTGCGTTCTTCCGCGTAGCGGCGGAAAAGGTGCCCGACATGGCGAATTCCCAATTGCTCGATATCCTTCTGATTGCCATGGTGGCTGGCGTCATCCTGTTCCGCCTGTACACCGTGCTGGGTCGTCGGACAGGCCACGAGCGCCCACCGCAGGAGAATTACCGGCTCTCCGGCAACGCTCCGGTCCGCACCGGCGACGATGCCGCTAAGGACCCGAGCAGAACTGCGACACGCCCGGCCTTGGCAGAACGACCGTCTGATCCATTGGCCAGCGGCTTGGTTGATATCCAGCTGGCCGACCGCGCCTTCGACAAGGACCATTTCGCAACCGGTGCGCGCGCGGCCTACGAAATGATCGTCACGGCGTTTGCCGGCAATGATCGGACCACCCTGCGGCCGCTGCTCAGCGAAGAAGTCTATGCGGCGTTCGACGGGGCCATACACGGCCGCGAGCAGCGCGGGGAGAAGGTGTCGTTCACCTTTGTCGGATTCAAGGATGTGAAAATCGTCGCCGCCGCGCTCAAGGGGCGCTTGGCCGAGGTCACGCTGTCTTTCAACGCGCAGTTCATTTCGGCCACCACCGATGCCACCGGAACGGTCGTGGAAGGCGATACGAAAACGGTTCGCGAAGTGACCGACGTCTGGACCTTCTCACGCGACGTGCGGGCGCGCGATCCCAACTGGACGCTGGTCGCGACGTCGGGCGATCTGCCTTGAAGCTTGCATGACCGCGCGGTGGCGTCTTCTCGCAGCGATTTTCCTTGGTGTTCTCGCACTCGCCTTTGCCGCCGCCTGGATATGGTGGATTCTACGTCCGCCGACACCCGGTCCTCTTCGTTTGACGAAGACCTCATTCTCGGCTCTGCCGGGTTGGAGCACGTCTGATCCAAGCGCCGCACTTTCTAGTTTTTTGCGCTCCTGTGCCGTGCTGACAAAGGAAACCGCTGCCACGCCGATGGGTGGCGCGGGTTATGCCGGAACCGCCGCGGATTGGCGTGCACCCTGTCAGGCTGCGCAGAACCAAAAGACTGGCGCCGCACGAGCATTTTTCCAGCAATGGTTCGTACCAGTCGAAATCAGCGCCGGTCGCGTCGAGAACGGTCTGTTCACCGGCTATTACGAACCGCAGCTGCGGGCCAGCCGTAGCCGCCACGGCCGTTTCCAAACTCCTGTGTATGGCGTGCCGGACGATCTCATCAGCGTCGACCTGGGTGCGTTTCGGCCGAGCCTGCACGGCGAACACATTGCCGGCCGCGTCGATGGCAACCGTCTGGTACCTTATGCGACGCGCGCCGACATCGATGCCCATGGCCTGCCCAGTGCGCCCATCCTCTTTTACGCCGACGATCCCGTTGCGGTGTTCTTCCTGCATATCCAAGGCTCGGGTCGTGTGCGCTTCGAGGACGGAACCGAGAAGCGCGTCAGCTACGCGGCGCAGAATGGACAGCTTTACACGCCCATCGGCCGCGTCTTGATCGACCGCGGCGCGCTGACCCGGCAAGACCTTTCCATGCAGAGCATTCGTGCTTGGCTGCTCGCACATCCCGCGGCCGCACGATCGATCATGGAAGCCGACGCCTCCTACATATTCTTCAAGGAAGAAACGATCGGTGACGCCAAACTCGGCGCCAAAGGTGCAGAAGGAGTTCCTTTGACGCCCGGCGCAAGCGTGGCCGTCGATACCCGCCTGCACGTCTTGGGCGCACCCTATTACATCGCGACCGCTTTGCCGGACTCCAAACCACTGCGATCATTGTTCGTCGCTCAGGATATCGGCGGCGCGATCCGCGGTCCCGTGCGCGCCGATATTTTCTTCGGTTTTGGCAAGACGGCGGAACAGCTGGCGGGCGGGATGAAGCAGCGTGGTCGGCTTTACGTGTTGCTGCCAAAATCGGTCGCCGCACGTCTGGCGCCCAGAACCGATTATCCGGCGACCATGCCATGAGTCGTCGGACGACGACCGATGACGAACGCGAATTGTTTCGCGCGGTGATTTCCGGCCGGGCCCCGGTCAAAAAGGCGAAAGCGCCTGCAAGCGAAGCCGTGCCCGTCAAGCCGAAAAAGGCAGCGGCGGTGCCGGTCCCCAGCGGTGTCGACGGCCGGACCAGCGAAAAGCTGCGGCGCGGCGCGGTCTCGCCCGACGCCAAGCTCGATCTGCACGGTTTGACCGAACAGGTCGCACACCATGTTCTTTCGGCCTTTCTGCAGGCGGCCTTTCAGCGCGGCGACCGGCTGGTGCTGGTGGTGACGGGAAAGGGCGCGCGCGCGCCGGATCCCCATGCGCCCTTCGATATGGAACTGGCGGGACGCGCGCGCGGTGTGCTCAAAACGATGGTACCGCGCTGGCTTGCCGAACCGGCGCTGGCACGGCTAATCGCCGACAGACGCGCCGCGCATCGCCGGCATGGCGGCGAAGGTGCTCTCTATATCTATCTGCGCAAAACGAAGAACTAGCAGTCAAACCAGTCCGGCTTCTCCCGCCAGGACTTCAAGCGACACTTCCGGCCGCGCACCGTAATGCGAGATGATTTCTGCCGCCGCCAGCACACCCAGTCGGCCGCTGTCGCCGAGATCTTTTCCGCGCACCAGGCCGAAGAGAAATCCCGCCGCAAAGGCATCGCCCGCGCCTGTGGTGTCGACGACGCGCGCGACGGGCGCCGCATCGATGACATGAACCTCGCCGCCGTTTGCCACAACGCAGCCTTTCGCGGAGCGCGTCAGGGCGGCGATGCCGTTCCAAGATTCGATTCGCTGCAGCACTTCGTCGAAGGTCTCGACCTCGAACAGCGCCTTGGCTTCTTCCTCATTGGCGAAGAGAATATCGAGATCGTTTTCCAACAACTCCAAAAATTCTTCGCGGTAGCGTCCGACGCAGAACGGATCGGACAGCGTGAAGGCGATCTTGGTTCCCGCTTCCTTGGCGATTTCGATGGCCTTGCGCGACGCGGCTTTGGCCGAGTCCGTGTCCCAGAGATAGCCTTCGATGTAGAGGATGTCCGCGGCGGCGATCTCGGCCACCTTGATGTCGGCGGCGCCGAGCTCGCGGCTGGCGCCCAGATAAGTGCTCATGCTGCGCTGGCCGTCGTCTGCCACGGCGATCAGGCAGCAGGCGGTCGAAGGCCCGTCCGTGGCGGGCGCCGTCGCGAAACGGACTCCGATATCCCGCATGCTCTCCGAAAAAGATTCGCCCAGACGGTCGGACTTGACCTTGCCGACGAAGATTCCGCGTGCGCCCAGCGAGGCCAGTCCGGCCATTGTGTTGGCGGCCGATCCGCCCGCCGCTTCGCGCCGTTCTTCGAAAGCGTTGTAGAGTTGGTTGGCACGGAACTCGTCGATCAGGGTCATCACACCCTTGGCGATCTTGTGGGTCAGCAGGAAAGCGTCGTCGACGGGCGCGATAACGTCTACAATGGCGTTGCCCATCGCGATGACATCGAAGTTCCGCGCCATGACTGCTCCAAGCTGTTGAGATTGCGCCGATAACCGCCCCCTTATAAGGAGGTCTGCCATGTTCGCAAGCCTGCGCAAGGCCGCAAATCTCCTGTTCGACCGCACCTTGTCGGGCGTCGTGATCCGCGCGCTGCTGCTCACAATCTTGCTGTTCGCCGTCCTGTTTGTTGCGGTTGAATATGGGGTGCAGCATCTGCCGACGCTCGGCGCGCCTTGGGTGAACGCGATCCTCGATTTCCTGGCGCCGGTGCTGCTGATTTTGCTGATCTTTTTTCTCGGCGCGCCGGTCGCGGCTTTGTTCGCGACGTTCTTTCTGGAAGATGTCGCCAGGGCCGTGGAGGCGCGCTACTACCCCGCCGACCCCCGGGCATCGGGGGCGTCCTTCGGCACCACCTTGTTTGCCGGTTTGCGCCTGGCGACGATGGTCATCTTGGTCGATCTGGCGCTCCTGCCGGTCGATATCAGTGTGCCGGGTATCGCCGAGGTTGCCACGATCCTCGTCAATGGCTGGCTGCTGGGACGGGAATATTTCGAACTCGTAGCGCTGCGTCACATGTCGCGCAGCGCGGCGGATGCGTTGCGACGACGACATTGGGGCGGGGTGTTCTGGGCCGGAGTCATCATTTCGCTCCTGACGGTTGTGCCGTTGGTCAATCTGATGGCGCCTTTATTCGGCGCGGCATTCATGGTTCACATGTTCAAGCGCTACACGCATGAGGAACGTCCCGTATGATCCGCCCAATTCTGGCCATCTCTCTCTGCGCCCTGCTTTGCGCCTGTGCCGGCGAGCCGGCGCCGCAGACCATCCCGCTGCCGTCGCAGCCGCCCGCCGGCGAGCCCCGCGGTTTCATCGGCATGTCGGCGAGCGGTCTGCTGAATGCCTTCGGTTCGCCCACTTTCGTGCGCAAGGAGAACGGCAGCGCGATTTGGCGCTATGACGAAAAAGATTGCCGCGCCTTTTTCTTTCTCTATGCGAAAGGCGCATCCCAGGTTGTGCGCCACGTCGAGACCATTCCGCGCGGTACCGATATCGCGGCGGATCCTACCTGCCTCGCTTCTTTGCATCACCAACCGGTTTCCTGACGGGTTTGGCGGCGACCGGCTTCGTCTTGTCGGCAAAGCGGCAGAGATCGCGCACGACGCAATCGGGACATTTCGGTCCGCGCGCCACGCAGACATAACGTCCGTGCAGGATCAGCCAGTGGTGGGCATGGAGCAGATACGTGTCGGGCACGATCCGCAGCAAGCCGTCCTCGACATCGCGCGGGGTCTTGCCCGGCGCCAGGCCCGTGCGGTTGGCCACGCGGAAGATATGCGTGTCGACGGCAATCGTTTTTTCGCCGAAGGCGACATTGAGCACGACGTTTGCGGTCTTGCGCCCGACGCCGGGCAATAACTCCAGCGCCTCGCGGTCGCGCGGCACCGCGCCGCCGAATTGTTCGAGCAGCGTTTTCGACAGCGCGATGACGTTCTTCGCTTTGTTGCGATAAAGGCCGATTGTTTTGATGTGTGCCGTCAACCCCGCTTCCCCCAGCGCCACCATCTTCGCCGGCGCATCGGCGACCGCGAACAGTTTTGCCGTCGCCTTGTTGACGCCTTTGTCGGTGGCCTGCGCCGACAACACGACGGCAACCAGCAGCGTGTAGGGGTTGATGTAATTGAGCTCGGTCTTAGGCTCGGGCATGGCTGCCTTGAGCCGCGCAAAGAAGGTTTCGGCTTCCGATTTCGTGAAGGGCTTGGCCATGAAAACTTCCATAGGGGCGCGAAAACCCGCGGAGAATGGCCGGAAATCCCTGCTTCTCCAAGACGGCTTGCCAGCGCCGGGTGTGATCGCCATCTTTAAGGGATGAGCGAAGATCGCGAGGTCTTGCTGGACCGTGTGTTGCGGCCGAGCCCGCCGCTCAAGCCGCGCACCCTCTGGCTCGTGCTCGGGCTTTTTGCCGGTGCCAACCTCACTTTGGCCGCCAGTTTCATCCTGCACGGCGCCTGGCTGATCCTGCCGTTCATGGCGGCCGGTGTGGTGATGCTCGGCTGGGCTTTCCGCTGGAATCTCATCGCCGCCGAGCGGGAAGAGCACGTCACCGTGACCCCTTCAAGCCTGCGGATCGAGCGCAAGAAACTGGATGGCCATCGCCAGAACATCGTCCTCAATCCCTATTGGGTGCGCCTGGAAATGGACGAGCCGCCGGAGCATGACAGCCAGCTGATTTTGTGGAGCCACGGCAAAGGGTTCCGGTTGGGCTCCTTCCTGGCGCCATCCGAAAGGGCGTCTTTCGCCCAGGCGCTGCGCGCGGCGTTGTGGGATGCCCGCCACCGGTGGTGACGCCGCAAGAAACGGGTCGCAGCCGACGTTGTTTTCGACCATCTTGAGCCCATGAGCGAGACAATGACCCTCAGTGAAGACACCGCGCAGTGGCGGCGCATGGGCCGTGCCATCCGTTTTCTGAGCGAGCACTATCTCGATCAGCCGCGGCTGGAAGAGGCGGCGGATGTCGCCGGCCTCTCGCCGTTCCATTTCCAGCGCGAATTCTCGCGCTATGTCGGTGTCAGCCCGAAGTCTTTCGTCGGTCATCTGACGCTCGGCCACGCCAAGGCAGAGCTGGCACAAGGCGCCAGCGTACTGGACGCAGCTCTCGATGCGGGCCTGTCGGGGCCGTCCCGTCTGCACGATCTCTGCCTGAAGATCGAAGCGATGACGCCGGGCGACTACGCCAAAGGCGGCAAAGGCGTGGTGATCGATTATGGATTCCATGTTTCGCCGTTCGGCACTGCGCTGGTGATGGCGACCGGCAAAGGCGTGTGCGGTCTGGGCTTCGGCGATGAAGGCGCGGAAGAAGAGATGCTCGCCGACATGAAAGCGCGCTGGCCCAAGGCGGGTTATTGCGAGAACGCCGCCCGCACCGAAAAATCCGCACGGCAGATTTTCGATCCTAAGCGTTACGGGGGCAATCTGCCGTTACATCTGATGGGCACGCCATGGCAGATGAAGGTCTGGGAAGCGTTGCTGATGATTCCCAGCGGCAAGCTCGTCACCTACCACACCATCGCCAAGAAGCTGCGGGCACCGAAAGCAAGCCGCGCCGTCGGTACGGCGGTCGGACGCAATCCGATCTCCTGGCTGATCCCCTGTCACCGCGTGCTTGGCAGCAATGGCGCGCTGACCGGCTACCATTGGGGCATCGTGCGCAAACGCGCTATGCTGGCGGTGGAAGCCGCACGAAAGGATCAGAGGCCGAGCACGTCGCTCATGGCGTAGAGCCCGGGCTTTTTGCCTTGTCCCCACAGGGCGGCCGCCACGGCACCGCGCGCGAAGATTACGCGGTCCTCGGCACTGTGCGACAGCGCGATACGTTCGCCCGTGCCGGCCAGGATGACTTCGTGCTCGCCCACCACCGTGCCGCCGCGCAGGCTGGCGAAACCAATGGCGCCTTCCGCGCGCGCACCGGTATGGCCGTCGCGGGCGCGGATGGCATGATCCGAAAGTGTGATGCCGCGGCCTTGCGCCGCCGCTTCGCCGAGCAGCAAAGCCGTACCCGAAGGGGCATCGACCTTCTTGTTGTGATGCATCTCGACGATCTCGATGTCGAAGTCAGGAAGCGCCTTGGCGGCCTGCTTCACCAGTGCGGCGAGCAGCGTGACGCCCAGACTCATATTGCCGGACTTGACGATCACAGTGTGTTTCGCGGCGTCGGCGATTTTCCGGTCGTCTTCGGCCGAGCATCCCGTCGTACCGATGACATGCGCCGCACCGGCCTCCGCTGCCAGCGCCGCCAGCATCACGGAGACGCGCGGCGTGGTGAAATCCACCACGGCATTTGCTTTGGCCATCACGACGGCCGGGTCGTCCGTAAGCATGACGCCGAGCGGCTTAAGACCCGCTAGGACGCCGGCATCCTGGCCGAGATCGGGATGACCCTTGGCCTCCAAAGCGCCTGCCAGCGTGCAGTTTTTGGTTTCCGCGATAACGCGCACCAGCGCCCGCCCCATGCGCCCCGAGGCCCCCGCCACCACGATCCGGACATCGCTCATGAAGCCATCCTAGCGGGACGCGCGCGACGGCGCATCCTCAGACCTTGGTGTCGATGCCACTGGGAACAGTACCGTTTTCCTTACGGGCGACCGTCACCATGGCCGGGCGCAGCAAGCGTTCGCCGATCATAAATCCGGTCTGCACCACATTGACGATACTTCCGGGCGGCTTTCCTTCGCCTGGCACCTCGGCGATGGCCTGATGCCGGTTGGGATCGAACTTGCCATCCGCGGTGTCGATCATCTTGACGCCGTACTGTTCCAGCGTGCCGAGCAACTGGCGCTCGGTGGCTTCCACGCCGTCGATCACCGCCTTGACCTGCGGGTCGGCGGCGTCACGCAGCTCCGGCGGGCAAGCGGCAAGGGCGCGGCCGAAATTGTCGGCGATCTGCAGCATGTCGCGGGCGAAGCGGGCGATGGAATATTGCGAGACCTCCTGCCGCTCGCGCTCGGCGCGGCGGCGCGTGTTCTCGGCATCGGCCAGGGCGCGCAACATGCGATCCCGCATTTCGGCGAGCTGTGCTTCGGCGTCGTTCTGCTGCTGGGGCGCGGCAGTTTCCGCGGCTTCCTGTTCGTTTTCGTCAACCATGATGCTTCCTTAAACCTGATATCCCTGTCCGAGCAAACGCCCGATCACTTTCGCCGTATGATCGACCATCGGAATGATGCGGCCGTAATTGAGCCGTGTCGGTCCCAGAACGCCTATGACACCGACGATCTTTCCCTGGGCATTGGCATAGGGCGCCGCCACGATCGACGATCCGGAAAGACCGAATAGCCTGTTCTCCGAGCCGATGAAAATACGCACGCCGTCGCCTTCCTTGGCCAGCTCGAGCAATCGGATGAGATCGTTCTTGCGCTCGATCTCGTCGAACAGCGTGCGGACGCGTTCCAGGTCGCTTTGCGCCTCCATCGTCTCGAGCAGATGCGAGGCGCCGCGCACGATCAGCACTTTCTCTTCGCTGTTGGCATGGGTGGCCAGTGTTGCCAGGCCCTCCGCCACGATCTTGGCGGTCAAGGCGTCGAGTTCGGCGCGCTCGCCTTCGAGCTCGCCGAGGATTTCGCTGCGGGCGACATCCAGCGTGCGTCCGCGCAGCCGCGCATTGAGATAGTTCGAGGCTTCGGACAGCGCCGAGGCGGGCAAACCGATCGGCGTGTCGATCAGCCGGTTTTCCACCTGACCGTCTTCCGCAACCATGACGACCAGCGTCTTGCCCGGTGCGACGCTGACGAACTCCACGTGTTTCAGCACGGAATCCTGTTTGGCGGCCACCACCAATCCGGCGCAGCGCGACAGGCCCGACAGCAGCGTCGTCGCCTGGGTCAGCACCTCTTCCACGCCATGCCCGCTGCCGCTCATGCGCGCTTCGATGCCGGCGCGTTCGGCGGGGTCCAGCTCGCCGATCTGCAGCAAGCCGTCGACGAACAGCCGCAGACCCTTTTCCGTCGGTACGCGTCCGGCGCTGGTATGGGGGGCATAGAGCAGCCCCATGGTCTCCAGATCCGCCATGACATTGCGGATCGAGGCGGGCGACAGGGCCATGGGCAAAAGCTGGGAAAGGGTGCGCGAACCGACCGGTTCTCCGGACGTGATAAAGGCTTCCACCAGGTGGCGGAAAATCTCGCGCTGCCGGTCTTCCAGAATGCCGGCGCCGGTCCTGGACGGAGTCATACCCAAGCCTTTGTACCGGTTATAATATTCCCAAGACGGCCAACCCCGCTTTGGACAAAGCCGACCGGAGCCGCTAGGTAACGACGGATGTCACAAACTTCAAGGGATACTCTATGCGCAATCAATCGCGCGCAGCCGACCAATTGCGCAGTGTGAGTCTGGAACCAGGGGTCGCCAAGCATGCCGAAGGCTCCTGTTTGGTCAAATTCGGCGACACCCATGTGCTGGTGACCGCCAGCCTGGAGGAAACCGCCCCGTCCTTCCTGCGCGGTTCGGGCAAGGGCTGGGTAACGGCGGAGTATGGCATGTTGCCGCGCTCCACCCATGAGCGCATGCGCCGGGAGGCCGCTGTCGGCAAACAATCCGGCCGCACCCAGGAAATTCAGCGCCTGATCGGCCGCTCCCTGCGCGCGGTCATCGATCCGGCGGCCTTGGGCGAGCGCCAGATCGTCGTCGATTGCGACGTGCTGCAGGCGGATGGCGGCACCCGCACGGCCTCCATCACCGGCGGCTACGTAGCGCTGGCGGGTTGCATTGCCTTCATGAAGAAGACGGGCATGGTGACCAAGCCGGTGATCAAGGATCATGTCGCGGCGGTGTCCTGCGGCATCGTCAAGGGCGAGGCCATGCTTGATCTGGATTATAGCGAAGATTCCACCGCCGAAACGGACGCCAATTTCGTGCTCACCGGCTCAGGCGGTCTGGTCGAATTGCAGGGCACGGCCGAAGGCGCGCCCTTCAGCGACGAGCAATTCGCCCAGATGCTGCGTTTCGCACGCAAGGGCATCGGTGAGCTCGTCGCCTTGCAGAAGGCGGTGCTCGGCGCATGACACTCGCGCACGGTTCCACATTGCTGGTCGCCAGTCACAATCCGGGCAAGGTGCGCGAGATCGCCGCGCTCTTGGCGCCGCACGGCGTCGGCGTGCGCGGCGCCGCGGAACTGGGTCTTGAGGAACCGGAAGAGACGGGCACGACCTTCGCCGAGAACGCGGCGTTGAAGGCGCGCACGGCCGCCGCGGCCAGCGGCCTTGTGGCCTTGGCGGATGATTCCGGCCTCAGCGTCGCGGCGCTCGACGGCGCGCCGGGCATCTATTCGGCGCGCTGGGCCGGACCGAAAAAGGATTTTTCCGTCGCCATGGCGCGTGTCGAACGCGAGCTGCAGGAACGCGTCGTGCAAGACCGTTCGGCGAAATTCGTCTGCGCTCTGGCGCTCGCCACGCCCCAGGGCGACGTGGAAATCTTCGAAGGCGAGGTGCACGGTCAGCTCGTCTTTCCGCCGCGCGGCGGCAAAGGTTTCGGCTACGACCCGATCTTCGTCGCCGAGGGCCTGACGCAAACTTTCGGCGAAATCGATCCCGCGCAGAAACACGCCATCAGCCATCGCGCCCGCGCTTTCGAGAAATTCGCCCGCGCCGTCTTCGCGCCATGAACGGCTTCGGCCTTTACGTGCATTGGCCGTTCTGCACGGCGAAGTGCCCCTATTGCGACTTCAATTCGCATGTGCGCAGCAGCATCGACGAAGACGGATGGACGGCGGCCATTCTGGCGGAACTTTCCTATGTCGCCGAACTGCAGAGCGACGACCGGCCGATCCTGCAGACCATCTTCTTCGGCGGCGGCACGCCGTCGCTGATGAGCGGGCGCGCCGTCGGACGCATCATCGACGCGGCGGCGCGGCTGTGGCGCGGCGCCAATGATCTCGAAATCACCATGGAGGCCAATCCGGCGAGCGCCGACGCGGCGCGCTTCGCGGATTATGCCAAGGCGGGGGTGGGCCGCCTGTCGCTCGGCGTCCAGGCGCTGAACGATGCGGATTTGAAATTCCTCGGCCGCCTGCACAATGTCGCCGAAGCCCGCGCGGCCGTAGCGCTGGCGCAGCAAACCTTTCCGCGCATCTCCTTCGATCTCATCTATGCGCGGCCGAACCAGAGCGTGGCCGCCTGGCGCGACGAGCTTACCGAAGCTCTGGCCTTCGGCACGGAACATCTTTCGCTGTATCAGCTCACCATTGAACCGGGCACGCCCTTCGCGACATTGCATCGGCAAGGCACGCTGCGCATTCCGGAAGATGATCTGGGCGCGGCTTTTTACGAAGCGACGCAAGAAATCACTGCGAAGGCGGGCCTTCCGGCTTACGAAGTTTCGAACCATGCCCGGCCTGGCTGCGAGTCGCGGCACAATCTTCTCTACTGGCGTTACGGGGCTTATGCCGGCGTCGGTCCCGGTGCGCATGGCCGGCTCGATCTGAACGGCAGGCGTTTCGCCACCGTTGGCGAGCGTTTGCCGGAGCGCTGGCGCCAGAAGGTGATGAGCGACGGTCATGGCTTCGCTGAGATGAGTGAAGTCGAAGCGGCCGACGCGGCGCGCGAACACCTGCTGATGAATATGCGGCTTGGCGAAGGCCTCGATCTCGCGGCCTATTACGCGCGCTGGGGTGTGGCGCCGCCGCCGCAACGGATCGCGGCGCTCGCAGAGGCGGGCCTTGTTAAACTGGACGGCGACCGGCTTTCGGCAACGCCGCAAGGCATGCTCGTGCTCAACCGCGTCATCGAAGAGTTGACGGTCTAGGATCCGCTCGCCTGGAACGTCGTCGGCGCCGGGCTGACAACGGAGAATCCGTCCGGCTGAACGGACAGCACTGCCAGGCCGCGTTCGATGGTGCCGTCCGGCCGGAAGCGGAACACGCCGTCGACGCCGGCAAAGCCGTTCGGATCGGTCAGCGCTGCCTGGGTGAAGCGGTGATAGGGCGTGCCCGGCGCCAGAAGCGCCACCAGCGACACCGCATCATAGGCGAGCGCTGCCAGTTGCGGCGGATTTGTCGTGAAGGTCTGCTGGTACTTCGCGACGAAGTCGGCATCGGCGCTGGGCTGCGGCGCCGCGAACCAGGCGCCCGACAGAAGGGGCTCTTTGGTGTTGGTGGGATCGTCCCACAATCCGGTACCGAGATACTGCACCTTGGTGTGATCGATGCCGTCATAGGCCAGGGCCGGCGCGATGTTGCGCAGGAGCGATCCGCCTTGGGCGATGAAGATCGCGTCGCAGTCGCTCTTTGCGATGGCGGCGGCCGGGTCCATCACGTCTCCCACGGCCGGGTTGAAGCGTTCCACATCGACGACATTGGCGCCCGCTGCGGTGACGGAGTCGCGGAAGCTTTGTTCCACCACGTCGCCATACGGCGTCTGCGGAATCATCGCCGCGAAGTTCTTGTGACCTTGGCTGGCTGCGTAGCCGACGACGCGCTTCACTTCGCTCTGCGGCTGGAAGCTGAGCAGATAAACGCCGTTGCCCGCCACCGTGCGGTCGGTCGAAAAGGCGAGCACAGGCACGCCGTGATCACGTGCCAGCGGGGCGACCGCCGCGACCGATCCGGAAAACAGCGGTCCGATGATGACCTCTGCGCCTTGGTCGAGTAGTTTCTGCGCCGCGGCTGCCGCGTCCGTCGCCGATCCGGTGTCGTCGGCCGTCATCAGCAGGATGTCGTGATTGCCCGAATCGTAAAGCGCCAGCTCTGCGGCCTTCAGCATCGCGCCGGCAAGGGCGCGGACATTCGGTGACGAATCCGAGAACGGCAGGATGACGCCGACGCGGACGGGCGTGGTCCCCTGGGGAATATTGGGCAGGGCGAAGAAGTTCGGCTGGTTGGCGGCCAGTTGATGCGGGGCGGGCGGCTGGACGGCGACGGGCGGCGGCGGCGGAGCGGCCGGCTTGGTCGTCGTGCAGGCGCAAAGGGCGACTATCGAAAGGGTGCCGGCAATGGCACAAAGGCGGTGGAGGATGGACCGGGATGACGCGGCAGACACAGGCATGGGACGCTCCTTCGCGCGGCGAGCCTAAGCACTCGCAAGCTCCGCGTAAATCCGGCGCCGGCGATATGGCGCCAGGGCTTTACGTCACCTCCACCCCCATCGGCAATGCGCGCGATATGACGTTGCGGGCGTTGGACGTTCTGGAAGGGGCCGACCTGATCGCGGCCGAGGATACCCGCGTCACCGCCAAGCTGCTGGCCATCTACGCCATCGCCAAACCGGTCATCGCCTATAACGACCACAACGCCCCCCAGGAGCGGCCGAGGCTGCTGCGACGGCTGCGGGATGGCGCCCGCATCGCCCTGGTCAGCGACGCCGGCACGCCGCTGGTCTCCGACCCCGGATTCAAACTGGTGCGCGAGGCCTTGGCCGCCGGGATCGCGGTACACGCCATCCCCGGAGCCTCGGCGCCGCTGACGGCGCTCGCCCTGGCCGGTCTGCCGACCGACCGGTTTTTCTTCGCCGGATTTCTGCCGTCCAAGGCCGGCGAGCGGCGCAGCATTCTCGAGGAACTGAAAAGCGTGCGCACGACGCTGATTTTCTTCGAGGCGCCGCAGCGCCTGGCGGAAAGTCTCACCGACATGGCGGCGATTTTCGGCGCCCGTCCGGCGGTCGTGGCGCGCGAATTGACCAAGTTGCACGAAGAAGCCCGCCGCGGCGATCTTGCGGCCTTGGCGCATGCCTATGCGGATGAAGCGCAGCCCAAGGGCGAGATCACGCTGGTGGTGGGGCCGCCCGGTGAAAAGGAAGTCGATTTTTCACGCGTCGATTCCGCGCTCGATCGGGCGCTTGCCTTCATGCCGGTACGCGCCGCCGTCGATCTGGTGGCCGAGATGCTGTCCGCGCCGCGCCGGGAGGTTTACGCGCGCGCCTTGGCGAAGAAGAACGATGGGGAAGGAACGTCATAGCGTCCGCAAGGACGCCGAGAAACGCGGCCGCCAAAGCGAGTTGCTGGCGGCGCTGCTGCTGCGCTGCAAAGGTTATCGTATTCTGGGCCAACGCGTGCGCACCCATGCCGGCGAGATCGATCTGGTGGCGCGGAACCTCGCCGGCGTCGTTTGTTTCATCGAGGTCAAGGCGCGGCCCGACGAAGGTCTGGCCGCCGAAGCCGTTGGGCCGCGTCAGCGCGCCCGCATCGTGCGCGCCGCCGAACTCTTCCTGGCCCGCAAACCGGCGCCGAAAGGCGTGCGGTTCGACGTGATGACCGTGGTGCCGGGCCGGCTGCCGCGGCATCTGCGCGACGCCTGGCGGGCGGATTCCTTGTAAGCGGCCCTTGTGGAACCGGCGGGGAATGGCGATCTATTGCCGGTACGCCCGCCCGATGAGGATGACAGCATGGCCTTAACCGTCGCGATCCAGATGGACCCGATCGAACTCGTCAAGATCGACGCCGATTCGACCTTCGCGCTGGCGCTCGAGGCACAGGCCCGCGGCCACGCGCTGCTGTACTACAATCCCCGTCAGCTGTTTTTCCGCGACGGTCTGGTGGGAGCGACCGTGCGTCCGTTGCGGGTGCGCGCCGTCAGCGGCGATCATTTCAGTCTCGGCGAACCGTCCGTATACGACCTTTCCCAGGCCGATGTGGTGCTGCTGCGCCAGGATCCGCCCTTCGACATGGCCTATATCACCACCACGCATCTGCTCGAGCGGCTACAGCCCAAGACGCTGGTGACCAACGACCCGGCCGAAGTGCGCAACGCGCCGGAAAAACTTCTGGTCACCATGTTCAAGGATCTGATGCCGCCGACGCTGATCGCCTCCGATCCGGCGCAGATCCGCGCCTTTCGCGACCTGCACAAGGACATCATCCTCAAGCCGCTGTTCGGCAATGGCGGCGCGGGCGTCTTCCGCCTCAGGCCCGACGACGAGAATCTCGGCGCTTTGCTGGAGATGTTCGCCGCGCAATATCGCGAGCCGATCATGGTGCAGCGCTATCTTCCCCAGGTGCGCAAGGGCGACAAGCGCATCATCCTGATCGACGGCGCCTATGCCGGTGCTCTCAACCGCGTGCCGGCGGAAGGCGAGGCGCGTTCCAACATGCATGTCGGCGGCAAGCCGGAGCCCACGACGCTGACGGTGCGCGAACAGGAGATTTGCGCCGCCATCGGGCCGGAACTCAAAAAGCGCGGGCTGGTCTTCGCCGGCATCGACGTCATCGGCGACTATCTCACCGAGATCAACGTCACTTCGCCGACGGGCATCCAGGAAGTGAAGCGTTTCGGCGGCCCCGACGGCGCCAAGCTGATCTGGGATGCCATCGAGCGCCGGTTGAGGGCGCGTCTCTAAGCTGACAATCCGAAGCGGCTGCGATAGCGCGCGTCGATCTTCGACACCGGGAAATAGATGAAGACGTCGGTGGTGCCGAACTGCCGGTCGATCACCGCGCCGTCGCCGATCCAGGCGCCGGCCCGCACATAGCCTTTCAGTAACGGCGGCAGCGCACGCAGTGCTTCCTTGGGATCGATCGCGTCTTTCGGCATGAGATTCATGTCGACATAAAGCGATGGGATGGCGCGCACATGGATATCCGGCGGCACCATGTGGAAATGGTGGAGGTAGGCGAGCGGCAAAGCCAGGGCTTTCGGATCGGTGCCCGAGAAGGAGGCGCAGCCGAACATCACGCCGATCGAGAAGCGCGCCACATAAGCCATGACGCCGCGCCATAGCAGCTGCATCGTCGCCGGCTTGCTGCGATAGGCCTTGAGCACGCAGGAGCGGCCGAGTTCCAGCAGACGCGTATCCGGAGAGGTGCCGGTCAGCATCTGCGAAATGTCGTATTCGGAGGAGGTGTAGAAACCGCCCGCGCGGCTGGCGTCGACATCGCGCATCAGGCGATATGTACCCACCACGGCGGGCTGGCCGTCGTCGTCGATCAGCGAGCGGTCGACCACCAGCAGATGATCGCAGACGTCGTCGAAGCGGTCGAAGTCGCGGCGCGCATCGCGCATATCCGGCGACGGCACGGCCGACATCTCTTCGTAGAAAACGCGATAGCGCAGGCGCTGCGCCGCCTCAACTTCCATTTCGGTTTCGGCGAGACGCACTTCAAGCGCGCCGGACACCGCCAGAACGGGCCATTGCGCCAGACGACCCTCAAGAGGCCCGGGTTCGTGAATATTGACCACTGGCTGCGCTTCCCTTGGGCGAAGGACTTTTGCCTTCGTGGTTGAGCCTCTGCGCGAGAGCAAATTCTACCCCAGGCCGGCTGACAAAACAAATCGCAACCGCCTCAAATATTAACAGAATTTCAGGTCGCGGGGAGCGCGACGCGATGTCGTGTCGAAAGCCAGAAAAACAGCAGAATAGCGGGAATGCCGATCAAACCGGCGCCGACGAAAAAGATCGCATAGGCTGTCATCAAACCGTGATCTGCGGCGAGGCTCTGCACCACGATCCCGGAGAAGCCCTTCAGAATTTTGCCCGCCCACGCATAGGTGGAACTGAGAAGTGCGTATTGCGTTGCGGTGTAGCCGAGACTTGTGAGGCTCGACATATAGGCGACGAGCGTGATGCCCGCGACCGAGATGCCGAAATTGTCCACGGCCATCACCACCGCGAACACCACAGGACCGTGCGAATAAGGCAGCACGGCATAGGCCATGGTGCCGAGGATCTGCGCCGAGCCGCCCACCAGCAAGGCGCGCATGAAACCGAGACGCAGCGAGAGGAAGCCGCCCGCCGCCACGCCGAGGAAAACAGCGACGAGGCCGAAGCTGCCGCGCACTTCGCCGACCAGATCCTTGGACATGCCGATATCGTGATAAAGCGGATTGGCCATCGGCCCCATCACGAAGTTCGGCAGTTGGAAAAGGCTGATGGCGGTCAGCATCAGAATGGCCATCGCGCCGTGCGCTTTGAAGAAGACGATGAACGGTCCGGCGACGGCGTCGTAAAATCCGCGCAGCGTCCATAGCGGCGCCTCCGCTTCCTTTTCTTCCATCACCCTGTCGGCTTTCACCGGCTCCGCCGCGATGAGGCATGCCAGCACGCCGATCCCCATCAGCGCGCCGTAAAGGATGTAGGTGGCGTTCCAGCCGATGCGTGTGGCGATCAGCAGGATCACCGCCTCGCTGGCGAGTAGCGCGGCGCGGTAACCGAACGTGTAGGCGGAGGTGAGCAGCCCCAGCTCGTCGGGATCCTTGGCGGTCTCGATGCGCCAGGCGTCGATCACGATGTCCTGCGTGGCCGACGAGAACGCGACCACCAGCGCCAGTACGCCCAGCGTGACAAGGCCGTGACCGACACCGGCGACCGCCATCGCAATCAACCCGCCGGCGACGCATAGCTGCGCCAGCAACATCCAACCGCGTCGCCGTCCCAACCGCGCCAGGATCGGCGCATTGGTACGGTCGATCACCGGCGCCCAGAGGAATTTCAGCGAATAGGCAATGCCGACCCAAGAGAGGAATCCGATCGCGGCGAGCGAAGTCCCCTCGTCGCGCAGCCAGTAGCCGAAGGTATTGCCAACCAAGAGGAAGGGAAGACCCGACGAAAAGCCGAGCGCGAGCATCACCAGGACGCGCGGCTGGAGATAGGCGGCGAAAGACGAGCCCCTTTTCGCGCCGAGCACCGTTTTGCTCATGCGGCCGCGTTATGCAGGGAGGATTCGGACGGAAAGAAAGCTGCGAACATATCGTCCAGGTGAGTCGGTTCGACGGGTTTGGTGAGAAAACCATCCATACCCGCCTCACGGCAAGCCCTGCGTCCGGTTTCCAGCGCATCGGCGGTCAGCGCCACGATCGGCGTGCGGCGGCGGCCGCGCCGTTCTTCGTTGCGGCGGATGGCCATGGTGGCCTCGATGCCGTCCATGCCCGGCATATGGATATCGGTGAGGAGCAGATCGAAGTCGCCGTCCTCCATCGCCTTCACCGCCGCCTCGCCGGTGGTGACTTCGGTCACCTGATGGCCGCGCCGGCGCAACAACTCGCGCGTCAGCAGCGCGTTGATCGGGTTATCCTCCGCCAGCAGAATCTTGAAGCTGGCGGCTCTTTCGGGATTCGGCGGCGCGGGGGCGTCGGCGACGGACGCTTCGCCCGCAGGCTCGGCGGATGCGGACTGAGGCCGTGCACGCAAACGTTCGACCAGCGAGGCTTGGCGCACCGGTTTCACCAGATAGCCGGCAAATCCCAGCGACCGCAGTTCCGACAGCTTGGCGCGCGCCGTCGGGCTGACCAGTACGATGGCGGGGATTTGCGGCACAGGGGTGGTCGGCGGCGCCGGCTCTGCGTCGGTTCCGGCGTCGACCAGCATGAGATCGGATTGGCGAATGCCGTCCTCGGTGAGGCCGGAGACGTCGCCACCCGCAGCGCGGATCTGTGCGCTGAGGCCGTCGCGCAGCACGGCGTTGCGGCTGATGACGGCAATGCGCATCCCCGACAGCGGCGGGTGTTGTTCGAGCGCCGGCGAGGCCACCACGGACGGCACGGTGAACCAGAACAGGCTGCCGCCGCCGGCCGCCGGATCGACGCCGATCTTGCCGCCCATGGCGTCGACCAGCCGCCGGCAGATCGCCAACCCCAGCCCCGTGCCCTCGAATTTGCGGGCATGGCTGGAATCGGCCTGCACGAATTCGTCGAAGATCTCCTTGCATTTCTCAGGCGGGACGCCGACGCCCGTGTCGCGCACGTCGAAGCGCAGATAACTGCGGTCGCGCTCCGCCAGCATCGCGGCGCTGATGCTTACGCCGCCCTTCTCGGTGAACTTGATGGCATTGCCGACGAGATTGGTCAGCACCTGTCGCAAACGCATGCTGTCGGTGCGGATGGCTTGCGGAACGTCTGGCGTCACGACCGAGACCAGCTCGACCCCTTTGGAATGTGCCCGCGGCGCCAACAGCTCGACGACGCCTTCGATCAGGGCGCGTGCGTCGACGGCGTCGTCCTCCAGCGTCAATGTGCCGGATTCGATCTTGGAAAAATCCAGGATGTCGCCGATCAGGGCGAGCAGCGCCTCGCCGGACTGCGTGATGGCTTCGGCATAGGTGCGCTGCTCGGGGCGCAGTTCGGTTTCGAGCAGCAAGCGTGCCATGCCGATGACGCCGTTCATCGGCGTGCGGATTTCGTGACTCATGGTGGCCAGGAAGCCCGACTTCGCGCGGTTGGCGGCTTCCGCCTTGTCGCGCGCTTCCGTCAGCGCTTCTTCCATGGCTTTGCGTTCGGTGATGTCGCGCCCGACGCTTTGCACTTCCACCAGCCGGCCGAGATTGTCGCGCACCGCGAAGTCTTCCCATGCCAGCCAGCGCCAGCCATAGGCCGTGCGCACATGCTGATCGTAGCGGACGCGCGCGCGCCCGGGTTCGAGTCCGGCAAAGCTGCCGAAGTTCGGCGCGTGGCTGTCGGGATGAAGTTCCGGCGCAAAAGGCCGGCCTTGCGCACTCTGAGGATTGAGACCGAACAGTTTGAAGAAGGCGTCGTTGCCATAGGTCAGACGGCTGTCGGGCGAACGCCGGAAGATCGCGTCGCCCTGGGCGTCGACCAGGCCCTTGTAACGCGCTTCGCTCTGGTTGAGCCGGGCGTTCATCGCCGCCGCTGCGGCGAGAGACGATTCCAAGCGGGTCACGACGGTTTGGATGTGGTCGGCTTGCCGGTCCGCCAATTCTCTGTTCCGGCGCGCGACCGCAAAGCTGCGCAGGATATAAACGAGGCCGACGCCGATCAACGCCAGGAAGGTACTGGGCGATATCAGCGTCAGGCGCCCGTGCAGTGCGAGGTCGCCCAAGGCCGCGACCAGCAGGGCCAGTGCGGCCAAGCCAAAGATGATGCGGATGAGGCGCGCGGCGGTCACGTCGTTCTCCGTGAGAGCGCAGAAAGTAACCGCTCACCCCATTGAAAATCGTTTAAATGCCGCGGAAATGTTTGCTACGGGAAAATTAAATCCGGTGGCCCGAGGCAAGTTCGGGAACCGCCGTGGCAAGGCCGTTCGCGCCACCACGCCGCAGGCCACAGGCAATAAGATTTTTTCTTTATTATCAACGTATTACGTACTTCTCCCGCCAATTCGGGCTGGGACTGTCACAAAACCTTCGCAGAACTGTGATGGACGTTGCATGGAAGCTGGGCGTGATGCCGCTCCTGCGATGGGGGCGGGGCGGTGTCCAGGCGGCGTGATCCGCTAAGGGCTTATTTTGCAAGGGGTTTGTATGCGTGGCAACGTCCTGATGCCGGCGGCGGGAACCGCTGGAGCGATCTGGGCTGTGAATTCTTGGCCGACCGCGGTCGGCCCACGTGTGAATCCGGTTTAGAAAACGCCTTAACGGAGCAACGGTCGACATCGCCTTGAGCAAAGTCACCCCCACCAGAAAGCGAGCCGAGGCGGTTCGGCGCAGCGGATACCGCGACGTCCGCTTCCGCCTGCTGACCTGGCTCGCGTCCATGGGCGTGGTCGCCATCTTTGCCGGCGTGATGGCGGCTCTGGGCATCGGCGCCTGGCCGGCGATCAAGGCGTTCGGCTTTCCGTTCCTCTACACCGAGATTTGGAATCCGGTGACCGACCAGTTCGGCGCGCTGGCGTCCATCTACGGCACACTGGTGACGTCGCTGATCGCGATGGTGATTGCCGTGCCCGTCGGCATCGGCATCGCCATTTTCCTGACGGAGATTTGTCCGCGGCCGTTGCGGCGCTCGATCGGTATCGCCATCGAACTCCTCGCCGGCATTCCCAGCATCATCTACGGCATCTGGGGTCTGTTCGTCTTTGCGCCGTGGTTTCAGAGCGGCCTGCAGCCCTGGTTGATCGATTTGTTCTCCAATGTGCCGGTGCTGCAGGACTATCTGGGCGGCGCGCCCTACGGCATCGGCATTTTCACGGCGGCGCTGATCCTGTCGGTCATGGTGCTGCCATTCATCTCGGCGGTGACGCGCGATGTCTTCGAGACCGTTCCGACGACGTTGAAAGAAGCCGCCTATGCCATGGGCTGCACGACGTCGGAAGTGGTCTGGCGCGTCACGCTGCCGTTCGCGCGAACCGGCGTCGTCGGCGGCGCGATGCTGGCGCTCGGCCGCGCTCTCGGCGAGACCATGGCCGTGACCTTCGTCATCGGCAACGCGCACCATATCCAGACCTCGCTGTTTGCGCCCGGCACGACGATCTCGGCCACCATCGCCAACGAGTTCACCGAAGCCGTCGGCCCGCTCTATCTGTCGTCGCTGATCGAGATGGGCCTCATCCTGTTCTTCATCACCTTCGTAGTGCTGGCGAGCGCGCAGCTGATGCTCGGCGCGCTTGAACGGCGGGCCGGAGGGCTGTCGTCATGAAGAACATGCGCCTGTATCGCCGGCGCCGCCGCGGCAACGCGGTTTTCCTGACGCTGTCGGTTTTGGCGGCGGGCTTCGGCTTGCTCTGGCTCGGCCTCATTCTGACATCGCTTTTCTACAGAGGCTTTTCGGGCCTGACGCCCGCCACCTTCACCGAGATGACGCCGCCGCCCGGCGTCGAAGGCGGGCTGCTGAATGCCATCGTCGGCAGCCTAATCATGAACGGGCTGGCGGTCCTCGCCGGCACGCCGCTTGGCCTGCTCGCCGGGACCTATCTCGCCGAATACGGCCGCTATACGCGCCTGGCTTTTGTCGTGCGCTTCGTCAACGACATCCTGCTCAGCGCGCCGTCCATCGTCACCGGCCTGTTCATCTACGAAATCATCGTCGTCAAGATGCAGAGCTTTTCCGCCATCGCCGGCGCGGCGTCGCTGATGGTGATCGTCGTGCCCGTGGTGGTGCGCACCACCGAGAACATGCTGCTGCTGGTGCCGAACGGTCTGCGCGAAGCCGCCGCCGCGCTGGGTGCGCCGCGCAGCGCCATCATCCGTGCCGTCACCTGGCGTGCGGCGCGCGCCGGGATCGTCACCGGCGTGCTGCTCGCCATCGCGCGCATTTCCGGCGAGACGGCGCCGCTGCTGTTCACGGCGCTGAACAACCAGTTCTGGAGCACCAACCTCTATCAGCCGATGGCGAACCTGCCGGTCGTCATCTTCCAGTTCGCCATGAGCCCCTATGAAGGCTGGCACCACCTCGCCTGGGCGGGCGCGCTGCTCATCACCGTCACCGTGCTTGGCTTGAGCATTATCGCCCGCATCCTCGAATCGTCAAAACGGAACTGAGTCATGGAAGGTCGGGACAAGGTAAAGATCGACGTCAAGAACCTCTCCTTCTTCTATGGAGGGACGCAGGCGTTGAAGGACATCACCCTGCCGATCTACGACCGCAAGGTGACGGCGTTCATCGGGCCGTCGGGCTGCGGCAAGTCCACCCTGCTGCGCGTCCTCAACCGCATCTACGAGCTTTATCCCAACCAGCGCGCCGAAGGCGAAGTGCGGCTCGACGGCGAGGACATCCTGCACTCCAAGCAGGACACCAATCTCTTGCGGGCCCGCGTCGGCATGGTGTTCCAGAAGCCCACGCCGTTCCCCATGACGATCTACGACAACATCGCCTTCGGCATTAAGCTCTACGAACGCATCCCGCGCTCCGAGCTCGACGGGCGCATCGAGCATGCGCTGCAGCGTGCGGCGTTGTGGGGCGAGGTCAAGGACAAGCTGCGCGAGTCCGGCCTCAGCCTGTCCGGCGGCCAGCAGCAGCGGTTGTGCATCGCGCGCACCGTGGCGACCAAGCCGGAAGTGATCCTGCTCGACGAACCGGCTTCGGCGCTCGATCCGATCTCGACGGCGAAAATCGAAGAACTGATCGACGAGTTGGTCAAGGATTACACGATCGCCATCGTCACCCATAACATGCAGCAGGCCTCGCGCACCTCGGACTACACGGCGTTCATGTATCTGGGCGAGCTGATCGAATTCGGCAACACCGAAAAAGTATTCACCGCCCCGACCAACAAGCGCACCGAGCAATACATCACCGGACGCTTCGGCTGAGCCTTACAGATAGTCCTCGGCCACCGTCGCGTCGCGGCGCGGGCCGCGCGACACGAGGTTGAACAGCGCGCTCAGCACCACGCTGACCGCCAGGTTCAGCAGCAGCGCCGAGACCGCCGCATAGCAGGGCACGGCCAGGCCGGCGATGTGCAGCACATAGGTCGCCGACTTGAACGACAGCGTCGAGGCCATCCAGGTGCCGGCCGCGGTGCCCGTCAGCCATCCCAGGATCAGCGCTGTGGGATGGAGCCAGCGCGTGTACAGGCCCAGCATCACCGCCGGCAGGGTCTGGATGATCCAGATGCCGCCCAGCAGCTGCAGCACGATGGCGTAGGTCTGCGGGAAGCCGACGATGAAGATGAGGCCGCCCGCCTTGACGATCAGCGACACCACCTTGGCCATCTGGCTTTCCTGCGCGTCGGTGCAATTGGGGTTGATGTATTCCTTGTAGACGTTGCGGGTGAACAGATTGGCGCTGGCGATCGACATGATGGCGGCGGGCACCAGCGCACCGATGGCGATGGCGGCGAAGGCGACACCCACCATCCAGGACGGAAAAGTGTGCAGCAGCAGCGCCGGCACCGCGAAGTTGGAACCGAACGCCTTGAAGCCGTCGGCATAGGCCGGCATGGATTTCAGCCCGGCGGCGATCGCCATGTAGCCCATCAGCGAAATCAATCCGAGGGCGATGGCGTAGAGCGGCATGGCGATGGCGTTGCGCTTGACCACTTCGCGGCCGGCCGATGACAGGATGCCGGTCACCGAATGCGGATAGAGGAACAGCGCCAACGCCGACCCCAGCGCCAGGGTGGCATAGGCCGACTGCGCGCCGAGACCGCCTTTCGGCAGCGGCGGCAGGATCAGCTTCGACGGATCGACGCTGGCGAAGATCTGTCCGTAGCCGCCGAGCTTGACGGGGATGTAGATGATGACGGCCAGAACCGTGCCGTAGATCAAGACGTCCTTGACCACGGCGATCATCGCCGGGGCGCGCAAACCGCTGGTGTAGGTGTAGGCGGCGAGGATGACGAAGGCGATCAGCAGCGGCAGCTGCACGGTGAGGCCGGCGATGGTCACCGACAGATGCAGGCCGAGCGCCGCGATCACCACCTCGATGCCGACCAGCTGCAGCGCGATATAGGGCATGGTGGCGACGATGCCGGTGATCGCCACGGTCAGCGCCAGGGTGCGGCTGCCGAAACGGCCGCGCACGAAATCGGCGGCGGTGACGTAGCCGTGGCGGTGCGACACCGACCACAGCCTCGGGAACACCACGAAGAGCAGCGGCCAGATGGCGATGGAATAGGGCACGGCGAAAAAGCCCATGGCGCCGGCGCCGAACAGCAGCGCCGGCAGCGCGACGAAGGTGTAGGCGGTGTAGAGATCGCCGCCGAGCAGGAACCAGCTGATCAGCGTGCCGAAGCGCCGTCCGCCCAGTCCCCATTCGTGCAATTGATCGAGATCGCCCTGCCGCCAGCGCGCGGCGATGAATCCCAGGATGGTGACCAGTCCGAAAAGAACAACGAAGACCGCCAGCGCGACGAGATCCAACGGCCCGCTCACAGCTTGTCTCCGCTGCGATGCTCCAGCCGATAGACGATCAGCAGCACCAGAACGGTGACCGCGATCCACGCCATCTGGAACCAGTAGAAGAAGGGAATGCCCGCCAGCGACGGATCGATGCGGTTGTAGAACGGCACCCACAGAGAGAAGAGCGGCAGCAGCAGAAGAAGATGATACAGGCGCGCCCGCCTGCGCGATTTGCCGGCCATACCTTCCCCCTCGGCATTCTTTTCACTGCACGATGCTTACGGCATAAGTGTCGGGCCGCCAAGCGCGGGGCATGTGATGAACCTTGAGTACCTGCTGTTCTCTTTGGCCGGTGTGGCGTTGCTGGTCGCGCTCAACGTCATGCTCTTCGGATTCAAGGCGGCGAAGATCGCCACCGCGCAAAGCGTCGAAGCTTACCTTGCGCAAACCCTTCCTGCTTTTCGCGGCCGCAGCATATCGCTCGATGCCGGTCACAGAGCGGCGCTGGCGGAAAACGATGTCGATGGCGCCGTTCATCTGGTGACGGTGTGCGGTGACGCCTTCGTCACGCGCAAACTTTGCAAGCCGCTGTTGCGCGCGGTGGCGTGCGACGGCGATTGCCTCTCGCTGCGGCTTGCCGATCTCACGCTGCCCGCTGCGCGCCTGGTTCTCGGCGACGCCGGAACGGCGACGCTCTGGCAGCAGAAGCTTTCGGAGGCGATCCGCTGATGCATCTCGCCAACCCGGTTGTTCTGGCGACGCCTTTCTTCATCGCGCTCGTCGTCGCGGAGATGGTCTATGGGCGCCTCTCCGGCCGCGCGCGCTACGAACCGCGCGACACGGCGGCCAGTCTGCTGATGGGATTCGGCAACGTCATCATCGCCGGTTTGTTCGCCTTCATCTTTCTCGATCTTGCCCGGCTGCTCCATCCCTATCGTCTCGCCGATCTCGGTTTCTCGCTGCCCGTCTTCGCCGTCTGCTTTGTGCTCGACGACTTCATCTATTACTGGTGGCACCGCGCTTCGCACCGCATGCGCTGGCTGTGGGCCAACCACGTCAACCATCATTCCAGCCAGCACTACAATCTGTCGACGGCGCTGCGCCAATCCTGGGGCGAGCAGTTCACGCCCGGCGTCCTCTTCCTCATGCCGCTTGTCGCGATCGGCTTCCCCGTTCCGATGATCCTGTTCGTCCACGGCCTCAATCTGGTCTATCAATTCTGGATCCACACCGAAGCGATCGACAAGCTGCCGCGGGCCTTCGAGGCGGTGATGAACACGCCCTCGCACCATCGCGTGCATCACGCCACCAATCCCGCCTATCTCGATTCCAACTATGCCGGCGTCTTCATCGTCTGGGACAGGCTGTTCGGCAGTTTCGTCGCCGAGCGCGAAGACGAGCCGCCGCGCTATGGCATCGTGCACAACCTTGCCACCTTCAACGTCCTGAAGATCGCCTTCCACGAATGGTTGGGATTGCTCGCCGATCTGCGGCGCGCGAAAAGCCTGCGCGAGATCGTCTGTTACGTCTTCGCACCGCCCGGCTGGTCCGCCGACGGCAGCCGCGAGACCACGGATTCCCTGAAGGCACAATGGGATGCATCGCGCGCGCCGGCGGAATGACGCCGGCGGCGACTTCGTCTATCATGCGGCGTGTGCAGGTGCTTTGGGGGGAAGTAGATGCGCATTCTGATTGCGGGCGCACTTGGCGCCCTGGCGATGTTCCTGTGGACGTCCATCGCCCATGTGGCGACACCGCTCGCCACCGCTGGTTTCAGCAAGATGCAGAACGAAGCCGTGGTGCTCAACGCCATGAAACAGGGCGTCGGCGCGGCGCAGGGCCTGTATTTCTTTCCCTGGGTCGATCCGGACGATCCCAAGATGATGGAGAAAAGCGCCGCGTTGATGAAGACCAATCCCGCCGGCTTGCTGATCTACACTCCGCCGGGCACCAGGGTGAGCATGACGCCGATGCTGATCGAGGAATTCGTCAAAGAGCTGGCGCAATCGCTGATCGTCGCGTTCCTGCTGTCGATGGTCGCCATCGCCGGTTATTTCCAGCGCGTTCTCTTCGTCACGCTGATCGGCGCCTTCGCCGTGCTCGGAACCGACGTCTCTTATTGGATCTGGTACGGCTTTCCGCTCAGCTACACCTTGGCCGCCATGACCATCGAGTTGGTCGGTGCCTTTGCCGCCGGTCTGGTCATCGCCTGGTGGATGGGCCGCCGCCGGAGCTTCATCCGCTCAGCGGTGTGAAGCCGTAGCGCAGGAAGATGGCGCGCGCCGGCGCGCTCGAAAGATATTTCAGGAAGTCGCGCGCTGCAGGTCCGGCGTCCTTGGTCAGCGCCGCGGGATAGACGATCTTCGGATAGGAGCTGTCCGGAAACGCCGCGACGATGCGCACCTGCGGTTCGATCCTGGCATCGGTCGCATAGACGATGCCGAACGGCGCCTCGCCGCGCGCCACATAGGCCAGCGCCACGCGCACATTCTCGGCCGGCACCACCTTGGCGGCGACGCCGTCCCAGACGCCGAGTTTCGTCAGCGCCGCCTTGGCGTAGATCCCCGCCGGCACCGAAGCCGGATCGGCCAGCGCCAGCTTTCCGCTTCCCAGCGCCTCGGCCAGAGCGAAATGCGGTGCGATGACAAGCGTCGCCTTGGAGGACGTCGGCGCGATCAGCACCAGCTTGTTTCCCAGAAGATCGACGCGCGTCCCAGGCGCGATCAGCCCGCGCGTCTGCAGATAATCCATCCAGTTGGTGTCGGCGGAGATGAACATGTCCGCGCCGCTCGAGCTTTCGATCTGCCGCGCCAGCGTCGACGACGCCGCAAAGGACAGTACGACATCGCGTCCGGTGTCGTGCTTGTACGCCGCGGCCACCTGCTGCAGCGCGTTGGTCAGCGAAGCGGCGGCGAACACCGTCACGTCCGCGGCCTGCGCCGCGGCCGAGGCTGTCAGAAAAATAAATAGGGCAGCCGCCGCCCGGCGGATTTGTCGGAACATGATTGATCCTCCATACAAAACTTCTGCGCACCTGCGGAGACATTCTTATCAAAACGCGGAACTGTAAGCTTCGTGTAATAAAACCGTGACCTTCAAATGCGAATTAATCTCCTAGTTGGTGGGAAGCCGAGCGTCAAAAGCGGCCGAACGGGATGTGCCTAAAAGATAGGCGCCGACATCGGCTGCGGTGCGTTCGTCTGGGGCGGGCCGATTACCAACATTCATCGACGAAGCAAAAAAACGGGGGCAGCCGCCCCCGCTAGAGGGGTGTTGCCTGATGTCTCCGTACAATTCCGTAAAAATGAGATGGGCCGGAACAAGTTCCATACTGGCGCTCACCGCAAGCTGTCTGCTGCTCGGTGCGCAGCCGGCCGTGGCCGACAGCTCCGACAACATCGAAACCGTCGTCGTCACGGGCACGCAATTCAATCCGGATGTCGCGCCGGCAAAAGCGTCGCTCGACACAATGCAGCCGCAGACCATCATCAACCGCTCCTATATCGAGGATTCGGTTCCCGCGACGTCCGACTATGTCACGGTGCTGGCGATCGTGCCGTCGCTCACCGGCACCGACATCAACGGTCCGGGCATGTCGGAAGGCAGCGTCAAGAACACGCTGCGCGGCCTGCCCGACGGCAATTTCGGCATGACCTATGACGGCATTCCCTTCGGCGACACCAACGGCCCGTCGCATCACTCCGAATCCTATTTCCCCGGCTCGACCATCGGCAGCATCGAAGTGGACCGCGGCCCCGGCAATGCCGGCACGCTCGGCGCCGCCACCTATGGCGGCACGATCAACATGTTTTCCGAGACGCTGACGGATGACAGGCGTATCCGCCAGACCGCCACGCTCGGCAGCTGGAATACCTGGAACGTCAACACCAATGTGCAAAGCGGCGACATCGACGGCCTCGGCGGTCAAACCCGCCTTCTGGCGAATTTCCAGGTGACGGGCTCTGCGGGCTACCTCACGCATCAAAGCTCGCTGCACAGCAACGAACTGCTGAAGGTCGAACACGAAATCGCGCCGGGCTGGACGCTCACCGCGCTGGCCACCGTCAACGCGCTGCATGAAGCCCTCAGCGACAACAACGGCGCGACGGCGGCGCAGGTCACGACCTATGGCAAAGCCTATGCCATGCAGAACACGACCAGCCAGAGCCTGGCGACCTATAACGGCTATAACCACACCGACAAGGTCACCGACATGGAGTATGTGCGCCTGCAGGGCACCGCAGGCGACGGCTTCGCCGTCGATGACACCGCCTATATGTACGCCTATGTGAACAAGACCACGAGCGCCACCAACATCGAGCAGACGAGCGCCGACATCGCGAACGGCGTCACGGAAGGTCTGGGGACCACCGTCGGCGGCGTGAAATTCAAGACCGACGTGCCGGGTTATGAGAAGCTGAACGAATACCGCGTTTACGGCAACATCCTGCGGGTCTCGAAGGATTACGAGGTCGGCAGCATTTCGGGCGAGGTGCGCGCCGGCCTGTGGTGGGAGGTCTCCAACACCCAGCGGGCGCGCTTCGATTACGATATGACGAAATGCCTCGCCGCCGGCTGCAACGTGTTCAGCGGCAATTCGGCATTCTGGGATTCGACCAATGCCGCCAAGGGCAAGGCCGTGCTGCTCACCAACCAGCGCAACGCCGCCTATAACGGCTATGCCGAATATCTCGAGCACTCCGGCTGGCAGCAATACGAACCGTTCCTCGAAGTGGACATCAAGCCGTTCGACGGGCTGACGCTGACGCCCGGCGTGAAATACATCAACTGGGTGCACGAGACCAACGCGCCGGTGGAACCCAAGCTGCTGCAGCCCTATTCGGGCAAGTTCACCACCACCCAGACGCTGCCCTTCGCCGAAGCCAACTACAAGATCGAGCAATCCTGGAGCGTCTACGCCCAGTACGCACAAGGCATTTACGTTCCCGACATCGGCGTCTTCGAGCAGAAGAGTCCCGTCAACGCCTTTCCGGCCGCCGAGTTGACCACCAATTACCAGTTCGGCAGCGTCTACTACGCCGACAATTTCACCATCGACGGCGATGTCTACTACATCGGCATCGACAACAATTATGTGAGCGAGAACTGCTCGCTGGTCGGCGGACCGTCCGGCGATCTGTGCTTCGTCAACACGGGCAATGCGACGTACAAAGGCGTCGAAGGCGAAACCACCTACGCCTTCAACGGCGACGTGTTCGACGGGGCGCTCGACGGGCTGGCGATCTTCGTCAACGGCTCGCTGATGTCGTCGAAGTCGAAGGGCAAATGGGTCAAACAGGCGCCGATGTGGACCGCTGCCGGCGGCCTCATCTACAAGGCGCATGACTGGAAATTGTCGCTGATCGACAAGCTGGTCGGCCAGCAATATTCCGACAACGCCGACAGCACGTTCTACAAGCTCGGCGCCTACAACAACATGGACTTCACCGGCAGCTACACCATTGGCCGGCTGGAGATCGGCGGCGGCGTCTACAACGTCCTCGACAGCCGCCACATCGTCAGCCTGTCGGAAAACGACTCGACGCCGATCGGCGGCACCTCGGCGCAGCAGCTGTCGCTGCGCGGCGGCAGCCTCGACCAATACTTCTTCCAGCCCGAGCGCAGCTTCCAGATCACGCTCAAGGCACGTTTCTGAAACACGGCAGAGCGGCGGCGCCTTCGGGCGCCGCCGTCTTCTCCAACCTCACGAGTACCGAAGATGAAACGCACAACTCTGCTTGTCGCCGCCCTGTTTGCCTGTGGTGTGTTCGCCGGCACGGCCGCCGCCGATCCGGTCTTTCTCTCCAACTCTTTCTACAATCCGGCGCTGTTGCTGCCGCCGCCGCCCGCCGACGGCTCGCCCGAGGCTAGGGCGGAGATGGACGAGTTGCACCGCATCCAGAAGAACCGCACGCCCGAGGAATTCGCCCGCGCCCTGGCCGACGATCACGACGAAACCGTCACGGCCTTCGCCGGTGTCATGGGGCCGGGTTTCGATCTGACGGCGCTGCCCAAGACGGCGCAACTTTTTGCCGACGTCAAAGCGGAAGAGAAAAGCGCCGCCAAGCTGGCGAAGAATTTCTTCAGGCGCAACCGGCCGTGGATCGTCGATCCGTCGCTGAAGAGTTGCGCCCAGACCGACGCGCCGCAATCCTCTTATCCCAGCGGCCACGCCACCATGGCGTATTCCGCCGCCGTGATTCTGGCGGCGCTCGCTCCCGAGAAAGGCCAGGCGATCATGGCCCGCGCCGCCGACTATTCCGAGAACCGTCTGGTCTGCGGCATGCATTACCGCCGCGACATCGTCGCCGGCGAAGTGCTCGGCACCACGGTGGCCGTCGAGCTGCTGCAGACGCCGGGCTTCAAGGAAGAGTTCGACGCCGCCGAAGACGAACTGCGCGCCACGCATGTTGTGACCGCGCCCTGAATCCTGACGCAGCGTTTTCCTCGCGTGGCCCGCATGGCGAGACGAGCGGTGAAGAGACGTCGCAAACATGGTACCCTGCCGGCGTGACATGCTTGCGGGGCATCATGACATCGCTTCGTTTGACCTTGATCGCTTTGCTGTCGTTCGGCACGGCCGGCACCGCTGTCGCGCAGGGCAGCGACGATTGGACGGCCTGCACCACCGGAACGGATTTCGACAAGACGATCGCCGTCTGCACCACGGTCATTTCGTCGGGGCAGGAGACGGGGCCGCGTCTGGCGAAAATCTATCT
Organism: Alphaproteobacteria bacterium; assembly: GCA_028865545.1. GTDB lineage: Bacteria > Pseudomonadota > Alphaproteobacteria > Micropepsales > Micropepsaceae > Rhizomicrobium. The sequence goes on along the minus strand of JAGWJY010000030.1, from coordinate 1,329 downwards.
CGCCCGGGCCATCATGGAGATCTGGAAGGGGGCCATCGACAAGAGCTTCAAGGCGCCGGCCATCGCCGACCTTAGCCAGTCCATCGCCCTCGACCCTACGCCCACGGCGCTGATCAACCGCGGCGAGTTCTATTACGAGGACGGCCGCTACGCCGACTCCGCGGCGGATTTCAAGCAGGCGGCCGACCTCGATCCCAAGGAAGGGCCGCACGTCCAGCTCGGCATGAGCTATGAGCATCTGGGCGAGACCAAGCTGGCGCAGGCCGCTTACGACGCCATGGTCGCCCACAATCGCAAGGATCCGGGCGTCTACACGGCGCGCGGCGATTTCTATCGCCGCGGCAACAAGCCGGCGCTGGCCATCGCCGATTATAAGAAGGCGCTGCGGCTCGAGCCGAAAGGCTATCGCACCTACGAAAATGCCGATGTCGAATACCGGCTGGGCCTCGCCGAGCGCGAGAAGGGTGACGAGAAGGCGGCCGCGAAAGACATCGCCGACGCGAACTCCATCTACCCCGGCATGCAGCCGCCGTCGGAGAGTTATTGATGCGCAGAATGCGGAGTTCATGCGGCTGCTGGAGGCGGCCATCGCGAATTAGCGGCGCCGGAACTCGCCGATAATGGCGCTTACGGACAATGCAAAGGCGATGAGCGCCAGAAGTTGAAGCACGATGTGATTGGCGTCGCGCCCTCGATGTAGGGAAGCCACCAAGTCGAAATCTGGAGCCAGGTCCACGCGCCGGTCAGAGCGGCGGACACCAGCGCGGGAATCCGGCCTCCGCGCCAAAGCCATGCGGCCAGTGCAACCACGACGCCGGCGATGATGTAGTCGAGCATCTCCTGTCCGTTGCCGCCGCGAATATTGTTCCATGGATAGAGGTCGATCCATTCCATGGCTTCGATATAGACGCCGAGCGCCAGCACGCCGATCGCGGCATAGCTGCAACGAATGCGTAAGGGTTCGATGTCCGTGGCCTTCGCAAATATGTGCGCACCATGACATGGCGGTGGCGGTGAAAGGGCATGCCCCTGTGCGAAGCCGGCATCGCGCAAGGCGGATGGACGCAAACTAGGCGCGGCATCAGGCGATTGTATGGATGGCGAAATACGACGGGTTGTTGCCGGCGGAGATTTCCATCCGACCGCTACCGAAGGTCGCAGGGTGTTGAAGCCGTGTGCGGCCGCGCCCACATCCATAGAGAGACGCACGATGCGTCGGCGGGCTCCCCGTGCGGCCCCCTCTCCCCCCGGGTGTTTGTGCCCGGTCCCGGAAAACGAAACTCAACATATAGAGTACTGCGCAAGCGGCCCTACCAGATATAGGAGCTC
>JAGWJY010000075.1 GCA_028865545.1 Alphaproteobacteria bacterium | reverse complement strand
GATTAGACGCTATTGGAAGGGTGCGTTTATGATGGCTGCACGCGATTCCGCCGCACCCGGAACTCGTCGTGTTTCTTTGGAGTTGGGATTGCCATGACGAAATTGTCCGCCGGTATGAAACTGGCAGTCGTCGCTTTTGCCGTTATGCTTGCAGGATGCGAGACCAAACCGCCGCCGGCACCTCCTCCGGCTCCTGTCGCAGCGCCTGCTGCACCCACCGCGCCGTCCATCGTACCGGGCAGTGCTGAAGATCTTCGTGTGAACGTGGGCGACACAGTTCACTTCGACTACAACAAGTCGGCCATCCTTGAAGGTGATAAGTCGACGCTGCAACGCCAGGCGACTTGGTTGGCGAAATATCCGTCAGTTCGCGTGACGATCGAAGGCAATTGCGACGAGCGCGGTACGCGCGAGTACAATCTGGCTCTCGGCGCCCGCAGAGCGAATGCTGTGAAAGAATATCTGATCAGCCTCGGTGTTTCAGCCGCACGGATTGATACGATCTCCTACGGCAAGGAACGGCCGATTTGTTCGGAATCGACCGAGGCTTGTTGGGCACAGAATCGCCGTGCCGTTACGGTCATTGCGTCTGGGGCATCTTCCTAGGACGCGTAAAGGTAATGGATGCGGAAGGGCGCCGGAAACGGCGCCCTTTCGTCTTACTGGGTAACTCCCGCTAAGCCGTATTTTCGGCTAAGTATTCGTCTAGCGTGATTGCTTGATCGATCGGTGACGGACATGACGGCACGACTAACAGGCGCGGCACTCGTTCTGATTTCGGCGTTCGCTGTCTCTGCTGGCGCGACACAAATGGCGCCCGCCGCGCCGCGGCACGAACGTTTGCAAGGCGTACAGTTGGCTGGTTTGTTTGGTGAAAGCGACGAGGAAAAGGCCGCCCGCCAGCAGCACGAAGACAATCAGGACGCCTTGATTGCCGAGCTCAGACAAGACGTCCGCGACCTGGAACAATCATTGCGCCAACTGACGGGGCAAAACGAAGAGCTCGACCACCGCCTTCAGGAACTGAGCAGTCGCCTTGATCGGCAGCAGAAGGACTACGACTACAAACTCTGTACCTTGTCGGCGCAACTCTTAGGTGCAAGCACAACGCAGGATCCAACCAACGGCGGGATATCCTGTAACTCCGCCGTGGCAACGAATGGAGTGGTCGCAAATCCGCCGCAAGCCGGCTCTAACGGCGTCCTTGGTACACTGTCGGCAGGAACTCCGACGGCGCCTGCGGCGCTTGACACCAGGCCGCAGTTTGACTCCGCGATGAATTTGTTGGCCAAGGCGCAGTATGATGAAGCGCGTGCCGCCTTCAGGAATTTTGCGGATACCAATCCGAAGGACGATCTGGCGCCTCAGGCGCTCTATTGGGTCGGTGACATTGCCTACGTTCAGAAGGACTATATGGGCGCAGCACAGGCTTTTGCCGAAAACATCAAGAAGTACCCGACAAGTTCGCGCGGCCCGGATAGCATGCTCAAACTCGGCCAATCGCTTATCGCAATGGGCCAGAACAAAGAAGGTTGTCTGACGCTTGGCGATCTCAGGCGCAAATATCCGAAAGCACCCGCTGCGGTCGTCTCACAAGCCGCGGGCGCGCGCGCAGCATCCTGCAAATAGCCAGAACGCTTCATTGGCTGTGCGCTTCGCGGAGGCGATGCGTATCAGCGGTGCACCGTGGCCGGGAGCCGTGGCAGTTTCTGGAGGCAGTGACTCTCTGGCGTTGATGCTTCTGCTGCGCGATTGGGCAAAACAGGCGGGCTTTCCGCTTCCAGTTGTGCTTTGTGTTGATCATGCGTTGCGCGCAGAATCCGCGCCAGAGGCGCGGCAGGTCGTGCATTGGGCGAAATTGGCTGGACTAAAAGCATATCTCCTCAGGCGCAGAGGTGAAACTCCCTTGGCGTCGATTGAGGCTGCCGCACGGGAAGCGCGCTACCAACTGATGGGGGGCTGGACGAAGAGAAAGGGGTTTAAGGCCGTCTATGTTGGCCACACACGAGACGATCAGGCTGAGACATTTTTGCTCAGGTTGGCGCGGGGCAGTGGAGTTGATGGCCTTTCGGCAATGCATGCTATCGCGCCCTTTCCCGTGGAAGACTTTCGAGAATTGCGGCTTGTGCGCCCCCTGCTTACGATCGAGAGGGAGACCCTTCGCAACTACCTGCGCGATCAGAATCAGGCATGGCTAGACGACCCGATGAACGACGATCCGCATTTCGCGCGGGTGAAAATCAGGAACGCTTGGCCCGCACTGGAAGCCGCCGGCCTCAGCAAAACACGCATCGCAGACGCAGCGGCCCATCTGGCACGCGCGCGGGCGGCACTCGACATGGTCAGCGAAGCGGTGCTGGCGCGAGCGTGTTGCCCTAGCGAAGACGGGGCTGTGCTGGACACGATTGCCCTCACCAAGGCGCCGCGAGAGGTCGGGCTCCGGGCGCTGGCATCGGTGTTGATGAGTGTCTCCGGAAGCGCCTACCGTCCGCGCTTCGAAAGGTTAGAGCGGCTGTTCGACCTGCTCGCCGAGGGAACCCTTGGCGGGGGGCGGACGTTACATTGTTGCCGGATTGCACCAGCGCCACGGGCGAAGGCCGTTTTCGGCTCGGGTTCTGTAGTGGTCAAGCGCGAGGAACTTCGAAGTAAAATGAGGAAAAACAATGACTAGGCCTCCAAAATACGTTCTTAAGGTCATTAGGGCATTGTCATTGCTGACGCGACCTAAATTCCTTAACGTTTCTAAATATGGCAATGCGGTAGAAACACCCTATCTATAGAGGCAGGCTGTTGGCCGATTCATTGCTTTGAAAAACCCGCAGAAAGAATGACCCCTTGAACAACCTTCGCAATTTGGCGCTCTGGATTCTCATCGCGCTGCTGTTGGTACTTCTGTTCAACCTGTTCCAGGGAACTGGCCAGCACCCCAACGCATCAGTCATCAGTTATACACAATTTGTCCAAGAAGTGTCGCAGGGCGACGTCAAGAAGGTGACCGTCCAAGGTGACCAGGTCCACGGCGAATTGGGGAGCGGGCAGCAATTCACGACCACCGTGCCGACAAGCGATCAGTCGTTGTGGTCGACGATGAAGGCGCACAACGTCAACATCTCCATTGCCCAAGCTGATGACGGCATGCCCACACTCCTCGGTGTGTTGGTCAATTGGTTCCCGATGCTGCTGTTGATTGGTGTCTGGGTGTTCTTCCTGCGCCAGATGCAGGCCGGCGGCGGCAAGGCTATGGGGTTTGGAAAATCGCGCGCGAAGCTGCTGACAGAACGCCAGGGGCGGGTGACGTTCGAGGATGTCGCCGGTGTTGATGAAGCTAAAGATGACCTAAAGGAAATCGTCGACTTCCTGAAGGATCCTCAGAAATTTCAGCGCTTAGGCGGCCGCATTCCGAAGGGCGTGCTTCTTGTCGGTCCGCCGGGCACAGGTAAGACTTTGCTGGCGCGCGCCATTGCTGGCGAGGCGAATGTTCCCTTCTTTACGATTTCAGGTTCCGATTTCGTGGAAATGTTCGTCGGTGTCGGCGCGAGCCGCGTGCGCGACATGTTCGAGCAAGCCAAGAAAAATGCACCGTGCATTGTTTTCATCGATGAAATCGATGCTGTCGGTCGCCATCGTGGCGCTGGATTGGGGGGGGGCAACGACGAGCGCGAGCAGACACTGAACCAATTGCTGGTGGAGATGGATGGTTTCGAATCCACCGAAGGCGTAATCCTCATCGCTGCCACCAACAGGCCGGATGTGCTCGATCCCGCGCTGCTGCGTCCGGGTCGTTTCGATCGTCATGTCGTGGTACCCAACCCCGATCTTGGCGGACGTGAAAAGATACTGCGCGTGCACATGCGCAAGGTACCGCTGGCTCCGGATGTAGACCCCCGCGTAATCGCGCGCGGTACACCTGGATTCTCCGGCGCTGACCTTGCCAATCTGGTGAACGAGGCGGCCTTGCTGGCTGCACGCCGCGGCAAGCGTGTCGTCACCATGAGTGAGCTCGAAGAGGCCAAGGATAAAGTCCTCATGGGTGCCGAACGGCGTTCTATGGCGATGACCGAGGACGAGAAAAAGCTCACCGCCTATCATGAAGGTGGTCATGCTATTGTGGCGCTGAACGTCAAAGGCTCTGACCCGATTCATAAAGCCACAATCATACCGCGTGGTCGGGCACTGGGCATGGTTATGCGCCTTCCAGAACGCGACCAGCTTTCAATTACGCGAGAAAAGATGCTCTCCGACCTATGCGTTGCCTTCGGAGGGCGTATTGCCGAAGAGCTTGTCTTCGGACATGACAAAGTAACGACGGGCGCGATGAGCGATATCGAGCAGGCGACCCGTGTGGCGCGCGCCATGGTTACGCGCTTCGGTATGTCCGATGAGCTTGGCCCAATCGCTTACGCCGAGAATCAGGAAGAAGTCTTCCTCGGTCACAGCGTATCGCGTACACAGAACATCTCCGAGGCGACGGCCCAGCGTATCGACGCCGAAATCCGCCGGATCATCGACGACTGTTACCAGCGTGCGCATCAGATTCTTAGCGAACGAATGAGCGACCTGAATGTATTGGCGCGTGGGTTGCTGGAATACGAAACGCTGTCCGGTGACGAGATCGTGGCGCTGCTCAAGGGCATTCCGCCGGTGCGTACGCCTTATGAAGAGCCTGAGCCTCAGCGCGGATCAGGTCCGAGCGTGCCACAGGCAGGTCGTCCACGTGGGCCAGGTATAATCGCGCCGGAACCGCAGCCAGGCCGGTAGGCATCCCTCAAGGGAGGGAGGCGCAGTGGATTGGTCGCCCATCATCCTCGGTATCCTAAATATCACGGATGACTCGTTCTCTGACGGAGGGCGGTATCTTGCGCCTGAGGCCGCTATTGCTCATGCAAAAACCCTCGTAGCAGGTGGCGCGACAGTGCTCGATCTGGGTGCCGCCGCCAGCAATCCGGACGCTCGGCAAATTCCACCCGAGACCGAAATTGCGCGGCTTAAGCCAGTTGTGGCGGCGTTGAAGCAGCAAGATGTGGCCATTTCCGTCGATAGTTTCTCGCCGGAGGTCCAGCGCTGGGCGCTGGCCGAGGGCGTGGGATATGTGAATGATATTCATGGCTTCCAAGAACCGGCGCTTTATCCGGCGCTTGCCGCAACTCAAGCAAAGCTGATTGCGATGCATTCTGTGCAGCGGCGCGGTCGTGCAACCCGCGTAGACGTGCCTCCCGACGAGATATTTGACCGTATCTTGCGCTTCTTTGAGGGGCGCGTTGCAGCGCTTGAAGAGGCAGGGGTTGGCAGGTGCCGCATCATTCTGGATCCCGGCATGGGATTTTTTCTGGGTAGTGACCGAGAGGCGTCATTTGTTGTCCTGAGGCGCCTAAAAGACTTAAAGCAGGCGTTCGGTTTGCCGGTTCTGATCTCCGTTTCGCGAAAATCCTTCTTAAGGACGATTACTGGCCGAGACGCTGCAAATGCGGGGTATGCGACGCTGGCGGCCGAACTTTTTGCAGTTTTCCAGGGAGCGGACTATATCCGCACTCACGATCCGGCGGCCCTTTCAGATGGTCTGGCCATCTGGAAGGCAGCAACATCGCGCAACACAGCGTGATACGAAATCTCTCAACCTTTTGTTATGATTAAGGGATATGATCGCTCGATAAAATGACGGGGCGCCAGGACACGATGAATCGCAAACTTTTCGGTACGGACGGCGTGCGCGGACTCGCGAACACCTTTCCCATGACGCCAGAGATTGCCATGAAAGTTGGCATGGCGGCCGGCAGGCTCTTTACGCGCGGCGAATACCGCCACCGCGTTGTGATCGGCAAGGACACGCGCCTCTCCGGTTATATGATCGAATCGGCGCTGGTGGCCGGGTTCACGGCGGTCGGCATGGACGTCTTTCTGTTCGGCCCGCTGCCGACACCGGCCGTTGCGATGCTGACCCGTTCGCTGCGCGCCGATCTGGGCGTGATGATTTCGGCGTCGCACAACCCGTACACCGACAACGGCATCAAACTGTTTGGCCCCGACGGGCAGAAGCTTTCCGACGCACGCGAACAAGCCATCGAAACGATGATGGCGAATGGCATGGAGGAAGGTTTGGCGCCGTCGCCGAAGATTGGCCGCGCCAAACGCATTGATGATGCACAAGCCCGCTATATCGAATTCGTAAAAGCGACTTTTCCGCGCAACCTCAAACTCGATGGTTTGCGCCTTGTCATTGATTGCGCGCATGGCGCCGCCTACAAGGTCGCGCCGGCCGTATTGTGGGAGCTTGGCGCCGACGTCGTTGCGCTGGGGGTCGAGCCCAACGGCATGAACACGAACTTCGAATGCGGCTCCACCTCGCCAGAGGCGATGTGCCGCAAAGTCCGTGAAATGCGTGCCGATTTCGGCATCGCGCTCGACGGCGATGCTGATCGCGTGGTGATGGCCGACGAACGCGGCCACATCATCGACGGCGACCAAATTCTGGCGTTGATAGCACGCTCATGGAGCAAAGCTGGTACACTTAAAGGTGGAGGCGTCGTCGGCACCGTTATGTCGAATGCCGGTCTGGATCGCTATCTGGCCACTCAGCAATTGAAGCTCGCGCGCGCCAAAGTCGGCGACCGCTATGTCATCGAAGAGATGAAGAAAGGTGGCTTCAATGTCGGCGGCGAGCAGTCCGGTCATATCGTGCTCTCCGACTTTTGTACTACGGGCGATGGATTGATCGCGGCGTTGCAGGTTCTGGCGGTGATCGCGCAAGACGGAAAGCCAGCCAGCCAGGCAGCCCACCTCTTCGAACCGCTGCCACAGGTGTTGCAGAACGTGCGCTTCCGCAAGGGCGCGCCGCTTGATGATGAGCGGGTAAAATCCTGCATTGACGACTGCAACGCGCGGCTTAACGGCAGCGGACGGATTCTGGTACGCAAATCCGGCACCGAACCGGTCATCCGCGTGATGGCGGAAGGCGACGATGAGAAACTGATCCGGGCGATCGTGCACGACATCGCGACAGCGATCGAGGAAGCGGCGGCGTGACCGCCAAGCCTGCGCGCCTATTGATCATCGCGGGTTCGGATTCGAGCGGCGGCGCCGGCATCCAAGCCGACATCAAGACGGCGGCGGCGTTCGGCGTCTATGCGATGACTGCGATCACCGCTGTGACCGTGCAGAACACCAAGGGCGTCTACGGCGTTCATCCCGTTCCTCCGAAAATCGTCGCAGATCAGATTGCCGTCTGCCTAAAGGACATCGGCGCTGACGCGATCAAGGTCGGCATGCTTGCCAACGCCGCGATCGCGAAGGCTGTGGTGGCCGCCCTCGAAAAATTTGCCGGAGGTATCCCCCTGGTGGTCGATCCGGTGATGGTGTCCACGAGCGGCGCGGCCTTACTCGACAAGGCTGCGGAGCGTGTCGTCAAGAAAGGCCTCCTCCCCTTGGCAACACTGGTGACGCCCAATATCCCGGAAGCCAAGCGGTTGACGGATATGCGGGGGACACGCCGGGAAGACATTCGGACGGCTGCGGCCCGCCTACTTGAGATGGGTGCGAAAGCCGCACTCATCAAGGGCGGCCATTCGACGCGGTCTACCATCGATGATGTGCTGGTGTGGGAAGGCGGTGAGGATGTCCTTGCTTTCCCCCGTATCAAGACTCGGCATACGCACGGCACGGGATGCACGCTGGCGACGGCGATCGCCTGCGGACTGGCGCAGGGACTGCCATTGCCGGTGGCCGTGGGATACGCAAGAGAGTATGTGCAGGCCGCGATCGAGACGGCGCCGGGTCTCGGCAAAGGCCATGGCCCGCTCAACCATACCACCAAGTGGCGGTGAGCTGTCCTACTTGTTCCAGGTGAGAGCCACGAGTTCTGGGTCGTCCTGCGTCTCGCGTTCGTTCTTCAGGAAGTCGTAATAGCCGCAGCGTCCCGTTGGGTACGCTCGGCAGATATGCGGCCGCGCCTTATAGACGGTGCAGCGGCGTTCCTCGGTGTCGAAGAAGCGGCAGATGCGGCCGAAATACTCATCGGCCTTGCGGCGCATCTTGTACTCGCCGTCCTTGTTGTCCTCTTCGTCGTTCTTGACGACGAACTTGGCCTTGGCCTTGGCGAGGCTGAGACCGAAATGCTTGGCCAGCCGTGCGAGATCGCGCTTGGTCACCGGGATGATGTGATAGGAACAACAATATCCCGGACACTTGGAACAGTCATAACTTGGCATCGCTCACTGATAGCGATGACTCGCGACGGCGGCAACGGTCAATTTGCCAGAAGATGCCCAAGTCTTGTGCGGATGATCTCCTCGGCTTCACAGACGATGCGTGTCACGAGCTCTTCACATGAAGGGATGTCGTGGATCAGGCCCTGGACCATGCCAGCCGACCATATGCCGCCATCGATGTCGCCGTCCTCGATAGCGTGGCGGCCGCGCTGACCGGCGACCAAGGCTTTGACGTCCTCGAACGTGGCGCCGCGCTTCTCGATGGCAACGACCTCGTCACTGACCGCGTTCTTCGCCACTCGCGCCGTGTTGTGCAGGGTGCGGAAGATGAGATTGGTCGAACGTTCGTCGTTGGCGACGATGGCTTCCTTGATCTTCTGGTGGATCGGCGCCTCCTTGGTAGCCATGAAGCGGGTGCCCATGTTGATGCCATCAGCCCCCAGCGCCAGCGCGGCCACCAAGCCGCGGGCATCGCCAAATCCCCCTGAGGCAATCATGGGAATGGCGACTTTGTCGGCGGCGGCGGGAATCAGGATCAGGCCGGGCACGTCGTCCTCGCCAGGATGACCGGCGCATTCGAATCCGTCGATCGATACGGCGTCGACGCCGATCGACTGGGCTTTCACGGCGTGGCGGACGCTGGTGCATTTGTGGATCACCTTGATGTCAGCCGCCTTGAAGGCCGGCAGATGCGGCGCCGGATTGTTGCCCGCGGTCTCGACGATCTTGATGCCGGCCTCGATCACCACCTGACGGTATTCGTCGTAAGGCACCGGCTTGATGGTCGGCAGGATGGTGAGGTTCACGCCAAAGGGCTTGTCGGTCATGGAGCGGGTGCGCGCGATCTCCTTCTCGAGAGCTTCGGGCGTCGGCTGCGTCAGCGCGGTGAGGAAACCGAGCGCGCCGGCATTGGCGACGGCGGAGACCAGCTCCGCATAGCCGACCCACTGCATCCCGCCCTGAACGATGGGATGCGCCACGCCGAACAGCTCGGTGAAACGCGTCTTCAACATGCCTGCTCCCCAAAAAAGAAAAGCAAGCCTGCCGACAAATCCGCGCCGCACGCAAGCGGGCGAAAGTTTCCGCTACTGCCTGGTGCAGCTGTAGCCGAGTTGCGCGTGATCAAGCCGCCGCAAGGTCGAGCCTGCCGGTGTGTTGGCATGGGAGAGCGGTTTGCCTGCCAGCATCAACGGCCCGACCGTGTATCCGGGGCCGCATTCCGGCGTGATGATCGGATGAACGGCTTCGCAGATATAACCCTGATCGTTGCGAACGCTGGCCGGATTGGGATGGAAGCCGTCGGCACAGACCGCCGGTGTCCTGCCGACCTGCGGCGTCACTTCCGTCACATCGACCTTGCAGAAATAGCTCGAAAGCCGGTGTTCGGCGCTGTCGGCGCCGCCGACAAACCAATCCTTGCGGCAGGTCAGGGCGGGCGCGGCACAGCTGTAATCCGCGCCGCCGGTCTGCATCTGCGTGAAGCCCTTGACGCAGGACGGCGCCGGCTCCGCGGCATGGGCGGGCATCGCCAGGGCGATGAGGGCGAAGAGGATCGGCAATCGGGCGTTCATGGCTTCCTCCGTTGTTGTCCCCCGCTATCCCAGGAAGGGATCGTGCACCAAGATGGTGTCGTCGCGCTCCGGGCTGGTGGAGAGCAAGGCCACCGGCGCGCCGATCAACTCCTCGATGCGGCGCACATATTTGACGGCGTTGGCGGGCAGCTGCGCCCAGGAGCGCGCGCCGCGCGTGGATTCGGTCCAGCCTTCCATCGTCTCATAGACCGGCTCGAGCGCCGCTTGGTCGACGGCGTCGGCCGGCAGATAGTCGATCTTCTTGCCGTGCAGCTTGTAGCCGACGCAGACGTCGATCTTCTCGAACCCGTCGAGCACGTCGAGCTTGGTCAGCGCGATGCCGTCGATGCCGCCGGTGACGACCGTCTGGCGCACCAGCACGGCATCGAACCAGCCGCAGCGCCGCTTGCGGCCGGTCACCGTGCCGAACTCCGCGCCGCGCTGGCCCAGTCGCTCGCCAAGCTCGTTTTTCTGTTCGGTGGGGAAGGGGCCTTCGCCGACGCGCGTGGTGTAGGCCTTGGCGATGCCGAGGACATAACCGATCTGCCGCGGCCCGACGCCCGACCCCGCCGCCGCCTGACCCGCCACGGTGTTGGAGGAGGTGACAAAGGGATAGGTGCCGTGATCGACATCGAGCAGCACCGCCTGGGCGCCTTCGAACAGCACGCGCTTGCCGGTGTGTCGGACCTCATCGAGCTTGCGCCACACCGGACCGATGTAAGGCACGATCTTGGGCGCGATGCCGGTCAGCTCCTTCAGGATCGTCTCGACGGCGATCTCCTCGACGCCGCTGCCGCGCCGCAGCGCGTTGTGATGGGCGAGGAGCCGCGCGATCTTGCCGGGCAGGGTGGCGGGATCCTTGAGATCGATGGCGCGGATGGCGCGCCGGCCGACCTTGTCCTCATAGGCCGGACCGATGCCCCGCTTGGTGGTGCCCAGCGCCTGCACGGAGTTGGAACTTTCGCGCGCCACGTCCAGCTCGCGATGCAGCGACAGGATGAGGGCGGCGTTCTCGGCCACGATCAGGCTGGCGGGCGAGATGGCGACGCCAAGACCCTGGAGCTTCTCGATCTCGGCGGCCAGCGCATAAGGATCGACCACCACGCCGTTGCCGATCACCGACAGCTTGCCGGGGCGGACCACGCCGGAGGGCAAAAGGCTCAGCTTGTAGGTGACGCCGTCGATCACCAGCGTGTGGCCGGCATTGTGGCCGCCCTGGAAGCGCACCACCACATCGGCGCGCGCCGACAGCCAGTCGACGATCTTGCCTTTGCCCTCGTCGCCCCATTGGGCGCCGAT
>JAGWJY010000029.1 GCA_028865545.1 Alphaproteobacteria bacterium | reverse complement strand
AAGCGTCGAAGAGATCTTTCCCAATCCCCATGTCAAAGGCTGAGCCGCGATGAGGGGCGCCGCCGTCAGCGCGGCTGCACGAAATCCAAAATGGCGCGGGCGGCGCGCAGCGAAGGATGTTCGCCGCCCTGCCCCAGCCGGCGCATCGCTTCGTCGAGATCGGCAACCTGGCGCGCGGCGGCAGCCTTGTCCGTCAGCAACGGAAAAACCGCGTCGGCCAGCGCCGCGGGCTTGCAGCGCTCCTGGATGAATTCCGGCACCGCTTCGCGGTCGAGCAGCAGGTTGACCAGGGTGGCGAATTTCACATGGATCAGCGGGCGCATCAGCGTGGCGGTCAGCCAGCCGACTTTGTAGGCGACCACCAGCGGCGTGCGCGACAGCGCCACTTCCGTCGTCACCGTACCCGAGGCGGCGAGCGCCGCATCAGCAGCGTCGAAGGCGGCGAATTTCTCGTCTTCGCCTTCGACAATGTGCAGCGGCGTCGGCCAGTTTTCGGCGCCGGCCTTCACCTTGGCGGCAACATGCGGCACGGTCGGCAGAATGGTGACGAGGCCAGGGATGCGCTTGGCCAGCAGCGTCACCGTCTCGCGGAACACCGGAAAGATAAAACGTATCTCGTTGGTGCGGCTGCCCGGCAGGACGGCGAGCAGCGGGACGTCGGGCGCGATGCCGTGCCGGGCGCGGAACGCCTCGCCGCCGGTCATGCGCCTGGCGCGCTCGATGGCGGGATGGCCGACGAAGACGGAGCGCAGGCCGTATTTCTCGAAGAACGGCGCCTCGAAGGGCAACAGCGCCAGCACCATGTCGAAATAGCGCGCCATGGCGCGGGCGCGATAGGCACGGCTCGCCCAGACCTGGGGCGCCACGTAATTGATGGTGGCAAGGCGCGGCGCGATTTTCTTGACGCGGCGGGCGATGCGATGGGTGAAGTCCGGGCTGTCGATCAGCACCACGGCGTCGGGCTGGGTTTCGACGGCGAAGTCGGCGGCCTGGCGCACCCGCGCCAGAATCTCGGGAATTTTCGGAACCACCTCGCGCAGGCCCATCACCGCGGTGGCGTCGAGCGGAAACAGCGTTTGCAGGCCCTGCGCCGCCATCGCCTCGCCGCCCACGCCGGTGATGCGGATGGTGTCGCCGGTCAGCGCCTTCAGCGAGGCCATCAGCTGTCCGCCGAGCTGATCGCCGGACGGCTCGCCACAGATCAGCATCAGCGAGCGCGGCTTTGCGGGCAATGCCGTGCTCACGGCGCGACGCCGAGCAGAAACAAGCCGAGCTTGTCGGCTTCGGCGATCACGGCCTGCTTGCGCAGAATGAGCGCGCCGCCCGCTTCCACGGCGATGCCGGCAAGCCCCACCGCGGCGGCGTTCTGCACCGTCTGCACGCCGATGACGGGCAGATCGGTCTTGCCGTCCTGGATCGGTTTCGGCGCCTTCGCCAATACGCCGCGCCGCTTGGCCGGCGTGCCGCGCAGATGTTCCGGCAGCGTGGCGACGCGCGCCACCATCGCATCCGTTCCTTCGGCGGCTTCCACGGCGAGAACGAGCCCTTCGCAGACCACGGCCGCCTGGCCGATGTCGAGCGCCCCCATCGCCCGCACCACCTTGAACGCCGCGACCACATCGTCGCGGTCGTCCGCCGACGGCGCCACGCGGCCCATCTGTCCCGTGGTGGCGAGCAGGCCGGGCGCCGCTTCCTGCGCGCCGAGCACCGTGAAGGCTTCGCGCTCGAAGACTTCCACCACGGCGCGCAGCAAGGCGTCGTCGCCGTGGCGCGCGGCGGCGATGATGCGCGGCGCCACGAGAACGCCTTTGGCGTCGAGCTTGATCTCGGAGAATTTCGGCCGCGCCAGCTTGCCGGCCAGCAACACGTCGCCGCAGCCGTTGCCGCGCAGCGTCTTGATGATCTTGCCGACCTCGCCCAGCGAGGCCCATTCATGCGGATAGGACGAGACCCATGCGTCGGCCGAGCCGAGCAGCGCGAGGATGAAGACCTCGCGGCCGTTCTCGCGCGCGCTTTCGGCGATGGCCAAAGGCAACTCGCCGCCGCCCGCGACGATGCCCAGCGCCGGTTGGGCGTTCTGGCTCATGCCTCTTCGGCCGCCTCGTGGCCGTGCAGACGGGCCCGGCAGACCGGCCGCTTGGCGGGCGCCTGGATGAAATCGATCACCTCGCGCACTTCGGCGATCGCGCCCCAGCTTTCCTTGGCGCGCGCCACCCGCTCCTCGAACTTGCCGTCGCTGCCGAGAAAGATGGCGCGATAGGCGGCGCGCAAGGCGTGGATGCTGGCGCGCGGCACGCCGCGCCGCTTGAGGCCGATGATGTTCAGTCCCGCCAGCTTGGCATGCGCCCCGAAGGCGATGCCGAAGGGGATGATGTCTTCGTTGGCGCCGGCGACGCCGCCGAGCATGGCGCCCCGCCCGATGCGGCCGAACTGCTGCACCGCCGACAAGCCGCCGAGGATGACGCCGTCGGCGATGTCGACATGGCCGCCCAGCTGTGCGCCATTGGCAAAGGTGACGTCGTCGCCGACACGGCAATCATGGCCGACATGGCTGTAGGCCATGAAATAGCCGCGCGCCCCGATGGTGGTGACGCCGTGCCCCTTCTTGCTGCCGAGGCTGAAGGTGACGTGCTCGCGGATGACATTGTCTTCGCCGATCGTCAGGCGCGTGCCTTCGGCGTCGTTGCCCCGGATCTGCGACTCGCCGCCCAGCACGGCGCCGGAATGCACCACGGTGCGCGCGCCGATCTCGGTCTCTCCGCCGATTACCACATGGGAAAGGAGACGGACGCCCTCGCCTAAACGAACCTTGGCGCCGACAATGCAAAAGGGGCCGATCTCGACCCCGGCGCCCAGCAGCGCGCCGTCTTCAACGACCGCCGTTGGATGAATCGCCATCGCCGCCGTCGCTTGCGCCATCCTGGATCATCGCACTGAATTCCGCTTCCGCACATAGCATGCCGTCGACGAAGGTTTCGCCTGCAAATCGCCACACCGGGCCGCGCCGCCGCAAGGCCTTCACCTTCATGTGCATCATGTCGCCGGGACGGACAGGCCGCCGGAAGCGGGCCTTTTCGATGGTCATGAAGTAGACGATCAGCTTGCCGTCGCGCGGTCCCATGGAATGCAGCACCAGCGCGCCGGCCGTCTGCGCCATGGCCTCGATGATCAAGACGCCGGGCATCACGGCGTGATCTGGGAAATGGCCCTGGAAATAGGGTTCGTTGTAGCCGACGGCCTTATGGCCCGTGGCGCTCTCGAAGATGACGATGTCGCTCAGCTTTTCGACGAACAAAAACGGCGCACGATGGGGCAGCAGCAGCTTGATCTGCTCCACGCCAAGTACAACATGCGGTACATTCTTGTCAGTCATGGCTGCCGTCCCGTTTCGGCCTTTTTACCAGCGCGGCCACGGCGTGCAACTCCCGCATCCAAATCTTCGCCGGCTTGGCCGGCACTCCGCCGTAATCGTGCCCGCCTTCAAGGTCCTGGCCGGGAATCACCGCGGCACGCCCGGCGATGCGGGCTCCGTTGCCGACGCGGGCATGGTCCGAGACCCCGGCCTGCGCGCCCATCACGACGAAATCGCCCAATGTGCTGCTGCCGGCGATGCCGGCCTGGCCGACGATGACACAGTGTCGTCCCAGATGGACGTTGTGCCCAATCTGCACCAGATTATCAATCTTCGTGCCTTCGCCGATCACCGTGTCGCCCAGAGCTCCGCGGTCGATCGTGACGCAGGCGCCGATTTCCACTTTGTCCTGCACGATCACGCGACCGAGCTGGGGCGTCTTGACGTGTCCCTGCGCACTGCTGGCAAATCCGAAACCGGGCTGGCCGATTTGCGCGCCGGGCAGGATCAACACCTGATCACCGACATAGGCGTGCGAAATCGACACGTTGCTGCCGATCTCCGTGCCACGGCCGATAGCCACGCCGCGGCCAATGACGCTGTTGGGACCGATATAGGTTCCGTCGCCGACCTGGGCATAGGCGCCGATCACCACGCCATGGCCCAGCACGACGCCCTCGCCGATCTCGGCGCGCGGATCGACCGCCGTCTGCTGCGCCCAGGCGATCCGATTTGCATCCGGATAGAACATCTCCGCGACGGTGGAGAAGGCGTGCTGAACGGATGCGCACGGGATGACGACGACATTTGCCGGCGCTTCATCGGCCTTACGCAGTGCCGCCGGCACCAGGCAAAAGCCCGCCATGGTACCGGACAATTCGCTCGCCGCGCCCTTGCCCGTGTAAAACGAAAGGTGCGTGGCGCCAGCGCCGGACAAACTCGCCACGTCTTCGACGATGGCCGCCATGTCGACGTCCTGCGGCAAGGCAGCGCCGATTCTCGCGCAGATGTCTTTCAGCGTGAACGGACCGCGATTGTCGTAAAAGCGAGGATCAGCCATAAGACGCCAGTCCGCAGGACCTCACGTCACCGCGAGATCATTGCTGTTGCGGTGCCTGCTGCACGGCGCCCGGCGGCGGTGCGGTAAGCTCCACTTTCACCGTCGGCATTCTCATGTCGAGACGCTGGATGACGACATCCGTCACGTCGATCGCATTCGGCGCCAAAAGAACGGCCGACCGGTCGAGAAGAATAGTTGCGCCGCGCTCCTGCATGATGCCCTGCAGGATCGGCCCCAGCGCCTGTTCGATCTGTTGCTGGGCCTTCAGCACGCCGCCCTGGATGAGCGAGCCGCGCTGCTGCAGCTTTTGCTGAAAGGCCTGCGCCTTGGCGTCGAAGTCCTTGATCCGGCGGGCTTTGACGTCGGGCGCCAGAATGGCTGCCTGCTGTTCGAGCTGCGTCTTTTCCTTCTGCAGCTCCTGGCCCTCGCCGTTCAATTGCTTGGTGGCATCCGCCTTCAACGCCTCAACCTGGCGCTGGATGTCCTGACCGACTTTGGACGCACCCATGACACGGCGCAGATCGACAAGAAGGATCCTCGCCGTCGGAGCGGCGCCTTGCGTCGGCGGAGGCGGCGCCGCCACGGCGCTGCCCAATCCGATGGTCCCAAAAACAAGCGCTCCTGCCACCAGAATGGTACGGGCGATAAGCAGTTTCTTCATCATAGTCTTACATTCCCCCGCCGGTGCCGGCGCTGAAGTGGATGATTTCGGTTCTATCATAAGGTGCTTTGAGGAACGGAATGCCCAGGTCGATCTGGACCGGGCCAAACGGCGACTTCCAGCCGATACTTACGCCTGCAGAGGCGCGTAACGCCAGATTGTCCCTGATGCAGGTTACGGCCGTGCAGGTTCTGTACGGCGTATCGAGGTGGCCGAGCGTTCCGAAATCGGAGAACAGCGCGAAGGACATGCCGTAATCCGCCGGCACGAGGTCCGGCAAGCGGACCTCGGCCGTACCGATGGCATAGAAATCGCCGCCGACAGCGCCATAGTCGCCGCTTACATCCACGTCACGCGGGCCGATGCCGGCCAGTTTGAAACCACGGAACGAATCACCGCCTTTGAAGAAGCGTTCCTGGATCGGAAGGATCGTGCCGCCATAGCCGGTGATGTAGCCGGACGACAGCGTCAGGTGGCCGATATACGAGTCGCTGAACAGTTTGTGATAGGCGGTGATCGAGCCTTCGGTCTTCAGATAGTCCAACGTGCCGCCGAAGCCCGCGAAGCCCTGTGTAAAGCTGAAGACTGTGCCCTTGGTCGGCTTAATATTGTCGTCCAGCGTGTTGTAGATGAACGAATATCCAAGCTCCGAGATGGTGTTCGAGCCGGCGGCCTGCAGCACCTCGATCGGCGCGTTGGAGTACGGCGACACCTTGCTGATGCTGTAGGTGTAGCGCAGACCGACGCTGCCATATTCGGAGGTCGGAAAGCCTAGGCGCAGACCGATGGCGGTCGTGTCACCCTGATAGGCGGCCTGATTGTAATTCGTCACCCATTTGTAGATGTCGAAACCGGCGGCGAGAGGCCGATCGAGGAACCACGGCTCCGTGAAGCTGAACTGGAACTGCTTGCTCAGCGTCGATACGGCGATGCTGGCGCGCAGATATTGGCCGCGCCCGAAGAGATTGCGCTCCGTGTAGGCGAATTCACCGACAAAGGAGCTGGTCGTGGAATAGCCCGCGCCGACCGAGACTTCGCCGGTCGACTGCTCGGTGACCGCGACCGTTATGTCGGTCTTGTCCGGCCGCGAGCCCGGCGAATTCTTGATCGTGACGTCCTTGAAGAAGCCCAGCGCGCGGATACGGGTGCGCGAACGGTCAACCAGGTCCTGATTGAAGGCGTCGCCTTCGACAAATCGCAGTTCGCGCCGGATAACTTTATCAAGAGTGCGATTGTTGCCGACGATGTTGATCTTGTCGATGTAGACGCGCGGCCCCTGATTGATGTTCATGATGACATCAATCGTGCGATTTTCCGGGTTGCGCTTGAGCCGCACGCTGACGTCGGCGTTGGCGTAACCTTTGGTGCCGACGGCGTTGATCAACGCGTCTTTCGCGTTCTCCACGAGGTTTTCGTCGTAGACATCCCCAGCCGCGATCTTCACCAGCGGCCGCAATTCCTGCGCCGGAAGCTCCTTGACCTTCGAGACGATGTCGACCTTGCCGAAGCTGTATTTCGGACCCTCGTCAATGGTGAAGGTGATGTAGAAGTCGCCGCCGCCCGGCGTCAGTTCGGCAACCGACGAGACGACGTGGAAGTCCGCATAGCCGTTGCTCACATAGAAGCGGCGCAACTGCTCGCGGTCGAAGAGAAGGCGGTCCGGATCGTAGTTGTCGTTGGTCGCCAGGATGCGCCACCACGCCGACTGCTCGGTCGCGATCTTCGCGCGCAGCGTGTCGCTGTCGAAGACCTTGTTGCCCTGAAAGATAATGCGTGCGACGCCCGTGGTCGGCCCTTCGTTGATCGAATAGATCAAATCAACGCGGTTCTGCGGACGCTGAATGATCTGAGGATCCACGCTCGCCGCAAACTTGCCGTTGCGCCGATAGAGCTCGATGATGCGTTGGACGTCGGACTGCACCTTGGCACGCGTGAAAACCATACGCGGCTGAAGCTGCACTTCCTTCTGGATGTCCTTCGTCGTGACCTTGTCGTTACCCTCGAACGCGACCTGATTGATGATCGGGTTCTCGACGACATGCACCGTCAGCGTGCTGCCGTCCCAATTGATCTTGACGTCCGAAAACAGCCCGGTCGCAAACAGCGATTTCAATGCGCGGTCGACCGCCGGCTCGCTGTAATCGTCGCCAACATGCAACGTTATGTAGGTGAGGACGGTGGCCGGCTCGATGCGTTGCGTGCCGAGTACGACGATCCGCTTGACCGTCGTCGGTGCCGCCTCGGCCGGTGCAGCCGACGAACCGCCGACACCCGTCGACGGCGGTTGCGTTGTGCCTGGGCCGCTCAACTCCTGCGAGAATGCAGGCCCAACGACGGCAACGGACGCGAGAAGCAGCGAGACCGGGGCCGCACGCTTTACTCGGGCGAAGAGGGCGTTAACGCTCATCCACTCGTCTCTGACTCTCGTCTCAGATCGGGCGACACGCGGCGAGGAAATCCCGTATGCGTGCTGCTGGCCGAAGGTTTAACGATACTACCGGACCAAGTCGTTCCAGGTGGCGAAGATCATCAGACCCAGCACCAACGCAAGCCCCAGCCTGAATCCAAGGTCCTGGGCCCGCTCACCGAGAGGGCGCCCCAGAACCGCTTCGCATCCATAGTACAGAAGATGGCCCCCGTCGAGGAGCGGAATGGGAAAAAGGTTGATTAGACCGATGCTTACAGAAATGAAAGCCAGCAGATAGGCGAGCTCGTAGGGCCCATGGGCGGCGGCCGATTTTGCCATCTGCGCCATGCCAATCGGGCCGCCCAACTGGCTGGCATCCGCATGGTGCGAGACTATCCGCCACAGATAAGTGAACGTCATATCCACGATACCCCAGGTCTGTCCCGCGGCGGCCAGCGGCGCCTGGAGCAAGGGAATGGGCACATAGACTGTGTTCTCGGGCGTGTCGGGACCGAAACCAACCCCGATGGCGACTGCTTTAACCGGCGTTCCGAAGATATCCTTGGTGCCGATAACGCGCGGCGTGATGCTCAGCGTCATGGCCTTGCCGTTGCGATCGATCGACACCGCAAGCGGTTTTCCCCTGCTGCCGTCGATCAGGCCAGGAAGCTCCGCGAACAACCGAACCGGCCGGTGATTGATCGCGGTGATCTTGTCTCCCGGCTTGATCCCCGCCATGGCGGCCGGCGAGTTCGGCGCGACGGAGCCGACATAGGTCGACAGAGCCTTCGCACCGAAAAATGCAAAGAGAAGCGTAAAGACGACGACGGCCAGCAGAAAATTCGCGGCGGGGCCCGCAGCAGCGACCAGCGCGCGTTGGATCAGCGGCTTGTAGGGCAAAGTATGCGACCGCTCTTCGGCATTCATCTTGGCCAAGCGTTCGCGGTCCGGCGTGCTGGCAGCGTCCTCGTCTCCGAGGAACTTCACATATCCGCCGATCGGCAGCCAAGACACCTTCCAGCGTGTGCCCCTGCGATCCGTCCGGCCGAAGATCTCCTTGCCGAAGCCGATTGAAAAGGTCTCGACGCCGACGCCGAAGGCCCGCGCCATAAGAAAATGACCAAGCTCGTGAATGCCGACCACAAAGGTGATGACAAAAATAAACGCGGGCAGCCCCAGCGGCACCCAATCCAGCACGTTGTGCAACAGCGTCAGCATTCCTACTCCCGTTTGCCCCGCCCTATTTCGCCGCCATGCGCCGGCAGACACTTCCGGCGAGTTCCCGCGCCCGCGCATCCGCCGCGAGCACGCCTTCAAGAGATTGTGCTTCGACGTTCGCGCCAGGGCTTTCGTCCAGCGTCGTTTCGACGACGCTTGGTATATCCAGAAAGCCGATCTGGCGGTTCAGAAAGGCCTGCACCGCGATCTCATTGGCGGCATTGAGGATGGTCGGCGCCAAACCGCCGCGGCGCATGCAGTCCAGCGCAAGCGCCAAGCAGCGGAAACGTTCGTAATCCGGAGCCTGGAAGGTCAATTGCCCGACTTGGGGCAGATCGAGCTTGCGCGACGGCGAGGAGATGCGCCGCGGCCAGGCCAGCGCGTGGGCGATAGGCGTGCGCATGTCGGGCGCGGAGAGATGCGCCAATGTCGAACCGTCCGCATACGCCACAAGGCAATGCACGATCGATTGCGGATGGACGACGACGCCAAGTTTCTCCGGCGGCAGCGCGAAAAGGAAATGCGCTTCGATCAGCTCCAGCCCTTTGTTCATCAACGTCGCGCTATCGACGGAAATCTTGGCGCCCATGGACCAGTTCGGATGCGCGACGGCCTGTTCCGGCGTCGCCACGCGCATGCGGTCCAGGGTCCAGTCGCGGAACGGGCCTCCGGACGCGGTGAGCGTAACGCGGTCCACTTCGTCCACATCGGCCGCACGGAACACCTGGAAAATGGCGTTGTGCTCCGAATCGACGGGGATCACCGCGGCTTTCGACGCCGCCAGGGCGCGGTGGAACACCATGCCCGCCGCCACGATGCATTCCTTGTTGGCCAGCGCGACCGTCGCGCCGCGCGCCACGGCCGCCAGCGCCGGTTCGAGCGCCGCCGCACCCATGATCGCGACCATGACGATATCCGACGGCCTGGCGGCGGCGGCGATGACCGCAGCCCGGCCAGCGGCCACTTCCACGCCGGTGCCCGACAAATTGGCCTTGAGCTCGTGATACAGCTTTTCATCGCCGATCACGGCCATCTTGGGTTTGAATTTCCGCGCCTGTGCGGCAAGCACGCTGACATTCGACTGTGCGGTCAGCGCTTCGACCGGCAGCGCATTCGCGCCGTAGCATTCGCGCGCGTGGTCGATCACGTCCAAGGTGCTGACGCCGATAGAGCCGGTCGAGCCGAGGATCGTGACGCGGCGCGCCAGCACCGGCGACAGGTCCGGCATCTCAATGTGCCGGCGATGGGCGGCAAGCGCCATCATGGGCGAGCTCCAAACAGCGGGTCGAGATGAAAGGCGAGAACCGCAACCTCCAACGCCACGACCGCGAAAAGCGTGGAGTCGACGCGATCAAGGACGCCGCCATGACCAGGGATCAGCCCGCCGCTGTCCTTGATGTGAAAGCGACGCTTGACCCAGGACTCGAACAAATCGCCGGCATGCGCGAAGAGCGCGAGCACCGCGCCGAACAAGGCGGCGGCGAAGGCGTTGCCTCCGATCAAGGCGATGAAGATCGCCTCGGCGACGGCGGCAGCGACGATGCCGCCGATCGTTCCAGACCACGTCTTGTTCGGCGACAACACCGGCGCGAGCTTCGCTCCCCCGACCAGGTTGCCGACCACCAGCGCGCCGGTATCGGTCGCCCAAACCACCGCGAAAAGCGCGCCGATCAACCAGGCGCCATGCGGCGGGATATCTCTCAGCGTCAGAATCGCCAGCGACGGAATACCCAAATAGAGAACGCCGCCCGCCCGCCATATGGGATGGCTGTGCCGCGCCGCGCTGAGCGCCAGCACCAGCAGCGTACCGCAGAGAAGAACGATGTACGGCGTGGTTCCGCGCGGCGACAAGACAAACGCGGCCAGCATCAGCCAGATCGTCGCCACCGTCGGCGTCAGCTCCGGCGAGGAGGCCCCTTCACCAACCACCCGCTGCCATTCGCGCGCGGCCGCAAACGCAGCCAGCGCCACGACCACCGCCAGCGACGACGTGCCGCCATAGATCGCCGCAATCACGATCAGCGCCAGCACGACGCCAAACACGGGCCGCGTGATCCAGTCGCGGGAAAATGTGATGGTGCGCGGCCCGGGCACCGTCATAGTCAGAATGTCGGGGGCCTTACTCACGCGGCGGATTCCGGAAGCGCGCCGAAGCGCCGTTCGCGCTGCGTGAATTTGTCGAGCGCGTCGAGAAACTCCTGCTGGCCGAAGTCGGGCCACAGCGTCTCGACGAACATCAACTCGGCATAAGCCGATTGCCAGAGAAGGAAATTGCTCAACCGCCGTTCGCCGCTGGTGCGGATGACAAGGTCCGGTTCGGGCAGACCGCTGGTGAACAAGCGCGAGCTTACCAGCTCAGGCGTGATCGTTTCAGGATCGAGCCTGCCTTCGGCGGCGGCGCGCGCCAGCTCCCGGGCGGCGGCGGCGATTTCCTCCTGCCCGCCATAATCAAAGGCGAAGGTCAGATTGAGACCGGCATTGCCCAGCGTGCGCCGCTCGGCGTCTTCGATCATCCGGCGGATGTCTTCGTCGACGCGGCCGCGGTTGCCGATGATTCGCACGCGTGCGCCGCGATCAACCAGCTCGCCCAAATCATTGCGGAAATAGAGACGGAACAGCCCCATCAAGGCGCCGACCTCCATGGCCGGCCGTTTCCAGTTCTCCGACGAAAATGCGTAGAGGGTCAGATTCTCGAGACCGATATCGCAGGCCGCACGCACAACTTCACGCACCGCGTTCACGCCCGCCACGTGGCCGGCCTGCCGAGGCAGACGCCGTTTTGCCGCCCACCGGCCGTTGCCGTCCATGATGATGGCGACATGGCGTGGAAGAGTGCTGTTACACGACGCGGCGACCATTCCTACTTTCCAGTTTCGCCCGGTTTCCGGGCACGGACGTTAACGAACCTCCCCATGCTGACCTTCTCCGGCCCGGAGAGCAACGCCCATTCAGACCTGCATGATCTCCTGTTCTTTACCCTGCAGCATCTGGTCGATTTCCTTGATATTCGCGTCCGTCAGCTTCTGCAGCTCGTCGCCGAGCTTGTGATGCTCGTCCTGGCCGATCTTGTGGTCTTTTTCGAGCTTTTTCAGAAGTTCCATGCCGTCACGCCGGACGTTGCGCACTGCGATACGACCCTGTTCGGCATATTTATGCGCCAATTTCGCAAGTTCCTTGCGCCGTTCCTCATTCAACTCGGGAATGGGAATGCGCAGAAGCTGGCCGTCCACCTGCGGATTGAGACCAAGCCCCGCATCCCGCACCGCCTTGTCGACCGCCTTAACCATGCTGCGGTCCCACACCTGCACGGTCAGCAGACGGGATTCCGGGGCGGACACCGTGCCCAGCTGGCTGATGTGCATCTGGTTGCCATAGGCATCCACGGTGACCGGATCAAGCAACGCCGGGCTGGCGCGTCCCGTGCGAAGGCCGGCGAACTCGCCTTTTAGTGTCGTTACGACACCCTTCATACGGCGGCCCATCTCATCCTTATTATACGTCTCGGACATGCTCTCCTCCGTCCTGGATGACAGTCGCCCGCCCCACACCTTTCAACACGGCGACGAGCGTGCCTTTGTCGTGAATCGAAAAAACGACGATCGGAATCCTGTTTTCGCGCGAAATACTGATCGCGGCCGCGTCCATCACTTTCAGGTCGCGCGACAGAACGTCGTGATAGCTGAGCGAGGTGTAGCGCTCGGCGCCGGCGACCTTCTTCGGATCGGCGCTGTAGACACCGTCGACCTGCGTGCCTTTCAGCAAGGCATCGCAATTCATTTCCGCCGCCCGCAGCGCCGCAGCGGTGTCGGTGGTGAAGAACGGATTGCCGGTGCCAGCGGCGAAAATGACGACGCGGCCCTTTTCCATGTGCCGGATGGCGCGGCGCCGGATATAGGGCTCGCATACCGTGCTCATGGGGATCGCGGATTGCACGCGGCTTTCGACGCCAACCCGCTCAAGTGCCGCCTGCATCGCCAGCGCATTCATCACGGTGGCGAGCATACCCATGTAATCGGCGGTCGCACGCTCGATGCCTTTGGCGGCGCCGGCCAGTCCGCGGAAGATATTACCTCCGCCGATCACCATGCAGAGCTGCACGCCGGCATCCACCGCCTCTTTCGCGTCCGAGGCGATGCGGTCGACGGTCGCGGTGTCGATCCCGAAGGCTTGCGCCCCCATCAACGCCTCGCCGGAGACTTTCAGAAGCACCCGGCTGTATTTTGGCGTCGAGGACATGGTGCGGTCTTTCAATGGCCGGCGAGCTTGCTCACTTCGTCGGCGAAGTCGTCATCCACCTTATCTATACCCTCGCCGACCTGGAAGCGAACAAAGCCGGCAATCTCCACCGGCGCGCCGAGATCCTTGGAAGCCTTTTCAAGAACCTTTTTAATCTGGGTCTCACCGTCGATAACGAAGGTCTGCGACAGCAACACGGTGTCCTCGTAGAACTTCCGCATACGGCCTTCGAGCATTTTCTCGATGACGTTCTCCGGCTTGCCCGACTGGCGTGCGAGATCGACCTGAACCGCACGCTCGCGGTCCACGACCTCCTTCGACAGATGTTCGGGGGTCAGCGCCAGCGGCGCCGCGGCGGCGACGTGCATGGCGAGCTGCTTGCCGAGCGCGGCCAGCTTGTCCTTGTCGGCGGTCGACTTCAGCGCCACCAGAACGCCGATCTTGCCCAGTTCCGGCGAAGCGGCATTGTGAACATAGGACGCCACCACGCCGGGCGACACCGACAGCGCCACGGCACGGCGCACGCTCATGTTCTCGCCGATCTTGGCGATCATTTCCGTCAGGGTCTGCTGCACGCTTTTCCCGCCCATCGGCTTGGACAAGAGCTTTTCGGCGTCGCAGCCTTCCGTCAGCGCAAGCTCCGCGGCCTTTTTGACGAACTCCTTGAACTCGTCATTGCGCGCGACGAAGTCGGTCTCCGAATTGACCTCCACCAACGCGCCCGCATCGCCACCAACCGCGACGCCAACCAGGCCTTCCGCAGCGACGCGGCCGGACTTCTTCGCAGCCTTGGACAGACCGTTCTTGCGCAGCCAGTCGACGGCGGCTTCCATGTCGCCGCCGGTCTCGTTCAGCGCCTTCTTGCAGTCCATCATGCCCGCGCCGGTTTTGTCGCGCAGGTCCTTCACCATCGGTGCGGTGATATTCGCCATTATGGCCTCCGTTTGATTGCCGTCAGACGGCGGGCGTTCCTTCGGCCGACACTTCAGCGGCAGGCGTCATGTCAGGCACGACCTCGGACTCGCCGGTGTCGAGGCCAGACGCAACCTGACCGGCCGACAGACCGTCGATCACGGAGCGGGCAACCAGATCGCAATACAGCGCGATGGCGCGGGCCGCGTCGTCGTTGCCGGGGATCGGATAGGCGATGCCATCCGGGTCGCAGTTCGAGTCGAGGATCGCGGTCACGGGAATGCCGAGCTTCCTTGCTTCCGAAATCGCGATAGCTTCCTTGTTCGTATCGATCACGAACAACATGTTCGGCAGACCGCCCATTTCCTTGATGCCGCCAAGCGCGCGCTCAAGCTTGTCGCGTTCGCGCAGCAGGCCGAGCAATTCCTTCTTGGTCAGGCCCGAGCCCTGCGCCGACCCCAACGTCTCTTCGATCGAACGAAGCCGCTTGATCGAATTGGATATGGTCTGCCAGTTGGTCAGCGTGCCGCCAAGCCAGCGATGATTGACGTAATACTGGGCGCAACGCTTGGCCGCCGCCGCGATCGGCTCGGAAGCCTGGCGCTTCGTACCGACGAAGAGGATACGACCGCCGCCCGCCGCCACTTCGCGCAGGGCCACGAGGGCCTGGTGCAGCAAGGGCACGGTCTGGGTCAGGTCGATGATGTGGATGTCGTTGCGCGATCCATAGATGAAGGGCGACATTTTCGGATTCCAGCGCTGGGTGCGATGGCCGAAATGAGCGCCCGACTCGAGGAGTTGACGCATGGAATAATCAGGCAATGCCATTGAAATACTTCTCCTTTTCCGGTTAGCCAGACACGAGGAGTCACCCTTTACGGGCACCGGACGGGGACGGAGGAACACCCTCCATGAACCCACCCTCGCGTGCGGAATGGCGCGGTTTATAGGGGTTGGGCCGGGGCCGCGCAAGTTGCGTTTTTGTCCGGTCAGCCGGGCGTCTGGAAGGCGGGCGGCGGCGCGAATTGTATGCTACCCAAAAGTCATGTCGCCCATCCGCCCCTCCATTCTCAGTCTTGTGCACAACGGCATCGGCCGCGTCTCGTCCCTTGGCCTCGGCCAGCAGGACATCATCCCTTTGTGGTTCGGGGAGACCGATCTGGTCACGCCGGCTTTCATCCGCGAGGCCGCCAAGCGCGCCCTGGACGACGGCGCGACCTTCTACAACCACGCGCGGGGCATGATGGCGCTGCGGCAGGCTTTGCGGGACTACCACAAGCGGACGGCGGGCGTTGATGTCGGCGTCGAACGCATCTCCGTACCGGGAGCGGCGACGTTGGCGGTGGTGACGGCGCTGCAATGCCTGATCGAGACCGGCGACAATGTCGTCATGGTCTCGCCGATCTGGCCGAGCATTTTCCAGGCCGCCCAAGCCGTCGGGGCCGAGCTTCGCTTTGCCAGACTGGAAGAAGACTGGCACGGCACGCCCGCGCGCTGGCGCCTCGATCTCGACAAGCTGTTCGCGCAATGCGACGCGCGCACCAAGGCCATCTTCGTTTGCTCACCCGGAAATCCCACGGGATGGACGGCCTCGCGCGCAGAACAGCAGGCCATTCTGGATTTTGCGCGCAAGCGCGGCATCGCGATCATCAGCGACGAGGTCTATGGCACGCTGGTTTACGACGGCAGCACGCATGCGCCGTCGTTCCTGCAGATCGCCGATCCCGAAGACGATCTCTTCGTGATCAACAGTTTCTCCAAACCTTGGGCGATGACCGGCTGGCGCATCGGCTGGCTGGTGCATCCGCCTTCGCTCGACGAGCCGATGGACGTCATCTGCATCGCCAACAACACGGGGCCAGCAACCTTCGCACAGTACGGCGCGCTGGCAGCGCTATCGGCCGAAGGCGACCGTTTCCGGTCGGAGATGCTGGAGCGTTGCCGCGCGGGACGCGATATCGTGCAGAAATTCCTCGACGGTCATAACCGCATACGCTGGATAAAGCCCGACGGCGCGTTCTACGGCTTCCTGCAGGTCGAAGGTCTGACGGACAGCTTTGCTTATGCGCGTGATCTCGTCCTCAACCATCGTGTCGGCGTGTCGCCCGGATCAGCGTTCGGCCTCGACGACGAGGTCGGCAACGACTCCTATCTGCGCATCTGCTTTGCACAGGATCCGGAGCGCTTGCGCGAGGGCCTATCGCGGATCGAACAAGCAACCGCTCATCGCTGAATCCGCTCCGTCGGAAAATCAGACGGAATCCACCGCCACGACGCCCGGCAAGGTCCGGATCGTGTCCTTCATGACCACGGTCACCTGCTGCTTTTTGGGCAGCGCGATCTCGACTTCCTCGCCGGCCGCGCCGGGGACGACGAAGGTGATGATGCCTTTGCCGGGCTGGCGCAGTTGCTCCGCAAGCGCACCGAGCGCCGACGCATCGCTCAGACGGATGCGCAGGCCCTCGCCTGCCTGCGCCGCGGCCTGCGCAAGATCGGTGATGGACAAGGCGCGGAGCTTCAGCTCTTCGCCGTCCCAATCCGCGGCAGCCGTCAGAAGAACGGGCTTGCCCGGTTCGAGAAGCGGGCGCGAAGCCAACAGCACCTCGGAGAATATCATCACCTCGTACATGCCGGTCGGATCCGACAAGGAGACGAAGCCGAAAGGCTGGTCGTTGCGGCCTCGCCGCTCCTGCTTGCGGATAACCGTTCCGGCCAGGACGACGCGAAAACTCGAACGGCGACGATCTTCGAGCAAGGAGGCATAATCGACGGCGCCCAGTCGTTTCAGCGCCGCCGCATAGGCGTCGAGCGGATGACCGGACAGATAGAAGCCGATGGCGCTGAACTCCTCGCTCAGCCTTTCATGCGCCGGCCATTCCGGAACCACCGGCAGGCGCACTTCGCTTTCGCTCTGCGCCGGACCGCCGAACAGACTCGTCTGGCCGCTCTCGCGTTCCTGCACATTGCGCGCCGCACTGCCGAGCAGCAATTCGGCCGACTCGACCATCTGGCGGCGGTTGGGATTGAGTGCATCGAAGGCACCGGCTCGCGTCAGGCTTTCGAAGGCCCGCTTGTTGATCAGCCTTGGGTCCACACGCGCAGCGAAATCGCCGACGCTTTTGAACGGACCGCCCTCATGGCGGGCGGCGACGACATGGTCCATCGCCTGGCGGCCGACGCCCTTCACCGCCGCGAGCGCATAGAAAATGGTGCCTGCCTCGGCATCGCAAGCGAAGAACGCTTCGGAGCGGTTGATATCCGGCGCCTGGACCTTGATGCCGAGCCGCTGCGCTTCCTGACGGAAGACGTTCAGCCGGTCGGTATTGCCGATATCCAGCGTCATCGAAGCGGCAAGGAATTCGACCGGATAATTCGCCTTCAGATAGGCCGTCTGATAGGCGACCTGGGCATAGGCGGCGGCGTGGCCTTTGTTGAAGCCGTAGCCGGCGAACTTCGCGGCCTGCTCAAAGATCTGCTCGGCGACCGACGGCAAGACTCCCTTTTCGCCCGCACCCTTGATGAACAATTCGCGGTGCTTGGCCATTTCGGACGGAATCTTCTTGCCCATGGCGCGGCGCAGAAGATCGGCCTGCCCCATCGTGTAGCCGCCCAACTCGCGCGCGATGCGCATGACGTCTTCCTGATACGTCATCACCCCGAAGGTTTCCTTCAGGATCGGCTCGAGCATGGGATGC
Organism: Alphaproteobacteria bacterium; assembly: GCA_028865545.1. GTDB lineage: Bacteria > Pseudomonadota > Alphaproteobacteria > Micropepsales > Micropepsaceae > Rhizomicrobium. The sequence continues at coordinate 28,091 of JAGWJY010000029.1, read as the reverse complement.
AGATATTCCGGTGCTTCGCGCCCGTTCTTGCAAGCGATGTATTTCGGGATCGAATCCATCGGACCCGGGCGATAGAGCGCCACGAGCGCGACCAGATCGTTGATGTGGTCGGGCTTCATCTTGCGCATCAGATCGCGCATGCCCGCACCTTCCAGCTGAAACACGCCGACAGAGTCGCCTTTCGCCAGCATGTCGAAGGTGGCGCGGTCGTCGAAATCGATGTTCTGCGTGTCGAGCTCGATGCCGCGGCGTTTCAGCAGTTCCTCGGCCTTGGCGATGACAGTCAGCGTCTTCAAGCCCAGGAAGTCGAACTTCACCAGGCCCGCCTTCTCGGCATCCTCGTAGTCGAACTGGGTGACCGGCATTTCCGAACGCGGATCGCGATAGAGCGGCAGCAATTCGTCCAACGGACGGTCGCCGATCACCACGCCGGCGGGATGAGTGGAGGCGTGGCGGTAAAGCCCTTCGATCTTTTCGACGATCGAGAACAGCCGCTCGGCTATCGGCTCCTGCTCGGCGATCTGCTGCAACCGCGGCTCGGTCTCCATGGCGTCGGACAGCTCGACATGACGGCCGGGCGGATTGGGGATTAGCTTGGCGATGCGGTCGACCAGACCCAGCGGCATTTGCAGCACGCGCCCCGCGTCGCGCACGGCGGCGCGCGCCTGCAACGAACCGAGCGCGATGATGTGCGCCACCTTCTCGTGGCCGTACTTGTTGCGCACATAGCGCACCACCTCGTCGCGCCGCTCCTGGCAGAAGTCGATGTCGAAGTCCGGCATCGAGATACGTTCGGGATTGAGGAAGCGTTCGAACAGCAGGCCGAAGCGGATGGGATCGAGGTTGGTGATGTCCAGCGCCCAGGCGACCAGCGAAGTGGCGCCGGAACCGCGCACGCCCACGGGGATGCCCTGCCCGCGCGTCCACTTCATGAAGTCGGAGACGATCAGGAAGTAACCCGGGAACTGCATCTTGATGATGACGCCGAGCTCGTACTCCAGGCGGGCCCGATAGACCTCCTCGTCGGCATGGCGACCGTGCCGCGCCAGCCGGCGCGTGAGGCCCGCCTCGGCCTGGACGCGCAATTCGTCTTCCGGCGAACGCCCGGATTCCGGAACGAATTGCGGCAGAATGGGGTCGCGCCGCTTGGGCCGGAAGGCGCAGCGCTTGGCGATCTCCACCGTGTTCTCGATCGCCTCCGGCAGATCGGCGAACTGCGCCGCCATCTCGGCGGCCGATTTGAAACGATGCTCGCGGGTCAGCCGCCTGCGATCGTCCTGCGAAACAAAGGTGCCGTCGGCGATGCAGAGCAGCGCGTCGTGCGCCTCGTACATGTTGGCCGCACCGAAATGCACATCGTTGGTCGCCACCAGCGGTAGGTTCCTGGCATAGGCGAGATCGATCAAGCCGTCTTCCGCCGCGCGTTCTTCGGACAAGCCGTGGCGCTGCAGCTCGACATAAAGCCGGTCGGGGAACGCGGCCGCGAGACGGTCCAGGAGCGCAGCCGCGGCGTCCGGCTGGCCATCGACGATCAGGCGGTTGAGCGGGCCGCCGGGGCCTCCAGTCAGCGCAATCAGACCTTCCGAATGGTCCGCCAGCGCAGCGGCTGTCACATGCGGCCAGTCGCCCGGCTCGGCACCCAGATAAGCGGCACTGAGAAGTTTGATCAGATTGCGGTAGCCGGCATCGTTCTGCACCAGCAGGGGCAGCATCGGCGGCTTGTTTGGGGAGCCCGGGCCTGCCGGACGGCCACCCAATTCCACCGCCAGCAGACAGCCGACAATCGGCTGTACGCCCGCCTTGGCCAAGGTCTCCGAGATTTCGAAGACGCCGAACAGGTTGTTGACGTCGGTGACGGCCACGGCCGGCATACCACCCCCGCGGGTCAAATCCGCCAGCTCCTTCGGACGCACCGCCCCTTCGAGCAGCGAATAGGCGCTCTTCACCCGAAGATGCACAAACCCGGCGGGCTTCTTTGCCTCAGCCATCCCGTTTCTCGATTCGATTGGCTTATCGAAAAGAAGTATCGGCGGCAGGCCACGCACGACGCGAGGCCGCGCGCCCCTTCATCCACAGAAGCTTAGCCGGTGACGAACAGCGCCTGCAGCGCGCCCGTCAGCACAAAGGACGACGCCAGAATGACCACCAGTCCGACACCCGCCGCTGCGTCTTTGATCCAAGCCATTGTTCTCTCCATCGTTGGGCGGAAACCATATCCGTTCTTTTTTCGTTCCGTCAAGAACAAAACGGGATCGACTTTCCGCTTGCACATAACCATCATGTTATATAACGTACTCGTTAAATGATGAACCTCGACCACACCTTTGCCGCCCTCGCCGATCCGACCAGACGGGCCATTCTCGCGCGTCTGGCGCTCGGCGAAGCGACGGCCGGCGAATTGGCGGAACCCTTCGCCATTTCGCAGCCGGCGATTTCCCGCCACCTGCGTGTCCTGGAGACCGCCTCGCTGATCGAGCGCATCCGCGACGGACAGCACCGGCGCTGCCGGCTCAAGCCCGAGGCGTTGAAGAGCGCCAACGACTGGCTCGCCTTCTATGCCCGCTTCTGGAGCGAAAGCTTCGACCGATTGGACGAACACCTGAAACAAAAAGGAACCGACGATGACTGACGCTGCCCTGTCTTTGGAAATTACCCGCCGCTTCGAGGCGCCGCCCGAACGCGTCTTCGACGCCTGGCTGAGCACATCCTGGGGCGAATGGATCGGGCCGCGGGCCGTCAAAGGCGAAGTGACGTTGCTGGAACCGAAGGTGGGCGGCCGTTACCGCATCGTCATGCACCGGCCGGACGACAAACCGCTGACGGTCGAAGGCGTCTATCGCACGATCGAACGGCCGACCAAGCTGGCGTTCACCTGGACGTGGATACACGAAGAGCGCGAAACCCTGGTCACCCTGACCTTCCGCAAGGCCGGTACGGGAACCGACATGACGATCCACCACGAAGGTTTCTCCACCGCCGAACGCCGCGACGGCCACAACAACGGCTGGAACGGGACGTTCGACAAGCTGGCGGCGTTGCTGGCGAAGGGAGCGGCGTGATGACGAAGCTCGAACTCATCGGCGTGCCGCAATCGACCTTCGTCCGCACGCTGCGCATGGCGCTGGAGGAGAAGGGCGTGCCCTACACACTGACGCCGGCACGGCCGCATTCGCCCGAGGTCGATGCTATCCATCCCTTCGGCAAGATACCGGTGATGCGCCACGGCGATTTCGCCTTGTGCGAATCCAAGGCGATCGCCAGCTATGTCGACAAGGCCTTCGCCGGACCGAAGCTGTTCCCGGACGACGCGAAGCTCTGCGGCCTGATCGAGCAATGGGCATCGCTGATCACCACGGTCGTGCAACCGACCATCATGCCTTACCTGCGGGGCTACTTCTTCTCGCAGATGCCGGACGGCAAGCCGGACCATGCGATGATCGAAGCCGCCCTGCCCGGCGTGCAAACACAGATCGCGCTGCTCGATCGCGCGGTGACGAACAGCGGCCATCTCGCCGGCGACAGTTTCACCTATGCCGACATGCTGGTGCTGCCGATCCTGGATTATCTGAAGGTCTGCCCGGAGAGCCGGGACGCCATCGGCGGCGCCAAGAAGCTGAGCACGTATTTCGCCACACAGGCGCAGCGGCCAAGCTTCGTCAACACGACGCCGCCGCCGTTCAGCGAATTGCGGGGTTAATCGGAGACCACCAGCGCGACAGCCCAGCCGTCATAGCCCTTAAAGCCGACGGTCTGCAGGCCGGTGGCGGAAACCCGGGGTTCGGCCGCCATCGCTTCGATCACTTTGCGCGAACCGATGACGCTGGCGTCCGTGCTCGCGGCGTTGGCGACCTCGCCGTCCCGTACGACGTTGTCGACGATGATCAGGCTGCCGCGCCGCGACAACTTCACGGCCCAGCGAAAATACTCGGCATTGGACATCTTGTCCGCATCGATGAAGAAGAAATCGAAGGGACCGGTCAGCGTCGGAAGCGTATCAATGGCACGCCCGGTGATCACCTCGACTTTGTCCGACAGACCCGCGCGGGCGATGTTGGCGCGCGCCACGTCGGCATGCTTGGGATCGTATTCGAGCGTGGTCAGCTTGCCGTCCGACGGCAACGCGCGACCGAGCCAGATCGCGCTATAGCCGCCCAGCGTACCGATCTCCAGGATGCGCTTTGCGCCCTGGAGGCGCGCAATGAGGTGAAGAAGCTTGCCCTGGTTCGGCGCCACGGCGATTTCCGGAAGGCCCGCCGCCTTGCTGGCCTCCAAAGCCGCATCCAGCACCGCATCCGGCGCAACCAGAGTGTCTGTGAAATATTTGTCGACGGCGTCCCAGCGTCGCTGGCTCATGTGGCACCAACTCCCAGTTTACCGCCGTCGATCAGACGGCCTTCGTGAAGGATCAGAGCGCGGTCCATCCGCGCCGCAAGCTGCAGATTATGGGTCGCCACCAGCGCCGCCAACCCTTCGGCGCGCACGATGACCATCAGCGCGTCGAAAACACCCGCGGCCGTGCGTTCGTCGAGATTGCCGGTCGGCTCGTCGGCCAGCAGGATTTTTGGACCGTTTGCCAGGGCGCGGGCGATCGCCACGCGCTGCTGCTCGCCGCCGGAAAGCTGCGACGGACGATGCGTTTTGCGATCCTGCAGACCCATCAGCGTCAGCAGGCGCAGCGCTTCGATTTCCGCCGCCTTGCGCGGTTTGCCGGCGATCAACTGCGGGATGACGATATTCTCCAGCGCCGTGAATTCCGGCAGCAGATAATGGGCCTGATAGACGAAGCCGATCTTGTCGCGGCGGATACGGGTGCGTTCGATGTCCGACAAAGCCGAGACCGACGCGCCACCGATGATGATTTCGCCCGATGTCGGCGCTTCGAGCAGACCAGCCATATGCAGCAGCGACGACTTGCCGGCACCCGACGGCCCCACCAAGGCCACAAGCTCTCCCGGCGCCAGGACCAGATTCAAATTGCGAAAGACCTCGAGCTGACCTTCACCCTCCTTGTAGGTGCGCGTAACCGCACTCAGACGCAAAGCGGCAGCGGCGAAGGCATCACTCATACCGCAAGGCCTCCACCGGATCGAGACGCGCCGCGCGCCAGGACGGATAGAGCGTGGCAAGAAAGGTAAGTACCAGCGACATCATCACGACGGCGGTGACCTCCATGGGATCCATCTCGGCCGGCATCTTGCTCAGGAAATAGATCGTAGGGTCGAACAACGTGGTGCCCGTGAGAGAGGACAGGAACTGGCGGATACTCTCGATGTTGTCGCAGAACACGACGCCGATCAGAAAACCGAGGAAGGTGCCGATGACGCCGACACTGACACCCGCGATCAGGAACACCCGCATGATGGCGCCGCGCGTCGCGCCCATGGTGCGCAAGATGGCGATGTCCGACGACTTGTCTTTCACCAGCATGTAAAGACCGGAGACGATATTGAGCGCCGCCACCAGGATGATCAGCGTCAAGATCAGGAACATCACATTGCGTTCCGTCTCGATGGCGCCGAAGAAGGTCGAGTTGATGTCCTTCCAGGTGACGATGCGCGCATAGGGCCCAGCGGCGCGGCCGATCGGGGCGACCATGCCGTCGACCTGATCCGGGTCGCGGACCATCACCTCCAGACCGGTGACCGTGTTGGCCATGTTGAAGTAGAGTTGCGCTTCCGACAGCGGCATGAAGACGAAGGTCTGGTCATACTCGCTCATGCCGACGTCGAACGTGCCGGCAACGGTGTAGGTCTTGACGCGCGGTGTGATGCCGAAGGGCGTGATGTTGCCATGCGGCGCCAGCAACGTGACGGACATGCCTGGGACCACCCGCAGCTTCTGCGCGACGCGCGCGCCGATGATCACCGAGTCGCCGTCGCTGTAATGCGCCAGCGCGCCCGGCGACAGCGTCTTTGAGACAATAGTGAACGCCTTCAGATCGCGGAGGCGCATGCCACGAACATAAACCGGCGTGTTGATGCTGTCCGAACTCGCCACCGCCTGACCGTCGACAATGGGTGCCACCAGTGTAACGCCCGCGACCTTGCGCACGTGATCGGCCACGGAGTCGAAATTGGGCAGATTGCCGTCGATGCCCTGCACGACCACATGGCCTTGCAGCCCCAGGACGCGCGACAGAAGCTCGTGGCGAAATCCATTCATCACCGCCATGACGATGATCAGCGTCGCCACGCCCAGCGCGATGCCAACCAGCGAAATCGCCGAAATGACCGAGATGAAGCTTTCCGCCCGCTTGGCGCGCAAATAGCGCAGCGCCAGCATCCATTCGAACGGCGCGAACGGCCTGGTGTCAGATGATTGCCGCGCCATGCGTCCGCCCACGAGATTGTCCGACTGTGCTCGATCGTTCGTCGGTGATTACAGCGGTGTCAGAAACGAGCGTCCGGTCGATGTCAAATACAGCCATGTCGTCGGGCTTACCGCTTGCGTGAAGGCGGTTTATACACGCTTTTGCGCGTCCGCAACCAGCCTTCTGGCTCAGAACAAGCCCTCGACGCGACCCTGCGCGTCGATATGGATGGCAACGGCGGCCGGCGTCTTCGACAGACCCGGCATCGTCATGATGTCGCCGGCAATGACCACCAGGAATTCGGAACCCGCCGACAACCGTACCTCACGCACATGTAACGTATGGCCGGACGGCGCGCCCTTGAGCTGCGGATCGGTCGAGAAGGAATACTGCGTCTTGGCGATGCAAACCGGGAAATGGCCGTAGCCTTCCTTCTGCAGATCGTCGATGCGCTGGCGCACGGTTTTATCGGCCGTGACATCGCCCGCGCCGTAAATGGACGTGGCCACCGCCCGAATCTTCTCCCAAAGCGGCATCTCGTCAGGATAGAGCGGCTTGAAATCCGCCTGACCGGTTTCACACAGATCGGCGACGCGCCGCGCCAATTCCTCGGCACCCCGCCCGCCGTCGGCCCAATGGGTGCAAAGCACCACCCGGCAACCCAACTCCGCAATCATCTTCTCAATGGCGGCGATTTCGGCATCGGTATCGGAAACAAAACGATTGATGGCGACAATCGGCGGCACGCCGAATTTCTTCACATTGGCAATGTGGCGCGCCAGGTTCTCGTAACCTTTGACAACCGCCGCGACGTTCTCCTTGTTCAGGTCTTCGCGCGCCACCCCGCCGTGCATCTTCAGCGCCCGGGCCGTCGCAACGACGACAGCCGCCGCCGGTCTGAGGCCCGCCTTGCGGCACTTGATGTCAAAGAACTTCTCGGCACCCAGATCGGCGCCGAAGCCCGCTTCGGTGACGACGTAATCGCCGAGCTTGAGCGCCGTCCTGGTGGCGATCACGGAATTGCAGCCATGCGCGATATTGGCGAAAGGGCCGCCGTGCACAAACACCGGATTGTTCTCCAGCGTCTGCACCAGATTGGGCATGAAGGCGTCCTTCAGCAGGACGGTCATGGCGCCCGCCGCGCCGATGTCGCGGGCCGTGACGTATTTGTGGTCGCGCGTCTGGCCGATATGGATGTTACCGAGCCGGCGTTCCAGATCCTTCAGGTCCGTCGCCAGACAGAAGATCGCCATCACCGTGGAGGCCGCGGTGATGTCGAAACCGTCCTCGCGCGGATAACCGTTGGCGGGGCCACCCAGCGAATTGACGATGGAGCGAAGCGCCCGGTCGTCCATGTCGACGACGCGGCGCCATGCAACGCGGCGGGTGTCGATATGCGGTTCGTTGCCCCAATAGATGTGATTGTCGATCATCGCAGCCAAGAGATTGTTGGCGGCGGTGATGGCATGGAAATCGCCGGTGAAATGCAGGTTGATGTCTTCCATCGGCACGGCCTGCGCGTAACCGCCGCCCGCCGCACCCCCCTTCATGCCGAAGCACGGCCCGAGCGACGGTTCGCGGATGCAGGCGATGGCGCGCTTGCCGATGCGATTGAGGCCGTCGGTGAGCCCGATCGTCGTGGTGGTCTTGCCCTCTCCCGCCAAGGTCGGCGTGATCGCGGTCACCAGGATGAGCTTGCCGTCCTTGTTCCCGCTCAAGCTCTCGATAAAGTCGTAAGACACTTTGGCCTTGGTGCGGCCGTATTGGAGGAGCGCGCCGTCGGGGATGTCGATCTTGCGGCCAACCTCGGTGATCGGCTTCATCTTGGCATCGCGGGCGATTTCGATATTGCTGCGGACAGTCGTCACGGTTAGCCCCCGTTTTTCGATTTTACCGCGCTTGGCGCGGATCAAGGCGCAATTCTAGCGCAGGCCCAAAATGACGCGGTACGACGAGAACGCGCAGCGCATGCGGCGCGTGGTAGCGTTGACAATGGATACTTTGGTCGGCGAGTCGAAAAATCCCTATCCGCGTAAGGTAAGCTTGTTCACCGCGGCATCGACAGACATTTCCTCCTTGGCACCGGTCTTACGGTTCTTGATCTCGATCAAACCCTTTTCCAGACCACGCGGCCCCACCACGACCTGCCAGGGCAGACCGATCAGATCCATGCTGGCGAACTTCGCCCCCGGACGTTCGGCAGTGTCGTCGTAAAGCACATCTTTGCCGGCTGCCGTCAGGCGCGCATAAAGGTCGTCGCAGGCGGCGTCGGTCTTGGCATCGCCTGCCTTGAGATTGACCAAGCCAACGCCGAACGGCGCCACCGGTTCCGGCCAGACGATGCCGGCGTCGTCGTGCGAGGCTTCGATGATCGCGCCGACCAGCCGCGAGACGCCCACACCGTAGGAGCCCATTTCGACCGGAACTTCTTTGCCGTCGGGACCGGCTACCACTGCCTTCATCGGCGCGGAGTATTTTGTGCCGAAATAGAAGACTTGCCCCACTTCGATGCCACGGGCGGAAAGACGCTTGTCTTCCGGCACCTCGGCTTCGAAACGCGCCTGATCGTGCACGTCTTCGGTGGCGGCGTAGAGGTCAGTACGGCCTTTGATAATGGGTTCCAGATCGCTGTCGAAATCGGTGTCCTCGCCGGGGATCGGCATGTCGAGCAGATCCTTGTGGCAGAAGACGCCGCTCTCGCCGGTCTCGGCCAGGACGATGAATTCATGCGAAAGGTCGCCGCCGATGGGGCCGGTCTCGGCGCGCATCGGAATCGATTTCAGGCCCATGCGCGCGAACATGCGCAAATAAGCGACGTACATCCTGTTGTAGCTGCGGCGCGCGGCGGCCTGGTCGATGTCGAAGGAATAGGCGTCCTTCATCAGGAACTCACGGCCGCGCATGACGCCGAAGCGCGGGCGCACCTCGTCGCGGAATTTCCACTGCGTGTGATAGAGGTTCATCGGCAGCTGCTTGTAGCTGCGCACATAGCTGCGGAAGATCTCGGTGACCATTTCCTCGTTGGTGGGCCCGTAGAGCAGTTCGCGCTCGTGACGGTCCTTGATGCGCAGCATCTCCTTGCCATAGGCGTCGTAGCGCCCGCTCTCGCGCCACAGATCGGCGGACTGCAGCGTCGGCATGAGAATCTCGACGGCCCCTGCCCGGTTCATCTCCTCGCGGACGATCTGCTCGATCTTCTGCAGCACGCGGAAGCCGAGCGGCAGCCAAGCATAGATGCCGGCGGCCTCCTGCCGGACCAGCCCGGCGCGCAGCATCAGGCGGTGGGAGACGATCTGCGCCTCGGTGGGCGTTTCTCTCAGGAGCGGCAGGAAATAGCGGGACAGGCGCATGAACGATACCGATACAAGATTCCGCCCCTTTCTAGGCAAGCTTAGGCACAAGCGCCAGTGGTCTTACCGCCCCACCGGCCGCATCGCCCGCAGCGGTACCTGATAGGGCATCGTCTCGATCAGCGTCTTGACGTCGACCGGCGGCGGATCGGCGACGCCCGAACTCGTCGCGCGGTGTTCCAGTTCGGCCAGATCGAAGCCGGTATGGGCTCTGCCGGTGCGATCCGCCAGTTCGCGCAAGGGCCGCTCGGCTTCGTACCAGCGCAGCTTGGTCTTCGACTCCGGACAGCTGTCGCGCTCGTCGCCGCTCGCTCCCCAACGCAGCTCGATGCAGTCATAGGGATCGAACGACATCGCATAGACGCGGTGCAGGAGGTCGTCGAAGGTCATCGCCACGGGGCGCTTGGCGGAATTGAGATAGGTGATGGTGCAGGCCTTGGACTGCGTGTTGTAAGCCTTAAGCAGGTCCTTCCGCAGATTGTAGCCGTCATAGACGATGCGCGGATCGCGATGGACCCACATGTCAATCATGTCGGCCATGTCCTTGTAGAATTGCGCGAAGGCGGCGCGGGTGCGGGCATCGCGCGCCGGCGTGGCATAGCTCTCCCAGATATTGTCATCCGACGAAAAGATGTCGTCCGGCAGGCTGGACGGATGCGGCTTCCTGTCGATGCCGTCAGAGATGGCAAGGTTCACATATTGTGCGCGATCGTTGAGATCGTTGCACAGCGTCTTCATCGTCATCTTGAGTTCGTAGACGGGGTTGTACGTCATCTTGCCGCCCGAGACGGCGGCGCGGACATATTCGTAGAAGCCCAGCTCTTCGCCGTTGTAGACGAACTTCGCCTGCTTCACGTCCCGCTTCGGATTGGGCTCGGTGCCGACATACTGGACCAGCGAGAAATCCGGAATCTGATCGTTCTCGGCGAACACGATATGGCCGCCGAAATAGCGCCCATGCTTGTCGCGGTGCGCGCCCACCAGCCTGAGCGGCCGCCAGTTTTTCAGCCCGCCGCCGAGCTTGAGCGGGCTTTGTCCAAACTGCGCGCCATAGACGCTGCGGGTGATGGTGAAGTCGGGATGGGCATCCATGTAGAAGATGCGGCCATTGCCATCGACCTTGTAGACGATCCCGACATGGCCGTTGATGTCGTAGATCACCGTGCCGGAATGAATCGACTGCGGATCAAGCGCCGGCGAATAGAAATCCGACAGCACGCCGCGATGCTCGGCGGCGTCGATGCGGTAGGTGCCGGAGAACACCGTATCGAGCATCTCGCGGATCACCGCCGGTCCGTTGATGCCGTCGCCATGGTCGATCAGATTGCGGCGTCCGACGGCGCGGTTCGAAGTCTTGGTGAAGCGCAGATTGTCGCCCGAGCCGCTGATGGCATCGACATAGGAGAACGGCAGGCCGTTCTTCCAGGCGTAGTAAGCGCGCAGCAGATACGGCCACTTGGCGCAGTCGACGTCGATGTCGACGAAATGCTTGTCGCTGGCCCGGTAGGGATTGGCCGGATCGCGCAGACAGCTTTCCGACGAGCTGCAATTGCTGGCGCCGATGGCGGCGACGAACTGGCCGAAACCCTTCTCATCGGCTGCCGACCAATGGTCCTTGAGGATGTGCCAGGTCCCGGCCGCATGCGCCGCCGGAAGGCTCAGGCACAGGATCAGAAGCGCGGATGCCAGAACACGCATGACGCCACGGTCCGGGCAGGACGGTGTGGAGTCAAGCTAGTGGCCCGGCTGGTCGCGCGAGACGCAGGGCGGATCGGCGGGGCCGAATTTCACACCCTGGACGATGATATCTGGGCGCTGGCCGCCCGGCCTCATCACCGGCGTGACGGTCACATGGCTGAGGTCTACCCCCACGCCGCCACCGACATCCGCCGGGACGATTCGATTGCCGTTCACATCGACGCCACCGACATAGTCCGGGCTGTCGAGGTCCGGATCACATTGTGCGGGGGCTGTGGCCTTGGGGACACGTTCTTTGGGGGCAATCGTCCCCGCCCAGGCAAATGACACCGGGGACAATACCAGTAAAAGCAATAGGCTAGCTGAAAACCTGCCTTTATTTCGCCGCATACTCGCCCCAATCACCAAAGTTTCGTGACATTTCCCAGTAATTCCAGTATCACACACAGCGATAAACGGACGGTAAGGCCTCCGGTTAAGAACGGCCAAGTTCGGGGAGAAAATTCCGCGGTAATCGCGGCAGAAAGGCTGGGCGGCGCCCGGCCTTTCGTGTTTTGGGGCCGCCGCCACTTCCCCTATGTTGCCGATTTGCATGCATCTGCGGCGGGGGCAAATGTTCGACGCATTCTTCGATCTGAAAGCGCACGGCACCACTGTGCAGCGCGAGTTCGTGGCCGGCGCTACGACCTTCTTCACCATGGCCTACATCATGTTCGTCAATCCGATGATCCTGTCGGCGGCCGGCATGGATAAGGGCGCGGTGTTCGTCGCCACCTGCCTCGCTGCAGGCCTCACGACGCTGCTGATGGGGTTGTACGCCAAGCTGCCCGTGGCGCTGGCGCCCGGCATGGGGCTGAATGCTTACTTCGCCTACACCGTGGTGCCGGCGCTGAACGGCGACTGGCGGCTGGCGCTGGGCTGCGTGTTTCTTTCCGGCATTCTGTTCGTCGGCATCTCCATCACCCCGGCGCGCGAATGGCTGATCAACGCATTGCCGCACAGCCTGAAGCTGGCGATCGCAGCGGGCATCGGCTTCTTCCTGGCGCTGATCGGATTGGAGAATGCCGGCGTGGTGGTGGCCAGTGCCGATACGCTGGTGCAAGGCGGCATCCTCACCGATCCCAAAGTGCTGATCGCGGCGGGCGCCTTCATCGTCATTTTCGCACTGGCGGCGCGCGGTGTGATCGGTGCGGTGCTGCTCGGCATCGTCGGCGCCACGGGCGCGGCCATCGCTTTCGGCCTGCAGGCACCGCCCGTGCTTTCCGCGCCGCTGCCTTCCATCGCACCGACCTTCCTGGCGATGCATTTCAATGGCGCCGCCGGCGAAGCAATCCTCACCAGCGTGCTGGTGTTCCTCTTGGTCGACATGCTCGACACGTCCGGCACGCTGACCGCCGTGGCCTATCAGGGAAAGCTGCTCGATGAGAATGGGCGGCTGAAGAATGCGCGACGCGCACTGACCAGCGACGCGGTCGGCACGATGATCGGCGCCGCGCTCGGCACCTCGCCCGTCACCGCCTATATCGAAAGTGCATCCGGTATCCAGGCAGGCGGGCGCAGCGGACTGACGGCGGTGGTCGTCGGTATTCTATTCCTGCTCAGTCTGGTGTTGAGCCCGCTGGCCGGCGCCGTGCCGGCTTACGCGACCGCCCCCGCCCTCGTCTTCGTGGCGGCGCTGATGGCGAAGGGGCTGAAGGATATCGATTGGGACGACATGACGGAGGCCGCCCCCGCCCTGCTCACTGCGCTCGCCATCCCCTTCACCTATTCGATCGCTACCGGCATCGGTATCGGCTTCATCGCCTATGTGGCCATCAAGCTGATCTCCGGGCGCTGGCGCGATGTGAATGCGGCCGTCGTTGTCATCGCGCTCGCCTTCGTCGCCAAGATCGCCTGGGGGACTTAGGAAAGCCGGCCAGTCAATCAGCGGCGGCGGCAAAGACGGCTGGTGCAGGCCTTTCGCAGCCGCATCTCTCATGGCCTTCACGTACTTCAAACGCTCGACGCCCAGATGCAGCGCTTCGATGTGCATCCGGGCCAGCGCCATGATGAAGCGGATATCCGTGCTGTAGACTCCAGTTTTGAAAGCATTGCGGTTGCCGCGCGGGGCGCCGGCACCAGGACGGTTGCGTCCGCCGGTGACGGCGTTTCGCAAATTGCGCCTGCGACTTGCGGCACGTCCGGCAAGATAATTGTTCCGCGATTTTCAAAAACGGGGGTACCCCTCCTGCCGCGCAGGCGCGCGACAGCGACGCAACCGCGCGGTCGCAATGATATACGGCACTTCAGCGAGAGACAGAATTTGCGGATTCACGGTCGGCGCGTTTCCCCCAGCACAGACTACTTACCTGAGATGGGAATGCTGCCGGCAACTTCAAGAGAGATGCGACAACCTATTCATTTTCAAGAATGCGGCGCAGAGTCATCTGCATACGGACTTATCCTCTCGCCGCGAACGGCGCTGTCAAGGTACCGTTCACAGATCGACAATGTGCAGTGCGATCAGCGCGTAGAACGCGATCCACAGCACGACGGCGATGGCGGTGGCGATCAGTGCCTTGCGACCGAGATAGGGATGCAGCGGCGCACCGGTCTGCGGATCGACTTCGCCGAGGCCGACCGGCAACAAGCAGAAAAACGCCAGGAACCACAGCACCAGGAAGGCGCTGACGAGCACGGCCTCATGGACAATGAAGTTGATCATGCCTGCTCCAGTTCGACCAGCGTGCCGGCGAAATCCTTGGGGTGGAGGAACAGCACCGGCTTGCCATGGGCGCCGATGCGCGGCTCACCGAGCACCGTGGCGCCATTGGCCTTCAGCCAGTCGCGCGCGGCGAGGATGTCGTCGACTTCGTAGCAGACATGATGCATGCCGCCGTTCGGGTTCTTCTTGAGATATCCAGCAATCGGCGAGGCTTCACCGAGCGGTTCCAGCAATTCGATCTTGGTGTTGGGCAGTTCGACGAACACCGAGGTGACGCCGTGATCGGGCAACGCCAGCGGCTCCGATACTTTGGCGCCGAGCACGTCGCGATAGATGGCGGCCGATTTGGCAAGGTCCGAGGTCGCAATGGCGACGTGATTGAGACGGCCGATCATGGTGTGCTCCCAAAACCCGGTGTCACAGCCCGCGAATGCGGGCAACCCAGGCGATCCTAGAACTATCCTCTAGACGATGACACTTGGCCTCGCGACACATTCACGATCCAAACAGAATTCAACGGGATGGCTGGCATTCGCAGGCGATGGCAATTGAGGTTCATACCCACACCACTTCCACCCGCGTCACGGGTTTCTTGCCCCAGGCGTCGTCAGCGGCGCCGCGGGCGGCACGGCGGACGGTCTCACGCAGCTTTTCCTCGGCGCCGCGTCTTGGATCGTAACGATTGATCGCAGCCTCCACCGCTTCGCGCACGGCTTCGTGCACAGGCTCGGGAATGCCCTCCAGCACGATGGCCGGGTCGGCGACCACCCTGCCCTTGCCGTCGAGCACCAGCGTGACGGCGATCATGCCGGCGAAGCTGAGTGCGCGGCGCATGCGCGTGAGGCCGGCTCCTTCGGAGATCAGCACCTGGCCATCGAGATGGACACGGCCCGACGGTGTTTCGTCGATGACCTGGGCGCGGCCTGGCGCCAGACGCAGCATCTGGCCGTTCTCGACATTGACCGCCTGCGGCACCTGCAGCGAACGGGCGAGACGCGCATGGGCCGTCATGTGGCGCAACTCGCCGTGCACGGGGACGGCAATCTGCGGCCGCGTCCAACGATACATCTGCGCCAGCTCGTCGCGCGCCGGATGTCCGGAGACGTGCACGAAATGATCGTCTGACGAGAGGACCTCAACGCCGATCGCCGCCAGCTTGTTGTGCAGCGCATAGATCGCCAGCTCGTTGCCGGGAATGATGCGCGATGAGAAGATCACCGTGTCGCCGGGGCCGAGCTTGACGTTGGGGTTTTCGTCCGCGGCGATGCGGGTGAGCGCGGCGCGCATCTCGCCCTGGCTGCCGGTGCAGAGATAGAGAATCCGGCGCGGCGGCAGCCGGGCGGCTTCTTCCTCGTCGAGCACGTTGGGAAAATCCGCCAGATAGCCGGTGTCGCGGGCGGCCGAGACCAGCTTGTGCATGGCGCGTCCGACCAGCGCGATCTCGCGGCCGTTGGCGCGCGCCGCCCTGGCGATGGAATCCAGACGGGCGATGTTGGAGGCGAAAGACGTGACGGCAACGCGGCCCTTCAGCGTGCCGATCAGCTTCGATAAGGCATCGCGCACCGTGGCTTCGGAACCGGACTCGCCCGCCACCAGCGCGTTGGTGGAATCGCAGACGGTGGCCAGCACGCCCTCGTCGCCCAGCTTGCGGAAGGCGTTGACGTCGGTGGCTTCGCCGACCAGCGGCTCGGGATCGATCTTCCAGTCGCCCGTGTGCACCACCAAGCCGAGCGGCGTGCGGATGGCGAGCGCGTTGGGCTCCGGAATCGAATGGGTGATGGAGACGAATTCGATGTCGAAGGGGCCGAGCGTCAGCCTGCCGTGCAGCGGCACGGCGTTGACGCGCACCTTCTGCGTCAGACCCGCCTCCTCCAACTTGCCGGCGATCAGTCGCGCGGTGAAAGGCGTGGCGTAGACCGGACAGCGCAGCGTCGGCCAGAGGTAATGGATGGCGCCGATATGGTCTTCATGGGCGTGCGTGGCGACGATGCCGAGCACGTTCCGGCGCTGCTCGGCGAGATAGGAGATGTCAGGCATGATGACGTCGACGCCCGGCGTGGCGGATTCGCGGCCGAACAGCACGCCGCAATCGACCACGATCCATTTGCGCTCGTCGGACGGACCAAAGCCGTAGGCGTTGAAGTTCATGCCGATCTCGCCCGCGCCGCCGAGCGGGAGAAGAACGAGTTCGTCGTCGCGGGAGCGTGAAGCCATTACGCCGGTCGTTTCCCCGCGTTGCGCGCGTGGATCAGGATCAGGCCGCGGATGGTGAGATCCGGGTCGAGATGGTCGATGGCGGCAGTCTGCTTGTGGAACACCTTGGCGAGGCCGCCGGTGGCTATCACCGTCATCGGCTTGCCATATTCTTCCTTGATGCGCGCCAGCAGACCTTCGATCAAGCCGATATAGCCCCAGAACAATCCCGACTGCATGGCGGGCACGGTATCCTTGCCGATCACCGATTGCGTACGCGCCACGGCGACGCGCGGCAGCATGGCGGCGGCCTTGTGCAGCGCCTCGGCGGAGAGATTGGCGCCGGGCGCGATGACGCCGCCTTCGTAATCGCCGTTCTCGCCGACGATGTCGAAGGTCGTGGCAGTGCCGAAATCCACCACCACCAGCGCGCCCTTGTAGCGGTCATGCGCGGCAACGGTGTTGACCAGCCGGTCGGCGCCCACCGCTTCCGGGCGGTCGACCTGCACACCGATGCCGAGATCGACGTCGGGATCGCCCACCACCAGCGGCTCGCAATTCAGATAGCGCCGGCAGAGCTGGCGCAGGTCGAACAACGCCGCGGGCACCACAGTGGCGATGATGGCGGAATGCAGATCGGCGAATTCCAGGCCGTTGAGCTGCAGCAAAGGCTGCAGCAGGACGGCGTATTCGTCGGCCGTGCGGGTGGTCTCGGTCACCGCCCGCCATTCGCAACGGATGTCCTTGCCGTCATGAACGGCGAAGACGATGTTGGTGTTGCCGGCGTCGATGGCGAGCAGCATGGCCTATCCGAAAAAGACTTCGCCGGCCGCAATGATCCGCGTCGTGCCGCCGGGCAGGCCGAGCAGCAACGCGCCGCTATCGTCGATCCCCTGAAACACGCCGATGATCTCCTCGTTCGCCAGCCGCGCGCGGATGCGCGAACCAAGTCCCGATGCGCGTGCCAGCCACGCCTCGCGCACCGGGCCGAAGCCGCCCATACGCCACGCCTCATACCATTTCGCGAAGGCGGCAGCGAGGTGCAGCAGTGCATCCCTCGGCTGCGGCGGCGTCACGCCCAGAGCCTTGAGAGAGGTGGCCGGGAACTCGGTATCCTCCGGAAACATTGCCAGATTGACGCCGATGCCGACCGCCAGCCAGGCGGTCTTGCCGTCGGGCCGGCTTTCGGACTCCAGCAGGATGCCGGCGAGCTTGCGGCCCGAGGCCAGCACGTCGTTGGGCCATTTGAGCTTGAGGTCCGCGGCCGGCGCAAAAGCCGCCAGCATGTCGGAGACGGCGAGCGCGGCGACGAAAGAGAGCTGGGCGCATTCTCCCGCCGGCTTATTGGGACGCAACAGCAACGTGGCGAAGAGATTGCCGGAGGCCGAGTCCCACACCCTGCCCCGGCGGCCGCGCCCCGCGCTCTGGCGCGCGGCGGTGATCCAGAGCGGCGTGGACGCACCCGCGGCGGCGCGGCGGCGCGCCTCTTCGTTCGTGGAGTCGATCTCGTCGAATTCCAGCAGCGCGTAACCGGCCGGCCACGCCGCAGCGGTCACCGGAACAGAGCCTGCGCCGCCGTCAGTGCCGCCGCGATCAGCGGCCCCGGGATGAAGACGAACAGCACGGTGAAGGCGGTGGAGAGCGCCAGGATGGTGCCCATGCCGCGTCCCATCTCACGATCGAAGGGTTTCGCCGGTTCGTCGAAATACATCACCTTGACGATGCGCAGATAGTAATAGGCGCCCACACAGCTGGCGAGGAAGCCGAGCCCTGCCAAGACGTAGAGATGGGCCTCGACCGCCGCCAGGAAGACGTAGATCTTGGCGAAGATGCCAGCCAGCGGCGGCAAGCCTGCGAGGCTGAGCATCAGCGCGGCCAGCGCGAAGGCCATGCGCGGGCGGCTGCGGGCCAGGCCGGCGAGATCGGAAATCGTTTCCACCGCCTCGCCGTCGCGCCGCATCGCCTGGATGCAGACGAAGACGCCGATATTCGTTACGGCATAGAAGGCCAGATAGAACAGCATGCCCTGCACGCCCATCACGGTGCCGGCGGCGAGACCGAGCAGCGCGTAGCCCATATGGCCGATGGAGCTGTAGGCCATCAGCCGCTTGATGTTGGTCTGGCCGATGGCGGCGAAGGCACCCAGGCCCATCGACAGCACCGAGACGAACTCGATGATCTGGCGCCACTGATGCAGCGCATCGGGGAACGGGATGATGATGGCGCGGATGAACATCGCGAAGGCGGCGACTTTCGCCGCCGTGGTGAAGAAGGCGACGATCGGGGTCGGCGCGCCCTCGTACACGTCCGGCGCCCACATGTGGAACGGCACGGCGGACAGCTTGAACGCCAGACCGGCGATCAGGAACACCAGGCCGAAGATCAGGCCGATGCCGACGCCCGAGGCCTTGATGACCTGCGCCACACCGGCGAACTCCGTGGTGCCCGTGAAGCCGTAGATCAGCGAGATGCCGTAGAGCAGCATGCCGGACGACAGGGCGCCGAGGACGAAATATTTCAGGCCGGCTTCGACCGAGCGCTGCGAATCGCGGTTGAAGGCGGCGAGCACATAGAGCGCCAAGCTCTGCAGCTCGAGACCGAGATAGAGCGAGACGAAGTTGGCGGCGGAAACCATCAACATCATGCCGAGGGTCGAAAGCCCAATCAGAACAGGAAGTTCGAAGCGGACTCTGCCTTCTTCCTCGAAGAAGCGCTGGGCCATCAGCACACACAGCGCGGCGGACGACAGGACCACCAGCTTGGCGAAGCGCGAGAAGCCGTCGACAATGAAGGCGCCGTGGAAGGCGCCCGCGTCGGGCGCCATGAGCACGAAATAACCCGCCGCGATCATCAGCAGGACCATCAGGATCGACAGGAAATTCGTGGACTTGTCGCCGCGCACCGCCCCGATCAGGAGCGCCGCCATGGCGCCGATCGCCAGGATCAGCTCGGGCAGAAGGGTCAGAAGATCGGCCTGGATGTTCACCGCACGTCTCCCCGGCTGGCGAGCTTGATCTGATTCTGATGCGGCGCCTGGTCGAAGGCGACCTCCGCCTTATGCTGCGCGATCAAATGCGCCACCGAGGCGCTGGTGACGTCGAAGATCGGCTTCGGGTAGACGCCGAGCAGGATGGTGACCGCCACCAGCGGCGCCAGGATGGCGAATTCACGCAGACTCAAATCCTTGATGGTCATCAGCGCCGGCTTCACCAGCTCGCCGAAGATCACCCGCCAGTAGAGATAGAGCATGTAGCCGGCCGAGAGGATCACGCCGGTGGCGGCAAAGATCGCCACCCAGGTGTTGACCCAGAAGGCGCCCAGCATGGTGAGGAACTCGCCGACGAAGCCGCTGGTGCCCGGCAGGCCGACATTGGCGAGCGCGAACACCATGAAGCAGGCTGCGTAGATCGGCATGCGGTTGACCAGTCCGCCATAGGCGGAGATTTCGCGGGTGTGCATGCGGTCATAGATCACGCCGACGCAGAGGAAGAGTGCGGCGGAGACCACGCCATGGCTCAGCATCTGGAAGATGCCGCCGTCGACGCCCCATTGGGTGAGCGTGAACAGGCCCATGGTGACGAAGCCCATATGGGCGACGGAGGAATAGGCGATCAGTTTCTTCACGTCTTCCTGGGCCAAGGCCACGAAGGAGGTGTAGATGATCGCAATAATGGAAAGCGCGAAGATCAGCGGCGTGAAGGTCACCGAGGCCGAGGCGAACATCGGCAGCGAGAAGCGCAGGAAGCCGTAACCGCCCATCTTCAGCAGAATGCCCGCCAGGATCACCGAGCCGGCGGTCGGCGCTTCGACATGGGCGTCGGGCAGCCAGGTGTGCACCGGCCACATCGGCATCTTCACCGCAAAGGACGCGAAGAAGCCGAGCCACAACAGGCTCTGCATCGCCACCGGGAAGTGCACGGTGTTGATGATGGTCTCAATGTCGGCGGTGCCGGCATAGAAATACATCGCCAGCACGGCCAGCAGCATGAACAGCGAGCCGAGCAGCGTGTAGAGAAAGAACTTGAAGCTGGCATAGACGCGCCGCTTGCCGCCCCACACCCCGATGATGACGAACATCGGGATCAGACCGCCTTCGAAAAAGACGTAGAACAGGAAAAGGTCGAGCGCCGCGAAGACGCCCATCATCAGCGTTTCAAGCACGAGGAAGGCGATCATGTACTCGCCCACCCGTGTCTTGATGGATTCCCAGCTGGCCAGGATGCAGAACGGCATCAAGCCGCCGGTCAGCACGATGAACAGCATGGAGATGCCGTCGACGCCCATGTGGTAGCTGATGCCGTTGCCCATCCAGGCGGCACGCTCGACGAATTGGAAGGCCGCGGTGGTGCCGTCGAACTTGACCCACAGCAGCAGCGTCAGCGCAAAGTCCACGATGGTGACGATCAGGGCCACCCAGCGCGCCGTGTTGGCAACCGTCTTCTCGGAGCCGCGGGCGACCAGGATGAACGCCGCGCCCAGCAGCGGCAGAAAGGTGATGATGCTGAGGAGGTGGCTCAGAAGGAAGCTCATGGCATTCCTCCCGTCACCACGAAGAATGTAGCGAGCACGAACACCCCGATCAGCATGGCGAAGGCGTAGTGGTAGACGTAGCCGGACTGCAGTTTGACGGCGCCTCGGGTGGTATCGAGCACGCGGGCGGCGATGCCGTCGGGCCCCAGCCCGTCGATCACCTTGCCGTCGCCGAACTTCCACAAGAAGCGGCCGAACTTGAGCGCCGGCTGCACGAACAGGAAGTTATAGAGCTCGTCGAAATACCACTTGTTGTAGACGAAGGTGTAAACCATGCCCTTGCGCGCAGCCAGCTTCGCAGGCAGCTCCGGGTGCAGGATGTAATAGTAATAGGCGATGCCGAAGCCGAGCAGCGTGAGCACGAACGGCGCGAACTCCACCCACAGCGGCAGTTCCTTGGCGCCGCCATGGCCGTAAGCTACCGCCACGGCGCCGCGCCAGAAGCCGGTTGAATCGGCGCCGATGAAGTAGTGTGTGAAGATCGCACCCGCAAGCAGCGCGCCCGTCGCCAGCACGCCCAGCGGGATCAGCATGGTCAGCGGCGATTCGTGAACGTCTTCCAATTTGACGCCATGGCCATGCCCATGATGCCCCTCGCCGCCGCGGAACTTGCCGTGGAAGGTCATCAGGAACTGGCGCCAGGAATAGAACGAGGTCAGCAGCGCCGCCACGGCGGTCAGCACGAAGGCGTAATGGCCGATCGGCGTACCGGCGAGATAAGTGGCGTTGATGATGCTGTCCTTGGAATAGAAGCCGGCGGTGCCGATGCCGAGCAGCGGAATGCCGACGCCGGTCAGCGCCAGATTACCGATCAGCATCATCGCCCAGGTAAAGGGAATGGCTTTGGCCAGGCCGCCCATCTTCCGCATGTCCTGCTCGTGGTGCATGGCGTGGATGACCGAGCCTGCCGCGAGGAACAGCAACGCCTTGAAGAAGGCGTGCGTGAAGAGGTGGAACATCGCCGCGCCATAGGCCGAGACACCCGCCGCCGCGAACATGTAACCCAGCTGCGAACAGGTCGAATAGGCGATCACGCGTTTGATGTCGTTCTGGAACAGACCGATCGTCGCCGCGAAGAAGGCGGTGGAGGCGCCGATAAAGGTGACGAATTCCAGAGCCACCGGCGCGTGCTCGAACATCGGCGAACAACGGCAAACCAGGAAGACGCCAGCGGTCACCATGGTGGCGGCATGGATCAAGGCGGAGACCGGCGTCGGGCCTTCCATGGCATCCGGCAACCAGGTGTGCAGGCCGAGCTGCGCCGACTTGCCCATAGCGCCGACGAACAGCAGCAGGCAGAGCGTGGTCAGGATGTCGACGTTGTATCCGGCGAAGACGAAGGTCTTGCCTGCCATGGCGGGCGCGGCGGCGAACACGGCGTCGAAGTTCAGCGTCTTAAAGATGTAGAAGATGCCGAAAATGCCGAGCGCAAAGCCGAAATCGCCGACGCGGTTGACGACGAAGGCCTTGAGCGCCGCAGCATTGGCGCTGGGCTTCTTGTACCAGAAGCCGATCAAGAGATAGGACGCCAAGCCGACGCCTTCCCAGCCGAAGAACAGCTGCAGGAAGTTGTTGGCCGTCACCAGCATCAACATCGCGAAGGTGAAGAAGGAAAGATACGAGAAGAAGCGCGGCCGACCCGGATCGTCGTGCATGTAGCCGATGGAGTAGAGGTGCACGAGCGAAGAGACGCCGGTTACCACCACCAGCATCACCGCCGTCAGCGTGTCGATGCGGATCATCCAATCCACTTCGAAGTCGCCGGAGGTGATCCACTGCGCCAGCATTATGATCTGCGAATGGCCGAGGATGGCCACGTCGTAGAAGGCGACGATCGACAGGCCGCAGGAGACGAACAGCGCCGCGGTGGTGATGATCTCGCACAGGCGCGGGCGGAGGTAATGGCCGAACAGGCCGGCGATAGCCGAGGCGATAATGGGGAGGAAGACGATCGCTGTGTACACGCCTCAGCCTTTCAGAAGGTTGACGTCTTCGACCGCAATGGTGTGGCGGTTGCGGAAGAAGACGACGAGAATGGCGAGCCCGATGGCCGCCTCGGCAGCGGCAACCGTCAGCACGAACAGCGCGAAGACCTGCCCGACCAGATCGCCGAGATAGGACGAGAAGGCGACGAAGTTGATGTTCACCGCCAGCAGGATCAGCTCGATCGACATCAGGATGACGATGACGTTCTTGCGGTTCAGGAAAATGCCGAAGACGCCGATGGTGAACAGCGCGGCGGCGACCGCCAGATAATCACCCAGACCGATAGTCATGCCTTGTCCCCCTGCCCCGGTTTGACGTCGACCAGGTCCATGGAATTTTCCGGCGTGCGCGACACCTGCCGCCAAACCGACTGCCGGCGGACGCCGGGCCGGGCGCGCAGCGTCAGCACGATGGCGCCGATCATGGCCACCAGCAGCACCAGGCCGGCGACCTCGAAGTAGTAGACGTAGTCGGTATAGAGGATGCGCCCCAGCGCCACCGTGTTCGAGACGCCGACGGGCGTTGCGGCAGCCGCAGCCTGCAAGGCATGCGGTGTGATGTTCCAATGATAGGCGACGACGAAGATCAGCTCGAGCGCCAAGAGACCGCCGACCGCCAACCCCGCCAGAACGTATTGCTGCGCGCCACTCTTCAGCTTGGCGAAGTCGACGTCGAGCATCATCACCACAAAGAGGAACAGCACGGCGACGGCGCCGACATAGACGACCACCAGGATCATCGCCAGGAACTCGGCGCCCAGCAGCACGAAGAGAGCGGCGGCGTTGAAAAACGCCATGATCAGGAACAACACCGAATGTACGGGGTTGCGCGCGGCAACGACCATGAACGCGGCCGCGATCAGGATCGCCGAGAAGACGTAGAAGGCTATGGCTGTCAGCATGTCCCCGTCATCCGTTCAGCGATAAGGCGCATCGATTTCAAGGTTGCGCGCAATTTCACGTTCCCAGCGGTCGCCGTTCGCCAACAGCCGCGCCTTGTCGTAGTAGAGTTCTTCGCGGGTTTCCGTCGCGAATTCGAAATTCGGGCCCTCGACGATGGCATCCACCGGGCAGGCCTCCTGGCAGAAGCCGCAATAGATGCACTTCACCATGTCGATGTCGTAGCGCGTGGTGCGGCGGCTGCCGTCCTCGCGCGGTTCGGCCTCGATGGTGATGGCCTGAGCCGGGCAGATGGCTTCGCACAGCTTGCAGGCGATGCAGCGTTCCTCGCCGTTGGGGTAGCGGCGCAGTGCATGTTCGCCCCGGAAGCGGGGCGACAGCGGGCCTTTCTCGAAGGGATAGTTCAGCGTCGCCTTGGGCGCGAAGAAGTAACGCATCGAGAGCAGAAAGCTCTGCACGAATTCCCAGAGGAAGATCTGCCGTGCCGCGCGATCGAGAGTTGCCATCGTTACCTCACGCGTGGTGGTGGAAGACGAGCACCCAGCCCGCCGTCAGCACCACCCAGAAAAGCGACGTCGGCAGGAACACCTTCCAGCCGAGACGCATCAATTGATCGTAGCGGTAGCGCGGCACCATGGCCTTCACCATCGCGATCATGAAAAACAGGAAGATCACCTTGCCGAGCAACCACAGCACGCCGGGCACGGCATTCATGAACCAGGACAGGCCCGGAATGTAATTGAGCGGCCAGAACAGCGGCGGCAGCCAGCCGCCGAGGAACATGATCGACATCAGGGCGCAGAGCAGCACGATGTTGACGTATTCGCCGATCATGAACAGCAGATACGGCGTGGAGGAGTATTCCACCATGAAGCCGGCGACCAGTTCGGACTCCGCTTCCAGAAGGTCGAAGGGCGGACGCTGCGTCTCGGCCAGGGACGATACGAAGAAGATCACGAACATCGGGAACAGGATGGAGAAGGCGAACCAGCCGTGTTCCTGGGCGTGCACGATGGCAGAGAGATTCAGCGAGCCGGCGAACAGCAGCACGGTGATGATGACGAAGCCGATGGAGACTTCGTAGGACACCATCTGGGCCGCGGAGCGCAGCGCCGCCAGGAAGGGATATTTCGAGTTCGACGCCCAGCCGCCCATGATGACGCCATAGACGCCCAGCGACGAGATCGCGAAGATGTAAAGCACGCCGACATTGATGTCGGCGAACACCCAGCCATTGGCCAGCGGCACCACCGCCCAGGCGGCAAAGGCCAGCGTGAAGCTGAGCAGAGGCGCCAGCAGGAAGATGCCCTTGTTGGCGCCAGCCGGAATGATCGGCTCCTTGAACATGAACTTGAAGAAGTCGGCGAAGGACTGCAGCAGGCCGAAGGCGCCCACCACGTTCGGCCCGCGTCGCATCTGCACCGCCGCCCAGACCTTGCGGTCGAACAGCAGGATAAAGGCGAGCATCACCAGCAGGACCACCGCAAACACGACGATCAGCGTCACCTGGCTGAGCGTCCACGCCCAACCCCAGGGCAGCGCGATACCGAGCCAGTTCTGGAACGCCCAAGTGTAGAAATCGATCAGCCCCATCGCCTACTCCGCCGCCATCGCGTGATCGCCGTGCACGAAGACGCGGCTGCACTCGGCCATCGTGCGGCTCGCGCGCGCGATGGGGTTGGTGAGATAGAAATCGGCGATCGCCGGCACCAGCGGCTGCGTCGCTTCCAGCGGCCCGTCGGCGCCTATCGCGTTCCACACCGCCGGATCGGCGCCGCCATGCACGGGCGCCCGGTTCAGCACGGCGTATTGCGGCGCCTGTGCGACGATGGCCGCGCGCAGCGCCTCGATGTTGTCATAGGGCAGACGGCGGCCGAGGACATCGGACAGCGCCCGCAGGATCGCCCAATCTTCCTTGGCGTCGCCCGGCGGGAAGGTGGCACGCTGCGCCTCCTGAATCCGGCCTTCGAAATTGGCGTAAAGCCCGTCTTTTTCCGTATAGGCGGCGCCCGGCAGGATGACGTCGGCATTGTGGGCACCGGCATCGCCATGGCTGCCCTGATAAACGACGAAAGCACGGCCGATCTTGTCGGTCGGGAATTCGTCGGCGCCCAGCGAATAGATGAAGTCGATCTCGCCCTTCTGCGCGCCGTCGACGATGGCCGCCACATCGCGACCGCCCTGGCCCGGCAGGAAGCCGAGATCGAGCGCGGCGACGCGTGAGGCCGCGGTATGAATTACATTGAAGCCGTTCCAGCCGCCCTCGGCCGGCGTACCGGCGGGGCCGATCATGCCGGTCTCGGCAGCAATCCTGGCGGCGAGTTTGTAGAGCGCGGCGCCATCGGCACGGGTCAGCGCCGCATTTCCGATGATCAGCATCGGCCGCTTGGCAGCCTTCAGCACGGCGGCGAAGGGATGACTGCCGTCGGCCAGTTGCTCCAGCACCGAAACATTGGTGCCCAGTTCCTCCACCGGATAGGTGAGATCAACGGGCACGCCGACATTGGCGACCTTGAGGCTGCTGTTGATCCAGGCCTTACGGATGCGGGCGTTGAGCACCGGCGCGTCCCAGCGGGGATTGGTGCCGATCAGCAGCAGCGCATCGGCCGCGTCCACCCCGGCGATGGTGGTGTTGAACAGATAAGCGGGGCGCGGGCCGGAAAGCTTCGCGCCTTCCTGGCGGCAATCGAGATTGACCACACCAAAGGCGGTCATCAGGTCCTTCAGCGCCTTGATCTCTTCGGCCGCCGCCAGATCGCCGACGATCGCCGCCATGCGTTCAGGCTTGGTCTCGGAGACGCGCGCGGCAATGGTGGCGAAAGCGTCGGCCCAGCTCGCCGGCACCAGCTTGCCGTGCTTGCGCACATAAGGCTTGTCGAGGCGCTGGCGGGAAAGACCGTCACAGGCGAAACGCGCCTTGTCGGATGCCCATTCCTCGTTGATCTCTTCGTTGAGGCGCGGCAGCACCCGCAGCACTTCGCGCCCGCGGGCGTCGACGCGGATATTGCAGCCCTGCGCATCCATTACGTCAATGGATTCCGTTTTGCGCAGTTCCCACGGCCTTGCGTTGAAGGCGTAAGGCTTGCTGGTGAGCGCGCCGACCGGACACAGGTCGATGACGTTGCCGGAGAGTTCCGAGGCGAAGGCCTTCTCCAGATAGGTGGTGATCTCCATGTCTTCGCCGCGGCCGGTGGCGCCCAGATCGGGCACGCCGGCGACTTCGGTGGCGAAGCGCACACAGCGGGTGCACTGGATGCAGCGGGTCATGATCGTCTTGACCAGCGGGCCCATATGCTTGTTTTCCACCGCGCGCTTGTTCTCGTTGAAGCGGTGGAAATTGGCGCGGCCATAGGCCATCGCCTGGTCCTGCAGATCACATTCGCCGCCCTGATCGCAGATCGGACAATCGAGCGGATGGTTGATGAGCAGGAACTCCATCACTCCTTCGCGCGCCTTCTTCACATAGGGCGAGTTGGTGTTGATCTTGGCCGGCGTGCCGTCCTTGTTGGGGAAAATGTCCTTGACCTGCAATGCGCAGGAGGCCTGCGGCTTGGGCGCCCCCACCCATTCGACCAGGCACATGCGGCAATTGCCGGCGACCGACAGGCGCTCGTGATAGCAGAAGCGCGGCACCTCGGCGCCGGCCTGCTCACAGGCCTGCAGCAGCGTGATGTTCTCTTCCGCCTCGATTTCCTTGCCGTCGATGATGATCTTGCGTGCCATCGCCCTACTCCGCCGCCATCTTGGAGCCGCGATACTCGGCGATGCGCCGCTCGAGTTCGGGACGGAAGTGCCGTATCAGGCCCTGGATCGGCCATGCCGCCGCATCGCCGAGGGCGCAGATGGTGTGGCCTTCCACTTCCTTGGTGACTTCCTGCAGCAGATCGATTTCCTCGACCTTGGCGTCACCCTTCACCATGCGGGTCATCACCCGCCACATCCAGCCGGTGCCTTCGCGGCACGGCGTGCACTGGCCACAGCTTTCGTGCTTGTAGAAATAAGCCAGACGCTGAATCGCCTTCACCACGTCGGCGGACTTGTCCATGACGATGACGGCGGCGGTGCCGAGACCCGACTGCACATTTTTCAGCGAGTCGAAATCCATCAGCACGTCGTCGCAGATCGCCTTGGGGATCAACGGCACCGAGGCGCCGCCGGGGATCACGGCCAGCAGGTTGTCCCAGCCGCCGCGCACGCCGCCGGCATGCTTGTCGATCAGTTCGCGCAGCGGGATACCCATCGCCTCTTCGACATTGCAGGGCTTGTTCACGTGACCGGAGATGCAGAACACCTTGGTGCCGGTGTTGTTGGGACGGCCGATGCCGGCGAACCATTCGGCGCCGCGGCGCAGAATCTCCGGCGCCACTGCGATGCTCTCGACATTGTTGACGGTCGTCGGGCAGCCATAAAGGCCGACATTG
>JAGWJY010000074.1 GCA_028865545.1 Alphaproteobacteria bacterium | reverse complement strand
TTGGGGCGCCTATGCGCTCGCCGTGTTCGGCTTTGCCGTGCTGATGCTTCTGCCGGTGCGGAGCAAGGGCTCGTCACAGGTTGGAGAAAAGGAACAAGACGCGGAGGCAGAGTGAATTTGTTCGCGGGGCGAAACCGACGCGCGCGGTCATGGCGAGGAAGTTATGAGGATTTTGCCTATGCCAGTTTTTACTCCGACCCTAAACCTTCACAGATCGTGCGGAATGGCATCGTGTTGCGATCTGCTTCTGTTTACGGACATACAACACCCCAACTAGCCTAAGGTACCCCCGGCACAGTGCCAGGACCTCCCACGGGCGGAACGCCAAACGGCGCATGGTGCTGACTGTGATAGTACTGATTAATGTACTCATGAAGCATGTCGAAGTCATAACTCTTTGTGTAGAAGACGATTCCTGCCGCAGAACCAGGATTGTAATGGAAGATCGTTCGCTCGCCCCAAAACGTCTCATCAGGGGAATGTTTGGGGTCGGAGTAGAAACCGGCATGGTTCCGGATTAGTCTGTCCGCCGCAGCTGCGGGGAAATTCCCATGGCCCGTCTCGGCCGCTACTTCGTACCGGATCGATGTTTGGGGTCGGAGTAGAAACCGGCACGGTTCCGGATCAGCCCGCCCGCCGCAGGTGTGGGAAGAGTCCGAAGGTTTTTACTCTGACCCCATACTTCACATACTTCAGGGCGCTTCAGTGCCCTTGCACCATTGACCACCTGGGGTTGCGGCATGACGCGTAAGGCAATCGGAATGTCAATTTGGGTTGTTGGTATAACCGCTATAGCCGCAATGTTTTTGCTTAGGTCAAATTACGCTGACGGTGATCACATAGCGGGATTTGGGGCGCTGCTGTTGGTATTCGCGGCTGTATCGATGCTTGGGTGGAGCTACGGAAAAACCCAAGGCGGCAATTTGTATCTGTTGTTTATATGCTCGTTCACCGCCATGGCGGTTCTGCTGTTGGCGAATCTCGTCGGTTGGATAAACGGAGAGGTTCGGACTTATGGCATATTGGCGGCATTTTTTCTTGCCCTGTATGCCTTTTTGCGGTTCCGATAATCGGCCGTTTTGGGTGGATGTTTGGGGTCGGAGTAGAAACCGGCACGGTTCCGGATCAGCCCGTCCGCCGCAGGTGCGGGAAAAGTCCGAAGGTTTTTACTCTGACCCCATTCTCTTGTGCTTCCTTTTCGCTCGAAACCTCGGTCATCCGGGGAATGTCGGTTTAACCCCCTGTTACCCGGCCATTGACAAAGTCCGCGGCCGTTTGTCTGGTAGGACAACGCCTGCGATAGGGCGGATCGAAAGGGGGATCGCCATGCACAAATATCTCATCCTTGCCTGCTCCGTTGCCGGACTTTCTCTCGGCAGCACGGCAGCTCTCGCCGAGGATTGCTTCTCGTTCAATGGTAGTTCGACGGGCGATGTCACCTTCACCAACAACTGTGGCCGGGACATAATTGTTGCGGTCGAACTCCCTAGCGGCAGGGTGGAGACTCCGCTGATTCCGCAAGGCGTTACTGTCCGTCACGAACCCTCAGGATACCTGCACTACTATTCCTGCTTTGCCCCACAGCTTCCCTACGACAGCGAGACCGGGCAGTACGTGACCTATGAAACTCCCTTCGGTTACACCGCACAAACGGGGCAGCGTGGGACTGTTTGCAAGTGAACAACGAAATCAAGGTTTGGGGGCGAAGTAGAATTCGTTCGGTGTCGGTTACGGCAGAGTTCTCGCTCTAAATTCCATTCTTGGGTCCGTCGATCCGCCGTTACAAGGGCGCGATGTCTCGGACCGTGGGTTCGAAGATCATAGCGCCGCCTTTATCTTCCTTTAAAAGAATGTTTGGGGTCGGAGTAGAAACCGGCATGGTTCCAGATTAGTCTATCCGCCATAGCTGCGGGGAAATTCCCATGGCCCGTCTCGGCCGCTACTTCGTACCGGATCAGCCGCTGCATGTGATCCAGCGCGGCAACGACCGCAAGCCGGTGTTCTTCGAAGACGACGACTACGCGCAATACCGCGATTGGCTGGCGGCGGCGTCTCGCGAGAACGGCCTTGCCGTGCATGCCTATGTGCTGATGACCAATCACGTGCATCTGCTGGCGACGCCCGAGACGGCGGCGAGTCTGCCGCGGACCATGCAGTCGCTCGGCCGGCGCTATGTCCGCCGCATCAATGCGCGCCGCCGCCGGACGGGAACGCTGTGGGAGGGCCGTTACCGCGCGGCGCCCATCGACACCGACGAGTACTTCATCGCCTGCTGCCGCTACATCGAGCTCAATCCCGTGCGGGCGCGCATGGTGGACCATCCCCGCCAATACCGCTGGTCGAGCTATCGCGCCCATGCGGACGGCAAGGAGGATGCGCTGGCCGCTTTCCATCCGGTTTGGCGGCGGCTGGGGCGCAGCGTGCAAGCGCGGCAGGATGCTTATCGCGGTCTGATCAAGGAGAAGCTCGATCCGGCCTTCCTCGGGGCGCTGCGGGCGGCCACCAATGGCGGCTGGGCGCTGGGCGGCGAGGACTTCTTGCGGGCGATCGCGGACGCCGCGCGACGCCGTGCCGTGCCGCTGCCGCGCGGCCCGCAGCCGGGCGCCGACAAGGACGCACGGCAGATGAAGCTGCTGTGAGGTTTTTCGAAGAGGTTTTTACTCTGACCCTATACTTTCCTGACCCCATACTTCCCTTCTTATTCCGACCGCGACGGCTACGATACCGGACGCCTCTGGGAAGGCGCGTATTAGCCGGCCCGGCGCCGGCGGATCGCCGAACCGACGCCTCTGCCCGCCCCACGATTTTCTCGCCAGTCCGCGCGGCGCAGGCTAGTTTCGCGGGGCCGCGCGACTCGGATGCCGCATGAACGACTTCGCCAACGCCTTCCTGCTGACCTATGCGACGCTGTTTCCGATCATCAATCCGGTCGGCAACGTGCCGCTGCTGCTCAGCATGACGCGCGGCCTGAGCAATGCGGAGCGCAACACGCTGGCGCGGCGCGTGGCGATCAACAGCTTCATCCTGCTGCTCGGCTCGATCCTGATGGGCTCGCATGTGCTGGAGTTCTTCGGCATCAGCCTGCCCGCGGTGCGCATCGGCGGCGGGCTGGTGGTGACCGCTTTCGGCTGGCGCATGCTGAACTCCGGCGTCAGCGCCGACAACGACACCACGGCCGCGCTGCCCAGGCCGAAGCCGCTCGACACCTTCTATCCCTTCACCATGCCGCTGACGGTGGGACCCGGCGCGATCTCCGTCGCCATCGCGCTGGGCAGCCAGCGGCCCGCGATCAGCGACCTGCCGCATCTGGCCGTGCTCGGCGGCGCGGCGCTGACCGGACTGCTGGCGATGTCGGCGACGATCTATCTCTGCTACCGCTTCGCCGAGGCGACGGTGGCGCGGCTGGGCGCGGGCGGCACCAATGTCGTGGTGCGGCTGTCGGCCTTCCTGCTGGTCTGCATCGGCATCCAGATCATCTGGACCGGCTGGACCGGGCTCAACGCGCTGCCGCACTGACGCTGGCGAGGGCGGCGCGGGCGTGGCATCGTCGGCGCCATGGCGAGTTTCGACATCGATCTGGTTGCGGGGCGCAGCTGCGGCGACTGCACCGTCTGCTGCACGGCGATGGCGATCGACAAACCCGACATTCAAAAAGAGGCCGGCGTCACCTGCCGTCATTGCCGGGCGGGCTGCAGCATCTACGAGACGCGGCCGCCGCTGTGCCGCGATTATCATTGCGGCTGGCGGCAACTGCCGATCCTCGACGACAGCTGGCGGCCGGACCGCTCGGGCGTGTTCCTGGAGTTCGAACCGGTCGGAGAGCAGACCGGCATGAGCCTGGTGCTGACCGGCAATCCGCTGAAGACGGTGCGGCAGGACTGGTTCATCGACTTCGTCGCCATCGGCATCAAAGGCGACGTGCCGCTGCTGCTGGGCATTCCGGGGCCGCGCGGGCATCAAGGCGCCTCGCTGCTGCTCAACACGCCGGCGATGCTGCAGGCGGCGCGAACCTCGCGGGCGCGGGTGAAGGAACAGCTGGAGAAGGAACTGAAGCTGCTGCAGAGCTACGATTTCCCGCCGCGCCGCTTCGTCTACAGCGGCCACGATGTGGGGGCGACGGCCTGAGCGCCGCCGAACGGCGAACTGGATTGTCGCCGCCGCCGGGGCGTATCATCCCGCTTCCTGGCAGCAGAACGGGCGGGGCACCGATGATCAGATATGGACTGGCCGTTGCGGCGGCAATTTTGCTCGTCGCCGGCGCGGCCGGGGCGGCGCCCGACGGAGATCTGTCGTCCGCCATCCTGCACTGCGCCGCACAGCCGGACGGGACGGCGCAGCTTGCCTGCTACAACCGGATCGCGGCGCAATTGAAGAGCGGTGCGGCGCCTGCTGCGCAGGCACCCGCCCCCGAAACGCCGGCCGCGCCGCCGCCGCGCCGGGTGATCGGCACCGTGGCGGATTTCGGACTGGAGAGCGTGCCGTTCGACAGCAAAGGACCGGAGCAGCGCGCGCAGATCACGGCGAAGGTCGCCGCCGTCAGCTACAATTTCTTCCACATCTTCACGGTCACGCTCGACAACGGGCAGGTGTGGCGGCAGCTGGATTCGGATTCCAACATCGCCCAGTTCAAGACCGACAAGCCGGAGGTGGTGACGATCTCGCGCGGCTTTCTCGACAGCTTCCATCTCGCCATTCAGGGACGCTGGGGCAGCTATGCGGTGAAGCGCATCAAGTAGCGCGCCTCACAGCAGAAAGGGCAGCAGCATCCTGGTGCGCTTCATATAGGCGGGGTATTGCTGCGGGAATTGCGCGCACATCAGCTTCTCTTCGCGCCGGGCGCTGACGATGAAATAGGCGCCGGCCAGAACCAGAGGCAGCAGCCAGAACAGACCGTCGCCGATCGCCGAACCGAGCAGGGCGAGCAGGATGCCGGTGTAGATCGGATGGCGGATGACGGCGTAAGGGCCGCGCGTCACCAGCTCGGCGTCCTCCTTGCGCGACATCGGCAGGCCCCAATTGCGCCCGAGATAGCGGCGCGCCGCGATGGCGAGCCCGATGCCGAAGGCGCAGAGCACGACGCCGGGCACGGCCAGCGGCGGATGGACGTCGGCGGCGAAGAACCATGCCTGGCGCACGGCATGGGCGATGGCGTGATTGCGCAGGGCGACGACGATGCCGAGGGCGATGATCAGGCGCACGGCGACCTGCCGCCGCCACGCCCAGCCGCCGACGCTGCGCTTCACGCCGATGGCCGAGACGGCCCAGTAGCCGGCGAAGAGAAGCCAGAGGCCGAGAATGATGTCGCGATAGATCGTCATGCCTGAGCGGAGCGCGATGGGCGGCCCGGCCATCCTAGGCGAGGCGGCCGCGGGCATCCAGCGCCCCTCCCGTTCAATGCGAGATCAGCGTCGGGCAGTTCGGATGCATCAGCAGATCCATGGTGACGCCGCCGGTGACCCATTCGCGCATGCGGGTGTGGCCGTAGGCGCCGCCGACGAAA
This sequence comes from Alphaproteobacteria bacterium, assembly GCA_028865545.1. GTDB lineage: Bacteria > Pseudomonadota > Alphaproteobacteria > Micropepsales > Micropepsaceae > Rhizomicrobium. Next base: position 5,940 of record JAGWJY010000074.1, on the reverse strand, counting down.
AGCCCGGCGCCGCATTCCTGCGCCACCGCCTTGAGGCGGACCTGTTCGGCGCCGGAACTGGCTTCGACGCGCGCCTCCGCGGCGATGCCGTGGCGGCCGAGCCAGGCGATGACGTCGCCGACGCGCCGCGTCACGGTGGCAACCTCCGCCGCGGCGGTGAGCGACACCACGGTGACGCGTCCGGCGAGCTTGAGCAGCGGCAGCGCGTCCGAGACGGCGCGGCGCGCCTCGCGCGTGTCCTTCCAGCCGACGACGACCGAACCGAGATCGAGCTGCGGCGTCTCGGGCGGCACCAGCAGCACGGGGCGGCCGGCGAGCATCACCATGTCGCCGAGGCTGACCTTCTGGCTCTGGTCGAGCGACGAGCCGTTCCACACCGGACAGGTGATCAGCAGATCCGCGGTGCGCACCTGGCGGGCGACGTATTGCGAGCGCGAATTCGGCGTGATCGTCCAGCGCCATTCCAGATCGCTGCAGCGCCCCGCCAGCGCCGCGCGGAAGCGCTCTTCCGTCTCCGCAATGCGCTTCTCGGTCAGCTTGCGGTCGGTCTCGGTGATGTCTTCGGACACCATGCCGGTGCCATAGGCCATCTGCACGGCGGCATAGAGCGGCGCCATCGGCTGCGACACCGCCACGCCGATGACATGGGCGCCGAAGCGCTCCGCCAGATCGCCGGCGATCCGCAGCACGCCGTCATTGGGCGCGCCCAGCCTGAGATGCACCAGCAGCGTCTTGAATCCCATTCCGCACCCCCGGCGACATTCCGCGACCCATGCCCCTTTTGGCATCCCGCAGGCCGCAGCGCCAGAGAGGACGGCGGACTAGAACCGCATCATTGGCCGTCGGAATGGAATTGCCGGTCGACATAGCCGAGCGAGGACAGCTTCTGGTCGACGAGGTGATAGGTTCCCGCGCCGAGCAGCAGCAAGGCCGCCACCACGATCCATCCCGCGACGCTCAGCTTGTCCTTGGCCTTCAGCAGAAAGGTTTCGTCGGTGGTCATGCCGGGAAAGAAGAGAACCAGCACGCCCATAAGCCCCAGCGGCGGCGCCAGAAAGGCGAACTGGGCGGTCCAGGAAATCTCGTGCGCGCCGGCATAAGCCTGCTGCAGCGGCATGACGATCGAGACATATCCGGCGACCAGCGCGAAGCCGATCAGAAGAACGCCTTGCCAGCGCGAGCCTTTGGCGGCCTTGACGTTGTCGTTGTCGGAACTTTTCACTTGGCGATCCCTCCTTTTTTTTTGCGATTGGGCGGCGCGGCATAGGCCGTTCCGCCGTCTTTCAGGCACGCAACGGCTAACAATTCAGGCCGGTGAGATGACAGAAAACGAAATCCTGTTCCGGCTTCGTCAGATAGATGGCGTCGTAACGGCTCACCGGCGGAAAGGGCGTGTCGGTGTCGGTCATGCAGCGACAGCCGAAAGTGCGCGTCGCGATGAACCGCTTGCCGCAGGAGCAACCAGCACGCCGCACAACAGCCGGATTCTCGCCCGCAGGATTTCACCGCAGCTCCGGTACCGTTTTTTCAGCATTTGACACCGAAACCGCTGGCATATTGGCAGAAAACGAAATCCTGCTCCGGCTTCGTCAGATAGATGACATCGTAAAGGCTCTCCGAAGGAAAAGGCGTTTTGGTGTCGGCTTTGTAGCGATGGATGAAAGCGCGCGTCGCGATGAACCGCTTGACGCCTTCCTGGTCGCGCATCGCGGCCAGGCTGTTCAGGCTGACATTCTGTATGTCCTTGTTGCTGACCACGTCGTCCGCCGCCAGTGTCACGTCGGGCGAAGCCGGATCGATGCCGATCTCCTTGAGAAATGCCGCCGTGGCCGGCGTCACATCCGCATAACTCGGGATGATTGCGGCGGTGACGAACACGAATGCCAGCAGAATGGAACGCATGATGCAGCTCCTTCGCACAATGCCGGGACTATTCCTTCGCGGGGACCGAAGGCCGGACATTCCCGTTCTGACATCGCCACTCCGAGCACGCCGCATGCCTGTTGCTTCCGATCCGTTAATGGCAACTCCAGTTTCCGCCAGGAACTTCTGGGTCCAGCATATAGTCGTCTTCCTTGACGGCGTCGCCGCCCGCCTTGGCCATGCTCCCCGTGGCGGTAGCCTGCCTGCCCACCGAGCAGTCCGGCATGTCAGACGAATTGGTCATGGGAATAGCCACGGCTATGCGACAGCCCGAGCGGTCGTCCAGCAGGATCAACTCTCCCGTCGTGCCGAAGGGCGTAGTGTCGTCCGGAGTGAACAGGGTCACCCGTCCGCTCGCGGTGTAAGTGGAGCCGTCGAGATTGGGCGAACAGCTTTGCGCCTGCGCAAGCGCCGGCGGAGCGAACGCCAAGGCGCCGCAAAGCCCCATGGCAGCGGAAAGCGTATGCCATGTCCGTCCCGTTGGTCTGTCGCTTTTTTTGCACTTCACCGTTCGTCTCCTTTCTCGGCTATCGCCATGTCGAACGCCAGATGTTGAAAACTCCGCTCAGAATTGCACCGCCAGCGTCAATTGCTTTTGGCCCCTCAGAACCTCCAGCGAAATCTTCGCACCAGGCGTGCCGTCCTTGATGTCGGCGGCGAGGTCCATCGCTCCGGCCACCGGTTTTCCGTCATAACCAACAACAACGTCACCCTTCGCGACGCCGCCGCTCTCGGCCGGCGATCCGGTCATCACCACCGTTACCAGCGCGCCTTCCAAATCGGGCTTGCCCATGGCGCTCGCAACGATACCGGGTGTGTCGGCAATCAGGATGCCCAGTCGAGACGAACCTTCGGGCGACATGGGTAAGCTTGCCGGCGGGGGCGGCAATGGCGGTGCGAGGCGCGACCACTCTTCGATCTCGGCGCGGGCCTGCGCGGCGTCCGGCGCATCGGGAGCGAGCCTGAGATAATCCTGCATCTCGGAAGCGGCAACCGCAGGCCTGTTCAACTTGGCCGCCAACAATGCGTATTCACGGTGACCTTCCGGCCACCACAGGGCAATTCGCAGAGCGGCGAGATAGGCCAATGCGCCGGCTTTGATGTCGCCGCTCTTCACCGCAGCTTCGGCCTGGAGTTTATAGGTGCGCGCTTCGTCAGGGAGTGGCGGCTTTGTCGGCAGCGCGCGGTAGGCGCTCGCGATCAAATCGAAATACCCTGCGTCGCCGGCCGCCTGCGCTTGTTGCTGCCACGGCGACAGTTTGGGCGGTGCGGCCGGCGAAATGCCGGCAGGGGCGCCTGTCACCACGGCCTCGGCGACCTTCGCCATCAAATCCTTGTGCACGCCCTCGATGTCGCTGTCGGCGTAGTCTTTGGCTCGACTGTCGACAGAGCCGCTCAACAGCACCGTGCCCGCGGCCTCGGTCAGCCGATAGTCCGCCTGCGCCTCGTACTGATCCTCATTGGCAAGATCGCCGAATATGGTGTCCGAACCAATTTCCTGGTCCTTGGTCAGCGTGACGGTAAGCGTGAGGTCTGCGTCGGTATCAACAACGCCGGCAAAAATGTTCTTGGCCGTGATTTCCGCCGCGAGCCATCCGCGAAGCTGATCAAGTTCGTCCTGATCACAATCGGAATACAAATTGTCACTTACAATCCCGAGCGGATCGGGATCGGACGGGCAATCCTGCGCCACCCGGATCGCCAGCCGCTTGCCGGCATAGGAGGACGACGCGGGAGGTGCCGTCTGCGCCGCCGCACGCTGCGGCACGAAGACGCCGATCGCGCCGAACAGCAGAACGAAGACGATCGGGCGCATCGCAGAGCGCAGGCCGTTTGCGGTCCCTGATGCGCGCAACGGCTTGCCGCCGCGCTTCATCCGACACGGAACAGATGCCGACATCGCAGACACTCCCCCTGTCCGCCCGCCCGCCTGCAGCGACGCTGCATGAGCAAGCGAGACAACAGCCCGGGGAGAAGTTTATCGCTGAGACCGGGTCGCAGATAGGACGATATTGTTGTGCGCTGCCGCGATGGGTGCGTCGGTTGACCTTACGGAAACATCGGCGGCGGAAGGATACGCGGCACGATTTTTTCCGGCCGTCGCGGCTGTGCGGCGGACGCCTTGCGATAAGTCAAAGAGCGTTCGGCGGGGCGGCGCAAGAGTGCGGGCCCATGCTCCATGCGGGAACGGCCCATGGCCAAACTGCCGTCCAACGTCGCCGCTTTTCTCGCCGGCAAGCGCTTCGCCGTCGCGGGCGTTTCCCGGGATTCCAAGCAGCCCGCCAACGCCATCTACCGCAAACTGCGTGAGGCCGGCTTCGAGGTGCTGCCGGTCAATCCGAAGGCAGCGGAGGTCGAAGGCGTGCGCTGCTATTCGGACATCGTGTCGATCCCGGGCGCGCTCGACGGGGTCGTGATCGCCACGCATCCCGATGCGGCGCGCGACGTCGTGCGCCAATGCGGCGACAAGGGCGTGCGCCACGTATGGTTCCACCGTTCCTTCGGCGACGGCAGCGTGTCCCGCGAGGCGATAAAGGAATGCAAAGCGCGCGGCATCTCATGCATCGTGGGCGGCTGTCCGCTGATGTATTGCGAGCCGGTGGATGCGGGTCATCGCTGTATCCGCGCCTGGCTGCGGCTGCTCGGCCGGGTGCCCGGTTAAGCGCTTCAGGCTTCCGGCACCAGCGTTTCCGCCGGCTCTTCCACCTCGTCGGCCATCACCTCGCCCGCCTGGCGCAGGCGCGGCGAGAGCAGCGCATAAGCGTGGCACGCCGTCATCAGCAGCGCGCCGAAAAGATACGGCGCAAAGGGCGAGAGGCGATAAAGCCCGGTGGCGATCATCGGCCCGAAGATGAAACCGGCGCCGGCGGTGGCGCCGGTCAGTCCCGCCACCGCGCCCTGTTCGTGCGGATCGACGGCGAGCGAGGCGGCGGCGGCGTAACCCGGCTTGACCATGCCGAAGCCGAAGCCGTTGACCAGCAGCGCCAGCACCAGCGGTTCGAAGGTGTGGGTGAGCAGGAACATCAGGAACGAGACGATGGTGACGAGCCCGCCGACGCGCATCAGCAGCCGCGCCGAGGGATTGAAGCGCTGCACCACCACGAGCTGGGCGAACAGCGCCGCCGCCGACAAGGCGACCAGTCCGATGCCGGTGAATTTCGGCGCCGCGGCGGTGGAGACATGCAGCACGTCGATGACGAAATAGCCCACGGTCTGGATCGGCACCGCGGCGGCGGTGGCGATGCCGGTGCCGTAGAGAATGAAGGGCCATACCCGCGCGTCGTGCCATTTCAGCGTGGCGCGCTGCTCGAACTTGCGGCGCGGCGCGCTGCGCTCCGGCAGGAACAGCCAGATGGCGGCGGCGCTGGCGAGCGCCATCAGCGCGGTGAAGTAATAGGGCGCGAACAAGCCGAACACGACCAGCACCGCGCCGATGCCCGGACCGATGGTGGTGCCCAGGCCGAAGGCGGCGCTGATGGTGGCGACGCCGGAAATGCGCTCCCGCCGCGTGGTGCGGTCGGCGACATAGGCCTGCGCGGCGGGCGAGGCGCCGGCGCCGAAGATGCCATAGAGCGAGCGCGTGGCGATCATCAGCGGATAGGCGACCGCCACCGGCAGAAAGCCGAGCACGCCGAGATTGGCCACCGCCGCGAACAGACCGAAGGAAATGCCGAAGGCGGTGAGGCCCATCAGGATGATCGGCTTGCGTCCCCAATGATCGCTCTTCTCGCCCCACAGGCTGGAGGTGAACACCCAGATGGTGGCCGAGCTGACGAAGGGCATCGAGGCGGCGAATTCGCTGAGGCCGAGTTCGCGGGCCAGCGACGGCAGGATGGCGAACATCACCGACTGGCCGACGCCGGTGCACAGCAGGCTGAAGAAAAGAATGGCGAAGGCGCGGCGGCGCTCGGCCGGCGTCGTCGCCCGCCCGGTGTCGCTGTGACTCAACTCGCTGGCCACGTGGAGCGGCGTTCCCTCTTGCGAGCTGAACTCACTCCAAAGTGACGCAGGCGTCAA
>JAGWJY010000073.1 GCA_028865545.1 Alphaproteobacteria bacterium | reverse complement strand
TAGGACGGAAACCAGGTCTCATGCGCCTTGCGCAAACGGTCGAGCGCCATCTCGCCGGACCCTTCCACGGCGATCTTACCGCCGCCGGTGGTGCCGATCAAAGCCGCCGCGATGCCCGCCGCTTTCGCTTCGGAAACAAGGCGTTCGGCGGTACCGCGCGGCGCAGCCAGCACATAGCGCGCCTGGTCTTCGCCGAACAGCGAGGCGATCGTACCCTTGGCGAGCGTCGCGCCGATATTGCCGGCCAGCGCCATCTCGGCAACCGCCACGAGCAATCCGCCGTCGGAGATGTCGTGCACCGTGTCGACGCGCCCGGCTTCGATCAGCCCGCGCACGAAGTCGCCGTGCTTCTTCTCGGCGGCCAGATCGACGCGCGGGGCCGCGCCTTCTTCCTTGCCTTCCACGTCACGCAGATAGATCGACTGCCCGAGATGGCCTTGCGTCTCGCCGATCAGCACGATCGCGTCGCCCCTGCGTTTGAAGGCCACGGTCGCCATGCGGTTGATGTCGGCCATCAGACCGACGGCGCCGATGGTCGGCGTCGGCAGGATGCCTTCGCCCTGCGTCTCGTTGTAGAGCGAGCAGTTGCCCGACACGACCGGGAAGTCGAGCGCCCGGCAGGCTTCGCCGATGCCGTCGATGCCCGCCACGATCTCGCCCATGATCTCGGGCTTTTCGGGATTGCCGAAGTTGAGGTTGTCGGTCACGGCCAGCGGCTTGGCGCCGACCGCGGTGAGGTTGCGCCAGGCTTCGGCCACCGCCTGCTTGGCGCCTTCGAACGGATCGGCCCGGCAATAGCGCGGGCTCACATCCGTGGTGATCGCCAGGCCTTTCCTGCTGTTGTGTACGCGCACCACGGCCGCATCGCCGCCGGGGCGCTGCACCGTGTCGCCCATCACCGTGTTGTCGTATTGCTCCCACACCCAGCGCTTGGAGCACATGTCCGGCGCGCCGATGATCTTCTCCAGCGACGCCATCACCGGGCGCGCCGCATCGAAGGCGGGCGCGCCGCTGGCCGGCATGCGCTTGACGAAGGGCCGCTCATAGACCGGCGCCGCATCCGACAGCGCGCCCACCGGCATGTCGGCGACGACTTCGCCCTTGTGCTTGACGATCAGCCTTCCGCTGTCGGTGGTGACGCCGATCACCGCGAAATCCAGTTCCCACTTCTTGAAGATGCGTTCGGCTTCGGCTTCGCGCCCCGGCTTCAGCACCGCCAGCATGCGCTCCTGGCTTTCCGACAGCATCATGTCGTAGGCGGTCATATGGGTTTCGCGCTGCGGCACCTTGTCGAGATCGATGACGATGCCCGAGCCGCCCTTGTCCGCCATCTCCGAGGACGACGAGGTAAGGCCCGCCGCGCCCATGTCCTGGATGGCGATGATGGCGTCGGTCGCCATCAGTTCCAGACAGGCTTCCAGCAGCAGCTTCTCGGTGAAGGGATCGCCGACCTGCACCGTCGGGCGCTTCTCCTCGGAATCCGCGTTGAACTCCGCCGACGCCATGGTGGCGCCGTGGATGCCGTCGCGCCCCGTCTTGGAGCCGACATAGACGACGGGATTGCCCGCTCCCTTGGCGGCGGAGAGGAAGATCTTGTCGGTCCTCGCCAGGCCGACGCACATCGCGTTGACCAGGATGTTGCCGTTGTAGGAACGGTGGAAGTTCACTTCGCCGCCCACCGTCGGCACGCCCATGCAGTTGCCGTAGCCACCGATGCCCGACACCACGCCTGACACCAGATGCCGCGTCTTGGGATGGCCGGGCTCGCCGAAGCGCAGCGAGTTCATCATCGCCACCGGCCGCGCGCCCATGGTGAAGACGTCGCGCATGATGCCGCCGACGCCGGTCGCCGCGCCCTGATAAGGCTCGATGAAGCTGGGATGGTTGTGGCTCTCCATCTTGAAGACCACCGCGTCGCCGTCGCCGATATCGACCACGCCCGCGTTCTCGCCGGGGCCTTGCAGCACGAGCGGGCCTTTGGTCGGCAGCTTGCGCAGATGGGCGCGGGTGGACTTGTAGGAGCAGTGCTCGCTCCACATCACCGAGAAGACGCCGAGCTCGACCATGTTGGGCTCGCGGCCGAGCAGGGTTTTGATCTTCGCGTATTCCTCTTCGTTGAGGCCGTGTTCGCGAACGACTTGCGGAGTGATAGCTGTCATGACACCGATTCGATCAGGCTCTCGAACATGGCGCGGCCGTCGGTGCCGCCGAGCAGCGGATCGCAGACGCGCTCCGGATGCGGCATCAGGCCGAGCACATTGCGCTTCTCGTTGAGGATGCCGGCGATGTTGCGCGACGAGCCGTTGGGGTTTTCGCCCTCGGCATAGCGGAAGACCACGCGGCCTTCGCCTTCCAGCCGGTCGAGCGTCTCGTTGTCGGCGAAATAGTTGCCGTCGCCATGCGCCACGGGAAACACCACGCGCTGGCCGTTGTCGTATTTGCGGGTGAAGACGTTCTGCGTCTCTTCGACGGTGAGGCCGACGGGCCTGCAGACGAACTTCAGATTGGCGTTGCGCATCAGCGCGCCGGGCAGCAGGCCCGCCTCGGTGAGCACCTGGAAACCGTTGCAGATGCCGAGGATCAGCCGGCCTTCCTGGGCCTTGGCGATGACGTCCTGCATCACCCGCGACAGGCTGGCCATGGCGCCGCAGCGCAGATAGTCGCCATAGGAGAAGCCGCCCGGCAGCACGATCAGGTCGACATCCTTGGGGATCTCGCTGTCGGCATGCCAGACCATGTGCGGTTTCTTGCCGGTTATCTGCTCCAAGGCGACCGCCGCATCGCGGTCGCAATTGGAGGCCGGAAACACCACGACGGCTGACTTCATGCCTGCAACTCGATGTCGTATTTCTCGATGATGGTGTTGGCGAGGAGCTTCTCGCACATCTCGGTCAGGCTGGCCTTCGCCTTGGCGCGGTCGCTTTCGGCCAGTTCGATGTCGATCACCTTGCCCTGGCGGACCTCGCCGACCCCTTCGAAGCCCAACCCGCTCAGCGCGTGGCCGATGGCTTTTCCCTGCGGATCAAGAACCCCGTTCTTCAACGTAACAAATACGCGCGCTTTCATTTTACGAGCATTGGTCCTTTCGCCTCTCCTTGCCCCGATTCAGGCAGGATGCCAAGCCGCTTCGCGACTTCGGAATAAGCTTCCATCAGGCCGCCCATGTCGCGGCGGAAACGGTCCTTGTCCATCTTGTCGTTGGTGGCGACGTCCCACAGCCGGCAGGAATCCGGGCTGATCTCGTCGGCCAGCACGATGCGCATATAGTCGTTTTCCCACAGCCGCCCGAACTCGACCTTGAAGTCGACCAGCTTGATGCCGACGCCGAGGAACAGGCCGGAGAGGAAATCGTTGATGCGGATGGTGAGGTTCACCATGTCGTCGAGGTCCTGCGGCGAAGCCCAACCGAAGGCCGTGATGTGCTCTTCGCTGACCCAGGGATCGTGCAGCGCATCGTTCTTGTAATAATACTCGATGATCGAGCGGGGCAGCGCCGTGCCTTCCTCGATGCCGAGGCGCTTGGACAGCGAACCCGCCGCCACATTGCGCACCACCACTTCGAGGGGGATGATCTCCACCTCCTTGATGAGCTGCTCGCGCATGTTGAGCCGGCGCACGAAATGCGTCGGCACGCCGATGGCGTTCAACTGCATCATCAGATACTCGCTGATGCGGTTGTTGAGCACGCCCTTGCCTTCGATCACCGCCTTCTTGGTGGCGTCGAAGGCCGTGGTGTCGTCCTTGAAATACTGGATGACCGTCCCGGGTTCCGGCCCCTCATAGAGGATTTTGGCCTTGCCCTCGTAGATCATGCGCCGGCGCTTCATGGTTTTTTCTCCGCCTAAAACGCGAAACGGGGCCCCGACTTCGTGAGTCCCCGCCGAAGGGGCAAAATAGCCATGCGGGGTCCGCACGGCAACGTGCATAGAGCGCACATCTGCTCTTCCAGGTCGCCACTGCGGCGGGGCTGGGCTATTGTACAGCTTCACGCCGGCAGATCGGCGAAATTCGTTTATATGCTTCAAGAGGTTACGAATGGCCGACGCCTTCGAGGAGCGCAAAAAAACTCATGAGGATAAATGGGCGCATGACGAAGAGCTGCGCTTCAAGATCAACGCCCGGCGCAACAAGCTCTTGGGGATGTGGGCGGCGGCGGAATTGGGTCTCTCGGGCCCGGCGGCCGAGGACTACGCCAAAGCGGTGGTCGCCGCCGATTTTGAAGGCGCGGATCACGTCTTCCGCAAGATTCGGCGGGACTTCGACGCCGCCAAACGCGGCCACTCCGACCACCTGATCCAGCGGCAGATGGCGGACCTGCTGACCGTCGCCGCGGATCAGGTGATGCACGAGAAGAAAAGCTAGCCGCCGCGCAGCCGCGCCAGGGTCTTGGGGAACCGCCGCGACAGCGGAACGCGCAAGCTCCCGAGTTCCAAAGCGTAATCGCCGGAGCCTTCGGGCTGCAGGCCGGTGACTTGGTTCGCGTTCACCAGCCAGGAACGGTGCGTGCGCAGAAAACCGTGCGGCAAAAGCTCGCTTTCCATCGACGACAGCGGACTGCGCATCAGCGGCCGGCGCCCGTCGCGCAGCACGAACTCCACATAGTTTCCCGCCGAGGTAACGGCGAGGATGTCGTTCATCCGGACCCGCACGATGCGCGCGCCGTCCCGGATGTCGAACAGGGCTTCGGCCGACGGCATCGTGGCATGCGGCCGCGTCAGGCGCCCCGCGATCCAGAAGATCGCCACGAAAACCACATAACCGAACACATCTTTGCTCGCCTCGTAGAGGAAGCCGGGCAAGACCGGCCCGAAACGGTAATCGGAACCCGCCAGGGCATAGACCGCCTTGCGCATCAGCACGAAGCCGGCGACATGCGCCGCGGAATAAACGAAGGCAACCGCCAGATGAAAGGCGCACAGCATCCAGAGCGGCCGGGCGCTCGGCGGCAGGCGTTTGAGAGCAAGCCAGGGAATCCACGCCAGCAGCACGATCGACAGCCAGCTTGAGCCTTCCCAGATGGCGGGTGCCAGCACGCCGGCGCGCGGCTCGTCGTGGACGATGGATATCACATTGATGATATTGATTCCGCCGACCAGTATGGCGATCAGCGCCAGCCCGACCAGATATTGCCGCCACGCCGCGCTGCGTGTCTCGCGGTGATCGTCGCCCGGCCCACGCACCCATCGCCAGACGCGCGCGGTCGGCCGCCGGTCCTCAGCTGCTTCCACCGGCAAGGCCGATCTGGAAGCGTTTTCGAGGTCGTTGGTTGCGCCGGACACGCTCGCCTCAGGGCCGTTGGGATTCCGGCGAAATATAGTCTGGACCGGCGCGAAGTGCGAGACGGCGTCTTCATCGGCGCGGCGCCGAGGTAACGGGCTTTGTGTCGCCGGATTAGTCCACGAACACGCGCGCAAAGATCGTGTCGACCTGCTTGAAATGATAGGCGAGGTCGAACAGCGCCTCGAGTTCCTTGGTCGATAGCGCGCGCGCCACGTCCAGATCGGCCTTCAGCAGTTCGAGCAAGGCCCCTTCGCCGTTCCAGGCGCGCATCGCGTTCTTCTGCACCAGACGATAGGACTCTTCGCGGCCCAGGCCCTTCTGCGTCAGCGCCAGAAGCACGCGCTGGCTGTGCACCAGGCCGTGCGTCTTCTCCAGATTCTCTTTCATGCGCCCGGGATAGACCACCAGCTTGCCGACGACATTCGCCATGCGCGACAGCGCGAAGTCGAGCGTGATGGTGGCGTCGGGGCCGATATAGCGCTCCACCGAGGAATGCGAGATGTCGCGTTCGTGCCAGAGCGCGACGTTCTCCAGCGCCGGCGTCACATAGGCGCGCACCATGCGGGCGAGGCCGGTGACATTCTCGGTGAGGATCGGATTGCGCTTGTGCGGCATGGCCGAAGAACCCTTCTGGCCGGGCGAGAAATATTCCTCGGCCTCCAGGACTTCGGTGCGCTGCAGATGGCGGACCTCGATGGCCAGCCTCTCGAGGGAGGAGGCCACCACGCCCAGCGCCGCGAAATAGGCGGCGTGGCGGTCGCGCGGGATCACCTGCGTCGACACCGGCTCGATGGTGAGCCCCATCATGTTGGCGACATGGGCTTCCACCGCCGGGTCGATATTGGCGAAGCTGCCGACCGCGCCGGAGATCGCGCAGGTGGAAATTTCCGTCCGCGCCGTTTCCAGCCGATCGCGGGCGCGCAGGAATTCGGCATAGAAGCCGGCGAGTTTGAGACCGAAGGTGGTGGGCTCGGCATGGATGCCGTGGCTGCGGCCGATGGTCGGCGTGTATTTGTATTCGAAGGCGCGCGCTTTCAGTGCCGCAAGCAGCAGGTTCACATCGTTGATCAGGATGTCCGCGGCGCGGCGCAACTGCACGGCGAGGCAGGTATCCAGCACGTCGGACGAGGTCATGCCTTGATGCACGAAGCGCGCCTCGGGCCCGACGATCTCCGACAGATGGGTCAGGAAGGCGATGACGTCGTGTTTGACCTCGCGCTCGATCTCGTCGATCCGCTCGATGTCGAACTCGGCGGTTTTGCCCTTTTCCCAGATCTTGGCGGCGGCCTCCTTGGGAATCACGCCAAGGCCTGCCAGCGCGTCGGCGGCATGGGCTTCGATTTCAAACCAGATGCGGAACTTCGCCTGCGGCGACCAGATGGCCGTCATTTCGGCGCGGGCATATCGCGGAATCATGGGCTGTTTTTAGACCGAAGCCGGGCTTTGCGAAAGGTCGGGCATGGTGACCGCCGCGATCAATCCCCGCGTCACCGGCGATTTCGGCGCCCGCAGCATGTCGACGATGGGGCCTCGCTCCACCACTTTGCGCGCGCTGAACACCATGGCGTCGTCGGCCAGCGCCTGGGCGACGGTGAAATCGGAGGTTATGACCAGAAAAGCCGGCTCCTGATGGGTACGAAAATCGGTCAGCACTTCGCGCATGATCGTCTGGGCGAAGGCATCCAGGCCGCGCAAAGGCTCGTCCACCACCACCAGCAGCGGCGCACCGACAATGGCGCGGGCCACCTGCAGGCGGCGCTTGTCGAAGGTGCTCAGTGTCGCCACCGCGCGCCGTCCGTCATGCGATGCCAGTCCGACGCGCTTCAGCGCCGCTTCGCGATAGCCGGCGACCAGATCGCTTGAGAGGTCCAGATGCGCGCGCAAGGGCTCATCGACGGTGTCCCACAGCGTCATGCGCGGGTCGAGCGCGTCGTCGGCGCCGGTGATGAAGGCGATGCGGCGTCTGAGCCGCGACGTCATGGTCTGCGACAGGATGTTGAGATCGACCGCGTCGAACACCACGCGGCCCACCGGCGCGCGATCCAGACCCAGCACGGCGCGCACCAGGGCGCGCCGGCCGGATCCTTCCTCGCCGACCAGCGCCAGCGCGGCGCCGCGGCGCAGTTCGAACGTCAGTCCTTCGCGCTGACGCACTTTGTCCTTCGGACTCGCCAGCAGGTCGAGGCCGTGCACCTGCAGGAGCGGCTGGCCGCGCGCCGCACTGCGCGCATTGGAGGGATCCAGGGAAAGTTGCGGCAACGCCCGATAAAGTGTCCGCGTATAGGTATGGGCATGACCGCTCGCCAGGCGCCTTGCATCGCCTTCTTCGACGACGCGGCCTTCGCGAATGACCACCACGCGTCCGCCGAGTCGTGTTGCAGGTTGCAGGCCGCCGGTGGCGTAGACCACGGCGAAGCCCAGGCGCTTCTGTTCCGCCGCCAGGCATCCCAAGAGCACGCGCACGGAGTTCGCTCCCAAATCCGCGAAGGGATGATCGGCCAGCACCAGGTCCGGCGTTTGCGCGCTGACGGACGCCAGCAGTCCCCAGGCGATGACGACCGGATCGATCTCCGCCGGCTTTTTGTTCAGCGCTGACAGGGGCGGGGCGTCTTCCAAGCGTTCGAGCGCAAGGCGCAGTTCTTCATGGGCGCTTTCCTGCGGCGAGCCCAGCTTGCGCGCGATCACGCGGCATAGCTGCGACAGCACGGTGGCATGCGGGGCGAAGGGGTGCGCCAACGGATTGGGCAGATAGGCGATGCGGATCGTCGGACGCAGGCGTTTGGCCGCCGAACGCGGCTCGCCGTTTCCGAAACGGATGGTGCCGGAAATGACGTCGGTTCTTTCCGCGAAGCCGCCGAGCACGCGCATCAATGCTTCTTTGCCCGAACCGGCTTCGCCGAGCACGACGACGCTCTCCCCGGCCGCGAGCGTCAGCGTAAAGCGATCGAGTTCGGGCATCGCCGCACCGGGCCGGGCGACGCGCAATTCGCCGATCTCGAAGAGGGAGGCGCTATCGCTCATGGCCGCTCGCTCTCATCCAATCCGGCGGCAAGCCGTGCGCACAGGATCAGGATCAGCAGGGCGATGGCGGGAAACGCCGCCGTCCACCAGGCATGAAGATAGCTCGTTTTGGCCGCCGCGATCATCAGGCCGAGATCGCGCGCCGGCGGCGTGGCGCCAAAGCCCAGGAAGCTCACCGTGGACAGGATGATCGTCACCGCCGCCAGGGCCCGCGCCGCCACGGTCGCCAGCGTGTCGCGGAACTCGTAAGTCAGATCGCGGCGCAGCAGTGTCGTTGCCGAAATGCCGGTGGCTCGGGCGTATTCCGCATGGGTTGATTTTGTGTCGACGCGGTCGAAGGCGCGGACGAAGGCGAGCGGCGCGGCGGCGAGACCGGCTGCCAGCGGTGCATAGAAGCGGGCGGTCAGTCCGATCAGCAGGATGCCCAGCAGCAGCGCGGGAATGGCCGCGAAGACGCCGATCACGGCGCGCAGCGTCAATCCCAGAGGGCGCGACAACCGTGCGGCCACTGCGCCGAACAATCCGCCCAGCACGATGGCGATGACGGCCCCCAAAAGAGCGTGGCTCACCGTCACGCTCAAACCATGCAGGGTTTCGCTCAGCAGATCGCGACCCAGAAGATCTGTGCCGAAGGGATGCGCCGAAGACGGGGCGTCCAGCATCGGGCCGGCCCCTGTCGCGCCGGCGGGCGCGTGTGCCAGAAAATCGCTGAGCGCCACGGCCACCGCAATCAGGCCCAGCCCGCACCAGCCGATCGCGCGCAGGATGAGGCGCAACAGCGGTGCGGCTTGGGACGGAGCTTCGAAAGCGGCGCTCATGACGGTGTGCCTTCGTTGGCCAGGGCATAGGCGCCGATGCGGCCGAGGAAATCGATCACCAGCGTCAACGCCGCGAAGATGAACAGGATCAACGCCGCCATGTTCCAGTCTTCCAGCGCGACGGCTCTGACGAACAGGTCGGCGGCGCCAGGCCGATGGAACACCCACTCGGCGACGACCGTGGCGGACAACAATGCCAGCATGATCTCGCCGGCGCTCGACAGCAATCCTGCGATCACCTGAGGGACGGCATAGATCCACTCGATCTCGAGCGCGGAAAGCCCCATGCGCTTGAGACCCGTGCGATAGGACTGGTGGGCGCTGTCGGCGGCCGCGCGGCGCAAGGCAAGCTGCACGGCGGCGGCGCCGGCCAGTCCCACCATCAGCACCGGCAGCGCCGCGAGCTGCAAATCCCGTACATTGCTGGCGAAGATGGGTGCCGCATTCGTGACCGGCAGGTTGATGCTTACCGGCCAATGAAGCAGATGCGCCGCGCCATAAGCCAGCGCCAGGCCCGCACAGAACACCGGCGCGGCGGCCACGATCTGCATCAAGGGCGCCGCCGAGCGCCTGAGAGGACCGGCGCCGAACAACAGGCCGAGCGGCACGCCGACGATCAGCGCCACGCCCGTGCCCGCCAGCACCAGCGCCAATGTCGCCGGGATGCGCTGGCCGAGTTCGTCCATGGCCGGCAGGCCGCTGATTGCGCTGGTGCCGAAATTGAGCCGCGCGAAGCTCAGCAGACGTGCTCCGACCGCCGTCAGGAAGGCCGCCAGGCCATGGGCATACGGCAGCGCGATCGCCGAGATCACCGCCGTGACGACGACCGCTCCCAGAAGCCCGAGCATCAGACGTCCCGCTTGGCGAGCCGCAAAAGTCAGCATAACGCGCGAAACCCCACCCTCTTCGCCGCGGACTATATCAGCGGCAGCGGCCCAAGGAACAAGGCTGCTGCCAAGAGTTTCACAGCAATCCCAACGCTTTGAAGCTGGCATGGCCGCTGCGCCCGACGATCACATGGTCGTGGATCGCGATTCGCAGGGCTTTGGCGGCGCCGACCATGTCGCGCGTCATCTCGATGTCGGCGCGGCTGGGGGTGGGATCGCCGCTGGGGTGGTTGTGCAGCAATCTTCCATCAGACGATATCGCGTTGAAACAGAAAGCATTTTTGTCAGATCAAGAAATCGCTGGGGTCTGGGTTTGGGGTCGGTAGTTTATGATCCAACGTGATCTTCATTCTCGTCAATGTATGGTCACAGCGAGGAAACGCTGAGCACGTTGGGTCATTGGCAATTCTACATCACATGCGTTCGAGCTCAAAGGAAGATAGGGTTGGCTCAGGCGCATTGGTCTCGTCGGCGTGATGCGCTCTCGATCGCCGGCATGCTACGAGGTTCGATCGGTCCCAGCGGTCGAGCTCTTCGACAGGATAAAGAGGCACTTTGCCGATCTTGATAAACGACGGCCCAACGCGCAGTGCGCGCCAGTTACGCAGCGTGCCTTCGCTGACTTGGCCACGGTATCGCTCTATAACTTCGTCAACGGTTAGGTACGGTGGGCTCGACACGAAATCTCCTCGGGGTGGCGGTTTATGCAACGCTCTGTTGCACAAACGGGTCGAGGTTGCGTGCTTCTAAGAAGGTTAAGGCATGACCGCAGGAAGGCGCCCAAATAAGCCGCGAAAGCGCGAAGCCGGGGATGCAATTCTTCCGGCAAGGGTAGCCGATCTGAAGCAGGCGCCCCCTATTGCGCTCTCCCCTGCGGACAGTCGCATCTTTGCAGAGGCACTGGCGAACCCCCAGCCGGTGAGCGATCGCCTGGAAGACACCATTCGCCGCTATCGCGAGCAAAGCGATGCGAGCCGTTCAAGAGGGCCGAAGAAACGCTACTCGAGTGCGAGATCGCACGAACAGCGCGACTAATATTTTGTCCTAACGTAGGTGCCGAACGTGCCATAGCATTCGTAGCCGGTCCGACTGTTCTTATGCTTGTTCAATGTCGCGTCGTAGCTCTTTTTATTGAAGGTCTTTCCACAGACGCTGCACTTGAAGACGTAGGTTGGGCCGCTTGCCGACCCGAGACTCGTGCTTCGGGTTGATCGGCGTACAGGCGAGCGCCGAATGGTTGGCGAACGGCTGAGTCCGAAGACACCTCCCGAACCAGAACTCGCGGTTTGCGGAATGGTCTGAGGACCGGACGGGGTAAGTTCAATTGGGTAGCGCGGCGAGAATGGCGTCTGGGTCGTTGTGACGCCGAGAATACTATCGACCAGATAGCTGCGCGATTGCCCGTTGTCGGCGCGCACGGCCATGAGGAGCACCTCGCCCGCCTGCGAGCGCCGGAGTGAGTAGGCTTCAATTGCGCGCGTGGACCGGTTGCCTTGCTTGTCCCGGTAGTCGATTTCGACGAGGAGACGGTTGGCCGCCGCGAAGCGGATCATCTCGATATGGTTCTGGCCTCGGCTGCCGACAGGCAGGCCGATGATGCGCTCGCGGATGAGCGTAGCACCGGCGCCGATAGGCATCGCCGCGAGGGGTTGCGGAATGGCGCCTTGTAGCCAGGCGAAGATCTCCGGGAGCGCGTCCCAGAAAGTTGCCACGGGTAGCAGCGCAGGAAGCTGGTGTTCCAGCATGTGGGTCCAACCGGCCTCAAGATCCGCACGGTGAGGCTCAAGGTCAGCTATGCTCGGAATGCCGATGCCCTTGAATTC
>JAGWJY010000028.1 GCA_028865545.1 Alphaproteobacteria bacterium | reverse complement strand
ACCTGCGGATGATCCTGGCGGGTGAAGACCTGCAGCGACGGCGGCAGCTGGTCGGTGGTCTGCACCAGGATGGCGCCGGCGGGCGGCGACGGCGGCGGCCGGCGGTCGGGCGGCAACAGGCCGAACACCTTGAGCAGGATCGGCGCGGCGGCATCGCGCCCGACATGGCCGGGACGCGGCGTGCCGTCGGCGCGTCCCACCCAGACGCCGACGGTGTAATCGTTGGAGAAGCCGACCGACCAGGCATCGCGGAAGCCATAAGAGGTGCCGGTCTTGAAGCCGATGGTGCGGGCGCGCGCCAGCCCGTCGCCCATCGCCCAGCCGTCGGGCAGCGTCACGCCGTCGAGAATCTTGTGCAGGTAATAGGCCGCCACCGGCCCGAACAGGCGATGCCGCGGCGCGGGCGGCGCGCCTTCGACATAGCGCAGGGCGCGCGCTTCGCCGCCGTCGGCGAGACCGGTGTAGAGCATGGTGATGTCGGCGAGCGAAATGCCGAGGCCGCCCAGCACCACCGGCAGGCTGGGGGCCGTGTCGCGCGTCGCGAACATCAGATGCGCGCCGGCGTTCTGCAGATTGAGCGTGAAGGCCAGCGGCCCGACGCGGTCCATCACCATCACCGCAGGAATATTGAGCGACATGCGCAGCGCGTCGCGCGCCGTCACCGCGCCCTGGAAACCGCCGTCGAAATCGCGCGGCGCGTAATCGCCGAAGGAAGTCGGCGCGTCGTCCATCATGCTGAGCGGATGCAGGATGAGATCGTCGAAGGCCATGCCATAGGCGAAAGGCTTGAGCGCGGAACCGGGCGAGCGCGCGCGGCGGGCCAGATCGACCTGCCCCGAAGCGCCCCAGTAATTGGTGCCGCCGACATAGGCGAGCACGTTGCGGGTGCTGTTCTGCACCACGACGATGGCCATGGTGCCGCCGTCGCCGAAATAGCCGCTCTCCTGCACGGCAAGGCGTTCCACCGAAGCCTGCAGATCGGCGTCGAGCGTGGTGACGATGCGCGTTGCCTTGCGGGTCTCGACCAGATGCTGCGCCAGATGCGGCGCCGACAGCGGCATCGCCTGACGCGCGAAGGGCACGCCTTCCTTCTCGGCCACCTTGGCGTCGGAGGCGGTGACGACGCCCTCCTCCACCATGCGCTGCAGAACCTTGTCGCGGCCCTGCTTGGCGGCGATGGCGTGACGGTCGGGACGGTGGCGCGTCGGCGATTGCGGCAGCGCCACCAGCAGCGCCGCTTCGGCGAGATCGATCTGGCTCGGCGGCTTGCCGAAATAGGAGAGCGAGGCGGCGCGCACGCCTTCCAGATTGCCGCCGAACGGCGCCAGCGTCAGATAGAAGGAGAGAATCTGATCCTTCGAATAGCGCTCTTCGAGCTGCACGGCGCGCGCCATCTGCACCAGCTTGGCGAGGAGGGAGCGATGCCGCGGCGGCTCGAGGAGGCGCGCCACCTGCATGGTGAGCGTCGAACCGCCGGAGACGATATGTCCCGTCGCCGCCCACTGGAACGCCGCGCGCGCCATCGCCAGCGGGTCGACGCCGAAATGTTCGTCGAAATGCTTGTCCTCATAGGCTTTGAGCATGGCGAGATAGCGCGGCGAGACATCGGCGACGGTGGTCTTCATCCGCCAATAGCCGCCCTTCGACAGGAAGGCGCGCAGCAAGACGCCGTTGTGGTCGACCACTTCGGGCGAGACGGCTTCGACATTCGTCATGTCGGGCGGGAAGACGAAGTCGAGCGTCTTCAGCACGACAAGAACGCCGCTCAGCGCGGCGGCAGCGGCGACGAGACGGGGACGCGGCAGGCGAACCCGCCGCAGATGATCGCGGACGACGGACAGCGCGTGGCGAAGGCGGTTCATTCGTCGGTCACCGTTTGCCGGCATGAAAAGCGGCAAAATAAAAACGCACCATATGCCGAGGCGCACCGCGCGCCCTTCGAGGCTCGCTCCGCTCGCACCTCAGGGTGACGCGCGCCCGCCGGACATGATAACGGCCCGCCGACACACGTCTCACGGCTTGATCGTCACGCTTCCCAGCGTCGTGCGGCCGATGACGCCGGGCGTGTACATGTCCTCCGCCACCCCGGCCGGCATGACGAAGCTGCCTTCGGTCACCGCCCGCGCGATATAGGCGATGTGGAACACCGGCTGCGGCTCGACCTTCTTCTTGTCCTGGTCGCTGCGATAGGCCGAACCGATGGTGAAGGCGGCGACGAAGCGGTCGTCGCGCTTGTCGGCCATCGTCGTGTCGGTCAGCTGATCGAGGAAATTGTACGGCTTGCCGTCGTCGCCGGACAGCGCCTGCTCGATCTCCAATCCCGCCGGCAGCAGATCGATGACGCCCATCTGCCGGTAATAATTGTTCGCCATGCGGCCGGAGATTTCCACGATCACGCGGTCGTTCTGGTGCAGGTTGGAAAGATCGGCCGGCGCGCCGCTCATCGTCCACACCGACTTGGTGATGGTGACGCCATCGGCCACGCCGGGCAGCGGCGCCGCCGGCGTGCCTTGCACCGACACCGTGCGCCACACCGTGGCGTCGCCCTTGTTGGTGAAGGTGATGCCGGCGCCGAGCTGGCCGTAATCGGGCGACAGACGGATGGCGCCGTCGCGCGGCATGGCCGGCTGGCCGTTGACCAGGATGTTGAGATGGGTGTGCTGGCGCGTCAGTTCATAGGCGGCGCGCAGCATCCACGCCTTCTCCTGCGTGGTGGTGGCGTTGAGGCGCATGTCCAGCGCCTCGCTCTTGGACATCAGAGCCGGGATGAGCTGCGCCTCGCCGTTCTCCGCCGCCAGGGCGATGGTTCCCGCCAGATCGCGCAGCAGCGAACCGTAATCGCCCACCGGATAGGTGTTGGGCTTGGCCTTGAAGACGATGTCGCGCGCCCGGTTGAAGCCGTAGGTGGCGCGCGAACGGTCGCCCACTTCGGCGGCGGCCGCGCCGGTCAGCGCCGCGGCGATCGCCGTGTTCCATTCCGCGCCGCGCGTGTCGCTGAAATAGCGCAGATCGCTGACATTCACCTGCCCGCTGCGCGCCAGCAGATAGAAGGCGTAGGCGCGCGTGTTGTCGTCATAGGAATCCGACGTGGAAATCTGCCGCAGCCAGCCGGCGCCGCGGCGCAGCGCGTCGTTCGGCACCACATAGTTCTTGGCCTTGGCCTGCATCAGGAAATCGAGCGCGAAGGCGCTGATCCACGGATCGGCGTCGGAGCCCGGTCCCCACATGCCGAAATTGCCGGCATAATTCTGCATGTCGAGCGCGGCATCGACGGCCGCCTGTTCGCGGTCGTGCAGCGCCTTGTCGGTCGGCAAACCCGCCATGCCCGCCAGATCGTTGAAGAACAAGAGCGGCATGGCGCGGCTGGAGGTCTGCTCGATGCAGCCATAGGGATATTTGTCGAGCCATTTGAGCAGGCCCGGCACGTCGCTGTAGCCATGCGCCGCCGAAACGGTGAGACCCACCGTCTGCGTGCCCGGCACGATGTCGGCGATCAGCTGCCGGTTGGCGGTGAAGCTGGCGCCCGCCGCCAGAGGCAGCGTTTCGTCGCGCGCGATGTCGAGCTGCGGCGCCCGCACTTCGATCGGCCAGGAGCGCGTCACCTTGAAGCCGCCCGGCCCGGTGAGCTTCAGCGTGATGTTGGCGATGCCGAGTCCCTTGCCGTCGATCTCCACCGGCACCAGCACGCGCTGGCCGACATTCAGATGCTGCGTGACGACGGTCTGCGCGCCGCCGGCAAGACCGGCCGGTCCGCCGGCGGTGACCGTGGCGACGTAATCGCCGGCGCGGCCTTCGACATTGTTCAGGTTGAGCGCGGCTTGCGCCTTGTCGCCCGGCGCCAGGAAGCGCGGCAAGACGATGTCGGCGACCACCGGATCGCGCACCGTCATCGGCCGGTCGGCATGACCGAGTTTGTTGGCGCTGACCGCCACCGCCATCAGCCGCAGCTCGCCGTTGAAGTCGGGAACGTCCACGGGAATGTTGACCATGCCGCCGGCGCCGACTTTCACCAGCCCCGAATACAGCGATACCGTTCTGGTCGGCACCACCGCCAGCGAACGGCCGCCGAAGCTGTCGCCGCCTTCGCGCATGGCGCCGACGGCGCCCTTCTCCGCCTTGATCAGGCGGCCGTAATCGTCGCGCATCTCGACGCCGAGGCGACGCTTGCCGAAATAATAGGTCACCGGATCGGGCGACTGGTATTCCGTCAGCTGCAGGATGCCTTCATCGACGGCGGCGAGCGTGAGATACGCGTCTTCGCCGGACGACAGGCCCTTCACCTGCACCGGAATGTTGACGCGCTGGCGCGGCAGCATCTTCTTCGGTCCGCCCACCAGCACCGTCAGCGTGCGCTGCGAATTGTCGAGCGTCAGCCAGACCAGACCGATGGAGCGCACCGGCTCGTGGCCCGTCGCCTTGTCGAGCGGACGGTAATCCGTCACCAGCACATAGGCGCCCGCGCCCCAATCGGCGGACACCGGCACGTCGACCGTCGCACCGGAGGCCGGCGCGTCGATCACTTTGGAGGAAAATACCTTGTCGCTGGCGACGACGACCAGCGCCTTGCCGTCGGCCGCCGGCTTGATGCGCACATGCGCGGTTTCACCGGCGCGATAGCTCGTCTTGTCGGCCGCCACCGGAATGCGATCCGGCCGGTCGCCGGCGCTCGAGGCCGCCCAGCCCGAATAGAAGCGATAGGAACTCGAGGCCCCCGATTTGGGATCGGTGAGCGTCAGACGATAGGTGCCCCACGGCATGGCCTGCGCCAGCTTGGCCGATGCGCCCGCGCCGATCGACATCGTGCCCGACGTCACCAGCCGGTCGCGGGTCATCGACTTGTACTTCCAGCCGCCATTGTCCTCGTACCATTGATACGAGGTGACTTCGCGCACCCAGGAATAATTGACGCCCGAAAGCGCGACGCGTTTGCCGTCGGCGTCCAGCGCCACGGCTTCGAAACCGGCGCGCGCGCCTTCGTTGACCGAGCCGCCGCTGAAGTCGGGACGGATGCCGATCATCACGTCGTGATTGCGCACCGGGATTTCCACGGTCTTCGAGGTCGTGCGGCCGCCGGGCTCGTGGATGTCGATCTTCACCATCGCCTTGAGCGCCAGCGTCGTGTCGGTGAGATCGCCGATGGCGCCGGTGGCTTCCGTCACCCCGCCGGCATCGGTGGTCGGCACCGTCATCTGCACGTCGAGATCGGAGAAGCTGTCGTCGACGCGGCCGAACTGCCAGCCGGTGTAATTCTCGAACGGCGTGGCGTCGGCGGAAATCCGCGCCGTGCCTTCGCCCGACAAACCGCTTGCCGGCGCGCCATAAAGGAAGCGGCTTTCGACCTGCACCTTGATGTCGCTGTTGGGCCTGGCGACCTTGGTCTCGGCCGTCAGCGTCACCTTCAGCTTCTGCGGCACGAAATCCTGCACGTCGAACTGCACGCGGCCGACGGGATCGTCCTTGGGATCGATATAGGCGGCGATCTGCCAGCGGCCATGCGGCGCGCTCGAGGACAGCGGCAGCGTCCAGGCCGCGGCGCCCGCTTTGAGATCGGCGCCCGCGATGGTGACGCGGCCGACTTCCATGCCGTCGGGACGCGTGGCGACCAGCGTCAGCGGCGCGTTCACCGCCGCGCCGACGCGGTCGCGGATCATCGCCGTGAGATCGACGGTCTCGCCGGGCCGATAGACGCCGCGTTCGGTATAAAGATAAGCGTCGATGGGGCCGGGCACGTTGCGTCCGCCGACGCCGCGATCGCTGAGATCGAAGCTCGAGCGGCGCAGATCGGTGAAGCTGAAATCCTGCTGCCGGCCATAGGCCATGACGGTGACCGGCTGGTCGCCGCCCTTGGGACGCATCAATCCGGCATCGAAATTGGCGCGGCCGTCCGAATCCGTCGTCGCGGTGCCGACGATGTTGTTGTCGCGCGCCACCAGCGTCAGCTTGACGCCGGACAGCGGCGAGGCCGTGTCGTAGGAACGCGCGAAGACGGTCAAACCGCCCGCGCCCTGGAAGGTGGTCAGTGCGATGTCGGAATCGACGATCCATTGCACCGCCATCTCGCCGGAATCTTCGTCTTCGGAATCGTCCGACTTCTTCGCATTGGCGTCGGAGGCGATCAGCACATAGACGCCGGGCTTGCGGTCCTTCAGCACATCGTTGATCGGCACCAGCGTGATGACGGAGTCGTTCTTGACGTTGTCGACATCCATCGTGCCATGCCAGATCAGCGTGCCCTGGTTGTTCTCGATGTCCTTGGCGCTCCAGGAATAGAGCGTGGTCTCGTCCACCGTGTCGCTTTCGATCTGCGACAGCAGGCGGTCGCCGATGCGGATCAGCTTGAGCTTCAGCTTGCTGATGTTCACCGTGTTGACGGGCACGCCTTTGACGTTGTCGCGCGGCAGGATGATGCCGCCCATGAAACGCACGATCGACGGCTTGTCGCGCAGCTCGACCGGAACGGTCTCGTCTTCCACCAGCTTGTCGCCGGAGGCCGAAGGCAATCCCGTTTTCAGCGTGACGTTATAAGTCTTGTTGAAGTCGAGGCCGGCGAGGCACATCCGCGGACCGACGACGTGAAGCGCGACGCGGGTGGCCGGATCGATGCTGAAATAATCGACGTAATGGGTGTGGCCCGAAACATCGAGGTCCTGGGTGAAGACCAGACAGGCTTCGGCCTGCGGCTTGGTGGTGTCGATGTCGAGACGCTGGAAGGCGAAGGTGGCGCCCGCTTGTGCCGTCGCCGGTGCGAAGCCCGAGGTGACGGTGCTGAGCCCGCCGGCCAGGCGGTCGAAAAATCCCTTGCTCGTCGTTCCCCTGCCGCCGAGCAGATACAGCGTCACGACAACCGCCAGCACGACCGCGGCGAGCACGCCGCCGCCGATCAGAAGCCATTTCTGATAACGCCCCATGCCATCCCCCACCTAGCCCGCCTTAACTCTACTGCTGCCGGCGCGTTGCAGCAATTCGGCGCAAGGCGTCCGCGGCGACGCAATCGATATTCAAATAAGGCAGAAACGATGACGCTGCTGCATTGCAGCTAAGTCGCAAAGCGCTGGCGTCACCGCGGCTTGGCGCAACCCACATGGCCGGCGCGGAACCAGCAGCGGCGCTCGATCTTGCCGTTCACATTGTGGACGTCGACATCCCAGCCGTCCGCCACCTTGCGCATCATCAGGAAGCCGAAGCCCGGCAGCGACAGGCCGTCCTTCACATTGACCCCGGAATCGCCCTGGAAAATCGTGCCGGTCAGCTTCCACGGCGTGGGATCGAGCTTGTCGCCGCCGAAGCCGGCGACGATCTGCGGCGGCACGTGGTCGTGCGGCCCGTAGTTCATCGCCTCGAAGGTGTGGATGTGCCCCGACAGCATCAGCGCGACGGGCGACGGAATGCCGGTGCTGCCGATGGCCTTGATCAAGGTCTGGTTGCCGCCGACCGGCACGTTCAACGGCCCCGATACGGCGCCCCAGATCGGGCGATGCATCAGCAGCCAGCTCGGCGCCGGCGCATTGGCCAGCGCGGCGATCTCGCTGCGGTACACCGGCACCATATCGGCGGCGATACTGGTGTCCGGCGCATTGGCGTCGTCCATCACCACGAGATTGATCGGCCCCATCGGAACGGAATACGGCGCCAGATGCGGGACACATGCGGCATTCGGATCGTAAGCCTGCGGCCCGAGGATGCGCAGCCAGCCTTTGCCGGCGCGCTCGCAATCCTCGTGATTGCCGCGCACCAGAACCCAGGGCGCCGCGCCCAGCAGCGGCGCGGCCGGCGCGAAGAAATCCGCATCCCAGGTCGGCCAGTTGTCGCCATGCGGCGTATCCGTGCAGCCGGCGAAACCCGCCGGGCAGGCATTCTCGCGATAGAGATAGTCGCCGACGTCGATGACGAGATCCGGCTTCAGCCTGGCTTCTTCCTTCGCCATCTCGGGGAAAGGCCATTTCTTCGGATCGTTGCAGGCCTGCAGTTCCTTGCCTTTGATGCGGCAGCCGGTGTCGCCCATCACCAGGATACGCGTCGGATCGGCGACGGGGACCGGCAGCGCATGGCCGTCGAGCGAAACCGCTTTTGCACCCTTGGGAACGGGCGCGCTGCAGACCGTGGGAAAAATCG
This sequence comes from Alphaproteobacteria bacterium, assembly GCA_028865545.1. Lineage (GTDB taxonomy): Bacteria > Pseudomonadota > Alphaproteobacteria > Micropepsales > Micropepsaceae > Rhizomicrobium. The sequence continues at coordinate 39,383 of JAGWJY010000028.1, read as the reverse complement.
CGTCTCCGGCGGCGCGCAGACGCATTGGGCTTTGCGCCCCGTCGATGGCGATGGCCGGACAGGCATCGCCGGCGACCACGGCCCGCGCCTCGACGGCGCCGTTCGGCGCGTACTGCACCCAGGCGGATTGAACCTGCTGGCCCTGCGCGGGTAGCGCGATGGCGGCGGCGGCGAGCGCGGCAAAGAGAATTTTTTGCATGGCGTCAGTATGATCCAGGATTCGCGACAGAGCGATGACGGGGATTTATACATCTGCGTAATTTTACTTACTGTGTAAATTTATATCGTAAGCTATATCGAATCCGGTCCTGTTCGGAGCCTGCCCATGCCCCGCGTCCTCAGCGAAACCGACCTCACGGATTTCCGCGAACGGCTGTGCGAGGTGGCCACCCGTCTTTTCGCCGAAAAGGGACCGCAAGGCGTCACCATGCGGGAACTGGCCTCCGCTCTGGGGGTCAGCGCCATGACGCCCTACCGCTATTTCCGCGACAAGGACGCCATCCTGGCCGCGGTACGCGCCCGCGCCTTCGACCGTTTCTCCGACGCGCTGGAAAAAGCCTATGCCGGACCCGGCACGACGCCGGAACGGGCCCATGCCAAGCGCGAGGCCTATGTCCGTTTTGCGCTGGAGGAACCGGCCGCCTACCGGCTGATGTTCGACATGTCACAGGCCGGCAATGAGGAATACCCCGACCTCCTCCGCGCCACGGCACGTGCGCAGGCCCAAATGACCGAACATGTCTACGCGCTGGTGGAGGAAGGCATGCTTTCCGGCGATCCCGAGCTTATCGGCCACGTCTTCTGGGCGGCGCTGCATGGGGCTGTGACTTTACATCTCGCAGGTAAGCTATCCCCCCAATACAAGCTTACCCAACAATATGGTATCGACCGCATCATCACCGAGACGATGCGGGCTCTGGGCGAGGGTTTTCGGGCCAGGGAGTAATTTGAGGCAGGTATGAGATCTGAGAATATTGTCACCCTCACCATGAACCCGGCCATCGATATGGGCGTTTCGGTCAAGCACATGATGACCGACCATAAGATGCGGTGCCTGAAGACGCGGCGCGATCCCGGCGGCGGGGGCATCAACGTGGCGCGCTGCCTGAAGCGCTTCGGCGCCGATCCGCTGGCCATCTTCCCGATGGGCGGAGCCTCCGGCCACATGCTGGAGCGGCTGGTCGCGGCGGAGAATGTGCGCCACCAGTCCTTCATGATCGAGCGCGACTGCCGCGCCAATTTCACCGCCGTCGAGATGGACAGCGGCGAACAGTACCGCTTCGTGCTGCCGGGCCCCACGCTCGGCGAAGAGGAATGGAATGCCGGCCTCGGGCTGATGACCCAGGCCTCGTCGAGCGGCTATGCGGTGGCGAGCGGCAGCCTGCCGCGCGGCGTGCCGCATGATTTCTACGCCCGGCTGGCGCGCAATCTCAGCGTGCTCGGCGGCGCCAAGCTGGTGCTCGACACTTCCGGCCCGCCGCTCAAGCATGCGCTCGATCTCGGCGTCTTCCTGGTCAAGCCGAGCCTCAGCGAATTCTCCGATCTGCTCGACGAAAAGAATCCCGATCTCCAGGCTTGTCTGGCGGCGGGTCGCACGCTGGTCGTCAACGGCAAGGCCGAGATCGTCGCCCTCACCATGGGCGCAGAGGGCGCAATGCTGATCACGCGCGACGTCGCGCTCTATGCCAAGCCGCCGCCGGTGACGGTGCGCGGCACGGTGGGCGCCGGCGACAGCTTCCTGGCTTTGCTGATCCTGTGCATTGCCAGAAAGTTGACGTTGCCCGAGGCCTTCCGTCAGGCCGTGGCCGCCGGCTGCGGCGCACTGCTGTCGCCCGGCACCGGATTGTGCACGCCCTCCGTCGTCGCCGAGCTTGCCGGTCAGGTGAACATCGTATCTTTGGAATAGAGACTTTGTCCGCGCGGTGCCGCGGCCTTTCCAAGGAACCATGTCATGCAGCTGATCCATCCGCGGGACGACGAAGCGCTGACCTGTCTGCGGGCCATGCGCAGCGTCACCGCCGGAGAAGGACCTCTCACGCCGGCCGTGCGCGCCATGATGGGCGCCGCCCAGCGCCTGCTGATGGCGACCGACGTGGACCTCGACACGCTTGCGCCCGTCGCGCCCGACGAACTGGCGCGGAAGATCGCCACGCCCGGTCTTGCCGATCAGCTGGTCGGCGCGCTCATCGTCGGCGTGCTGGCCGAGGGCGAACCCGACCCGGCCGCCTTCGCGCGGCTGGAAGCCTGCGCCGCGGCGCTCGGCGTCGCCACGCCCGCCCTGCGCACCGTGCGGCTGCTGGTGGAGCGCGAGATGCTGCTGTGCCGTCTCGACTTCCTGCGCCGCTCGCATGTCGTCGACATGGTCAAGGACGCCTACCGCCATCATGGCGGCATCCTCGGCGCGGCCGCCGCCATGCTCGGACAGCGCGGCCTGGTGGAAGACAAAGCGCTGGCCGAACGCTTCACCGCGCTCGAGCGATTGCCGGCCGGCACGCTGGGCCACGCCTATTTCGTGCACTGCCGTTCGCACGGCTTCGCCTTTCCCGGCGAGCGCGGCGGCTTCCCCATCAGCGGCGCCTATCACGACATGGTGCATGTGCTGTCGGGTTACGGAACGGCACCCGAAGAGGAACTTCTGGTCGGCGGCTTCACCGCCGGTTTCAAGCGCAGCAATCCGTTCTCCATGATCCTGCTGGTGGCGCTGCTGTGGGGCGCCGGCGTCAATCTGCTGCCGGTCTCGCAGCCGCACATCACCGGCACGCTGGCGCGCGACGACAACGCCGAGAAATTCATCCGCGCCATCGAGCGCGGCAGCCGGGTCAACACCGACCTCTCGGACAACTGGGATTTCTGGCCGGTGCTGCCCCTGCCCCTGGAAGACGCCCGCAGGCGTCTCGGCATCATGCCCTGACCGCCTGACGCACGGCCAATCACAATACGGTGGGCCGCGCTTGACTTGGGACCGCTCCCATGCGGAACTTGGCGCTCGACAAAACAACCATCGACCGGACGCCTCTGCAGCGGTGCGCCACGGTGCGGGAAAAACTCACAAGGCAGGGCGAGAAAACCATGAGCACAGCACGACAAACGATCGCGACCACGCTGGCAGCCGCAGTGCTGAGCATCGGCTTCGGAACGGCGGCGCTCGCCGCGGAGGCGGGAAGCGTCGCCGTCACCGCCAAGGTTACGATCCTGGAAAACGCCCATGAGAACGGACCCGTGCGCAAGGCGGCGGAAGATCTGCAGAGCGATCTGACGAAAGTGTTCGGCGCCGCGCCGCGCATCGTCACCGATGCCGCCGACGCCGGCCCGCTGACCATCATGATCGGCGAAGAATCCGAAATTCCCGCGAACATGCGTCCGGCGGGTGCCGCCGCTCCGGAGAGTTTCTCGATCTCCGTGCAGAAGACGGCGGGCGGTCACGCGGTGGTGCTCACCGGTCCCGACATGCGCGGCACGATGTACGCGATCTACCAGTTCTCGCAGGACTATCTCGGCGTCGATCCGATGTATTACTGGACCGACAAGGAGCCGGCGAAGCGCAGTTCGATCGCGCTTTCCGCCACGCTCTCGAAGGTCTTCCCGCCGCCGCTGTTCAAATATCGCGGCTTCTTCATCAACGACGAGGACCTGCTGACCGGCTGGGCGCCGGGCGAGAAGACCGATCACTCCGGCATCTCGCTCAAGGTGATGAACAAGATCTACGAGACCGTCCTGCGCCTGAAGGGCAACATGATCGTGCCGGGCACCTGGATCTTCCCCACCGATCCGCAGGTGAAGCTGGTCGGCGAACGCGGCCTGATCATGACGCAGCATCATGCCATGCCGCTGGGCGTGAACGTGGCGCGCTGGCCCGAAGGCGTGCCCTACAATTATTCCACGCATCCGGAAATTCTCGAACGCGCCTGGAAGGACGCGGTGGCCTCCTACGATCCGCATCAGGAAATTCTCTGGTCAGTGGGTCTGCGCGGCCTGTCGGATACCTCCTACGCCACCATGGACCCCAGCGTGGTCGGCAACGACAAGCGGCTCGGCATGCTGATCAGCAAGGCGATCGCCACGCAGATCAAGATCGTGCGCGCCGTCCATCCCAACGCGCAGTTCGTCACCGATTTCTGGCAGGAAGGCGCGCGGCTGGTACATGAAGGCCTGGTCACCATTCCGCCCGGCGTCATCCATGTCTGGGCCGACGGCGGCGACGGTTACCTGCAGGACAACGGCGAGATCGCCAAGGGCGAAGGCGCCTATTATCACGTGGCGATGCTGGACGGGCGCGCCAACCAGCTGTCGGAGATGGTGCCGGTCCACCGCATCTATTCGGAGATGGGCCGTTACATCAAAGCGGGCGCCACCGGATATTTCCTGGTCAACACCAGCGACATCCGTCCCGTCGCCATGACGGCGAAAGCGGTGATGGACGTGGCGTGGGGCGGCGTGCCGGCCACGGGCGGCGCCGATCAGTATTACAAGGACTGGGCGTCCTACGAATTCGGCGCCAAAGCCGCGGCGCCGGTGGCCAAGGCCTATGAGGAATACTTCAAGGCGCCCGCCATCATCCCCGCCGGCCAGCATGGCGCGGGCGACGAATACGGCGATCAGATCTATCACAGCGAAGCGCAGCAGCTGCTGCTGATGACGATGATCAGCCCGCCCTGGTACCACATCCCGAGTCAGGACCCGAAATGGACGCCGGCGCATATCCTCGGCATCGGCGACGACAAGGGCTTCTTCCTGCATTACGGGCCGCAATGGGTGCCCGAGACGATCAAGCGCGAACTCAAGCTGTGCGGCGAGGCGCAGCCGCGCTGGGATGCGGTGTGGAAGGATGCGCTGGCCGCCGAAGCCTCGGTGGAACCGGCGCGCCGGCCTTATTACCAGGCCGAGATGCTGACGATGATCGCCATCAACCGCGACAGCAATCACATCCTCTATCTGGTGTCGAAGGCGGTGCAGGCCTATCGCGCCGGCGACAAAGCCGAGGCGCGCGCCGACGCCGAAGCGACGCTGAAGGATTTCGACGAAATCCACGCGCTGGAAGCGAAGGACGAATACGGCAAGTGGAAAAACTGGTATCGCGGCGAATGGCTCGACGGCATCAATCACACGCGCGATCTGGTGCAGGATTTCATCCGCTATATCGACGATCCGGAGACCACCTTGCCGCCGCCCGTGCTGACCGCCGGCTGGCAGGGCTACTATCACATCATGCATTACGAAGGTGACCGCACCGTCGACGTGCACTGACGAGACGCCGCCGGGCGGCGCGGCAGCCTTCACTCGCTTTGCGAGCGAAGGCTGGTGGGCCCGGCAGGACGAAGATGCGAACTGGATCGTTATGGTTGGCCGGGAGACCGGGCCAAGCCGAACGAAAGCCGATCGTCGACTGTGTCTCACAAGACGGCGGCTCTGACTGCGCGCATGAGCTCGCGGGGAATGGCCGCCCCCTGCAATTGGAGACGTTCGCGCAAGCAGCTACGGGCGAACGGCAAGTTGCCCGACTTTCATTCTCACGATCTGCGCCACTCCACACGCCGACCACAGGTGTCTTCGTCCATAATCATCGTGCGGCTGGCTAGGCTCCCTCAACCATCTGCGCCGGCTACGCCGCAACGTCCACAAACGCCAGCACCAAACCAGCAGCTTGACCACTTCACCTCGGACGACGGTTCAAGCTCGCAATTGTCTACACCGCTTGTGCCATGTGCATCAGCTTCAGGTCATTTTTGAGCGCCTTGGCACTCACGGAGCCGGCCGGCTTGAAACGCACCACCTTTGGTCTGTGCGGCAACAGGTCGAAATAATTATCGCTGAAGAAGCCGTCAACGTCGTCAAGGCTGAGATAGAGGTTCTTCACAAGCACCGGTGACGACAGGCCGATGGCGAATTCACCGCCGAGATCCTTCACGTTCACATCCACGGAGGCCTGCGGCAGCGCCAAATCCTTGACCGACCGGAAATACAGGCGGTCCTCGGCCAGGACGTCGCTGCCGTCGGCGAGAGTGCTCAGGAGAAGGACGGATTCCGGCGAGGCTCCGGCGAGCAGATCGGCCGCCGGCCCGGTGAACGCCATGGCGCTGCTGTTCTTCGCCAGGAGGAACGGCTGCGCGACGGTCTTGTGCACCGTGCCGTTGAAATCGAGCACCTCGAGCGTCAGGGTGACCGGCACGTCCGTCAGCCGGTCGCTGACCACGCACACCTTCACCGTGTCGCCATCGATCCACGAAGTCACCAGCTCCGGGGCGAAGGACTTGCGCGCAAAATACTGCTGCGCCTTCCAGCGGCCGTAATAGTCGATGCTGCTCCAGGAGGCGACCGGCCAGCAATCATTGATCTGCCAGAACAGCGAGCCCATGCAGTAGGGCATGTGGGCGCGATGGGCCTCCATCGCGGTCTTGATGCCTTCGGCCTGCAGCACCTGCCCGACATAGAGGAACTGGCGGAAGTCCTTGGGCACCTTGTAGTCGCGCGCCATGTATTTCTGGATGGTGCCGTTGCCGATCGAAGAGCGCTGATGCGACTTCAACACCTCGGAGAAGATGTCGTAGTCGCCCGGCGCGGCGAAGGCCTCGATCGTCTTGAATTCCGGGAAGGACTGGAAACCGTATTCCGTCATGAAACGGCCGATATAGGTGCGGTAGCTGGAGAACGGCAATTCGCCCCACCACACACCCCAATAATGGATGTCGCCCGACTGCTGCTTGGTATTGAGATCTGCGTGGCGCACCGTGTCGTGCCCGTCCCAGAAGGCCAAGGGCGATGACGGCCAATAAAAGCGCTGCGGGTCGTGCTGCGCCACGGTCTCGGCCAGGATGCCGTAGAAGATCGCCTTGTAGGCGGTCCACAGTTCGTCGCGCTGCGGCGGCGTGTATTTCTGTTTCCAGCCCCAGCCGCCATTCGGCACATCGTTCTGCCAGGCGGTGTCGATCTCGTTGTTGCCGCACCACAGCGCGATGCAGGGGTGGTTGCGCAGGCGCCGGACGTTGTCGACGGCCTCGGCGCGCACGTTGTCGAGGAAATCCCGGGTGCCGGGATACATCACGCAGGCGAAGACGAATTCCTGCCAGATGAGGATGCCGTTCTCGTCGCACAGATCGTAGAAGTAATCATCCTCGTAGATGCCCCCGCCCCACACCCGCAGGATGTTCATGTGGGTGTCGACCGCCGAACGCACCTCGTGCTCGTAGCGCGCCGGCGTGACGCGCGGCAGGAAGCTGTCGTTGGGGATGTGGTTGGCGCCCTTCATGAACACCGGCACGCCGTTGAGCTCGACAGAGAAGCTGGTGCCGTTGGCATCGGGCTTCTGCACCACCTTCAGCGTCCGCAGGCCGGTGCGGGCCTCACGGCGATCGCTGGCGCGCGCGGCGACGAGCTGTCCCACGATATTATAAAGGAAGGCCTCGCCGAGCCCGTTGCTCCACCACAGCCGCGGCTTGGAGATGACGAACTTGACTTCGGCGGTGTTGAGTCCGGGCTGAAGCCTGATCCGGGTGTGGCCCTTGACCGCCGGATGATCCGGGCATTGCACATCGACGACCGCCGGGCCGGCGATGTCGGAGACGATCTCGAACACCGCGGTGAGATGCGCCTCGTCCGGCGTCAGGCTGTCCTGCACGATGTGCAGATCGGAGATGCGCGCCGTATTCCAGGCCCGCAGCGTGACCTTGCGCCAGATGCCCGAAGTGACGAAGCGCGGGCCCCAGTCCCAGCCGTAATGGTAGGGGGCCTTGCGCGTGAACATGCTGATCTTCTTGTCGCCCAGCCCGCCGATCTCGCTCCATTCGACCACCGCCGGCGGATCGAAGCCGTAGGCCGCCAGCAGCTTGAGGCCTTCCTGCACGGGCGAGCGCAGGAGAACGCGCAGGACATTCGCGCCTGGTTTGGCGTGCGCCTTGATGTCCGTGGTCCAGCGGCGGAACATGTTGTCGGCATGCAGCACCAGGACGTCGTTGAGATAGACGTCGGCATAGGTGTCGAGGCCCGCGAAGCACAGCTCGAGATGATCATGCGCCAGCGTCGCGGCGTCGAGGTCGAGGGTGGTACGATATTCCCAGTCCTTCTTGTCGATCCACTGCAGGTCGAGTTCGTTGGTGCGATAGAACGGATCTGGGATCTTGCCGGCGGCCAACAGATCGGTATGCACCGTGCCTGGCACGGTGGCCGCGAGCCAGTCACCGGTTCCGGACTGGCGGAACTGCCAGGGCCCTGTCAGCTCATGTTCCAGCGGCTCCGCCTGGCGTTTCGGCCGCACCGCCTTGGCCTGCGCCGCCGCGGGTATCAGGCCCATGGCCGCCCCGGCGGCAGAGGCCTTGAGGAAAACGCGTTTGGTCGTCCTGGCCAATTTCTCTCTCCCATCTTGGCAGTGAGGCGCCGTCCGGCACCATCCCCTGCGTTGTCGTCAGCTTTGCATTGCGGGCTTCTTCTTGTCGGCGGCACCCCGCGCGAACATCCAAATGTACGCGTAACACACGATCGGAATCACGAAGGAGATCGTCAGTCCGAAACTGTCGGCCGCCGCGGCCTGCAGCATCGGAACGACCGCTCCGCCGAAGATCGCCATGATGAGGACACCAGAGCCGCGCCCCGTCAGCGGCCCCAGACCCCTGATGGAAAGCGTGAAGATGGTGGGGAACATGATGGAGTTGCAGAGGCCGACAAGAAGGATTGCCCACATGGCGAGCGAGCCGTGGGTTGCGATCGACAGCACGATGAGAATGATCGCCGCTACGCAATTGTCGGCCAGGATGTTGGACGGCGCCGCGAAGCGCAGCAGGAGTGCGCCGATCAGGAAACGCCCCACCATCGCCCCGCCCCAGTAGTAGCTGAGATAGTTGGCGGCGTCCGCCGTCGTCATGTGACTGATGTGGGGCGAAGCCAGGTAATTGATGAGAAGGCTGCCTATCGAGACTTCCGCGCCGACATAGACGAAGATGGCGACCGCCCCCATGACGAGCGCCTTGTGCCGCCACAGGGTGTCCTTGGCTTCCGCCTCGGTGGTGGGATGGGTGGAGACATCGGGCAGGCGCACCACCCAGAACAGCACTGCGATGGCCAACAGGACGACGGCGATCCCCAGATAGGGCATCTGCACGGACCGGGCGTCCGCCATGCGGTCCTGCAGCGACTCAATCACGTGGCCGGTCATGGTCCCGGCCTTGGTGCGGCCGAGAATGAGAAAACTGCCGAACAACGGCGCCAGCAAGGTGCCCAGCGAGTTGAAGCCCTGCGCCAGATTAAGACGCGATGAGGCGGTCCGCTCGGGCCCCAGGACCGCCACATAGGGATTGGCGGCGACCTGCAGCAGGGTGATGCCTGCGGCCAGCACGAACAGCGCCGTGAGGAACAGGTTGAAGGAGGGCACCGCCGCGGCGGGCAGGAAGATGAGGCAGCCCAGCGCCATCACGCTGAGGCCTATGGCGATGGAGTGTCTGTAGCCCACCCATTCGATCAGCTTCGCTGACGGCATGGACAGAAGGAAATAAGTGCCGAAGAAGGTGAACTGGATGAGCATGGTCTGGACGTAGTTCATCTCGAACACCGCCTTGAGGTGCGGCACGAGCACATCGTTCAGGACCGTGCAAAAACCCCACATGAAGAACAGGGTCGAAAGAATGCCAAGCGCAAAGCCATAGGTCTTGGCGGGTGCGGCGCTCAGTCCGCTGGCCGTCGGGGGTGCCCCCTCCATGGATGATTTCCTCCGCGTTTTTCCCATATCCGCATGTTCGCCTGCGGCCTGTGTTTTGACGCCATTTGAACCTGCGCCCACGGCGCTATGCCACACAAATCACGCGATGACGTGGAACAAACGGAAGGCTGAACGCAGCTTGGCGAGTGCGCCAAGCTTGCAGGCCGGGACATTCGCAAAGACCCCGTTGAAGGAGCCGGTCGGTGTTCTTGCACCAGAAGCGATGACGATCTCGGTCATGGCCGGCGGTCTCCTCTGCTTTGCGCCATATGCGACGGATTCATCTATCCGACATCAGAGAATCTCAAATAATGCCGCCGCACCCATGCCACCGCCGACACACATGGTCACCACGACGTAGCGGGCTCCCCGCCGACGCCCTTCGATGAGCGCATGCGCCGTCAGGCGGTTACCCGACATGCCGTAAGGGTGGCCAATGGAAATGGCTCCGCCGTCGACGTTAAGCCGGTCATCGGGAATGCCAAGCCGATCTCGGCAATAGATGACTTGCACGGCGAACGCTTCGTTCAGTTCCCAAAGCCCGATGTCGTCCATGCCGAGGCCGAAGCGCTTCAAGAGCTTGGGAACGGCGAAGACCGGCCCGATCCCCATCTCGTCCGGCTCCGTGCCCGCAACGGCCATGCCGCAATAGCGGCCCAGCGGCTTGAGGCCCCGGGCGGCGGCCAGACCCGCCTCCATCACCACGCAGGCGGAAGCGCCATCGGATAACTGGCTTGCATTTCCGGCAGTGATGAACCCTTCCGGCCGCACCGGCTTCAACGCGCCTAGGCCTTCGATGGTCGTATCGGACCGGTTGCCTTCGTCACGCTTCAGAACAACCTCCTCCATCGAAGTCGCGCCGGTGGTCTTGTCGGTCACGAGTTTCGCCGTCCGCACAGGGACGATCTCCTCGTCGAAGCGGCCGGCGGCCTGGGCCTCGGCCGTCCGGCGTTGCGACTGAAGGGCATACGCATCCTGCCGCTCGCGCGAGATGCCGTACCGGCGAGAGACAATCTCAGCCGTGTCAATCATCGGCATGTAGATGTCTTTATGCAGCGCGATCAGTTCCTGGTCGGACGCGACGCGCAGCTCTTTCGTCTGCACCAGCGATATGGACTCCACGCCGCCCGCCACGACAACATCCATTCGGTCCATAACAACCTGCTTAGACGCCATGGAGATGCTCATGAGGCCCGACGAGCACTGTCTATCGACGGTTTGCCCAGCGACAGAGACCGGCAGTCCTGCGGTCAGAGCGGCAGTTCGCCCGATGGTATGTTGCCCGCCCTGAGGCAACGCGGCCCCAACGATGCAATCCTCGATCTCACCAGGTTCAATCTTTGCGCGCGCGACTGCGGCGCGAATGGCGTGGGCAGCCAGCGACGTAGCCGGGGTGGCGTTGAATGCGCCCCTGTAAGCGCGACCGATTGGGGTCCGCGCTACAGAAACGATGACGGCATCGCGGCTCATGTCAGCCACCTTTCGTTTGCGAAATGACAAGGCCTGCCTTTTTCAGCTCGTGCTGGCTTTGGACCCAGCCTTGTTCCGGCACCAGTTCGCCCCGCCGATCCGCAAGCTCCGCCCATCTTGCAGCAAGCTCGTCTGCCGACGGCGGATCGCCCGCGACGTAGATGCCTTGCGTCATGGTGATGTTTGCGATCTCGAAACCGCCGGCACCGGCGCAGACGATCGCACGCGTCGGCGCATCTTCCGCCACAAGCGCCAGAACTGCCGGGCTCACGAACTCAGGCCGCAACTTTGCCAACTGCTCGTCTGGCAAAATACCTTGGGTCATCTGCGTGGCGGCCGTCGGCGCCAAGCAGTTCACACGGACGTCGTACTTTGCCCCCTCAAGTGCGAGGGTCTGCATGAAGCCCACGAGCGCCAGTTTGGCTGCGCCATAGTTCGACTGGCCGAAATTGCCGTATAGACCGGACGACGACGTCGTCATGACAATGCGGCCGTACTTCTGCTCGCGCATTATCTCCCACACCGCTTTCGTGCAGTTAACCGACCCCATCAGGTGCACGTCGATCACGAGACGAAAATCATCTAGGCTCATCTTGGCGAATGACTTGTCGCGCAAGATGCCCGCATTGTTGACGAGGATATCGACGCGGCCCCAGGACTTCAGGGTCTCTAGGACCATCTCCTGGACAAGCGCCTCATCTGTCACCGAGCACAAAATGGCCCGAGCTTGCCCGCCCGCCTCGATGATCTCTTGCGCCACGGATTCGGCGCCGCGGCCAAGGTCGTTCACGATCACATGCGCGCCGCGCTGCGCTAGCAGCAACGCATGCGTCCGTCCCAAACCACCGCCCGCTCCCGTGACGATGGCCACCCGTCCCTTCAAATTAATCATGCGTACCTCCTGTCCTGCCCGCAGCTGCCGCCGCGTCGTTACAAAAAACCTTTATCTGACGAAGGCCCTGGCGACTTCGCAGGTGCGATATCGCCAGTGCCTATTAAGCTCTATACATTCACTATCGACATAATCAGTATTGTGTGTCTAGTGAATTTGTTGCAGTGTGGCACAATGCGCCAATAATAGAGTGCGCGGGGAAACGAACCTTCCGGAGGGAATATGAGGACCCATGCAATGTGGCTGGGCGCATCCGCGCTCACGCTGGCTTGGTACAGCACTGCGTTAGCAGATGCGGCTTCGTCAGCATCCACGGACCAAAACAGCAGCGCGACCATAGAGACCGTCGTTGTCACCGCCGAGCGTCGAACCGAAAATCTGATGACGACGCCTATTGCTGTTGACGTTTTGAGCGGAGAGGACATTGCAGCCAAGGGCGTCACGTCGGTCGATGATCTGCAGTTCATCGCACCTACCGTGACGGTCGACAACTTTGGTCAAGGCATCGATTTCAACATTCGCGGCATCGGCAAGGGCGAGCACAACTCTCAAACGATGACGGGCGTGATCACGTACCGTGACGGTGTGGCGACCTTCCCCGGCTATTTCACGGGAGAGCCGTACTACGACATCGCGAGCATCGAAGTGTTGCGCGGCCCGCAAGGTACTTTCGTAGGCCAGTCCGCGACCGGCGGCGCTGTCTTGGTCAACTCGAATGACCCGACAATCGGCGGCGGTTATGATGGTTACGCACAGGCCCAATACGGCAACTACAACGATGGTCAGCTGCAGGGCGCTGTCAACATTCCGATCAGCGACACCTTGGCGGCGCGCGTTGCAGTGTACGGTGAAGCGAGAAGTAGTTTCTACAGCATCACGGACAGCAGCGCAGCGGACAATTGCCCCGGTCAGAAGTATTCGGGCTGCAAGCACAGCTACAACCCGGGCGATCTTCAAATCGGCGCCGCCCGTGTGAGCGTTCTTTGGAAACCCACCGAGGCGTTGACCGTCTCGATCAAAACGGATGCCGACTACCTCGACTTCGGCGGGTACCCTGCTAGTCCGTATTATGAAGGCTTCAAAACTTTTCCTTTCGGCAGCACCACTCCCAACCCGCATTACTCCGATATCTTCCACATCACGCAGAACTACGCCAATTTGGGGCAGGACAAGTTCACCCGGTCCGTGCTGAAGGTGGACTATGTGCTCCCCGATGGCATCAAGCTTCGATCCGTATCGGGCTATCAAACCGGCATCACCAATTACAAGACAGATTTGGACGGAACGGATTATGGAAGTTTGGCCTCAGCCGGCACACCGGCAAATTGGTTCTTCTGGGACATAGTGGGCGAAAGCATCTGGTCACAGGAGTTCAATTTAATTTCGCCGGACAATCAGCGTGTCACATGGGTTCTCGGCGCATGGGCTCAGCAAGACCGGTACAACTATAAGTCACCCTATCAGTTTGTCATCGGTCAGCCTGCAAACGGAAGTCCGGATGTTTTGGCGAATAATTATGAGCTCGAGGGCACTACTCCCAACATTTCATGGGCAGGCTTTGGTCAAGTCGGCTTCAATGTGGTAAGCGGCCTCCAATTGCAGTTAGGCGCGCGCTGGACCACTGAAAAGACGAAGAACGTTGACCTTAATATCCTGCAATACGGAACGCTCTTAAGTATCAATCAGTCCGAAAAATCTTACAGCTTCGACTATAAGGCCTCCCTGAATTGGACCATCAATGACAACAACTTTGCTTACGCCTTTGTTTCGACCGGCTACAAGCCCGGTGGTCTCAACGTCCCGGTAGGCATAGGCACCCCTGCACCGTTTGGTCCGGAGAGAGTGCAGTCATATGAAACCGGCTGGAAAGCGACATGGCTCGATGGGCACATGCGTACCCAGATGGATGCTTACTACAACAACTATCAGCACTTCCAAGTCACCATCGGTTATCCGGCCTTCCCGGTGTTCGGATTTGAAGTCAACGATCCTAAACCAAGCCAGATTTACGGCTTCGAAGGCGAAACCCAGGCCTCATTCGGGAACTTGTCGTTTAGCGCCGGCGTCGGCCTGATGCATACCGCGCTGGGCGGGTTTTATGCGACGGATCCGAGGATACCAGTCGCTTTACCATGCGATCCGCTGACCGGGCCCTCCAACGCATTTGGCACTTGCGTCAACCTGAAAGGACATCCGCAGACCTATGCGCCTGATGTTTCCTACAACTTAAGCGCAGAATACCGGTTCGATCTCGGCAACGGCGACACACTGACGCCTCGTGTCAATTTCTCACATCAGAACCCACAGTATGCGACGTTGTTCGACAATCAGTCACAAGGAGATCTGCTGGCCGCTCGTAATATTCTGGGTGCGCAGCTCGAGTTGAAGCACAACGACTATCTCTTGACGCTCTACAGCACCAACCTTACGGACCAACATTACGAGGCGGCCCTCAATTCCGGCCTTCGTTTCGCCGGAGCGCCACGCCAATTCGGTATCCGGTTGCTGAAGGTGTGGTGATGCAGAGCTCAGACTGACTTGAAACCCGATCGGTCGCCGGCCGTAACAACCAGCCGGCGGCCGACGCCTCTCGTCCAAATTCGTACAAACATGATCATGCAGTTCTACCGCTCGAACGCGAAATGGGTTGAGCGTTCGGCTTTTGTTGCGCCTGTAATTTCAATCGCAGAATGGTTGCAGAAAGGTACCTCCCATGTCCACGCGCATGTCATCGGCGCCCGCGAAGAAGATCACCGCCGCTGAAGCGGCTGCTCTGGTGCAATCGGGCTATTGGCTCGATTTCGGTGCCTGCCTCGCCCAGCCGGACGTGTTTGACCAGGCGCTCGCCGCGCGCGTTCGCGAACTTTCGAACGTGGGAATCCGCTCTAGTCTCGCCGCGAAGCCGCGGGCGGTGCTTGAGAGCGACCCTGAAGGAAACCATTTTCATTATTATACCTGGCACTTCAGCGCCTACGAACGTGCAAAAGCCGACGCCGGCATTTGTTACCACATGCCGCCCAATCTTGGCGAAATTAACGACTACTATCGCCGCTTCATCGCTCCGATCGACATCGTCGTGCTGAAAGTGCGACCGGCCGATGCAAACGGACACTTCAATTTTGGTCCGACTAATGCGTGGTTTAGAACTCTTGTCGAACGCACGAAGACGCTGATCGTCGAGACATCAACAGCCGTTCCCCATGTACACGGAGTGGATAATGGCATTCACATCAGCGAGGTTGATTACATCATCGACGGCGATAATGCGCCTCTCCCGGAACTCAAAAGCCCGCTGATAACCGATGTCGATCGTGCCGTTGCCCGCAGGGTTGCGGCCGAAGTGGAAGATGGCGCCTGCCTGCAAATCGGCATCGGCGGAATGCCCAATGCCGTTTGTTCCTTGCTTCTGGAATCAGGCGCGAAAGACCTCGGCGTTCATACCGAAATGCTGACCGACGGCCTGATTGAGCTGTACAAGGCAGGCGTCGTCACCGGCGCACGCAAGAAGCTCGACATCGGAAAAGTCGTCTTTACGTTTGGGCTTGGTACGAAGTTCATGTACGACGCGATAAACGACAATCCCGACATGCTGTGCTGCGGCACCGAGCACACAAACCTTCCGCATGTTATCATGCAGAACGACAAGGTTTTTTCAATCAACAGCACGACGCAGATGGACCTGCAAGGACAGGCGGCATCGGAATCTGACGGTCATCGCCATATTTCCGGGACGGGCGGCCAGCTCCAATATGCGCGCGGCGCCTATGCCTCAAATGGGGGCAAGTCCTTCATGTGCCTCTCCTCAGTTTTCGAAAAGAAAGGTGTCCGCAAGAGTCGTATCGTCCTCGACCTCACACCGGGCAACATTGTCACCACGCCACGCACCGATATCATGTATGTCGTTACAGAATACGGGGTGGTCAATCTGAAAGGAAAGTCGGTGGCGGAACGCGCCCAAGCCATGATCTCGCTGGCCCATCCCGATTTCCGCGAAGAGCTTGAGCGCCAAGCCCACGAGAATCGGCTCATCCCGCGCGCAATATACCTGCCACAAAAAGTAGCGCGCGAGAGCCGAGTAGCGTCGTAAACCGTGAAGACCGATGGAGACAGTCCTGTGGAAAGCCGCACGTCTTTCCAGAGTGCCTATTCTTCATGCATTTGGCGCTGCCGCTGACACCTAATATCGAAATACCAGACCAAAGCGAGTAGATGTCAACCCGATGCCAAACTGGCGCGCTTGGCAAATAGAAACAGACACATAATCCAAAGCCGAAATGACCGCGTGCCAAAAGGCCGCTAGTCGCCACTGGAAAGATTGACAAGAACCAATTGCGTGCCTACTACGCCAATAGCATATTCACGGCTGAATGAATCAACGTTTGAGGGGTTTGACTCGGCCGATCTCGCCTAGTGGCAAAAGGATTGGCGCGATGAGCGCAATGTTGGAAGGTTCGACTGAGAAACGCCGCCGTCGCAGCAAGGCGGAGCAGCGCGCGGAAAGTCTGGAGCAGATTCTCGATGCGGCTGAGTATCTGTTCTCGAAGAATGGTTTTTATGGCGTAACCCTCCGCGACGTGGCCGAGCGCGTCGGCATCCACACAACCCTCCTTCATTACTATTTCGAGGACAAGCGCAACCTGTTTGACGCGGTGTTCGAACGGCGCGCCGGTGTCACCTGCGGCCGCCGTATGGCTGCGCTCGAAAAATACGAAGCAGAGGCCGGAGATCACCCCACGGTCGAGGGCGCGCTTCACGCGTTCCTGGACACCGATTTGGATTTATACTTCGAGGGCGGTGAGCTGTGGATGAATTACGCCGCGTTCGTCGCCCGCGTCAGCAACACGCCCGAAGGGGCGATGATGATGAAAGTCCACTTCGATCCCGTCGTGCTCAAGCTCATCAGCATATTGCGACGGGCACTGCCGGGCTACAGCGACGAGGACCTATTCTGGGGCTACAATTTCGTGACGGGCGCATTGATGAATACGCTCGGCCGCACTGGACGAATCGATCGTCTGTCGGGCGGCGTCTGCCACTCCGATGATTTTCCTGCGGTCAAAAAGCGGATTGCCAAATTCATGGCGGCAGGCTTCCTCGCCCTAAAGGAGTGAAGGGGCGCCCGATAGGGCGAAAGCACGACCAGACTGTCGTCATTAGCCATGAGTTTAAGCGGCTCCGGGCAGAGCGAATATGACGGCAAAAAGGGGTGCGTTTGAATGACCCTTTGCGTCGCCCGGCATGGCCACTTAACCCCAGCCCCTAACGTTCGGGGACAGATTTGAAGGGGCAGAAAGCGCCGATACGTTTCGAAAAGTTGCTTTCCGGCGCCGGCCTATTTTTTGGCTTCTTAGCTTCATGGCGGGCATTTGCAAACCTTGACGCGGGCGCTGCAGATCGAACCACGAAGACAATTCCGCTTCACCTGAGAAGAGAGTGTTGTTTGGACTGAAACCAGTACTTTCTCGCGTTCGTATGCTTTCGACGATATTCACCAAAAAACGCACATTTATGCCGCCGTCGTCTGCCGTGCACCCATTTTGATTGCAGCGCATGACTGACATTCGCCATGCCTTCCGGGACCGCATCGCACTTGATCGCAAGGGTCTGTCCCGCGATCATCCTGCCCGCTTCCAGCCGGGCACGCTCGAATAACGGGAACGATTTGCACTTGCGGGTGAGGACGGTGCAGTGTTCGGCATGGCCCATAAGAGGCCGACCGGGAGGAGAAAAGCATGCCGTCTCAGTCGAACAAACCGACGCGCCGCGCGCTCTTGGCCGCGGGTGTGGCCTTTCCGTTTGCTGCGGCTCCTGCTTTCGCCGCGCAGCCCTACGCCCGCGTGCGCCGGCTGGATCCGGCGCTCGACGCGCTGATCGCCCGCGACATCAAGATCGAGGAGATCGCCTCCGAATTCTCATGGACGGAAGGGCCGGTCTGGGTGAAGCAAGGTGGTTTTCTGCTGTTCAGCAATCTGGGACCGACGGCAAACACAATATATCGCTGGTCGCGCAAGGACGGCGTTACGGCTTATATCGCGCCTGCCGGCCTTGCGGGGCCGCCGCCGCCGACAATACGCGAGCCTGGCTCGAACGGCCTGGCGATTGATCACGCGGGCAAGCTGATCATCTGCAATTCTGGCGGCCGTTCGGTGGATCGCTGCGATCTCGCGACGCGGAAGCGCACAACGCTTGTGGATCGCTTCGAGGGCAAGCGCCTCAACAGCCCCAACGACCTTGCCATCGACAAGTCGGGTGCCATCTATTTCACCGATCCGCCTTACGGGCTCGAGGGCCTCGAGAAATCGCCGGTCAAAGAGCTCGACTTCAGCGGCATCTATCGCCTGACGCCGGACGGCAAGATGGCGTTGCTCGACAAGGAATTCCTCTATCCCAATGGCATCGCGCTCGCGCCCGACCAGAAGACGCTCTTCGTCTGCAACACCGATCAAAAGCTCGCGATCATCCGCGCCTATAAGCTGGGCGCCGACGGCATGCCGGTAAGCCATTCGACCTTCTTCGACTTCCGCCCCCATTTCGCACCCGGCGTGATCGGCGTGCCCGACGGCATGAAGATCGACGTGCACGGCAATATCTTCGCGGCCGGACCGGGCGGCCATTTCGTAATCTCGCCGGAGGGCAAATTGCTGGGCGTGATCGAATTCCCCGGCCGCTACGCCACCAACAGCGCCTTCGGCGAGGACGGCTTCACGTTCTTCATCGCCGCCACCGACACCGTCGCCCGCATGCGACTCAGGACCAAGGGCGCGAACCTGACCTGATCTGGCGGCATCGTCGGGCCTTCACCCACAGCGCCGGCAACTTCGCAGAGCGCGAGCGGGCATGGCTGATGCGCGCGGCGCCTTCCGACGACGCGTCTACCTCGAGCGCAAGCGTGCGGTACCAGCGATGGGTCGACTTTGGCCGCAATAGCCCAATACCTCCGAAAGCTCGCAATACTATTTCCAATCCCGCAGCCGGGCCGCGCCACTCTGAGGTCCGGCGACGCGCCAAACCCACAGTCCTCAGATCGCAAGGCCTGCCCAGGCTTGTCGGCTTTCGAGTGCTTCAACAAAATCAGCCAATGTTGGACTTTCACGCACCGCCGAGCTGACATGCCAAGACCATTTCGCCACCGTGCGCCTGCTGCATTTTGTGTCCCTACCCAAAATCCCGATCTATGAGTGGTTCTTTCGTGACCATGCCAAGAGACCTGTATGTAAAATATACACTCTTAAGTTGTTTCCAAGATGAACACATGGCCGCTCGCAATTTCTTATCTCTCACAGCCAGACAGTTGTTGCACTTGGGTGACAGGCTTTCACATTATTCACTATTATTATAATTAGTATTTTTTCCCGAATGAATGCCATGCATGATTTCCTCATGCGCCGAAGAGCGCGGGGAGCAACCGCCGTAGGGAGGGATCATGAGGACCCATGCATTGTGGATGAGCGCGTCCGCGCTCACATTAGCTTGCTGCAACTTTGCCCAAGCTCAAAGCACGACGTCGCCGTCCAAAGACAATGAGGTGACAATCGAGACGGTCGTCGTGACCGCCCAGCGCCGCACCGAAAACCTGATGACGACGCCGGTGACGGCGACGGTTCTGAGCGGCGAGGACTTGCAGAACAGAAACGCGCTCAGCGTCAACGATCTCCAGTTCATTGCGCCGAACGTGACGATCAACGATTTCGGCCAAGGTGTGGACTTCGACATCCGCGGCATCGGCAAGGGCGAACACAACACGCAGACGCCGATCGGCGTGGTCATCTATCAAGACGGCGCGTCGACCCCTCCAGGCTATCTGGACGGAGAGCCCTTCTTCGACATCAAGAGCGTCGAAGTGTATCGCGGGCCGCAAGGCACCTTCGTGGGCCAGAACGCGACCGGCGGTGCGGTGTTCATAACCTCGAACGATCCCGTGATCGGTGGCGGCTACGACGGCTATGCCCAGCTGCAATACGGCAACTACAACAACGTGGAACTGCAGGGCGCGGTCAATATTCCGATCAGCGACGACTTTGCGGTGCGCGTGGCCGGGTATGCCATGTATCACTCCAGCTGGTACTCGATCACCGACAGCGATCCGGCCGATAATTGTCCCAATCATAAGTATGCGGGCTGTAAGCCGGGCTACAATGTGCCGGATAATAAATGGGGCGCTGCGCGGTTCAGCGCTTTGTGGACGCCCACGCAGGCTTTGACGGTGTCGTTCAAATACGACGCCGACTATCAGGACTATGGGGCCCGGGTCGGCGTTCCGTTTTCGCAGCTCGAACCGGTCGGTGCCATCACGGCGCCCTACGGCATCCCCAACCCGTACCACGACAGCAATCTGTTCCATGTCACGGCCAACGCGCCGAACGCGGCGATGGACCGCTTCCAGCGCGGCATCCTGAAGGCCGATTATCTGCTGAGCAGCGGGATCAAGCTGCAGTCCATCTCGGAAGTCATTACCGGCAACACCCGTTGGTTCACCGACGCCGACGGCACGGATTACGGCAACCCGTCCGACTATCCCTATTTCGGAAGCCCCGCGACCCCGGCCTCCTGGTTGGCCGGCACCAAGAACAACCAGTTCTACGACCGGGTGACCGAAAACATGTACACCCAGGAATTCAACGTGATCTCGCCCGACAACCAGCCGATCACCTGGGTGTTCGGCGTCTACGGGCAAGAAAACGATTACATGTGGGATAAGCCGTATGAGTTCTGGGGCTCTTACGGCGCGCGCTTTAGCAACAGCGGCGGCGTGCTCAGTTCCGGCGACACCGGCAATCCTTCCACATTCACGCCCACTGCGTCGAACTACAATCAGTACGAGTCCTATACATTCGAAGGCCACACCAGCAATCTCGACGTTGCCGCATTCGGCCAGGTCGAGGCCAAGCTCGGCGGCGGCGTGCAGGTTTCGCTGGGCGGCCGCTGGACGGAAACCCGCTCGCACAACAACGGCCCGTACTATTACTTCGGCACCCTGTATTCGCTGGATGCCCCTCCCCAGAAGTCATACAACCTCTCCTACAAGGCGGCGATCGACTGGGCGATCAACGACGGCAATTTCCTCTACGGGTTCGTGGCGACCGGCTACACCGGTGGCGGTCTCAATGTCATCCTCAGCGGCCCCGCGCCGAAGTCCTTCCGTCCGGTGACCGACAGGAACTTTGAGGTCGGCTGGAAGGCGACGGACTGGTTCGACGGCCACGTGCACGCCCAGCTCGATGCCTACTACACCCAGTATTACAACTTCCAAGTCGCCTTGAGCGATCCGGTGACGTCGAACCTGAGCTACGAAACCAACCTCCCGGGAACGACGCTGGAATACGGTATTGAAGGAGAACTCCAGGCCTCGTTCGGGCAATTCTCCGCCACCGGTTCGTTCGGCCTGCTGAAGAGCCAGCTGGCCAACATTTATCTGTCCGACCCGAGATATGCGGTGTTCGCCTCCGGAACCTGCGATCCGAAGACCGGCGGCACGGATCCCTATTGCATAAGCATGAAGGGTCATCCGATGACCTACGCGCCCACCGCCACCTACAACATCGCGCTGCAGTACGTCTTCAATCTGCCCAACGGCGACACGCTGACCCCGCGCGTGAACTTTGCCTATACGGCCGGGCAATATGCGTCGCTGTTCGACAATGTGTCATTGGGCGACCGCATGAACGCGCGCAATCTGGTCGGCGGGCAGCTCGCATTGACGACCGGCAGTTGGATTTGGACGCTCTACGGCGACAATCTGACGAACGATCAATACATTCAGGCCAACGACGCCGGTGGCCTCTATGCCGGTGCGCCGCGTACGTTCGGTATCCGCGTGAACAAAATATTCTAAATCGTTCGCTCTCTCGGCCGCCGGCGTTTCCAAACAGCCGGCGGCCAAACTTTTCGTTCGAACGCCATGCCATCGCGCAAACCGACGCAACACGGACAAACGAAAGACTTGATCATACCGGACGTGAGACAGAGTGCGTGCCCCATTTCCATAGAAGAATGCCGATAGAGAGACACCTCAATGCCCACGCGAACGACGTCTTCGCCCGCGAAAAAAATTTCTGCGGCCGAAGCCGCAGCTTTGGTGAAGTCGGGCTATTGGCTTGACTATGGCGGATGTCTAAGCCAACCCGACGTATTCGATGAAGCGCTCGCGGCGCGAGTCAGCGAACTGACCGATGTCGGGTTCCGCTCCAGCCTCGCCGCCAAACCGCGTGCCGTGCTGGAAGCCGATCCCGAAGGGATCCACTTCCATTACTACACGTGGCACTTCAGCGCCTATGAACGCGCCAAGGCGGATGCAGGCATCTGCTTCCACATCCCGCCCAATCTAGGCGAAATTTCCGACTACTACCGCCGCTTCATCGCGCCGATCGATATTGTCGTGTTGAAGGTGCGGCCAGCCGACGCGAACGGCTTCTTCAGCTTCGGCCCGATGAACGGGTGGCAGAGAACCTTGGTCGAACGCGCGAAGACCATGATCGTCGAGACTTCGACGGCCATTCCTTATGTCTACGGCGTGGACAACGGCGTTCACATCAGCGAGGTCGACTACGTCATCGAAGGTAACAACGAGCCTCTGCCGGAACTGGCCAGCCCGCCCATCACCGACGTCGACCGGGCCGTTGCCCGCAGGATTGCCGCCGAAGTGGACGACGGCGCCTGCCTGCAGATTGGCATCGGCGGCATGCCCAACGCGGTTTGTTCGCTGCTGATGGAGGCGGGCGTGAAGGACCTCGGCGTCCATACCGAGATGCTGACGGACGGGCTGGTCGGTCTCTACAAGGCGGGCATCGTCACCGGCGCGCGCAAGCAGCTCGACCCCGGAAAGGTCGTTTTTACCTTCGGGCAGGGCACGCGGGCCATGTACGAGGCGGTCGACAGAAATCCCGACATGCTGTGCTGCAATGTCGAATACACCAACCTGCCGCATATCATCATGCAGAACGACAAGGTTGTCTCCATCAACAACACCACTCAGATGGATCTGCAAGGCCAGGCGGCATCCGAGTCCGATGGTCATCGCCACATCTCCGGCACAGGTGGCCAGCTTCAGTTCACACGCGGTGCCTACGCCTCGAAGGGCGGTAAATCTTTCATATGCCTCTCCTCGGTGTTCGAGAAGAAGGGCGCCCGCAAGAGCCGCATCGTGCTCAATCTGACGCCGGGGAACATCGTGACCACGCCGCGTACCGACATTATGTATGTCGTCACCGAATATGGAATTGTGAATCTTAAGGGCAAGTCGGTCCCCGAACGTGCACGCGCGATGATCTCCCTCGCGCACCCCGATTTTCGCGAGGGACTCGAGCGTCAGGCCTTCGAGCAACGGTTGATCCCGCGTGCCGTATATCCGGTCCAAGGGCAGCAGCGCAAAACCAACACAGGCGCGTGAGATGAACGAAGACGGCAGCAGCAATGAGCCAGATAACGATTTTTGGTAACTAGTACCGCATCCCGGCAGTTCGCCTCCAAAGGTGGTTTGGGCAATTCTCCCAAACCACACGCTGAAGGGAAACTGGAACCACGGCAGCGACTCCCGAGAGGCAATCGCACAGGCGGAAACGTCTATGAAGATGTTGGACGGCAAAGTGGCGATCGTAACTGGTGGAAGCTCCGGGCTTGGAGCGGCTACGGTTCTGGAATTCGCCCGCCAAGGAGCGCGGGTCGTGGTGGCGGCGCGCCGAAAGGATCGGAGCGAGGAGGTCGTCGCACAAATTGCGGCGCTTGGTGGCGAAGGGCTGTTCGTCCAGACAGATGTGACCAAACCGACAGAGGTCGAGGCAATGGTCGCTGCAACGCTCGCCAAATTCGGCCGATTGGATTGCGCCTTCAACAATGCTGGCATTACCGGGCCCACCCGCCGGCCGGTCGCTGAAATCAAGGAAGACGCCTGGGATGCGGTGATGAACTCCAATCTCAAGTCCGTCTGGCTGTGCATGAAGTACGAGATCCCCGCCATGCTGGAGCATGGCAAAGGCGCCATCGTGAACAACGCCTCGGTCTACGGGCTGATCCCGAGCGATTTCGGTCACGCTTCCTACTGTGCCAGCAAGTTCGGCGTGGTCGGCCTCACCAAATCGGCCGCCGTCGATTACGGGCTCAAGGGAATCCGCGTCAATGCGATCTGCCCGGGCTATGCCCATTCCGAAATGGTGGATCCTTATGTCGACAAGCTGGCCCCCATCATCGAGCGTCATTCGGCGATGAACCGCCTGGGCGAGGCTCAGGAGATCGCCGACACCGTGGCATGGCTCTGTTCGGACAGGGCGGGCTTCGTCAACGGCACGGCGCTGCCCCTCAACGGCGGGGACACCACGAAACTGTATTAGGATTTGCCGCAACGGACGGCACCAGTGGAGGAAACGATGGCAAACGTGAAGTTCTGGGCCTCGATGGCGATGGCGGTTTCGCTTACCGGCGCCACGGCCGCGCCGCGGCCCGTGGTCACCATCGCGCAAGGTGCGCTCATGGGAGAGGTCGACGCCTCGGGCATGCACGCCTTCAAGGGAATTCCCTATGCCGAGCCGCCCGTCGGCGCCAAGCGCTGGACCGCGCCGGTCCCCGCCGCCGCCTGGAAGGGCGTGCGCGACGCAAGCAAGTTCGGCGACGCCTGCATCCAGCCGCCATGGCCCAAGCAGGTCGTCTATAATGACAACATCCCGAAGGGTAGCGAGAACTGCCTGTTCCTCAACGTCTGGGCGCCGCCGCATGCGAAGAAGGCGCCCGTCATCGTGTGGATCTACGGCGGCGGCCTCGTCTTCGGCAGCACCTGGGAGCCGTTTTACGACGGTGCGAACTTTGCCGCGCACGGCGTGGTGTTCGTGTCGATGAACTACCGCCTCGGCGCGCTGGGCTGGCTGGCCCTGCCGGCGCTGAGCGCCGAGTCGCCGCACGGCGT
Organism: Alphaproteobacteria bacterium; assembly: GCA_028865545.1. Classification (GTDB taxonomy): domain Bacteria; phylum Pseudomonadota; class Alphaproteobacteria; order Micropepsales; family Micropepsaceae; genus Rhizomicrobium. The sequence continues at coordinate 14,447 of JAGWJY010000028.1, read as the reverse complement.
GTCGGGCAATTACGGCCTCCTCGACCAGATCGAGGCCCTCAAATGGGTCAAGAAGAACATCGCGGCCTTCGGCGGCGATCCCGACAACGTCACCATCATGGGCGAATCGGCGGGCGGCCTCAGCGTCGCCTATCTGCTGGCCAGCCCCTTGGCCCACGGCCTGTTCCAGAAGGCGATCGGCGAGAGCCTCGGCATCTATTCGGAACCGGAACTGAAGAAGGCGGCTCACGGCATACCTTCCGCCGAGGAGATCGGCACCAAGCTCGAGAAGGCGCTGGGCGCCCCGGATCTCAAGGCGCTGCGGGCGATGGATGCCGCCAAGCTGAACATGGAGGCCCTGAAGGCGAAGTTCCGGGCCACCGGCATCATCGACGGCTGGGTGCTGCCGCGCCAGTTGGTCGATGTCTACGACAGCAAGGAAATGGCCAAGGTGCCGGTGCTGATGGGCTTCAACGCCGGCGAGATCGAGACCCTGCCGCAGTTCCTGCCGCCATCATTGCCGACGTCGGGCGCGGTCTATGAGAAGATCATCCGCGAGCGCTATCGCGATCTGGCGCCGCTGTTCCTCAAGCTCTATCCGCCGGACAACGTCAAGGCCAGCATGATGGCGGCGGAACGCGACGCCATCTTCGGCTGGGGCGCCGAGCGCATCGTGCGCGACGAGGCGGCGCGGGGCGAGCCGGCCTATCTCTATTTCTTCGATCACGGCTATCCGGCGGCGCAAGCCCGCGGCCTGCACGCCTTCCACGCCTCCGAGATCCCTTACGTGTTCGGCTGGGTCGGCAAGCGGCAGCTGGCGAACTGGCCGGCGCCGGAAGGGCCCAAGGAAGTGGCGCTGTCCGACGCGATGATCTCCTACTGGTCGAGCTTCGCGCGCACCGGCGTTCCCACCGCGCAGGGTGAGCCGAACTGGCCCAGCTTCATGCCCGGCAAGCGCTACATGCATTTCGCGGCGGAGCCCGAGGTCTCGACCGACCTGATGCCCGGCATGTACAGGCTGAACGAAGAGGTGATGGAGCGGCGGCGCCGCGCCGGCGACCAGCAATGGGGCGCCAATGTCGGCGTCGCCGCTCCCGAGCTTTTGAGTACGACAGAGCCGCACTGAAGGTTGCGGCCGGGACACGGCGCCAAACCAACTGGTTATTGGGTCTGTCGCCCGACCCGTTCACCTGAGCAAAAGCACCATCGATCGCTGTCGCGATCCCTACGCCGACCGCTCGCGATTAATCGCACTGCTTCGTCTGGCTCGGGAGTTTCGGCGAGATGATACCGACGTTCCAGTTCCAGGCTAGGTCCCCGCTCGCTCGGCGCCGGCAAACGACCGCCTCGTTGAATTCATACATCCCGGGCAAGATGCGCTCCGACGGACGCGGAGCATCTTTGAACGCCATGTACGAACCTGTTTCATAGGTGGGCCAATCCGGTTCGTTGACCGCCTGCGGGTGACCTGTGCGGGCGAAGCTGGTCCAATAGCCGATCATCGCATTGGAGAGCTCCCGCTCTTTCGGCGTTTCTGGAACTTTCGGCCACAGCGGCGGCGTACGATCGAACGTGCCGAACACATAGGGCAATTCGCTGGCGTGGAACCCCTGCAGACCGGCAGCGTCCGCGGCCGGGTAGCCATGATCGAAGACATAGAGATAAGACGGCAAGCCGAGCGCGGCCTGTTTTCTGGCGAGCCGCTCCGCAGTCCAGCCGTAAAGGGCGTCGCGTGCGGTCGCCAATATGCTTTCCTGCATGTCTGTACTGGGATAGAGCCGCAGGAATTCATCGGCAAGATCATCATACCGATCGCGAATAATGCTTTCGTACTCGGCAGAGTTGGCCGGAGGTGGCGGGGCGAGGAATCTCAACGAGCGGATTTCGCCGCTGTTGAAGCCAGCCAAGATCGGTACAGGCGCCTGTTCACCCTTGTCGAAAACATCGACAAGCTGGCACGGCAATACCTGTCCGTCGATCGCACCCCACGGCCCAAACCCAGCCGCTGCCGCGGCCTCAACAAGCTTCCCCGGATCCATTTCCCGCAACGCGGCTATATTCGGCGCGTGAAGCTCGGCAGCGAGCTTTAGGCCGCTTTCCTCAGCAGACGGCGAGCCGTATTTGTGCTGCGTCAGCTCTGGCGTTGAGATCATGTATGCACTTTCCGCGACGGCCTTCGCGAACAATCCCCGAGCTTCGGGCGACGCCATGAGGTACATGACACTAAGAGCGCCCGCGGATTCGCCCGCGATCGTCACGTTCGACGGATCGCCGCCGAAGGTGCCGATGTTTTTTTTGACCCATCGCAGCGCCTCGATCTGATCGAGCAGGCCGTAATTGCCGGATATCCCCAGCGGCGACTCTGCACTGAGCTCCGGATGCGCCAGCCAACCGAGGGCCCCAAGCCGGTAATTGATCGTAACCACGACGATGCCGCGCTCGGCCAATCTAGTGCCGTCATAATACGGCTCGCGGCTCGCTCCCCAGATCAGAGAGCCGCCATGGATCCAGAAAAAGACCGGTGCATTGTGTACGTCGGCGGGAGCCCAGATATTCAGCGTCAGGCAATCCTCGTTCATAGGCAGCGGGTCGTCTGGGCGGTCGAAGTAAATACTCCCGGGTCGGGGTTTGGGCTGGAAGCACGCAGGCCCGAACTCAGCTGCGTTCCTGACGCCTTCCCACCTCGGCATGGGCACGGGTGGTCTCCAGCGCGCAGACCCCACTGGAGGCAAAGCGTACGGGATGCCCTTGAAAACGCGTGATTTGCCCTCGGTCCGGCCTTCCACCTGACCGGCCGGAGGATTTACGATTGGGTTGCGGGCTGAACCTGACATAGTTGGACTCCGCGAGAAGCAATAGGAAGGCGGCACAGCAAGAACCAAACCGACCCTATGGCAGTCCGGCGTGCGGGACATCCACGGTGGCAATCAAGAGCTTTCCCTTTACCGATGTGGTCCCGTCGTCATCCTCAGATGAGGTTGCGGTGAGCATGAACAGAGAGCGGCCGTCGTCGCCGCCGAGCATACATGCATAACAGGGCACGTCCGTGTCGATCACCTCGAGAGCCGCGCCGCCTTGCGCGAACAATATGCATTTTGGCGTGACAGAGTCCGCCACCCAGATATGCCCGTCGGCATTCAACGCGATCCCGTCGGGGAGGTGGGGTGAAATTTTGGCCCACACCCGGCGGTTGGTCAGAGCCCCGTCGGCGCCGATATCAAAGGCGGTCAGTGCCTGCCCGAGAGTTTCGGCAACAATGAGGATCTTGCCATCCGGCGTAATCACCGATCCGTTCGGGAAATGCATATCGCTGGCGACCTCGCACGCCACGCCATCGGCCGACACACAAACCAGCTTCGCTGTCAGATGATCTGCGATTACGCTCTTGACTCCACGTGTCGTCATTTCCTGCGGAAGATCGAAGCCGAACTCACCCACATAGGCACGGCCCTCAGCATCGACCACCATGTCGTTACAGTGAAAGCCGGCAATACCGCTCAGGTCGGCGTGCACACTGATCTTACCGTCCACCGAACGACGAAGTAGCTGGCGCTTGATCATAGAGACAATCAGCAACGATCCGTCGGGCATCCAGCCCAGTCCCGAAGGCTGGTCATCTATCTCAACTTCCGTACGCAAATCCCCGGCCAGTGAAATCGACTTCACGGCATGGGCGAAGAAATCACTGAACCACAAACGGCCTTGACGCCAACGCGGTGCTTCACCAAAGCAAATATCATCGCAGAGAACGCGCGTCGGCCGGCTCATATTCTCTCACGATCACTGGCACTTTGGGCTCTGCGGCGGAATCTTCGGCGCCCAAATGCCGACGTTCCAGTTCCAGCCTTGGTCCCCGCTAGCCCAGCGGCGGCAAACGACTTCCTCATTGAACTTGTACATCCCCGGCAGGACGTGTTCTGCCGGATGCGGGGCATCGGTGAAGTCCATGTAGGCACTCGTCGATCCGTAGGCCGGCCAGTCCGGCTCGTTCGCGGCCACAGGCTTGCCGGTACGCACGAAGCTGGTCCAGTACCCAATCATGGCGTCCGAGAGCTTTCTTTGCTCTGGCGTTTGCGGCACCTTCGGCCAGAGCGGAGGCGTGCTATCGAGGTTACCGAAGACATAGGGTAATTCGCTGGCGTGGAAGCCGTGCAGATGGGCCACATCGGCGGCAGGATAGCCATGGTCCCAGAAGTATAAATAGGAGGCTTTGCCCAACGCGGTCTGCTGGCGCACCAGACGCTCTGCGGACCAGCCGTACAGCATGTCGCGCGTTGTCGCCAGGATGCTCTCCTCCAGATTGGTGCTGGGATAGAGGCGCAGGAACTCATCGGCGAGATCGCCATACTGACTGTGAATGACGCTTTCGTACTCGGCCGCCGACGCGGGCGGCTGCGGCGCCAGGACCCTGAGCGAGCGAATTTCGCCGCTGTTGAACCCGGCGAGGATCGGCACTGGCGCCTCTTCACCCTTGCCGAAGGTCTCGGTGATCTGGTGCGTGAGCACGTGGCCGTCCACGGCGGCGAACGGGGCGAAGCGGTTCGCCGCCGCGTCCTCGGTCAGCACGCCCGGGTCCATGGCCCGCAGGGCTGCGAGGTTCGACGCGTTGACCGCCTTGGCGAGCGCCAGGCCGCTCTGCTCGGCGGACGGCGCTCCATATTTGCCCTCTTTCAGCAGCGGCGTAGAGACCATGTACGAGCTTTCCGCGATCGCCTTCGAAAACAGTCCGCGCGCCTCGGGTGACGCCATGAGGTACATGACGCTGAGACCGCCCGCGGATTCGCCGACGATGGTTACCTTCGCGGGATCGCCGCCAAAGGCCCCGATATTCTGCTTCACCCATTTGAGCGCCTGAATCTGGTCGAGCAGGCCGTAATTGCCTGAGATGCCGAGTGGCGACTCGGCGCTGAGCTCGGGATGTGCCAGCCAGCCGAGCACGCCCAGCCGGTAGTTGATGGACACCACAATGACGTGGCCACGCGCGGCGATGCGGGCACCGTTGTAAAGTGGGTCCTTGCTCGCATCTCCCCACAGGGCGCCGCCGTGGATCCAGAAGAAGATCGGCATATCGCGGGCGCCGGCAGGAGCCCAGATGTTCAGCGTCAGGCAATCTTCACTCATGCGTCCCAGATCGGCCGTATAGATGTTCGGGACTTTGGGCTTGGGTTGGAAACATGCGGCTCCGAATTCGGTCGCCTGCCTTACACCCCTCCACCGCGGCATCGGTGCGGGCGGCTTCCAGCGCATGGAGCCGATTGGAGGTTCGGCATAGGGAATGCCTTTGAAGATGTGCAGCGTGCCTTCGGTCAGCCCCGCCAACTGGCCGGCTGGGGCATTTACGATCGGGCCGGACGGCGCCGAAGCGGCCGGCCCGGCACAATAAGAGGGAGACAGTGCGAGAAAGGCGGCGGTCGCACCCGAGGCAACCAAACGACGAAACGACATCATTGGACCTTTTCTCCAGCTGTACGACTCTCCCTCCGCAGGACGCGCGCCAAGCATAGGAAGAGCACAATGGCTATGACGTAGAACGGCACCAGCGTGTAAAGCGCCATCTGCAGCGCGTGATGGGGAAAGCTCGCGTGGAAGAAGTCGCTGGCCGCGCCGACGTAAGTGGGGCCGAGGCCGAGGCCGATGAAATTCATCACCAGCAGCAGTAACGCGCCCGACATGACGCGCTGATCAGGCCGCACTTCCTGCTGAACAAGCGTTACGGACGATGTGAGATAGAAGTAGTTCAGGAACATCGTTCCGGAGAGGAAGAGTAAGGCGGTGCTCCAGACTGGCGCCCATACAAACCCGATGTAGAACGGAATGGCGAAAACAAGCGATATAGCGGGAAGCAGGGCATAGGCCTGTTTCGAGCGCTTGGTGAACCAATCGAGCAAGCGTCCGGAAACAAACATGCTGCCGCTCATCGCGACGGCAAGGACCAACGCGTAATAGACAGCGACTTCTTTGAGCGTCATCCCTTTTTCACGCAAGAGGAAGATAACGACGAAATAGCCCATACCGTAGGTGACGAACTGATTGGCGCCGCTCGCAAACGCGGCAAGCAGAAGCGAAGGCTTCGTACAGAAGTTCGCCAAGGTCGCCCCAAAGCCCGCTTTGCCCGTGGCCATCGCGGCCGGGGAATCCAGACCACCCTTAGGCGGTTCGCGTACGATAAAGAGAATCCCCAGCACCGCAAAAATACCGACAGCACCAAGGGAAATGAATGCGGCGCGCCAACCGTAGGAGGCGGCGATGGATGCACCAAAGGCGACGCCAAGCGCTGCGCCGATAGGCGGCCCGAGGTTGAATATCCCGAGTGCTGATCCGCGGCGGGAGGGAGGGAAGTAGTCAGAGATAATCGCGTAGGAAGGCGGAACGCCGCCAGCTTCGCCGAAGCCGACCACCACGAAGCTGATAGCAAACTGCACATAGCCGACCGCCATGCCGCAGGCCATCGTCGCCCCGCTCCAGATTGCGCAGGCGAGCGCCAGCACCTTGGACCTGCTCGTCCTGTCGGCGAGATAGCCGATTGGAATGGATATGAAGGTGTAAAACATTGCGAAGTAGAGGCCGGTAATCATCCCAAACTGGCCATCGGTAAGGTGCAGACTGTCTTCGATCTGCTTGCCAAGGATGGCTGGCAGCTGCCGGCACAGAAAGTTCAGGACATACACAAGGCATAGAACGCCAAGGACAATCCCGGCACGAGAACTGGGAGTAGCAGAATGTGCTATCTGCGAATGGTCAACCTGCTTGTGCTGGCTGATCGGCGCTGGAGAATCGTGCGTTGCCATCGCTCAGACGCCATCACGGAGGCGTTGACCGGCTGATGGCGACCCGAAGGTCCGTATACACTCAATAGCTGTATGCTGTGCGGCCGCTCGCGCGGTGGCATCGCTGGGCACAAGACGCCTCCCTGTTATTGAAATCGATCTTTTGTCGATTTTTCCGGTTCAACATGCAGCAGCCCCACCTGCCGTGTCAATACTCACTATCGAGTGGGTGAATATCTGCTATGCTGACCGTTGCACGAAGCAACGAACCCGTCCCTTGGCTAGTTGATAAGAAAAGCCATCGTGCGAGGACACTTGGGTGAAATTCTTGGGTGAAATTGATGCGCAAATCAGAGGGGCCGTCGATATCTACACCTCCGCAAGCGCAATTGCGCCTCGATCCGGCCAAGACCGAATTCATAACGCTGGAGCAATTGGAGAATCCTGTCGTCCGCTTCGGCGCCAGCTACTGGTTATCGCTCCGCGGTACGAAGTGCTTTCCGGCACGCGACCTTGTCAACGTACGAGACGTTGGAAACGCCTTGAGTCATATGATGTTGATCAAAGTCATCGAGGGTGGCGCAGATTTTGAGCTTCGAGTAGTCGGCGACGCCATAGCCCGGGCCCTTCGCGTTCCGGTGCATAAGCGCCGGCTCGGCGATATCGCGGGCGAAGCACCGCTGTTTGCCGAGAGGAACTTCAAATTTTATCGCAGTGTAGTTGAAAGCCGAAAGCCGCTGGCAATGCGCACATATCTTGGCCCTGCGTCTCAGGAATTGAAGTACACACACGTCGAAGCACTTATTTTACCCTTGGGTTCGCGCGACGATCTGGTCGATTATCTGCTAGCGTTTGCAAGTTATGTTTCTCGATTTGTCTAGAGCCGTACTCCGCGACATAGCGGCCGTTATTTGGTCATACGCCAATTGGCTCACCCCCGTTGTGCGGGCAACGTATTTCCGGTCGTGCGCAATAGGAATGGCAAGTTATCAAGCCTACTGATCTTGCCGCTGTTAATTTACCCGCAACCAGGCGTTCCTGTACAAAGAACGTGATGAGAGCTTTGTCATAACGTATCGCGCGCAGCAGTCGGGCCGTCCGCTACAGCTTCAAAGTCACACGCCCTGTGGTGCCGCAACACTTGTGGGCAACCGGGACGTCACACCGTCCGAGCCGCTCCTCCTCCAGGCGCCGGTTGTTTGCGCGCGATTTTTGCCATGGCGCGGAACCGATGCAGTATCAATTCCGTATATCCGCTCGGTTGCGTACACCCGTCAAAGATCAGAGAACAAGCTGCCCGGAACGCGATGCTGCCGTCAAAGTCAACGGACATAGGGTGGTAGTTCTTGTCGTCGGCATTCTGGCCGTCGACGACCTTCGCCATTTTCTTCGCCGTCGCCAGCACCTGCTCTTGCGTGCAGATGTTGTGCCGCAACCAGTTTGCGATGTGCTGACTGGAAATGCGCAGCGTGGCCCGATCCTCCATAAGCGCGACGCCGTTGATGTCCGGGACCTTCGAGCATCCGATCCCCTGGTCGATCCAGCGCACCACGTAGCCGAGGATTCCTTGTATGTTGTTCTCGAGTTCCTGCCGAATGTCGCTCTCCAGCAGAATATTGCGGTCGATCAAGGGAAGCGACAAGAGATCGTCCTGCATATCGCATGGCGCATTCTTGAGTGCAGCCTGCTGCGCGCCAACATCGACCTCATGGTAGTGCATGGCGTGGAGCGTTGCTGCCGTCGGCGACGGAACCCATGCCGTGCTGGCGCCCGCCTGCGGATGGGCGATCTTCTGGGCTAACATGTCTGCCATCCGGTCCGGCATGGCCCACATCCCTTTGCCGATCTGCGCGCGCCCACCTAGGCCACAGCGCAAACCGATCCTGACGCTACGGTCCTCGTAGGCCTTGATCCAGCGCGTGTTCTTCATGTCGTTCTTGCGGATCATCGGACCGGCCTCCATCGACGTATGGATTTCGTCCCCTGTCCGATCCAAGAACCCGGTATTGATGAACGCAATTCGATGCCGTGCGGCTCGGATGCACTCCTTGAGATTGAGAGAGGTCCGCCGCTCCTCGTCCATGATGCCGATCTTGATCGTGTGGCGCTTGAGCTGCAGCGCGTCCTCCACACGGTCAAACAAACTGTCTGCAAAAGCGACTTCTTCGGATCCGTGCATCTTCGGCTTAACGATATAGATCGACTCCATCGCGGAATTCGGCCGCCGGGAGTTATCGCGCCGATGGCTAAGGTTGTGGAGCGCAATGACACTCGTAATCATCGCATCGACGATCCCCTCCGGGGCGGGAATATCGCCATCGAGCAGGATCGAGTCGGTGGTCGGCATGTGGCCAACATTGCGCACCAGCATCAGCGAACGCCCGGGCAAGAGAAACGGCACTCCCGCGGGTCCGAGATAATGCCTGTCCTTGTCGAGATGACGCGTCATCCTCCGCCCGCCCTTTTCAAACTGGGCAGAAAGCGTGCCTTTCATGAGACCCAACCAGTTGCGATAGGCGGCGGTCTTGTCTTCCGCGTCGACTGCGGCGATCGAATCTTCAAGATCCATGATTGTGGTGACGGCCGACTCGAGAATGACGTCGCACACGCCAGCGGCGTCATTGCGGCCAATCGGATGCTCGCGATTGACACAGATTTCGATGTGTAATCCGTGATTGACGAACAAGATTGATGCCGGCGATGTGGCAGCTCCGAGGTAACCGGCGAATTTCCGCGTGTCTGACAAGGTGGTGCGGGAGCCGTCAGCCAAAGTAACCCGAAGCTGGCCATCCTTGATTTCAAAGGCTCTTGCGTCGTTGTAAGATCCGACGGTCAGCGGTATCGACTTGTCCAAAAACGCGCGCACGAATGCGATGACGGCTGCTCCGCGCGCCGGATCATAACCGCCTCTCGGAACCGCGCCCGGCAAGACATCGCTGCCGTAGATGGCGTCGTAGAGGCTGCCCCAACGCGCGTTGGCCGCATTCAGCGCAAAACGGGCGTTCATCACCGGAACGACCAATTGTGGGCCGGCAATGGTCGACATTTCCGGATCAAGTTGATCGGTGTCGACGGAAAACTCACCACCTTCCCGTTCGAGATAGCCGATCTCTCCAAGGAATGCCTTATAGGCAGCGATGTTGAGCGGCTGATGCCTGCGATCGTGATGCCAAGCATCGATCTGGGCCTGCAACTGCGTTCGGCGCGCTAACAATGCCCGGTTCTCCGGCGCCAGCCGGTGCAAGATTGCGTCAAATTCCGTCCAGAAGGCGCTTTCGGAAAGATTGATTCCTGGCAGCACTTCATCGTTGATGAAGTCGAACAGCACGGTGGCCACCTTGAGCCGGCGTCGACGCACCCGTCGCATGGTCATCTTCGATTTCCTTTCGGTGTGCTGGAATAGAAAACACAAGCTATGTCGCGGCCGTGCCGGCGAATTGCGCGGTTTCCGTCGAGTGCGCCATCGCCGTCGTGCTGGTGCTTCCTTGAGAGATGGCCATGGCAACGGCGTCAAAGTAGCCGGTACCGACTTCGCGCTGGTGACGCGTTGCGGTATAGCCCAGGGGCTCTGCCGCAAATTCTCTCTGCTGCAGCTCCGAATAGGCCGCCATGCCGCGACGGTTGTAGTCGTGCGCCAGCTGGAATGTCGCAAAATTGAGGCTGTGGAATCCCGCCAAAGTCACGAACTGGAACTTGTATCCCATTTCGGCGAGCGTTTCCTGGAACGAGCTCAATTCCAGAGTGCCGAGCTTTGCACGCCAATTGAATGACGGCGAACAATTGTAAGCGAGCAACTTGTTGGGGAAACGCCGGTGTATTTCTTGAGCAAACTCCCGGGCTTCTCCAAGGTCGGGCTCGGAGGTCTCCCACCAAAGCAGATCGGCGTAAGGAGCAAAGGCTATTCCCCGTGCGATCGCATGCGCGACACCGGTGCCGGCTCGCAGCCGGAAAAACCCCTCGGGCGTCCGCTCCCCGCTCAAGAAGACTTGATCCGACGGATCCGCATCGCTGGTGATCAACTGCGCAGAATGAGCGTCCGTCCGGGCGATCAACAGCGTATCAACGCCCATAACGTCGGCGGCCAGCCGGGCGGCGTTGAGCGTCCGGACAAAAGCCCTCGTCGGCACCAGCACTTTGCCACCCAAGTGCCCGCACTTCTTTTCCGAGGCTAGTTGGTCTTCGTAGTGCACGGCCGCCGCGCCGGCTTCGATCATCGCCTTCATCAACTCGAACGCGTTGAGCGGGCCGCCAAAGCCGGCTTCGGCGTCGGCAATGATCGGGGCGAACCAGTTGGAGTTTTGGCGGTCCTCAAGGTGGTCAATCTGATCGGCGCGTTGGAATGCACGGTTGATGCGACGAACGACCTCCGGGACGCTTGAGCTCGGATAGAGGCTCTGGTCGGGATACATTTCTCCGGCGTTATTGGCGTCGGCGGCCACCTGCCAGCCGGACACGTAGATCGCGTCTAGCCCTGCCTTGACCATCTGCATCGCCTGGTTCCCCGTGGTTGCCCCCAGAGTTCGGACGAACGACTTCGAATGAAGAAGAGCCCACAACCGAGCGGCGCCGTTTTCCGCGAGCGTATGAGAGATACTCACGGTCCCTTTAAGCCGGCGGACATCGGCGGATGTATAGTCCCGCCGAATCCCCTCAAAACGATCAGGTATAGATGCTGCTGCTTGCATTCGCTGGCTCCGTGTAATTCAGACTGCAGCGAGTAATAGTTAGAAAAACCTGCAAACATTCAATAACATATTGAATATGCGAAATAAAATTGGTATTTACAAAACTTCACTGCAATGTAAATTTGTCAAACTGTAAATCACGCTGATGCCAAAAAATGGAAACGCGTCTCGGGACAAAACTCCGCCGTCTGCGCCAGGAGCACAAGCTCACGCAGGCTCAAATGGCGCAGAAGCTGGAGATCAGCGCCAGCTATCTCAATCTTCTCGAACACAACCAAAGGCCTGTCACGGCCTCAGTTCTGCTGAAGTTGGTGCAGCGCTTTTCGATCAACGTCGATCTGTTCAATTCGGACGATGAGCCGCGGCTGCTGTCGGATTTGATGGAAGCTCTTTCTGACCCGCTCTTCGACGTCCATGGCATCAAAGCCGCCGACGTCAAAGAACTGGTGAGCGTATCACCCGCGATTGGACGCGCATTGCTCACGCTCTACCAAGCGGCACGAGGAGCGCGAACACCATCGAAGACACCGGAAAGCAAGTACACCGATAATTCGGACGCTGACGCCGGCGATCTGATCGAGATACCCACTGGCATGCCTTCCGAGGAGGTCACCGACTTCCTCCAGCTTAGCAACAACTACTTCCACAGCCTCGAATTGGCGGCAGAATCGCTATGGGAAGACCACAAACTATCCCTGGGAAACCTCTTCCATGGTTTGGCGTCAGTGCTGGCTGCGCGATTTGCTGTCGATGTAGCCGTGTTACCGAACGAGGCGATGGAGAACACGCTACGGGAATATCGGTCGCTGCAACGCCAACTTCGGCTCTCCGAAATGCTTCCGCTGCCAAGTCGTGTCTTCCAGTTGGCCTATCAAATCGCTCTGCTTGGATGGAGCAATGAAATTGACGCTCTTGCAGCACGCGGAAAATTTACGACACAAGAATCTGATCAGTTGACTCGCATTGCGCTTGCGAACTACTTCGCGGGCGCGGTCATGATGCCTTACGCGCGCTTCCAAGAGGCGGCGCGGGGAACACGCCACGAACTTGAAGTCCTGCAACACCGCTTCGGCGCGAGCTTTGAACAAGTCTGCCATCGGTTGACCACGTTGCGGAGACCAGGCGCCGAGGGCGTCCCGTTCCATCTCATTCGGGTCGACGTCGCCGGCAATATTTCGAAACGCTACAGCGGCTCCGGAATCAACATTGCGCGTTTTGGTGCGGCATGCCCACGGTGGAATGTCTACGATGCGTTTGCCACGCCAGGAATGCTTCGTGTGCAAGTCAGCCAGATGCCGGACGAGACTTCCTACTTCTGTGTCGCGCGCACAATCACCCCTATCGGCAGACACACTCGGTCTCACCCCAACGGGTCACGTGTTACCCGACTGGCGATTGGGCTGGGCTGCCCCCTTTCGTATGCGCGCGACATCGTCTACGCGGACGGATTGACGCTCGACGACCCCCAAATCATCACGCCTATTGGCGTAAGTTGTCGCATATGCGAGCGCATGGATTGCCCCGAACGAGCTCTGCCGTCGCGGAACTACAGACTTACTGTCAATGAGAATCGAAGAGGTGTGTCGGCCTATAACGCGCCTTGACCGGCGGCCTATGATGCCTTCTGGACTCGCCTAACCGTAGACCCGCGCACGTCGTCGGCGCTCATGTCATCGCAAATAACAAGCCCATAGAGGGCACACCCGCGCACGCCGCTGACGTCCCACGGATGTCAGCGGCGTGCAGAGTTCAGGCGGCCAAAGTCCGCGAAAAGAAATTTACGGCGTCGCCATAGACTTGATGCGATTCGGGAGAATTCGGCAGTGCCACAAATTGGGCGTGGGAAAGCGCCTCAATCACCGTGAGCTCAGCCGTTATTCCTGCGTCCCGCAGCTTGCGGTGCACGCGGACGGTGTTGGACAGAAACAAGTCCCGCGTACCCGTCGTCAATATCGTCGGAGGAAAATATGAGAAGTCGCCATAGACCGGCGACAACTCCGGCTCACGCATATCGTGCCCGCCGGCATAGGCTTTAGCGGCCGCCTCCAGAATTCCCTTATAGGACACCAGTGCATCGTCCACGTATTGATTGGTGAAGTAGCTGTCACCCGTTTCGGTCAGATCCGACCACGGCGTTCCGGCCCAAATTGCGCCCGGGAGGGCTAAATTCTTTCGCTTGGCGCGATGAACGAGCGCCAGCGTCATGCCGCCGCCGGTCGACGTTCCGAAGACACCAAGGCGCCGCGGATCAATCTTCCCGACGAAATGCCGCCAAACTGTCTCAGCGTCATCTATTGCGGCGGGATAGGGAAAGTCTGGCGCCATCCTGTAGTCGACGGTAACGACGCGAAAGCCCCGACTCGCCATCAAAATTGCGTCTTCCAAGCAGGAACGACCAGGCGCAAAGACGTAGGCGCCACCGTGAAAATTCACGAGAAGGCGTTCGCGATTGCTTTGCGGGACGACGTCGGGCAGGACCCAGTACACGCGAACGCCACCAATATGGTCTTCCCGGACTGTCACGCGATATTTCTGCGGCCAATCCGCGATTCTTTTCTCGATTATGGCCGTGCTGGCATTGACGATCTCGTGCCAGACCTTTTTTGAAGCAGGCACCAAGCGCCACTGGGAGCCAACTGGTGTTGCGATATGCGCCTGGAGTTCCGGACTCGCAGTGCTTGGAATGGGAAAGGATCTAGACGATATCCTTTCACATGTTGTCTCGGCCCGAGCCGGGTTAGCTGCAAGCGGCAACATCATTGCCGCGCCGCTTAGAATTTGCCGTCTGGTGCTGCGCACGTTCTCTCCCTTCGAGTTATGATTTAAATTTCAGGTTATGGTTCAGCCACGCATTTTCCCCCAAAATTATTGCGCCAAGTATGCCAGCGCGTTCTCCGAGACTGGGTGCGGTGATGACACCATCAAACAGATCGCCGTGGCCAAAATAGCCCCCCGCTATCTCGCGTACCGTCCCTCTGACACGATCCAGGAGGCCCGGTGTACCGATAACGCCGCC
>JAGWJY010000027.1 GCA_028865545.1 Alphaproteobacteria bacterium | reverse complement strand
ACCATCCTCACCGACTACCTGCATTCCTATGAGGAGGGCATCAACACCCGCAGCGAGGACGCCTATGTGAACTGGGGCGATCCCAAGGTGTTCGAGCGCCTGATGCAGACGGGTCGCTACTACCCGAACATCATCAAGACCAACAAGACCGGACACACGGACATCATCACGCAGCTGTTCAGCGGCACGCGGGTGGTGACGGAGGGGCCGTGGGGCTGGGAACATCCGTATTCCTACCTCATCCTCCATCCCGCCATCATGCTGGTGAACTTCAACGACAATCCCCAGCTGAAGGCGTTGATCCTCAAGATTGCGGACAGCTACATCTCCTACGGCAAGCAGCAGGCGGACGGCACTTGGTGCTTCCCGGAGTTCTTCAACTCCCAGACCGATGCCACCGAAGGCTGCCTCAAGCCGCACACCCGCGGCCTCATGGCGGTGTCGCAGTTGTTCTGGGCATCCTATGAGTGGACCGGCGACAAGAAGTACCTGGCGCCGCTCTACAGCGTCCTTGATCAAGGCGACCACTTCGACCTGCGCTATCTCAATGCCAATGTGCTGGGACAGCTCGGTAAGACGGATACGTGGGGCAAGCAGATCCTCGAGCATGTCGAGGCGCTGGAAGGTACTAAGGCGGGCGAGAGCCGCCCGTTCTCGCCGGCGCGCGACGATGGGGCGATGCCGATCAACACCCAGCGCTACATTGCCTGGCTGGTGAGCGGCGACAAGAAGTACCTGGAAGATCTCTATGCGGATGAAATCCAGACCGACACCCAGCGCATGTACATGGTCACTGAAGGTCACTGGTGGTCGGACCGTGTGGAGCTGTTCAGCGATCTGCTGCAACGCACGCGAATGGGTGGGCTGACACTCCGCCGCAATCAGACTTTCCAGGGCAACCTGGTGAGCTGGCGCTTTGCCGGGGCACCGACCGAGGCGGAAAGCGTAGGTATCCTGATCCACGATCCGATGCCCACCAAGTTCGGCGTGGAGGCCTACAACCTGTCGTCCAAGCCCATCAAAGCGAAGATGACCGGCTGGATGATCGCACCGGGCACCTGGAAGATGTCGGGCAAAGGCATCAAAACGCAGACCTTCACGTTCGAGCGCTCGACCAGCGTCGATCTCACCTTCGCGCCGCATCAGACGACGATGGTGAATTTCGAACTGGTGACGCCGGAGGCGCTGCCGCAGGACCGTCCGGACATCGGCATCGGTTCGGATGATGTCAAGGTCGCCGGGGATACGATCGACGTGACGGTCCACAGTCTCGGTTCCGTGGAGGCTCCGGCCGGCACGGCGACGCTGTTGAACGCCAAGGGCGAAACGCTGTCGAGCGTTGCCATTCCGTCCATCGCCGCGCCGGTCGACCTCGAGCCCAAGACGGTGAAGGTCGATCTGCCGATGAAGACGGGCGGTGTGCTCGTCCGGGTTGCGCTCGACAACGGCGTGAAGGAAATCACGCAGTTGAACAATGAGGTGTCGCTCAAGCCGGAAACTGCGTCGGGCGAACCGGTGAAGCCGGTCAAGCGTTCAAAGACCCGCCGAAAGATGTAATGATGGCGACCGCGCGGGGTATATTCCCCGCGCGGAGCGCATCTGAATGGCCTTTTTCATCGTATTAGGATGGCTGATGGCGGTGCTTGCATTTTGCGGCACCGCCTATGCCGTTATGGCGACTGTCTTCGTCGGCCGTTTTTCGCGCTCGCCGGCGAGCGCAGCTGTCGACTATCCGCCCGTAACCATCTTCAAGCCGCTGCACGGCGACGAACCGCGCCTCGAGGATAATCTTGAAACCTTCTTTACCCAGGATTTTGCCGCACCGTTTCAGATCGTTTTCGGCGTGCAGGATGGAGGCGACCCAGCGATCGGAGTCGTCGACCGGCTGCGGGCGCGCCATCCCGGCGTCGATGCGGCGTTAATTGTCGACGCCCGCCGCCATGGCGCCAACGCCAAAGTCTCGAACCTTACGAATATGTATGGTGCCGCCCGCCACGACGTGTTGGTGCTGAGCGACGCCGACATTGGGGTTTCGTCGGATTATCTGTCCAGGGTGGTGGCCGCGCTCGAGCCCGCCGACGTTGGTGCGGTGACCTGTCTTTATATAAGTGCCGTAGCCGGAGGCCCCGGGGCGCGCCTCACCGCCATGGGCATCGACTACCATTTCCTGCCCAATGTCCTGACCGGGCTGGGGCTTGGTCTCGCCGAGCCATGCTTTGGTTCGACCATCGCCTTGCGTCGTGCGTTGCTGGAAGAAATCGGCGGTTTCGGGGCCTTCGCCTCCTATCTGGCAGACGACTATGAGATCGGCCGCGCCGTGCGGGCAAAGGGTTACCGGGTGGCAATCCCGAATCTCGCCGTGCGCCACACATGCGGCGAACAGGGCGTCGGCGATTGGCTGGCCCACGAGCTGCGTTGGGCCCGCACGTTGCGGGTGGTGGCGCCATCCGGCCATGTGGGAAGCGTGGTCACCTATGCCATTCCCCTAGCGGTTCTGGGGACAATCTTGTCGGGCTTTACCTTGTTCTCGCTGACTGCCCTTGCTACTAGCCTGGCCGCGCGGGCCGTGCTCAAATGGCGGATCGACAAGATTTTTGGCGGCGAAGGCGGACCGCTCTGGCTGCTTCCGGTCAGAGACGTGTTATCTTTCGGCGTCTTTTTGGCATCGCTGTTTGGCGGGTCTGTAGAATGGCAAGGCGAGCATCTGCGCGTGAAGCATGATGGTGCGTTGTCGAAATCATGAGGTCGGGTAATGCGTTCTTTGTTCCTTCAAGCTCCTTCTTTTGACGGCTACGACGGCGGTGCCGGCGCGCGCTATCAGATGAAGCGCGAGGTCAAATCCTTCTGGTACCCGACCTGGCTGGCGCAGGCCGCCGCGATGGTTGAGGGATCGAAGTTGATCGACGCTCCGCCGCATGGCCTGAAGTTCGCCGACATCGTCGAGGACGTGAAGTCGCACGAGTTGATCGTCATCCACACCTCGACGCCGTCTTTCAAATCCGACGTCAAGACCGCAGGCATGATCCGCGAGTTGAATCCGACGGCGCTCATCGGCTTCATCGGCGCCAAGGTGGCGGTCGAACCGGAAGAGAGCCTCAAGGCGTGCCCGGCGCTCGATTTCGTCGCGCGCAACGAATACGAATTCACCATCAAGGAAATCGCCGAAGGTCGCGACTTCGCGACCATCAAGGGGATTTCCTATCGCGACAAGGCCGGCGCCATCGTCAGCAATCCGGAACGCGAGATTCTGATGGACATGGACAAGCTTCCGTCGGTGCTCCCGCTCTACAAGAAGTTCCTGGACACGCAGAAATATTTCGGCGGCTATCTCAAGCACCCGTACATTTCCTATTACACGGGGCGCGGCTGCAAATCGCGCTGCACCTTCTGTCTGTGGCCGCAGACCATCGGCGGGCACAAATACCGCTACCATTCGATCGCGCGTGTCGTTGAGGATGTGAAATACATTCAGCAGAATTTCCCCGAGGCGAAGGAGATTTTCTTCGACGACGACACGTTGACCGACAACCATGATCGCGTCGAAGAACTCGCCAAGGAACTTGGCAAACTCGGCGTCGTCTGGTCGTGCAATGCCAAGGCCAATGTTCCGCGCAAGACGCTGGAAGCGATGAAAGCGGGCGGACTGCGGCTGCTGCTGGTCGGCTACGAATCCGGCAACCAGAAGATCCTGCACAACATCAAGAAGGGCCTCTTGGTCGACGTGGCGCGCAAGTTCGCCAAGGACTGCCACGAACTCGGTATCATCGTGCATGGCACCTTTATTCTTGGTCTGCCGGGCGAGACGCGTGAAACCATCCAGGAAACGCTGGCCTTTGCGAAGGAAGTGAATCCGCGGACGCTGCAGGTATCGCTCGCGGCGCCATATCCTGGCACCTTCCTCTACAAGCAGGCGAAGGAGAACGGTTGGTTCGCGGATGACGTCGACCTTTTGACGGATGACGGCACCCAGATCGCCCCGCTCAACTATCCCGACCTCAGCCACACCGAGATCTTCAATTCGGTGGAGGACTTCTACAAGAAGTTCTACTTCCGCCCGTCGAAAATCGCCGAAATCGTCGGCGAGATGCTGACGTCGCGTGATATGCTGGTGCGCCGCCTGCGGGAGGGCTTGGAATTCTTCCAGTTCCTGCGCACGCGCGAGGACATGATCGTTTCTTGAAGCAGCTGATCGTCACGGCCGACGATTTCGGTGCCGCCCGCGAAGTCAACGACGCGGTCGAACGCGGCTATAAAGATGGCATTCTTACCACCGCCAGTTTGATGGTGGCGGCGCCCGCAGCCTCCGACGCCGTCGAACGCGCCAAGGCGATGTCGCTGCCTGTCGGCTTGCATCTGGTGTTGGTAGAGGGACGACCTGTGCTGCCGGCGGCTGTCATTCCCGATCTGGTGGATGGCGATGGCTTTTTCCGCAACGACATGGTGCGGGCGGGCGTCGATATGTTCTTCCTGCCCTATGTGCGCCGTCAATTGGCCGCCGAGATTGAGGCGCAGTTCAAGGCTTTTGCAGCGACCGGTCTAACACTCGATCACGTCAACGCGCACAAGCATTTTCATCTGCACCCGACGATCGCCGGCCTGACCCTGCGCATCGGTCGCCACTTCGGGCTGAAGGCGATTCGTGTGCCCTACGAGCCCGCCGAAGTGCTACGGAAGATCGAACCCAAGACGAGCGGTAGCTTCGTCGTGGAGAGTTGGGCACGCCGTCTGCGCAAGCGGCTGGCCGCCGTCGGCATCTTTTCGCCGGACCGGGTTTTTGGGCTTGCCTGGTCGGGCGCCATGACACCGGCGCGGCTTCGCGGCCTGCTCGGCCAGCTGCCTGACGGCATCACCGAAATCTACCTGCATCCGGCAACGGCCGCCGGCTTTTCCCTGGCAGCTCCCGGCTATCAATATGAGTCGGAGCTTGCCGCGCTGCTATCTCAAGAAGCTATTGATATAACGAAGAAAAATGGGATACAGCGGGGAGCGTTCAGAGATTTTCTGCCACCTGCCAAAAAATCCAAAGTTGCCGCTGCACACTAAGTGGAATCGTTCCAATCGCTCCCTATCTCTTTGTCATGGACCGCGCCTGTCCTTCTCGGCCGCGTGATGCGATAGCATCGCCGGAAAGCGGGAGGCGGCGGGCCATGTTCTTGGAGATGTTGTGCTTTAGGAGCCTTCCCCGTGACCGTTTTGAATCTGGCGTTTCCGGCCGAGGTGCGCGATGGTCCCGTCCGCATCGGCAGCGAAGATCACAAGAAGCTCTTCTGCCGCACGTTGCTGGCGACTTTCAATCCCTACAAGCCGGCAGTTATCGATTGGCCCAAGCTGGAGCAGGTGGCGCTCGACCGGTTAACCGCGCTGCCGATCTGGAACATCGCCGTGCAGACGGAGAACCGCGCCAGCGTGAACGTCGCCAGCTATGGCGAGACGATCATCGACCCGTTGCTGAAGAAGGCCGTCGGATTGAACGCCTTCGAAGAGAAACGCCATCGCCACGTTCTGGCCAATCTGGTGCAGGCCTATGGCATCAAGTTGGCGCCGGAGCCGTCCTACCCGCGGCCCAGGGATCCCGAATGGGCCTTCATGGTCACCGGTTACAGCGAATGCATCGACAGTTTCTTTGCCTTCGGCCTGTTCGAAGCGGCCAAGCGGACCGGCTTCTTTCCGGAAGCGCTGGTCGACACCTTCGAACCGGTGATCCACGAAGAAGGCCGCCACATCCTCTTCTATGTGAACTGGGTCGCCTGGCATCGCCGCAACATGCCGCTGTGGCGGCGGCCTTGGTTCGAACTGAAAGTGCTGGCCGTGTGGGCATTCCTGATCTGGGAGCGCATCGGCATCGCCTCGAACCTGGACCATGGCGTGCAAGACAACAATTTCACGGTCAGCGGCGCGGAACAGCTTGGCGTGGAGTTGAAGCCGGCCGAGTTGATGGATCTGTGCCTTGCCGAGAACGACCGCCGGCTTTCGGCTTACGACCTGCGGCTCCTCAGGCCGCGTTTTATTCCAGCCATGGTCCGCATCGCGCGCCGTTTCATGCGCTGACCAAATCCGTCGGTCGCCCATGAAGCTGGGCGCCATTCTCGCTTTGCTGTTCGGCCTGGCCCTTGCGGTCTTCCTGGTGCTGCATGTCGGCATTGGATCGGTGTTCGACGCGATCGCCCGCGTGGGATGGGGCGGCTTCGCCCTGATCGTGGTGAGCGGTCTTGGCGTCATCGCGTTTCTGGGCAGCGCCTGGTATGCGCTGTTGTCTGATCATGCGCCGTGGCCGGTCTTCTTTGCCGCCCGCCAGCTGCGCGATTCCGCGAGCGATATCCTTCCTTTCACGCAGTTTGGTGGCATGGTGATCGGCGCGCGCGCCGTAATCCTGGGTGGTGTGAAACCGCCGCGTGCCTTCGCCTCGACAATGGTCGACGTCACGACCGAATTGATGGCACAGATCGCCTTTATCGTCCTTGGTCTCGTGCTCGGCATCACGCAATTGCGCGCCAGTGCCACCATGGCACCTTATGCCGATGGATTGATCCTCGGCACCGTGCTCCTGATCCCCGGCATCGCGGCCTTTGTCGTGTTGCAGCGACGCGGCAGTTCCATGGCCGAGAAGCTTGCCGGCCGTCTCCTGCCGGCTGCCGTCAGCCACACCGAAGCTTTCACGCGGGCTCTGAGAGACCTCTATGCGAATCCCCTGCGTCTCGCATTGTCCGCGACGGCACATCTGTGTGGCTGGATCGCCAGCGGCGTTTGGATCTGGATCGTCATGCGCCTGGTCGGCGCACATATCGACATTTTGTCTGCCGTCGCCATCGAGAGCCTGCTCGGCGCCCTGCGCAGTGTCACGGTGTTCATCCCCTCGGCGATCGGCGTGCAGGAGGCCGGTTATGTCGCGCTGGCGCCTGTATTTGGCATGGGGCCGGAGGTCGGCCTTGCGGTGTCGCTGCTGAAGCGCGCGCGAGACATCGTGGTGGGTGTCCCCGTGCTTCTCGCCTGGCAGATCATCGAGGGTAGGCGTGCCTTCGGCCAGCAGGACACGCCGCGATGAGCGATCTGGCATTCGTCACGGGGGCTTCGGGATTCGTCGGGTCCGCGCTGGCGCGGGTTCTATCGGAGAAGGGGTTTGCCCTACGCCTTGCCGTGCGCGCCGCCAGCAGACGCGACAATCTGGAAGGTCTGGCGGCGGACATCGTCACGGCCGATATGCGCGACGAAAACGCGCTGACCACCGCGATGAAAGACGTGCGTTATGTCTTCCACGCCGCCGCCGACTATCGCTTGTGGGCCCGCGATCCTTCCGAGATCGTGCGCAACAATCTCGAAGGCACGCGCGCGGTGATGCGTGCAGCGCAGGCCGCGGGCGTCGAGAAGATCATCTACACCAGCAGCGTGGCGACGCTGAAGCCGCATGACGACGGGACGCCCGCCGATGAAACCTGCCGCCACACGGAAGACAGCGCCATCGGTGCGTACAAGAAAAGCAAGGTCGTGGCCGAGCGTCTGGTCGAGCGCTTGGTGGCCGAGGAAGGCCTGCCGGCGGTCATCGTCAGTCCGTCGACGCCCATCGGACCGCGCGACATTAAGCCGACACCGACAGGCCGCATCATCGTCGAGGCGGCGCTCGGCCGCATTCCGGCCTTTGTCGATACGGGGCTCAATATCGTGCATGTCGATGACGTCGCAGCGGGACATCTCTTGGCGCTGGAGCGCGGGCGCGTCGGCGAAAATTATATCTTGGGCGGGCAGGATGTGGCGTTCCGCGATATGGTTGGCGCCATTGCCAGGCTGGTGGACCGGCGCGCACCCACACTCGGCCTGCCGCGCGGCCCGCTTTATCCTCTGGCCTACGGAGCTGAAGCGATCGCACAGATCACCGGCAAGGAGCCGTTCATCACCGTCGATGCGTTGAAAATGGCGAAATACCGCATGTTTTTCACCTCGGCGAAGGCGGAGCGCGAACTCGGCTATCGGGCGCGCCCCTATCACCAAGCGCTGATCGACGCGCTCGCCTGGTTCCGCATGTCAGGATATCTGACATGATCGCCGCAGCGCTTGTCACCTTTCTATCGCTGGCGATCTGGCTGGTGTTGTTGCTGGGCCGTGGTTTTTTCTGGCGTGCGCGTGAGCGCGACGACCGCGACACGCCGGTGGAGCCCGTCCGCTGGCCGTCTGTCGTCGCGGTGGTCCCCGCCCGCAACGAAGCCGACGTCATCGCCCGTTCGATCGGCAGTCTGCTGGCGCAGGATTATGCGGGTGCGTTCCGCGTGATCCTGGTCGACGATCAGAGCGGCGACGGCACGGGTCATGCGGCGCGTGCGCTCGGCAGCGATCGTCTGACGGTACTGGACGGCGCGGCGCACACCGCGGGCTGGACGGGAAAATTGTTCGCCGTCAGTCAGGGCGTCGCTGCGGCCGGAGCCGCTCCAGATTACCTGTGGCTTACGGATGCCGATATCGCGCATGCGCCGGACAATCTACGGCGGCTCATGGCACGCGCCGAGAAGGACAAGTTGGTGCTTGTTTCGCTGATGGCCAAGCTGAATTGCGAAAGCTTCGCCGAGCATTTCCTTATCCCCGCCTTCGTCTTCTTCTTCGACATGCTGTTCCCCTTCGGCTGGGTGAACGATCCGCGCCGCCGCATGGCCGCGGCGGCCGGCGGCTGCATGTTGGTGCGTCGCGAGGCGCTGGAGCGGGCGGGCGGCATCGAAGCGATCCGTACAGAGATCATCGACGACTGTGCCTTGGGCCGGGCGCTGAAGGCCCAGGGGGCGATCTGGCTCGGGCTCACGGAACGCGCCGTCAGCCTCCGGCCCTATCCGAAGATCGGCGACATCCGCCACATGGTATCGCGCTCGGCCTATGCACAGCTGCATTATTCGCCGGTGCTGCTTGCCGGCACGGTGCTGGGCATGCTCCTTCTTTATGTCGTACCGCTGGTAGGGTTCGTTATGGGCGGGCTGGCGGCACTGTTCGGAGCCTTAGCCTGGGCGGTGATGACCGTCATGTTCCAGCCAATGCTGTATTTTTACCGGCGTTCGCCGTTCTGGGGGTTGGCCTTGCCGTTGATCGGCGTGTTTTATGCGGGCTTCACGATTGATTCCGCCGTGCAGGTCTGGCGCGGGCACGGCGGCATGTGGAAGGGGCGCGCCCAGGCGATCGCACCGACATGAGCCAAGCGGCGGCATTATCCTCGGGCAAGGGGCATCACGACGAGAATTTCCCTGTCGCTTCGGTTCTCATCAGCCCACGCCATCGCCCGGCGATCCTGGCCTTCTATCGCTTTGTGCGTACGGCGGACGATGTTGCCGATCACGCGACCGTTCCGCCCGAAGAGAAGCTGCGCCTGCTCGAAGACATGCGCCTCAGTCTGATGGGAGAATCCGATGCCTC
Source organism: Alphaproteobacteria bacterium (assembly GCA_028865545.1). Taxonomy (GTDB): domain Bacteria; phylum Pseudomonadota; class Alphaproteobacteria; order Micropepsales; family Micropepsaceae; genus Rhizomicrobium. The sequence goes on along the minus strand of JAGWJY010000027.1, from coordinate 38,605 downwards.
GCCGGAAGGCGTGGCGCTGCGCAAGATATTGGCCGAACGCGGTCTGACTGCGGATCATGCCGCCGATCTGCTGGAAGCGTTTCGCCGTGACGTCACCAAATTGCGCTACAGCGATTGGAGCGACCTGATGGACTATTGCCGTTATTCGGCAATGCCTGTCGGTCGCTATGTGCTGGATGTGCACGGCGAAACGCGCGATACGTGGCCGCTGTCGGATGCGTTGTGCGCGGCGCTCCAGGTCATCAATCATCTGCAGGATTGCGGCAAGGACTATCGCACACTCAATCGTGTCTATATTCCGCTCGATGCGATGAATGAATTCGGCATGACGCCAGAGGCGCTCGGCGCGTCGAAGGGCTCGCCTGCCCTGTGCTCCGTGGTCGCCGCGCTCGCACGCCGCAACGCCGAGCTGCTGGCACAATCGGCGCCGTTCGCCGCCCATATCCGCGATATGCGCCTCGGGCTGGAAGTGAGCGTCATCCACACGCTGGCGCGGGACCTTAATGACCGACTCATGGTCCGCGACCCGTTGTCCGAGCGGGTCCACCATCGTGGCGCGGAGTTGCCCGGATTACTGTTGATCGCCTTCACCCGCTTCCTTGGCACGCGCCTTCGTCCTAAAAGGGCTGCTGTGGAGAGCACGCACAGCTGATGACCAATCCTTCCATTTCTTCCGCGCCGGAAATCGAGGCCGTGCGCCGCAAGGCCGCTGGAAGCTCGTTCTATTCCGCCATGCGCCTGATGCCTAAGGCAGAGCGGGAAGGGATGTATGCGATCTACGCCTTCTGCCGCGCAGTGGACGACATCGCCGACGACGGCGTCGGCAGCCGCGAGGAACGGCATGCGGCGCTCGATCAATGGCGCGAGGATGTGATGCGACTCTGCACCGGCGGTCCGGCCGGACGCGGCGAATTCCTGACGGACGTCGTCGCGCATTATCATCCGCGCGTCGAGGACTTTCTGGCCGTCATCGACGGCATGGACATGGACGTCGCCGAAGATATCGTGGCACCTGATCTCGCAACGCTCGACCTTTATTGCGATCGCGTAGCCAGTGCGGTGGGACGGCTCTCGATCAAGGTTTTCGGCATGGCTGAGGAGCCCGGCTTTGCGCTTGCCCATCATCTCGGGCGGGCCTTGCAGCTTACCAACATCCTGCGCGATCTCGACGAAGATGCGGCGATCCATCGTCTCTATCTCCCGCGCGAATATCTGATGGAAGCCGGCCTCGGCATCGGTGAGCCGCGGGAGGCGCTGGCCAATCCCGCTATCGACAGCGCATGCCGCAAGGTTGCAGTGCTCGCGCACCGCCATTACGAGGAGGCGCACCGCGTTTTGCGTGCCAAGCCGAAAGGCAATGTGCGAGCGCCGCGATTGATGGCTGCGGTCTATTCCGAAATTCTGCGCCGGATGGAGGCCGTTGGCTGGGCGCCGCCGCGCGCGCGTGTCCGCTTACCCAAGACACAGCTGGCGATGATCGTATTGCGACACGGGTTCGGCGCATGAGCACGGTCTATATCGTCGGCGGCGGGTTGGCAGGACTTTCCGCCGCCGTGTCGCTGGCGGAGAGGGGCGCGCGCGTCGTTCTCTACGAAGCAGCAGGGCAGGCGGGCGGGCGATGCCGGTCCTATTTCGACGCCACGCTCGATTGCGTCATCGATAATGGCAACCATCTCGTCCTGTCCGGCAACCGCGCAGTGCGCGACTATCTGCGCATAATCGGCGCGCATGATGCGCTGGCGGGTCCTCAGCGTGCCGAGTTCGCCTTTATTGATCTGGAAACCGGCGATCGCTGGACGTTGTCGCCGAACGAAGGGCCGTTGCCTTGGTGGATTTTCAGCGGCGGGCGTCGGGTGCCCGGCACCAAGGCGCAGGACTACACCCGCCTCGCGGCGCTGCTGACGGCCAATTCAGCGCAGCGCATCGAAGATGTCATTCCCTGCAAGGGCGCGCTATGGGACCGGCTGATGCGTCCCTTCCTGCTTGCCGCCTTGAACACGACGCCGGAGGGCGCCTCCGCGACGCTGGCCGGTGCGGTCGTGCGCGAGACGCTGGCCAAAGGCGGACGGGCCTATCGGCCACGTATTGCACACCCGACGCTCGCGGCCGCCTTCGTGGATCCGGCGCTCGCTTTCCTCGCGGCGAAGGATGGCAAGGTTCACTTCAGTCAACGTCTCCGGCGGATCGTTCTCGATGCCAACCACGCCGTGGCACTGGAATTTCCCGACAGTACCGTGCCGCTTTCCGCCGACGACACGGTGGTGCTGGCGACGCCGCCCTGGGTGACGCGTGAACTGGTGCCGAAAATTTCTGCGCCGGACAAATTCCACGCCATCGTCAACGGGCATTTCAAGATTGCAGCGCCGGCGGGCGCGCCGTTGATGCTCGGAGTGATCGGCGGCACCGCCGAATGGATCTTTGCGTTCCCAGACCGCATGTCCGTCACCGTCAGCGCGGCCGACGCCATCGTCGATCAGGACCGCGAGGCACTGGCCGCGCTTCTCTGGCGCGATGTCGCCAAGGCTCACAACCTCTCCGCAACGCTGCCGCCCTGGCAAATCGTCAAGGAAAAGCGTGCCACCTTTTCTGCCACCCCCGAACAGGTTGCCATGCGTCCGAAAACGGCGACCGCCTGGCGGAATCTCTTGCTTGCCGGTGACTGGGTCGATACAGGCCTGCCGGCAACCATCGAAGGCGCCCTGCGCTCCGGGCAGAAGGCGGCGCAATTGGCATGGCTGCGGCGTAACGTATAATCGCGGCGGCGGGGAGTTCATTTCATGAACCAGATTGCGGCGGAGCGGGACGGGACCCTTGCGGTCGATGCCATCATCCGCGACGCAACGGCAGCTTTGCTTAAAGAGCAGCGCGCCGATGGGCATTGGGTCTACGAACTCGAAGCCGACGCCACCATCCCGGCCGAATATGTCCTGCTGGTGCATTATCTGGCCGAGGAGCCCAATCTCGAACTCGAGCGGAAGATCGGCGTCTATCTGCGCCGCATCCAGGGCGGGCATGGCGGCTGGCCGCTCTATCACGACGGTGCTCTCGACATCAGCGCCACGGTGAAAGCTTATTTCGCGCTGAAGATGATCGGCGACGATCCGGACGCCCCGCATATGAAACGGGCGCGCGAAGAAGTTCTGAAGCGCGGCGGCGCGGCCAAGGCCAACGTCTTCACCCGCATCCTGTTGGCGCTCTACGGGCAGACCTCGTGGAACAATGTGCCGACGGTGCCGGTCGAGCTGATCCTGCTGCCGCGCTGGTTCCCGATCCATCTGTCGAAGATGTCCTATTGGGCGCGTACGGTGATCGTGCCGCTGCTGGTACTGGCGGCAAAAAAACCGTTGGCGCGCAATCCTCGCCGCGTCGACGTGCGCGAATTGTTCCTGCCGCACGGCAAAGTGGCCTCCAAGCGGGCGCCGCACCAGAAATGGTACTGGTCCGCTTTCTTCGGTGCGCTCGATGTGCTGCTCAAATGGTTCGAGCCGTTCTGGCCGAAAGGGCTGCGCCAGCGCGCCATCGACGAATGTGTGCGCTGGACAACCGAACGGCTGAACGGCGAAGACGGGCTCGGCGCCATCTATCCCGCCATGGCCAACAGCGTGATGATGTACGACGTGATGGGGTACGCGCCAACGCATCCTGACCGCGCCATTGCCCGAACCTCTGTGGAAAAGCTGCTCGTCATCAAAGACGACGAAGCCTATTGCCAGCCCTGCGTCTCGCCGGTGTGGGATACGGCGCTGGTTTGCCACGCCCTGATGGAGGCGCGCACGCCGGAAGCGGATGCGGCTGCGGCGCGCGGACTGGAGTGGCTGAAGCCACTGCAGGTGCTGGATGTGAAGGGCGATTGGGAAGAAGAACGCCCGGGTGTCCGCCCCGGCGGCTGGGCGTTCCAGTATCGCAACGACTATTACCCCGATCTCGATGATACGGCCGTCGTGGTGATGGCGCTCGACCGTGCGAAAGAGACGGTCGCGCCGAAGGCCGATTACAAGGACGCCATTGCGCGCGGACGCGAATGGGTGGAAGGCCTGCAGAGCAAGAACGGCGGCTGGGGCGCTTTCGATGCCGACAACACATATTATTATCTCAACAACATTCCCTTCGCCGATCACGGGGCGCTGCTCGATCCGCCGACCGAGGACGTTACGGGCCGCTGCATCGGTATGCTGGCGCAGCTCGGAGAGCCGCACGACAGCCCGCGCATGAAGGAGGCCATCGATTATCTAGAGCGCGTGCAGCTGAAGGATGGCAGTTGGTTCGGCCGCTGGGGAGTCAACTATATCTACGGTACCTGGTCGGCGCTGGCCGGCCTCAATGCCGCGGGACTCGACGCGAGTACGCCGACGGTGCGTCGTGCCGCCGATTGGTTGATTGCTATCCAAAACACGGATGGCGGCTGGGGCGAGGACTGCAACAGCTACAAGCTCGACTACAAGGGCTACGAGCCGGCGCCTTCCACGGCGTCGCAAACAGCCTGGGCGCTGCTGGGCCTGATGGCAGCGGGCGAGGTGGATCATCCCGCCGTCGTGCGCGGCATCCGCTGGCTGGAGAAGAACCAACAAGCCGACGGGCTATGGCCGCAGGAGCATTATACGGGTGGCGGCTTCCCGCGCGTGTTCTATCTGCGCTATCACGGATATCCAAGATTCTTTCCGCTCTGGGCGGTAGCACGCTACCGCAATCTCAGGGCGGGCAATTCGCGACGGGTCGCATACGGGCTGTGAGCATCCTTGCCGCTACAGGGCTCGCCAAAGAGGCGAGGATTGCCAAGCGCGCGGGCCTCAAGCCCGTCATCGGCGGCGGCAATTCGGAACTGTTGACGAAACGTCTGGATGAGGCGGCGGAAGGCGCCGTCGCTGTCGTCAGCTTCGGCATTGCCGGCGCTCTGGCGCCCCTGCTACGGACGGGCGATGCAATCGTCGCCACCCATGTCGTTGCCGGCAACGAACACTACACCTGCGACGCCGCCTGGTCGCAGCTCCTGCGCGGCAAGCTCGCTTATTCGCGGTCGGCGATCATCGCGGGCGTGGACGAAGTCGTCTCGCATATCGGCGCCAAGCGGGCCCTGTTCCGCGATTCGGGCGGTCACGCGGTGGACATGGAGTCCCATGTCGCCGCGCGTTTCGCGAAGCAGCGCGGACTGCCTTTTGTTGCCTTGCGTATTATCAGCGACGGCTACCAGCGCACCTTGCCGCCGGCCGCACTGGAGCCGCTCAAGCCGAACGGCAAGCCCCGGCTGTTTGCCGTCCTGAAATCGGTGGCAAGCGAGCCGGCTCAGATTCCGGAACTGGTCCAGACCGGGCGAGAAGCGGGGAAGGCCTTCCGCGCCTTACTCCGCTGCAGTCGCCTTCTCGGGAGAGGCCTTGGCTGTCCGTATCTCGGATAGCTTCTTTTCGACGTGGCGCGAGAAGACGAACTCCGCCGGTCGCTGGTTGGCGAGCGAGATGTCGGGCGCCAGCGGACCTTCGGTCTTGATGCCGCGGACGGCCAACGGAATCAGCTTGTGCGGGTTCTTGACGGAATCGGCGACGGCCGTGCCTTCAAAACCGCAATGGACCATGCAGTTGGCACACTTCTCGTAATTGCCGACACCGTACTTCTCCCACTCCGTGTCTTCCATCAACTCTCTGAAGGTCTTCACATAGCCTTCGCCAAGCAGATAGCAGGGCTTCTGCCAGCCGAACACGGTCCGCGCCGGCATCGACCACGGCGAGCATTCATAGGTCTGGTTGCCGGCCAGGAAGTCCAGGAACAGCTCGGACTGGGTGAACTTCCACTTCTTGCCGCCATTGCCGCGCTTGAAGATGTCGCGGAACAGGTTGCGGGTGCGCTCGCGGTTCAGGAAATGCTCCTGGTCCGGCGCGCGTTCATAAGCATAGCCAGGCGACACCGTGATGCCGTCGAGGCCCATCGCCATCATCTCGTCGAAGAACTTCGAGACGCGTTCCGGTTCGGCATCCTCGAACAGCGTGCAGTTGATCTGGGTGCGGAAGCCCTTCGATTTGGCGAGCTGTATCGCCGCGACGGCCTTTTCATAGGTGCCTTCCAGACAAACCGATTTGTCGTGCATCGCCTTGTCGCCGTCCAGATGGATCGACCAGGTGAAGTTCGGATTGGGCTCGTAGTCATCGATCTTCTTGGAAAGCAACAGCGCGTTCGTGCACAGGATGACGAACTTGTTGCGCTCCAGGAAACCCTTCACGATCTTGGGCATCTCGCGATGAAGCAGCGGCTCGCCGCCGGCAATCGAAACGGCTGGTGCGCCGCATTCGTCGATCGCTTCCATGCACTCTTCATAGGAAAGACGCTGGTTCAAGATGTCATCCGGATAGTCGATCTTGCCGCAGCCTGCACAGGCCAGGTTGCAGCGGAACAACGGTTCCAGCATCAGCACGAGCGGATAGCGCTTCCTGCCGGTCAGGTGCTGCTTGACGACATAGGCCCCGATACGGGCCGCCTGCATTGCCGGAATACCCAATTTCTACTCCTAACCTCTGAGTTCGGCGGGAAGCCGAAACTCGATATGCTCCTTCTTGCCGTCCATCTGCGAGACTTCGACGTCGGAGTCGATGTCCCGCAGCGCGTCGATCACATTCTCGACCAAGGCCTCGGGAGCGGAGGCACCAGCCGTCAATCCAATAGTCTTTTTGCCGATCACCCAGGCAGGGTCCAGTTCGCTGCCGTCGGCGATCAGATAGGAAGGGACACCTTCTTCAATACCGATCTCGCGCAGCCGGTTGGAATTCGAACTGTTCTTGGCACCAACCACGATGATGATGTCGGCGATGCGGCATAGCTCGCGCACGGCCGTCTGGCGATTCTGCGTGGCGTAGCAGATGTCGGTGATGTCGGGGCCGATGATATCCGTGAAACGGCGCTTCAGCGCGGCGATGATGTTGCGGGTGTCGTCGATGGAGAGCGTCGTCTGCGTCACATAGGCGACAGGCGTCTCTGGCGGGATTCGCAAGGCATCGACGTCGCCCTCGGATTGGACGAGGTGCACCGGTGCGCCAACTTGTCCCATCGTGCCTTCGACTTCGGGATGCCCGGCATGGCCGATCAGGATCAGCGTGCGGCCGTTGCCGACATAGCGTTTGCCTTGGCTGTGGACTTTGGAGACCAGCGGACATGTCGCATCCAGCACCGGCAACCCGCGCGAACTGGCTTCCTTGATGACCGACTGTGCTACGCCGTGGGCGCTGAACACTGTCACCGAACCGTCCGGGACCTCGTCCAGTTCCTCGACAAAGCGGGCGCCCTTGTTCTTCAACGTTTCGACAACGTGACGATTGTGAACGATCTCGTGGCGGACATAGACGGGTTCGCCATATTTCTCGAGGGCGCGCTCGACGATGTCGATCGCCCGTACAACGCCCGCGCAAAAGCCGCGCGGCTGGGCAAGGACGACACGCATCGCATTCGCTCCATCGCGCAAAAAATTCCCCAAAGCACGTGCTAAACCCCTAGCGCGCAAGGGGAAATTAGTCGATAGCCCGCTGGGGTGCAGTTTCCCGAAAGACGTCGTCTTCCGCAATGACTTTCTTGCAACGTTACTAAATGGAATTGTGCTGCAGAAGCAACGCAGTTTGTGTTGGTCCGGGTTTGCTATAGACAACGCCTGCAATTTTCGGCCGGGTGCTGCGGTCATGGAGAAAACATCGGATGGGGCGCGGTCCAAGCGCCTTTCTCAGGCCATGGGCGCGGCGGCCGAGGCCGTCGAGGCCACGCTCGGGCGGCTGCTGCCCGAGCCGCACGGGCTCCACCGGCGCATCCACGAGGCCATGCGCTACGCGACCTTTGCCGGCGGTAAACGATTAAGGCCTTTTCTTGTCCTTCACAGTGCCGGCTTGTTCTCGGTTAACCGGCAGGGGGCCTTGCGCGCGGCCGCGGCGATCGAAGTGCTGCACACCTATTCGCTGGTCCATGACGATCTTCCCTGCATGGACGACGATGATTTGCGGCGGGGCAGGCCGACGACCCACAAGGCCTTCGACGAAGCCACCGCGGTGCTTGCCGGCGACGCCCTTCTCACCATCGCCTTCGAGATTTTGGCGCACAAAGAGACGCACGCGTCCGCCGACGTACGTTGCCGGTTGATTACACGGCTGGCCGAAGCAGGCGGTAGCAACGGCATGATCGGCGGCCAGATGATCGATATGGTCGCGGCCGACAGCGCATTTGGCGCAGACGAGGTGATCCTCCTGCAAAGGTTGAAAACCGGTCAGCTCTTCGAGTTTGCCTGCGAGGCCGGCCCTATCCTGGGGCAAGCCGCCGAACAAGATCTCAGGCATCTGCGCGACTACGCCCGCGATATGGGACTGGTTTTCCAGATCACCGACGACCTTCTCGACGTTACCAGCACGGCGGAAAAGACCGGCAAGGCCGTCGGTAAGGACCAGGATCACGGTAAAGCCACTTTGGTTTCCATCTACGGCATCGATGGGGCGCGCCGCGAAGCTGCCACGATTGCAGATCGTGCCGTAGCGGCACTGGACGCTTACGGGCCCGAAGCCGACGAATTGCGGGCTTTGCCGCCGTTCCTGCTCGACCGGGAAACCTAAGGGCGCGCCCATAATTCTGACATAGACATTCGCGAGATATGTTCCGTTCAGGGGCCTAAGGCGTAAGAGGATGACGATGAGAAACAATTGGATGCGCGCGTGCGCTGCAGTTGCCATTTTTCTGACGGCTGCGTTCACGGCGCCTGTGGCGAACGCCGATACTCCTGACCCAGCGGTGCAGCAGGTCCAAACCTTCTATGACGCGCTGCTCGATTCGATGAAGCACGCCAAGGAACTCGGCATCAAAGGCCGCTTCGACAAGCTGAAGCCGGTGATCGAGGCGACTTTCGATTTGCCTGACATGGTACATCTCGCGGTCGGTCCGAGCTGGGCCACGATGTCGGCGGCGGACCAGCAGGCATTGCTCGACGCTTTTGAGCGTATGACCGTGGCCAACTACGCCAGCAATTTCGACGGCTATAGCGATGAGAAGTTCGTCGTCGATCCGGCAACTCAGACGCGCGGCCAGGATCGCATCGTGCAAAGCAAGCTGGTTACCGGCGGCAAGACCATTCCTTTCGGCTACCGCATGCGGCAGGTCGGCGGCACCTGGAAGATCCTCGACATCTATCTGAACGGCTATGTCAGCCAGCTGGCGACGCAGCGCTCTGATTTCGGCGCCACGGTCACCGCCGGCGGCGCCAAGGGGCTGATCAAGAAGATCGACACCCTGACCGACAAGCTTATGGCGCAGTAACCGTCTGCTTCGGCGGCGGCCCCAGGAGCGCCGGCAGGAAGAACAGCGTCGTCAGCAGCGTCCAAGCGAGCGAGATGATCAGCAACTCGCCCATGCTGGCTGTTCCGGGATGGCTCGACAGCCACAGGGAACCGAAGCCGGACGCCGTCGTCATGGCACTGAAGATCACCGCCCGCGTCAGACTGGACTGCAGCAGGTTGCGCGCGCCCGCGCGCCAAGCGACGACAAAATAGATGTCGAACGCCACCCCGATACCGAGCAGCAGCGGCAGGGCGATGATGTTGGCGAAGTTGAGCTGCAGGCCGATCAAGCGGCATGTCGCCAGGGTCAGCAGCGCGGTCAGCACCAGAGGCACGATCGTCACGATGACGTCGTGCTCCCGCCGCAGGACGATGACCAGCAGAATCGTGATCGCCAGGAACGACCAGAAACCCGCCTCGATGAAGGCGCCGATGATGGTCTGACCCGATTCCTGAATGGTGATCGGGGTGCCGGTCGCGTCGGGCGTCACCGCCAGCACGGCCTTGCTGAAGCGCTTGAGCGATTTGTTGTCGTTGACGTTGGTCTTCGGAAACACTTCCAGGCGTGCGGTTCCGTCCTTCGCCACCCATTCGGCGACCAGATCGGGCGGCATGGTCTTGATGCTCACCGGCCCCGCCTGCAGCGCACTGCGCAATTCATCGAGCAGGGTGTTGAGGCCTGACACCAGTGCGTTCGCTGCCGTCAGCCGGACACTTTGCGGTCCCTGCGCTACGACGCCGAGCACGTCGGACAGTCTTCGCGCGTCCTGCGCCGCCTTCGTTTTGCGTGTCCCAGCGGCCTTGCGCAATGCTGTCGCTGCCTCGGTCATGCTCGTGGCAACTTCGCCGTCCGTCGGCGGCGGCTTGACGGTGAACGGGTTGAGCGTCGCATCGAGCAGGAACGCCGTATCGGAAATCATGGCCAGCTTTTTTTGCTGGTCGTCAGGCACGAAGCTCTTCAGTGTCAGAACCTGGCCGATCAACGGGCTCTTCGACAGCTTGTCCGCCAGCTTGTCGGTGGCATCGAGCGATGGCGCCAGCACGTCGATCGTGTTGGGCGATGTCTGTGGATCCTTCATCAGGTCGAACAGGGTCGACATCGATTCCACGTGACGATTTCTGAGGTCCAGAGGGTTGAAATCGAATTTGAGGAACGGCACCGTTGCCAGCGCCGCCAGCCCGGCCAGAGCGGCCACGATCAATACGGCGCGGCGATGCGTCTCGAGGAAGCGGTCGGCCGGCGCCAGGAACTTGAAGCCGACGTGTTCATCTTCTCCGGCAGGTTTGACCAACAGGATCAGCGCCGGAAGGAAGGTGATGCTGAGGACGAAGGCGATCACCATGCCGACGCCGGCGATGAGGCCGAGTTCCGCCACGCCCACATAATCGGTCGGCAGGAACGAGTAGAAGCCCGCAGCCGTGGCCGCCGCCGCCAGCGCCAGAGGCACACCGACGCCCCGGCCGGCATGTTTCAAGGCGATGACGAGATCGTTGTTGCCATGTCGCTCGGCTCGGTAACGCACCGAAAACTGGATGGCGAAATCGACCCCAAGGCCGACGAAAAGGGCGACGAAGGCTATCGAGATGATGTTGAACACGCCGACCATCAACAGGCCGGCGGCCATCGTCAGCGAGAGGCCCGTGAACAGTGTGGCCAGGATACAGAAGATGATACGGAAGGAATGCACCGCCAGCCACAACGACAAGGTTACGGCCAGAAGCATGGCGATCCCCATCACGTCGGCGCGCTGGGAGATCGTGGCGAATTCCTCGTCCTGCAGGGGCACGGGTCCGGTCAGTCGCACGCGGACGCCGTTGGTAGGCGTCAGCCCGAGCTCGCGAGCGGTATTGCGGATCGCATTTTCCGCGGTTGCGCCGGGCATCAGCGCGTCATAGTCGAGCTTCGGCTGCACCTCGATGAAAGTGCGCAGTCTTTCGCCGCCGGCACTGCCGGTGAACAATGTGCGCCAGGAGAGGAATTGCGTTTTCCCCTCGATCGCCTTCTGCAGCGTATCGGCGAACGCCACCATGGGCGCGTCGATATCGGACAGCTTGGCCTGTCCGTGCGCAATGCCCATCAACGCCGTGCTGAGGCTGTCCATCACGCCGCGCAACGACGGATCGGCGGCGAGCGCACCAAGGAAGGGTTGCGCCGTCACCAGCTTCTGCGTCGTCTCGCGGACTTCCTGTTCGGAAAGGAACAGCAAGCCGTTGCGCTCGAAGAACGGGCCGCCATCCGGGCGCCGCACGGCAGGGAAGAGTTTTTTATTTTCGGAGAGTTTCGCAGCCAGCGTGTCGGCCGCCCAGTTGGCGCGATCCGCCGTCGGGGAATCGATCACCACCAAAATGAGGTTGTTGCGCTGTGGGAACAGCTTGTCGAAACGCGCCATCTGCTGCCGCCACGGCAGGTTCGGAGAGATCAGCGTGCTGCTGTCGGTGTCCATGGCGAAGTGGTTCGCCGTGTATAGGCCGCCGGCGACGGCCGCGAGCACGCCGACGATGATGACTGCGTGCGCGTGACGGCAACAGAACGCGACGATTTTCTCAATGATGGACATAGGGCCTTCGGCCTGTGAGGAAACTACTGCGAAACGTCGGGCTCGTCTGGAGCGTCTGGCGCGAGGCCTTCGTCGTTCTCGATTTTGGTCTCGCGCTTCTGCTGATAGATGGTACGCATGGCCGCATAATAGTCGATTGAAGTCCGTTCGATACCGCGTAATGCACCAATGTGGCGCGAACGGTGATCGACGAGCTTCAGGAAGTTCTCCCCGAGGGAGACGTAAAGCTTGCCATGATAAGTCACGTAGCCCAAAGGATTGAAGTAGTGGTCGACCAATATTCTGCCCAAGGCGTCACGCGGAACGGTTGAGCCGAGAAGCGGCAGCACCAGATAGGGCCCGCCGGGAACGCCATAGACCGCCAAGGTCTCGCCGAAATCCTCGTCATGTTCCGGACATCCCATGCCGGTGGCCGGATCCATGACTCCGAGCACGCCCATCGTCGTGTTGACGCCGAGGCGGCAGACCGCAAGGCCGGCCCGCGTCATCTGGCCCTGCAGCACGTCGTTGGCGAAGGTAATAGGCAGCGTCAAATTGGAAAGGAAATTGTGTACGCCCTCGCGTGCGCCGTCCGGCACGGCGGATTTGTAATAGGTGGCTGCCGGCAGCGCGGCACGGTCATCCAGCATATGGTTGAAGGCGAATATCTTGCGGTTGACGGGTTCCAGCGGGTCGTTGGTGCTGTCGTCATGCCCGCCGCTGGCGCATCCGCCCAGCAGCAAAGCAAAGGTTATCGCGACCAAACATTGCCGTTTTGTCACCAGCGGACACCCCACCATCCTTTGCGACGATACAAAGAGTCGCAGCCATACGTCTATGGGCTGTCGGCAGGACCAACTGGTTAAGAGCTGCTACATAACGGCGCCGATATGCCAGGGCACGAATTCCGTGTCGCCGTAGCCCAATTCTTCGCTCTTGCTCTTTTTACCCGAGGCAATGTCGAGCAGATAGTCGAGGATTTCAGCGCCTTTTTCCTCGACGCTTGAGGCACCCGTGGCGATGGTCCCGCAATCGATATCCATGTCGTCTTTCATGCGGCTGTAGATATCGGAGTTGGTAGCGAGTTTGACGGAGGGGGAAGGTTTGCAGCCATAGGCCGAGCCGCGTCCCGTGGTAAATGCGATCATGGTCGCACCAGAGGCTACCTGCCCGGTGGCGGAGCAGGGATCGAGGCCGGGGCTGTCCATGAATACCAGGCCGCGCTTGCGCAGCGGTTTGGCGTATTCGATCACGTCGTTGAGCGGCGAGGTGCCGCCCTTGGCTACGGCCCCCAGAGACTTCTCCAGAATGGTCGTCAATCCGCCCGCCTTGTTGCCTGGCGAGGGGTTGTTGTTCATCTCCATGTTGAACATCGCGGTGTAACGTTCCCACCATTCGATACGCGCGCGCAGCGTGTCGATGATCTCCGGCGACGCGGCCCGCGCATAGAGGAGATGCTCCGCGCCGTAGATTTCCGGTGTTTCCGAAAGGATCACTGTGCCGCCAAGCGCCACCAGCCTGTCCGAGGCATTGCCGAGCGCGGGGTTGGCGGTGACGCCGGACCAGGCGTCGGAGCCGCCGCATTGCAGGCCGACGACGATCTCGCTGGCCGGCTGTTCGCTTCGTTGCGCACGGTTCACTTCCGGCAGTATGGCGCGCAGCCGCTCGAGGCCCTCGGCAATGGCTTTCTTTGTGCCGCCCGTGTCCTGGATCGTGAACGATTGGAAATTTGTATCATCGGCGAGGCCGTATTCCTGTTTGAAACGGGCGAGTTGAATCACCTCGCAGCCCAGGCCGACCAGGAGCACCGCACCGAAATTCGGATTGGCGGCGGTTCCCCACAGCGTGCGGCTCAGCAGATCGTAATTCTCGCCGCTGTTTGCCATGCCGCACCCGCTGTGATGGGTGATGGGCACGATGCCGTCGACATTGGGATAGTCGCGCAACAGACCGCTGCGCTCGGCGGCTTCGGCGATGTGGCGGGCGACCGTCGCTGAGCAGTTCACGCTGGTCAGGACGCAGACATAATTACGCGTGGCGACGCGGCCGTCGGCGCGCTTGTAGCCCATGAAGGTGCGTGGCGCCTCGTTGGGGCGATAGGCGGACTGTGTTCCGGCATCGGCGCGCAGGTCAGAGAACGCCATATTGTGCACATGGACGTGCTTGCCGGCGGCGATGTCCTGCGTCGCGGCCCCGATCACTTGGCCGTATTTGCGCACCGCTTCGCCCTTGGCGATGGCGCGCGTCGCAAGCTTATGACCGAAGGGGATGGCGTCCAGCGCCGTGACGTTTTCGCGTGTGAACTTCGTGCCCGCGGCGACGCTCTGCGCGGCGACGACGACATTGTCACTCGGATGTAAACGAATGACACCGGTGTCATCTAGTCTGCCCGTATCAGTCACGACGAACTCCTTTGCGATGTAGCCAATGCGCGCATCTTAGAGCCATTTGGGTCGCAGGGAAATGCATCATTACGCCCGGCCAAGGGCCAGGTCACCCACGAAGGGGTTGGTCCGGCGCTCCCAGCCGAAGGTCGACATCGGCCCGTGGCCGGGCACGAACTGCATGTCATCGCCGAGCGGCCACAATTTCTCGGTGATCGAACGTATCAGCGTCGCGTGGTCGCCGCGCGGGAAATCCGTTCGGCCGATCGATCCTTTGAACAGAACATCGCCGACAAAAGCGATCTTTGCTTCCTTGTGAAAGAACACGATGTGGCCGGGCGTATGACCGGGGCAGTGATGCACGCCGAAGGTCACATCGCCGAAAGAGATGGTGTCGTCGTCGGCTAGGAAGCGCGACGGAGTGCAGGCCTCCGCATCGGCGAAGCCGGGCCGTCTCGCATTCTCGCCCAGGGCTTCCAGCAAGAATATATCATCCGTATGCGGACCTTCTATCGGAATTCCAAGTTCGCGCGACAACTTGGCGGCGCCCGAGGCGTGATCGAGATGGCCGTGGGTGAGCAGCACTTTCTCGAGCGTGACGCCGTTGGCCGCCGCGGCTTCCTTCAGCCTCTGCACCTCGCCGCCCGGATCGACGGCCGCGCCGCGCATGGTGCGCGTGCACCAGACGATCGAGCAGTTCTGCTGATAGGGCGTGACCGGGAGAATCGCGGCTTTGAGGGGCGGGGGTGTCATCTGTGCGATACCTTTGGCTAAGGTCTGTAAGCCGCGCAATAGGACCCGTGTCCTTGCACGGCACCGGACACATGGGCGGCTGAAGCCGCCGCAGCCGTGCCCGCGGAAAACAAGGGGATGGGGGCGACTTCGCCGCCATCCACAGAATACAGGCCCGTGCTGCTGTTTTGGGCAGCCCGGGCGGCCTGAAATCTGTTGGCGAATGTTGCGGCGATGTCACGCAAAAACCAAGGAATCCTTTGAGTTTTTGGCGTATCGTCTGCTAAATTCAGGGTCGAATTTTGGGATGTTTCTAACGCACACGCGTGTCATGAGGGGCCTATTCAACCGCGCGCTGATTATCGCCGCGGGCGTTGCCGTGTCGGCACTCGCCCCGTCGGCCGGCGCGTCTATGGCGGCCACGCATGGGAGCGTTATCAGTGCTCCGGCATCGCGCATCGCCGATTATACATTCTCGTTCGATCTGCCATCCGTGCTGCCCGGATTGTCGACGGGTCCGCAGGATCTTTCGCGCTATGCCACAAACGAAGTCGTCGGCGAATTCTCGCTGTTCGACGACTTCACGCTGCAGACCGGTTTCAACGTCGACGTCGCGCAAGTGCTCGACGGATATGCGCCGTCGACGAATGCGTTCGACGGGCTTTTCTATTCCGCATCGGCTGTGGAATCCCCGTATCTGTCGCTGTCGAGCGGCGGCTCCTATGTCGGCGCATCGCTGGCGCTGTCCCGCAACCTGTATTTCAGCATCGGTCAGGCCGCGTCGGCGCCTGGTCTCAACCCGTATCTGCTCAATTCCAATCTTGCGGTTGCGCGGCTGGGAGGTGCGGGCCTTCCCTATGATACGCGCAGCACAAATTCGCTGGTCGCCGGCTTGGCGTGGAATTTTGCGAAATGGGGAGGCGTCGGCTTCACCGCATCGCAGACGGCCGAGCACGCCGGCGCGCTGGGCGAAAGCAACGCGGCGATTGACGTGGCACGCACCACCTCGCTGGGCTTCTCGGCGCATGTTGGTTTTGGCAGCGGCTGGGTAACGACGGCATCCTACAGCGAAGGCACGACGCAGCTCGACCTTCGTCCGAGTGCCTTCAGCGGCGGTCTGGAGTCGGAGTTGCACACGCAGTCCTACGGCATCGCGGTGGCGAAGCAGGGCCTGTTCGGCAACGATGCGCTCGGTTTGGCGTTCTCGCGTCCGGCGCCGAGCTACGGGAACGCGTTCGCGGCGGCAACCTCGAACGACATGCAGTTTTTCGGTCGCGACAAGTTGTTTGCCGGCACCACGCCGGAAACCGACATCGAACTTGGCTATGTCACCAATTTCTTCGGTAACTCGGTGGCGCTGCAGGCCAACGCGTCCTATCAGACGAATCTCGGCGGCCAGAACGGCACCAATGCCGTTTCGCTGCTCTCGCGGGCGAAGATCAAGTTCTGAGCTCCAGGGCTGGGCTTGACCCGGCCACCCAGCAAACTAAAACGCCACACACGCCTCCGCAAAGGATACCTGATGGCCGGGCCGCAATACGTTTTCGTGATGAAGGGTCTGTCGAAGACCTACCCCGGCGGCCGTCAGGTGCTGAAAGACATCTGGCTGTCGTTCTATCCGGGCGCGAAGATCGGCATCGTCGGCGTCAACGGTGCCGGTAAGTCCACGCTGATGCGGATCATGGCGGGGCTCGACAAGGAGTTCACCGGCGAGGCCTGGGCGGCGGACGGTGTCCGCATGGGCTACCTGCCGCAGGAGCCGCAGCTCGATCCCACCAAGGACGTGCGCGGCAATGTGATGGAAGGCGTGGCCGCCAAGCAGGCGCTGGTGGACCGCTACAACGAGATTGCCTCGAACTACACCGACGAGACCGCCGACGAGATGGCGCGCCTGCAGGACGAGATCGAGGCGCAGGGTCTGTGGGACCTCGACAGCCAGATCGACCAGGCGATGGACGCGCTGCGCTGCCCCGAGGGCGATGCCCAGGTTTCCACACTGTCGGGCGGCGAAAAGCGCCGCGTGGCGCTGTGCAAGCTGCTGCTGGATGCGCCCGATATTCTGCTGCTCGACGAACCCACCAACCATCTGGACGCGGAGTCGGTGGCGTGGCTGGAGCACACGCTGCGCGAATACAAGGGCTGCGTGATCCTGGTCACCCATGACCGTTACTTCCTCGACAATGTCACCGGCTGGATTCTGGAGCTGGATCGGGGCCGCGGCATCCCGCACGAGGGCAATTACTCCTCCTTCCTGGTGGTGCAGGAAAAGCGTCTGCATCAGGAAGGCCAGGAAGAAGCTGCGCGTGAACGCACCATCGCTCGCGAACGCGAATGGATTCAGCAAAGCCCGCGCGCCCGCCAGGCCAAGAGCAAGGCGCGCATCAGTTCGTATGAAGAGCTGCTGGCCAAGTCTCAGGAACAGCGCGGCACCGCGGCGCAGATCGTCATTCCGGTCGCCGAGCGGCTGGGCTCCCTGGTGGTGGAGGCGGAAGGCCTGATGAAGGGTTTCGGCGACCGCGAACTGTTCGAGAATGTGAACTTCAGCCTGCCGCCGGGCGGTATTGTCGGCGTCATCGGCCCGAACGGCGCCGGCAAGACCACGCTGTTCAAACTTCTTACCGGCCAGGAAAAGCCCGATGCTGGCACGCTGCGTGTCGGCGAGACGGTGCACATCGGCTATGTCGATCAGTCCCGCGACGATCTCGATCCGAAAAAGACCGTGTGGGAGGAAATTTCCGGCGGCTTGGACGTGCTGGAGCTGGGCAAGCGCACCATGCAAAGCCGCGCCTATGTCGGCGCCTTCAACTTCAAGGGCGGCGACCAGCAGAAAAAACTCAGCCAGCTATCGGGCGGCGAACGCAACCGCGTTCATCTCGCCAAGATGCTGAAGTCGGGCGCCAATCTTCTGCTGCTCGACGAACCGACCAACGATCTCGACGTCGAAACTTTGCGGGCGCTGGAACTGGCGCTGGAAGAGTTCGCGGGCTGCGCCATGATTATCAGCCATGACCGCTGGTTCCTGGACCGCATCGCCACCCACATGCTGGCCTTCGAAGGCGACAGCCATGTGGAGTGGTTCGAGGGCAACTTCCAGGACTACGAGGCCGACAAGAAACGCCGCCTCGGCATCGACGCCGATCAACCCCACCGCATCAAGTACAAGCGGTTCACCCGGGGCTGATTGCGGCTCACTGCATCATCTGGGTCTTCTTCTTCAGCATGGCCGTCAGCATGGCCACGTCGCCGTTGTTCTGCCCCAGATAAGAGGTGAAATCGTTGCGCTCCAGCTCGCGCACCCACACGCCTTCCACCGAAAAGTCGACGACGACCAGACGTCCGTTCTCGCCGGTTACGCGGAAGTTCACCTCCAGCGGCTTGCCGTCGGACTTGCCATCGGGATCGAGCATCACGGTCTTGACGATGGTCTCGCCGCCGCCCAGCGGATAGGAACCCATCACTTTCAGCGTCTGGCCGGAATATTTCGCGAAATAGGATTGATAGACGGCCAGCGCGTATTCCTTGAACGAGTCCTCATAGGCGCCGAGCACGGCGGGTGATGCCCCGCGACGGTACTGTCCCAGCGTATAGTCGGCGATCGCCTTGATGTCGGTCAGACCGAGTAGGAAGTCGCGGAACTGCGTGCGGCGCTGATCCTTCGACAACTGCTTGTCGTTGAGAAGCGTCAGGCCCTTCTGCACGTTGTCGGTGACGAATTGCTCGGCCGGGTTTGCGGCCAACGCCGGCCGGGAAGCCGCGGTGAAAACCACCGCGAGAGCAAACGCGGCGAGCGTCAGCCGAAACAGCCGGACCGCCGGAAAAGTATTCGATCTGAAAGTAGCGTCACGCATGCGCAAATAAACCCCTGACAATGCCGCTCCAGAGGTAATGGTCGACCCGTCTTATGGCAAGTTCGTGGCGGTGAGCATGTTTTTAGGATGCGCGGGTATTTCGGTCTCGCTACTGCGGATTACACGCGCCCAATGTTGCCGCCGGAGACGGCGTTTGTCCGCGAGCCGCCGACCGAAATCCGCTCTAAGCGGTCCAAAAACGCCGGCGGTGCGCACGCCAGGATCGGGCGCACTGAGGGGTGCTCCGCGACTCGGCATGGCGGCGGCGAACGCTCTGCGACGGGCGAAAGCCGCCAAAGACAAGGAAATTCCTGCCTCGACCATCGTGGTTTTCCAGCGGTTCTCGTCTGGACCAACCATATAAAGATATGTTTATATGTGTTGAGAGAGGACGGTCATGGACAAACTTGTCGCCATGCTGCGTGCCGCGGGCGATCCCACGCGCCTGCGCCTGCTGCTGTTGTTGCGGCAGGCGGAGCTGACCGTCAGCGAATTGATCGAGATCGTAGGCCAAAGCCAGCCGCGCGTCTCGCGCCATCTGAAGTTGTTGTGCGGCGCCGGCCTGATCGAACGGTTCAAGGAAGGAAGCTGGGTCTTCTATCGGGCGACCGATGAAGGGCAGGGCGAGGTGCTTGGCGCGACGCTGTCGCGGCTCGCATCGGGTCCGCATCAAACCGATTTGAAACGGCTTGCGGCGGTGCGCGAACGCCGTGCGGCCGAAGCCGCCGCTTACTTCAAGGCCAACGCCTCGGAATGGGGACGCATTCGCGCGCTGCATGCCCCTGAAAAGGACGTCGAAGACGCCATCGCCCGCCATCTCGGCGCCGGGCCGATCGAGCATCTGCTGGATGCGGGCACCGGCACCGGCCGCATGCTGGAATTGCTGGCACCGCAGGTGAAGCGCGCCATCGGCGTTGACGTCAGTCCGGAGATGTTGGCGATCGCGCGCGACCGGTTGATGCGCGCAAACCTCGCCAATTGTCAGGTGCGCCTCGCCGATACTTATCGCCTGCCGTTTCCGACGGGCGGCGCGTTGGGCGGTGTCGATGCGGTGCTGTTCCATCAAGTGCTGCATTATCTCGATGATCCGGGCGCGGCGGTTACCGAGGCGGCGCGGGTGATGCGCGCCGGGGGGCGTTTGCTGATTGCCGACTTCGCGCCGCACGATCTGGAATTCTTGCGCGAAGACTTTGCACATCGCCGCCTCGGCTTTTCCGACAAGGAAGTGCAAGGCTGGTTTGCGGCCGCCGGTTTGAAATCCATGGCCGGCGAGGCCATCGCGCCGCACATCCATTCCAGGGAGAAGCTGACGGTGAAGATCTGGGTCGCCCAGGTGCCGGCAAAATCGCGCGCGGAGGCGGCATGAGACTGCGAGACGTCGTTGCCGATGAGCGCCCGATCAAAGCATCGTTCGAGTTCTTTCCGCCGAAGACGGCCGAGATGGAAGATCAGCTTTGGCGCTCGGTCAAACGGCTGGAGCCGCTGCAGCCTGCTTTTGTCTCCGTCACCTATGGCGCGGGGGGCTCGACGCGCGACCGCACACACGCCACCGTCAAGCGTATCGTGGACGAAACGACGCTTAAGCCTGCCGCACACCTTACCTGTGTCGCTGCCACGAGGGACGAGATCGACGACGTCGTGCGCTCCTATTGGCAGGCGGGCGTACGCCATATCGTGGCGTTGCGCGGCGACATGCCCGAAGCAGGCGCACCTTATGCCGCGCATCCACAGGGTTATGCCTCGACGCCGGAGTTGATCGAGGGCATCCGGGCGATCGCGGCGTTCACGGTCAGCGTCTCCTGCTATCCCGAGCGGCACCCGGATTCACCGTCGCTCGAACACGACATTGAACTCCTGAAGCGCAAGGTGGATGCGGGCGCCTCGCGCGCCATCGGACAATTCTGCTTCGACAGCGATACGATTGCGCGGCTTCGCGACCGCGCCGCCGCGGCGGGCATTTCCGTGCCGATCGTTCCGGGCTTGATGCCGTCGACCAACTTCAAAGGCATCGCGCGCATGGCCGCGCGCTGCGGCGCCGGCATTCCGCGCTGGCTGGCAAGCCTCTACGAAGGTCTCGATAACGATCTCGAAAGCCGGCGCATTATCGCGGCGGCCGTGCTCGCCGAGCAGGTGCAGGAGCTTTGCGCCCACGGCTTCGACCAGTTTCATTTCTACACTCTCAACCAGGCCGACCTGACCTACACGACGTGCCGTATCCTGGGGTTGGCTCCAAAGGAATTGTCATGAGTTTCGATCGCGCCGCACGCATCCGCTGGATGAAGGAGGAATCGCAGAAACGCATCCTGCTGCTCGACGGCTCCTGGGGCGTGATGATCCAGGGCTACAAGCTCGGCGAAGACGATTTCCGCGGCCCCCGCTTCGGCAATCACACCAGCGAGCTTAAGGGCAACAACGATCTGCTGACGCTGACGCGGCCGGACATCATCCGCGAGATCGGCGACGCCTATCTTTCGGCCGGCGCCGACATCATCGAGTCCAACACCTTCACGGCGACGGAAACCTCGCAGGCCGATTACGGGCTGGCGCATCTGGTCGGCGAATTGAATTTCGAAGGCGCCAGACTGGCCCGCGAGATCTGCGACGCGCACGGCACGTCCGACCGGCCGCGTCTGGTTGCCGGCATCCTTGGGCCGACGAACCGGACGGCCTCCATCTCGCCGGACGTCAACGACCCCGCCTTCCGCAACATCACTTTCGACGATTTGCGCCGCACCTATCGTGAGGCTGCGCGCGGCCTGATCAAAGGCGGCGCCGACCTGCTGATGGTCGAGACGATCTTCGACACGCTGAACGCCAAGGCGGCGATCTTCGCCATCGAAGAAGCCTTCGAGGAATTGGGCGAACGCCTGCCGGTGTGGATTTCCGGCACGATCACCGACCTGTCGGGCCGCACGCTGACCGGCCAGACGCCGGAAGCCTTCTGGCATTCGGTGCGTCATGCCAGCCCGTTTGCCATCGGCCTTAACTGCGCGCTCGGCGCCAAGGAAATGCGCCAATACGTGGCGGAGCTCGCCGGCGTCGCCGACACGCTGGTCAGCGCCCATCCCAATGCCGGCTTGCCCAACGAGTTCGGCGGCTATGACGACACGCCCGAGCAGATGGCCGAGAAGATCGGCGAATTCGCGCGCTCGGGCTTGGTCAACATCGTCGGCGGCTGCTGCGGCACCACGCCGGCACACATCAAGGCGTTCTCCGAAGCGATCGAGGGTGTCGCGCCGCGGGTCATTCCGGAGAAGCCACGCTATCTGCGGCTTTCCGGCCTCGAGCCCTTCACCGTGACGCCCGAGACCAATTTCGTGAACATCGGCGAGCGCACCAACATCACGGGCTCCGCCAGGTTCCGCAAGCTGATCGCCGCCAATGACTATGAAGCGGCGCTGGAAGTCGCACGCAGCCAGGTGGAGAACGGCGCGCAGATCATCGACGTCAACATGGACGAAGGCCTGATCGATTCCGAAGCGGCGATGAAGCGCTTCCTCAATCTCATCTCCGGCGAGCCGGACATCGCCAAAGTGCCGATCATGATCGACAGCTCGAAATGGAGCGTGATCGAGTCCGGCCTCAAATGCGTGCAGGGCAAGGCCATCGTCAATTCGATCTCCCTCAAGGAAGGCGAAGAGGCGTTCGTGGCGCGGGCCAAGGAAGTGCGCCGCTTCGGCGCCGCCGTCGTGGTCATGGCTTTCGACGAGCAGGGTCAAGCCGATACCCGCGAGCGCAAATTCGACATCTGCAAGCGCGCTTACGACATTCTCGTGAATAAGGTGAGCTTCCCGGCGGAAGACATCATCTTCGATCCGAACATCTTCGCGGTGGCCACCGGCATCGAGGAGCACAACGAGTACGGCGTTGCCTTCATTGACGCCGCCGCGCGCATCCGTGCCGAACTTCCCCATGCTCACGTATCCGGCGGCGTGTCGAATTTCTCCTTCTCGTTCCGCGGCAACGACGCCGTGCGCGAAGCGATGCACTCCGTGTTCCTGTTCCACGCCATCAAGGCAGGCATGGACATGGGCATCGTCAATGCCGGCCAGCTCGCGGTCTATCAGGATATCCCCACGCCGCTGCGCGAAGCGGTGGAGGACGTGCTGCTCAATCGCCGCGCCGATGCCACCGAGCGGCTGCTCGACATCGCCAACCAGTACAAGGGCGGCGGCGCCGTGGCCGAGGTGCAGGATGCCGCCTGGCGCTCTCTGCCCGTGCAGGAGCGGATCACCCATGCGCTGGTTCACGGCATCGACAGCTTTGTGGTGGAAGACACCGAAGAGGCGCGGCAGGCCGCAACGCGTCCGCTCGACGTCATCGAGGGTCCGCTGATGGCCGGCATGAACGTGGTCGGCGATCTGTTCGGTTCCGGCAAGATGTTCCTGCCGCAGGTCGTGAAGTCCGCCCGCGTGATGAAGAAGGCCGTCGCCTATCTGCTGCCCTATATGGAAGCCGAGCAGGCCAAGAACCAGACCAAGGAGCCGGCCGGCCGCATCGTTATGGCGACGGTGAAGGGCGACGTGCACGACATCGGCAAGAACATCGTCGGCGTCGTGCTTCAGTGCAACGGCTACGAAGTCATCGATCTGGGCGTGATGACGCCGGCCCAGAAAATCCTGGACACGGCGCGGGAGAAAGGCGCCAACATCATCGGCCTCAGCGGTCTGATCACGCCGTCGCTCGACGAGATGTGCCATGTGGCGGCCGAGATGGAGCGTCAGGGCTTCAGCATTCCGCTGCTGATCGGCGGCGCCACCACCAGCCGCGTGCACACCGCGGTGAAGATCGACCCGAATTATCGCCGGGGCCAGACGGTCTACGTTACCGACGCCTCGCGCGCGGTGGGCGTGGCTTCGAACCTGCTGAGCAAGACGGCGAACACCGATTTCGTCGCCAATGTTCGCCGCGAATACGAAGAGATCGCCCGCAACCACGCGGCGCAACGCGCGCCGGGCCGCCGTCTGAAGCTCGCCGAAGCCCGGGCCAACAAGCCGAAATTCGACTGGCCGTCCTATACGCCGCCTGAGCCCACCTTCATGGGCGTGCGCAGCTATGACGCCTACGACCTTGGCGAGATTGCCCGCTACATCGACTGGACGCCGTTCTTCCAGACCTGGGAATTGGTCGGCAAGTATCCCTCAATCTTGCAAGACGACAAATACGGCGCCGCGGCGCGCGGGCTTTTCGCCGACGCACAGAACATGCTGGCGAAGATCGTCGATGAGAAATGGCTGACGGCGCGCGCCGCGTTCGGCTTCTTCCCGGCCAACGCACAGGGCGACGACGACATTCTCGTCTTCGGCGACAAGGCGCGCAAATTCCCCATCGCCACGCTGCGCACGCTGCGCCAGCAGATGTCGCGCGACAGTGGCAAACCGAATCTCGCGCTGGCCGATTTCATTGCACCATCGGGCGTGGCCGATTACATCGGCGGCTTCGTCGTCACGGCCGGCCATGGCGAAGAGGCGCATGTCAAACGCTTCGAAGCCGACAAGGACGACTATTCGGCCATTTTGCTCCGCGCGCTGGCGGATCGTCTGGCGGAAGCCTTCGCCGAGCGCCTGCATGAACGGGTGCGCCGCGAATTCTGGGGCTATGCGCCGGAGGAAAATCTCCCGAACGAGCAGCTGATCGCCGAAGCCTATCGCGGCATCCGTCCCGCGCCCGGTTATCCCGCGCAGCCCGAACACTCCGAGAAGGGGACGCTGTTCAAGCTGCTCGATGCGGAGGCGCGCGCCGGCGTCAAGCTCACTGAAAGCTATGCCATGTGGCCGGGCTCATCGGTGTCCGGCTTTTATTTCTCGCACCCTGAAAGTCGCTACTTCGGTGTCGGCAAGATCGAGAAGGATCAGGTCGAGGATTATGCGCGCCGTAAAGCCTGGACGCTGGAAGAGGCCGAACGTTGGCTGGCGCCGATCCTCAACTACAATCCGCGCGCGGTCGCCGCAGCCTGATCGTTCGACGTCGCTGCAGCCGCAAGGCGTGTCCTGAAAATTCATGAGGCGGCCGGCGCGCTTTCGCGCCGTGACCGCCTCATGCTGCCCCCTTCGATAGGACCCAAAATGCCGCGGAGCTATAGCCCCCTATGCCGTTACATCCGCAGCCCGCGGAGTAGTTCAAAGTTGGGCGGTTGACGCAACGGTTGCCTTATATTGGCCCCACATTTTTCGGGGGCGTGTGGACTTAAGGCAACAATTCAGCAGGGTTAATCGATGAAATGCTTAGAAAGCTTCAAACCTTGCCGCTGGTAGTGCGAGCCAAGCCCCTCGCCATAGACCTCTGAGGGCACCTCGGTCAGCCGCTCGAACACCAGCCGCCCGATGATCTGGCCATGCTCCAGAATGAAGGGCACCTCGCGTGAGCGCACCTCCAGGACGGCGCGTGCCGCGGGTGGTCTGCCGGCCTGGTAACCGAAGCCCGGATCGAAGAAGCCCGCGTAATGCACGCGGAATTCGCCGACCAGGGGATTGAACGGCACCATCTCGGCGGCGAATTCCGGCGGGATCGCCACCGCTTCGCGCGACGCAAGAATATAGAACTCGTCGGGATCGAGCACGATTGTGCCGGACTTGCTCGCCTGAATTGGATCCCAATATTCGAGCGGGTCGAGCACCGACCGCCGGTCGATGTCGATGATGCCGGTGTGCCGCTTGGCACGCCAGCCGACGTAATGCGCGCCGAGTTCGCCTTTGAGGTCGACGCTCAGCGCCAGGCCGTTATCGATGTTCGCCTCGCTGTCGACCAGCGGCGTTTCCTCGTGCAGGCGCTTCAGCTGCGTATCGGTGAATTGGGGCGAACCGCGGCGTACGCGCAATTGGTTCAGACGCGAGCCCTTGCGCGCCAGGATCGGGAAGGTGCGCGGGGAAATCTCGGCGTAGAGCGGTCCGTGATAGCCCGGCTCGATGCGGTCGAACCCCTGCGCGTAATCGGTAATGAGCCGCGTGAAGACGTCGAGCCGCCCGGTGGAGCTTTTCGGATTGGCGATGCCGGAGACGCGGAAGGAAAACTCCGCACTTTCCAGCAACGGCACGACATAGACGCAACCGGTCTCCAGGACTGCGCCATGGGTCAGGTCGATCTCGTGCATCGCTGCGTTGGCGAGCTTGTCGCGCACGGTGGCGTTGGGACCCGGCAGGAAGCTGGCGCGCACCCGCCAGGCCGTCGGTCCGAGACGCAGGTCGATGCTCGCGGGCTGGATTTGTGCCTCGTCGAGATCCTCGGCAGTCACGACCTCGCGCCGGGCGCGGATCAACCGCTTCAGCACATGGCCGGGCAGAATGCCCGTCGTGTGACGGCCATAACTTTCGCCGTCGCCCGTTTCGTCCTTGCTGAAGAGGTTCTCTTCCGCTGCCGCGCTCATGACTCACACCTTTTCTTGTGGTGCTTAGTATAGGTCGGGATGCCCGTCCGTCACCGGGTTTCGCCAAGAAACCCACGGATTTCGCGCACGGCCTCCGCCAGCCCGCAGCGCAGGATCGGTGCTTGCTCCGGCAGCGCGGTGAGCAGCCGGGACGGTGTGCGGCTCTCCAGGATGACGAAGCAGCCCTTGTCGCCTGCTCCTCGGATTAGCCGCCCGAAGGCCTGTTTCAGCCGCAGCCGGGTCAAGAGGTCGTCGTAGCCCTTGCCGAATCGGGTGCGGCGGGCCTTGTGCAGGATGGTCGGCTTGGGCCAGGGCACCTTGTCGAACACCACCAGCCGCAGCGAACGGCCCGGCACGTCGACCCCGTCACGCAGCGCATCGGTGCCCAGCAGGCAGGAATTTTCCTCGCTGCGGAACAGGTCGACCAATGCCCCCGTGTCCAGCCGGTCGACATGCTGGGCGTAGAGCGTCAGGCCGGCATCGGCCAGGGGCGCGGCGATGCGGCTTTCCACGGCGCGCAGGGCGCGGACGGCGGTGAACAGGCCGAGCGCGCCGCCACCGGACGCCAGGAACAGTTCGCGATAGGCCGCCGCCAACACGTCCGCATCGCGCCGTTCTACGTCTTTGACGATGAACACGCGGGCCTGCTCGGCGTAGGCAAATGGCGAGCCGAAACTGGCGCGTTTCGGCGGTTCGGGCAGATGCAAGGCGCCGGTGCGCACCTCCGCGCTCTGCCAGTCTTCATCGCCGTCGCCGGCGTCGCGCAATGTCGCCGATGTGATGAGCGCACCATGCGCATTTGCCAGCACGTCGTTGGCCAGCGGCAGCGTGGGATCGACCCAATGCCGTTCCAGACCGACGTCCAGGTCGCGTCCGTCGTCGCGCGTGATCTCGAACCAGTCGACGAACTCGTCGTGGATTTCGCCGGTCTCCAACGTCTCCAGCATCGACATCCAGGCCGGCAGGATGATGCGCCCGCGCCGCTCCAACCCGCGCGCCGCCGCGTCGATACGGGCACGCTGATAGGGCTCGAGTTCCGCGGCCTTGTCGTTCAGCTGCGCGCGGAGCGTCTTCGCCAGCCGCATCAGCGGCGCGGCCAACCGCTTCAAGCCGATGCCGAGATGACGTGCCGCCTCGATAGCCTCGTCACCCAAGGGCTGGGTTTCGGCTTCGAGCGAATAGAACGCGTCTTTGTCGTCGCTGCGCGCCCGCACATGGCCGTAGATCGTCGCCAGGAATGTTTCGCCTGGTCCGCGCGGCGCACTCAAACGCGACATCCAACCTTCGCCCGCCAGCACGCTGGCGGCGGCGACCGCCTCTTCGAGCGTGCGGCGCGCGTTTTCGTTGTCTGCCACCAGATCCTTCAGCCGTTCCTCGATGCCGCGCATGCGGCTGCGGGCGCGGCCTTCGGGGCCGCGCACCCAGCGGCGCAGCTCGGCCATCTCCGCACCGCTGATCAACGCGGCGAAGCCGCTGTCGGCCGCGTCGAACAGATGATGGCCTTCGTCGAAGACATAGCGCGTGCGCCGTTCGGGCTGCGTGTCGGTGGTCTCGTCGACGCTCAGCCAATCCTGCGCCGCCTGCGCGATGACCAGCGCATGATTGGCGACGACGATGGGTGCGTTGCGCGCGCGCCGCACCACACGTTCGATGAAACAGACGCGATAATGCGGGCAGGCGGCATAGATGCATTCGCCGCGCCGGTCGGTGATCTCGCGCAAGGCGAAGGTGGCGGCGAGAAAGGCCGGGAATCCGGCACCCGACATGTCGCCGTCGGAGGTCGCGGCAATCCAGCGCGCCACCAGCGCCAGCGCCACGCTGCGTTGTCCCGGCGCCAACGCCGTGCGTTTGACCGCCTCTTCGAAATTCAACAGGCAGAGATAATTCTCCCGGCCTTTGCGCACCACCGCCTTGTCCTCGCGCTCGGCGGGATCGGGATAGAGCCGCGCGATCTCCTGCACGATCTGGCGCTGAAGGTTGCGGGTGTAGGTTGAAATCCAAAGTCCTGGGCCGTTCTTCTCCGCCCACAAGCTGGCCGGCGCGAGATAGCCCAAGGTTTTGCCGATGCCGGTGCCTGCTTCCACCAATGCGATCCTCGGCGTGCCGGCGTGTTCGCGCGGCGAGAAAGCATAGCTCGCCGCGTCGACATAAGCGCGCTGCTCCGGTCGCGTTTCACCGCCGCTGCCCACCATTTGCATCAGTCGTCCCTGCGCTTCCTCGACGGCGACGGGATGCGAAGACGGTTTGCCCGGCGGCGCTTCGTCCTCCCACTCGCGCAAGGTGCGCCAAGCGTCGAAGCCGGCAAGCGCGGATGACGCTCGCTCGGCTTCGCCGACGCGTTGCAGGATTGGGCCTGCCCAGCGCCAGCCTGCGGTCGCCAACGTCTGGACGAGCGGGCGAAGCTTCACCCGTTCCGCCTCGCTCCAGCCTGCGATCTCGTCCAAAAGCACAAGCGCCGATTGGCGCAGCGAACGCGCCGCGTCTTCGGCGTTGTCCACAACCGGGATTCCCAGAACGCGCGCGATCCCCAGCGCACTCGGCACGCAAGGCGTTCCCGGCCGCACGAACGCAAACAATTCCAGGACGTCGTAGAGCGGTTTGGCCGGTGCTGTTTTCAGCCGCCCGGCAACGAAGGCCGCATGCGCCACCAGCACCTCGCCGGAGCGGAAAACCTTTCGCGCTTCTTCAGCACCCGCGCGCCGGCAGGCGCTTCCTTCGCACACGGCCGCGCCATGTCCCGCCGGTACTAAAGCGGGGAGGGTGTCGGGAAATGATGTGATTCTTTCACTCGGCATGGCCGGCGATCATGCGCGGACTTAGAACGCAAAAGAAGGTCTCTAAGCCACCAAATCCGGATAAAGGTTCACCAGCGCCTTTCGCACGCGCTCGTGCTCCGACACGATCATCTGCGCATCGTTGCGCAAGGTGTGCGCATTGGCGCCTTGGCGTGCGGCGGAGGCAAAACCTCGCGCCGCGGCGGTCATGGCAAGCAGACCAAGTCCGCTCGCGCTGCCGGCGATGTCCTGGGCGAGACGGGCGGCCTGCTGCCAGTTGGCGTCGTCGCTGGCGATCGCCAGTGCGCCGCAAAGCTGTTCGGCGGTCTCGATATAGGACTTCAGGATTTCGACCAGCGTCGCCACACCCACTGATTTCTCAAGCGCCGCGAATGCGCCGGCGTCGATCGCCGCCATGGCGCCTTCGTTGGAAGGCGAGGAGGGTGCAGCCCTTCGGTATGCGCCGACCTCGGCCAGCGCCCCGTAAAGCTGGTGGGGACTGGCTGGCCAGCGCAGCATGGCGCGCGCGCATACCGGCGCGCGCTCGCCGGCTGCGAGCAAAGCCAGAATGGGCGCCTTTACGCCCGGAGCTGCAGCCAGGATGTCGGTGTCTCTGGCGGACACGATGATGGCGTCGAATTCTTGGCGGCCGGCGCATGCAGCGGCCTCTGCCGCACTTTGTGTGAACGTGATCTTGTTGCCGAAAGGCTCCAGGGCGTGCACCAGCCATTTGTGCGTCTCGGCATGTCCGGCAAAAGCCAGGAGATTGAGACCCGACGGGGCGGCCACGGCGTCCTGGTTGTCGTCCAGGTGGTGGTCCTGTTCGGCATGGCGGACGGCGGGCATTGTGAACCAGAAGGTCGCGCCCTGGCCCGGCTCGCTCTCGAACCCGGTCTCGCCCCCTGCCGCCTCAACGATGCGTTTGACGACCGCCAGGCCCAGCCCGGCTCCCTGCTCGCGGCGCGCGTAGGATGTGTCGCCGGGCGAGAAGGCCTTGAACAGCCGCGGGACGACTTCCTGCGGTATGCCCAGTCCGGTGTCCGTCACGGCGAAGCGCACGAACTCCCGATCGTCGCAGGTGAAGGCCTCGGCATGGATTTCGACTCCACCGCTCTCGGTGAATTTGAGGCCGTTGTCGGCGAATTTCAGCAAGGCCTGGCGCACGCGGCGCGGATCGGCGGCAACCCGCGGCAGATTGGCGCCGGCCGTTATTGTGAGGCGTAGGTTCTTTTCCCATGCGCGCGGCTGCAGCAGGCGCGCGACGGCGCGCACGGCCTGCACGGGATCGCATTCCCTGTCTGCGAGAAATTCGTTGTCGTCCTGCGTCAAGGCGATGACGTCGTCGAGCAGCGTCTGCAGGCCGCGGCCGGCCTCCACCATCACCTTCACATGATCGCTGTGGGGTCGGCCGAGATCGGCACGGTCGAGCAGCTGCGCCATGCCGAGCAAGGCGTTGAGCGGCGTGCGCAGTTCATGGCTGATATTGGCGACGAAGGTGGATTTTGCGTTGGCGCTCGCCTCGGCGGCGTCGCGCGCGGCCTCCGCGTCGGCTTTTTCCAACGACAATTTTTTCACCAAGCCCATATTATCGAATTTGAGGCGGATGCTTTCGTCCAGCAGCCGCGCCATGCCGTTGCAGTAGCCCGCGAGCGCGGCGCCGAAGCAGAACAACAATACGGCCGTCATGTCGTGATAGAGCCCGCCTTCGATCAGCAACATGACGATCAAGGGCCCGAGCGAGAATGTCGCGTGGGCGAGATAGGCGGGCCGGTGCGCACAGCGTGCGATGAACTCCGTCGCTGTCATGCCCATATAGGCGAGGCAGAGATAGGCCTGGGCCGCGAATGATCCCGGCACCAGCCAGAAGAACACGCCGATGCCCCAGCTGGCGCCCGCGATGGCCGAAACGAAGGTATAGCGCTGCGCCCAGAAGTGCGGATCGTCGCCGGGGGGACGCCGCTTATACGCCGTGGTCAGCTGTTCGGCGGCGACGGCGACGACGATCTGCAGCACCAGCGGCAGGAACGGCAGGATGCCGCCATGGTCGTCGGTGAAGAGTTTCGCCAGCACGCAGAGGACGGCGAAAGGGAGCGAGAGATAGTGCCGGCCGAGCGCGAAAAGGACATCGATGCGACCAGCGAAGACGCTGCAATCGCCGTATCTGGCGGTGGTACGTTCGACAGACATTGACGGCATCCCTCGCCAAAGCCTAGCTTTCCTTGTCTTTCCAAACGCTTAAGGCTCCGATTCGGCGATGGCATCCGGCCCAGAACTTTCCCTGCGCGATGAAGCACTTCACGCCCATGCCTGGCCGTTCGAGGAGGCGCGCAAGCTCTTGGCGCGCATCGAAAAGCGGGGGGATGACAGGGACGTCATCTTCGAAACCGGCTATGGCCCGTCGGGCCTGCCGCATATCGGAACCTTTGGCGAGGTGGCTCGCACCACCTGGGTCCGCCGTGCCTTTCAGTTGATGTCGGGCGCCAAGACCAGGCTGCTCGCCTTCTCCGACGACATGGACGGCTTGCGAAAGGTTCCCACCAATCTGCCCAACCAGGAGATGCTGACGGCCCATCTGGGCAAGTCGCTCACCGCCATCCCCGATCCGTTCGGCACGCATGAAAGTTTCGGTGCACACAACAACGCGCGGTTGAAGGCGTTCCTCGACCGCTTCGGCTTCGACTACGAATTCCTCAGCTCCACCGAATGCTACAAGAGCGGGCGCTTCGATCAGGCCTTGCTCACCGTGCTCGCCCATTACGAAAAAGTGCGCGACATCGTGCTGCCGACGCTGGGCGCGGAGCGGCGTGCCACCTATTCGCCGTTCCTGCCGATCTCGCAGAAGACCGGCGTGGTGCTGCAGGTTCCGATCCTGGAATGGGATGCCAAGCGCGGCACCATCGTCTTCGAGGAAGACGGCAAGAAAGAGGAACTCCCCGTCACCGGCGGTCATGTGAAGCTGCAATGGAAAGCGGATTGGGCGATGCGCTGGCTGGCCCTCGGTGTCGATTACGAAATGGCCGGCAAGGACCTGATCTCGTCGGTCGAGCTGTCGTCCAAGATCGTGCGGGCCATCGGCGGGGTGCCGCCGGAAGGCTTCAACTACGAACTGTTCCTCGACGACCAGGGTCAGAAGATTTCCAAGTCCAAGGGCAACGGATTGTCGGTCGACGAATGGCTGACCTACGGCACCGAGGAAAGCCTGGCGCTGTTCATGTTCCAGAAGCCGCGCGCCGCCAAGAAGCTCTATTTCGATTCCATTCCGAAGGCGGTGGACGAATACATCGCTCTGCTCGAGGCCTATCACGGCAAGGAGATGAGCGCCGCCGAGCGTCTCGAAAGTCCGGTGTGGCACATCCACGGCGGCAAGCCGACGGACGAGCGCTATCCGGTGAGCTTCGCGCTGCTGCTCAATCTGGTCAGCGCCTCGAACGCGCACAATCGCGACGTATTGTGGGGCTTCATCCAGTCCTACGCGCCGCAGGCGACGCCGCAGAGCAATCCCGGTCTCGACAAGCTCGTCGGCTACGCGATCAAATATTACGACGATTTCGTCAAACCGCAGAAACGCTACCGCGCGCCGACCGACAAGGAGCGCGCCGCACTCGCGGAACTCGCCGAGAAGCTGCGGGCTTTCGGCGCCGAGCGGGACAGCGAGAAGGTGCAGTTCGAAGTCTATGAGATCGGCAAGCGGCACCAGTTCGAACCGCTGCGCGACTGGTTCAAGGCGATGTACGAAGTGCTGTTCGGCCAGAGTGCAGGCCCGCGTTTCGGCTCCTTCGCCGTGCTGTTCGGCTGCGAGGAGACGGCAGCGCTGATCGATCGCGCGCTGACGGGAGAATTCGTGACGGCCGCATGAAGCGCTGGTTCGCTCTCGCGTTGTTGCTCGCGGCCCCGGCTTACGGCGCGACGGCCATGGACCGGCTTTATGCCGACGGAAAGTACGACGAGTCGATCAAGGCGGCCTTGGCCGAGAACGACGCGGTAGGCTTCGCGGCCGCCGCGCGCGCGACATTGGCCGAAGAAGCCTCGCGCGATAAGCCTTGCCTCGATTGCCTGGAGCATGCCGAAAGCTACGCCCGGCAGGCGATTGCCGCCGATCCGAAATTACCCGACGGGCAAGTCTACCTCGCCGTCGCGCTTGGTCTCAAAGAGCACATCGTCGGGCCGCTGGTGGCGCGGCTGCACGATTATCCGAGCAAGGCCAAGACCGCGCTGGATGCGGCATTGGCGGCGGATCCGGGCAATCCCTGGACGCTCGCGGCGCTGGGCGGCTGGAACATCGCCATCGTGCATCATGCCGGCGTCAGCCTGGCGGATTGGATCTACGGCGCGACCGTCGAGCAGGGGCTCGCCGATTTCGCGGCCTCGTTCAAAGCGGCGCCGGACAACATCGTTATCCGCTATCAATATGCGCTGTCGTTGTCCGACTACGACATGGATCGTTTCCACGATCAGATCGAGGCCGCTCTGGAACAGGCATCGACCGGCAAGACGGACACGGTCTACGGAAAGCTGCTGCAGAAGCGCGCCGGCGAGCTTCTCGATCTGCTCAAAGCCGGCGACCGCGATGCCTACATCGCGCAGGTGAAGAAGTATCAGGGCTATCCCTAAGCGCTGCGCCTACTGGCTCGCCCAGATGATGCGGTGTACGAAGGCGATCTCCGACAGCGCGAAGGCGCGGTCGTCGTAGTCCGGATTCAGCGATTTCAGTTCCACGCGCTGCGCGGTCAGCCGCGTCAGCAGCTTGGCCATCACTTCGCCGGCAACGGTCTTCACCACCACGCGGTCGCCGCGCCGTACATTGGCGGCGGGTGAGACGATGATGCGATCGCCGTCGCGATAGACCGGCAGCATGGATTCACCGGTGATCTCCAGCGCATAAGCGTGCTCGTCGGAGAGATCGGGGAAGGGGATTTCGTCCCAGCCGGAACCTGCCGGGAAACCGGCATCGTCGAAGAAGCCGCGGCTGCCGGCCTGCGCCATGCCGACCAGCGGCACCAGACGGACATGCGCGCGCGCGCCGCCTTCCTGGCTGATCAGCGAGACGAATTCCTCAAGGCTGGCGCCGGTGGCGGCCAGCACTTTCGAAATGCTTTCGGTGGACGGCCAGCGCAGCTTGCCGGTCGGCGCGCCGCGTTTGCTCTTGTTGAACGTCGTCGGGTCGAGGCCCGCAAGCTTCGCCAATCCCGAAGGCGACAATCTGTTTTTTGCCGCCAACGCGTCGAGCGCGCTCCAGATTTGTTTGTGGGTCAGCATGCTTTCGATTCCGTTGGATCGTTTTCGGTTGTGCCAAAACGCAGCTTTGCGCGTGTCCCCTGACATGGTCCGATAGCAAAACGGCGAGTCGCCGATACGCATGAACTAAGAAAGCGGTCCGATGGACGGCAATTCTTCCTATAAAGTGCTGATATTAGGAATTACCACTCTTGGTATGGGTTGGTCTAGGGGGCACACGTGAACGACCTCATCGTCGCCCTCCTGCGCCTGCTGCCGCCCGAGACGGCGCACCACGCCACGCTCGAACTGGCGGCCAGATTCGGCATCTTCTTGCCGCGCGCGCCGACGGACGATCCGAGATTGGCGGTCGACGCGCTCGGTCTGCATTTCGACAATCCGGTCGGACTGGCGGCGGGCTTCGACAAGAATGCGCGGGCCTTCCGGGCGATGCTGAGAATGGGTTTCGGTTTCGTCGAATGCGGCACGGTCACGCCGCGTCCACAACCCGGCAATCCGCGCCCGCGCCTTTATCGCCTTCGCGAGGACGGTGCCGTCATCAACCGGATGGGCTTCGACAATGACGGCATGGAGCGCGTTGCCGAGCGTCTGGCGCGCCGCCGCCGCGGCATTCTCGGCATCAACATCGGCGCCAACAAGGACAGCGCCGACCGCATCGTCGATTACCGCGCGACCTTCGCGAAGTTGTCGCCGCTGGCCGACTACGTCACGGTGAAT
This sequence comes from Alphaproteobacteria bacterium, assembly GCA_028865545.1. GTDB lineage: Bacteria > Pseudomonadota > Alphaproteobacteria > Micropepsales > Micropepsaceae > Rhizomicrobium. The sequence continues at coordinate 3,731 of JAGWJY010000027.1, read as the reverse complement.
GTGTCGTCGCCCAACACGCCCGGCCTGCGCGGACTGCAGAACCGCGACGAGCTGCGCAGCTTGCTCGCGACCCTGACCGATGCGCGCGCCGGAAAAAAGATTCCTCTGCTGCTCAAGATCGCACCCGATCTCGACGAGCACGCGATGGACGACATCGCGGAGGTCGTTCTGCAGGCCGGCATCGAAGGGCTCGTCGTCACCAACACGACCTTGGCGCGGCCGCCCTGGCTCAAGAGCCGTTTTGCGCCGGAAACCGGCGGCCTTTCCGGCAAGCCGCTGTTCGCCGCGTCGACGCTGGTGCTGGCGGAGATGCGCAAGCGGGTCGGCGCGAAGCTGACGCTCGTCGGCGTCGGCGGCATTTCCTCGGGTGCGGATGCCTACGCCAAGATCCGCGCGGGTGCGAGCTTGGTTCAGCTTTATACGGCGCTGGTCTATGGCGGCACCGGCTTGTTGCTGCGCGTCAAACGTGAGCTGCTGGAGTGCCTGACGCGCGACGGCTTCGCCTCGGTCGCGGACGCCGTCGGCGCGGATGCGAAGTCGTAGACGCGCCCAAGAACTAGCCGCTCTGCCCGCTTCCTGAGCATATCTACGAGATCGCACGGCATGGATTTCCGCGCGCAGGAAAGCATTTGAAAACGGCCTGTTTCGTGCACTATTGCATCCGCTGGGGTTCAGGGGCGGTCGGCAATGAGTCATGCCGGATGGGGTGCATTGTGGAATCAGACGCTCGCGTTGTTGGGCGCGGAGTCGATTCAGATTCGCATTCTTGTCGGCCTCGGCGTCGCCTTCGTCGCGCTGATGATCGTCGAAGGTCTGCGCGTCAGTTTCCTGCCTGCCGCAAAGAAGCGTCACGCCGCCCGCGCGCCGGCGGCATCAATGCCTTCTGAAACCAAAGCGGCCCGGAAGGCGGCGGGCACCGGCACGCAATTTTTCGAAGCGGCGCCGTTTCGTCCGCGCGGCAAAACTTGGGCAAGCAGTCCCAAGCGCGCGAAGGGACCTGTCAGCCGCCACCGCGCGGAGCGTCCGAAAATCCGGCGCATTCCGGGGAATTCCTTGCAGAATTCTCCGGTGTCGATGCCGTCGTTTACCGAAGAAGCAGTTCCCTACACGCCCCTTCCTCCCAATCCCGGATGAAATGCGCTATAGTTCCTCAATAACAACAACTACTTGAACGTGTGTTGGGGGATTCATGTCGGAAGATCTGGGCAAGCTGGTGCTTCGCCTTTGCCTTGGCGGATTGCTGCTGTTTCACGGCGTGCACAAGCTTCTGAATGGGCTTGGTATGATTGAGGCGCGGCTTGTTGCGCACAATATCTCCGCCGCCGTCGCATATGGCGTTTATCTGGGCGAGCTTGTCGCACCGCTGCTGATCATCCTCGGGCTGTTTTCCCGCATCGGCGGCATGCTGGTCGTCGGCAACATGATCGTCGCGCTGCTCCTCATGCACGTGCCCTATCTTCTGGCGCTGACGCCGGGCACCGGCGGCTACGCGCTGGAGTTGCAGGCGTTCTATCTCTTTTCGGGCCTTGCGGTGGCGCTCCTGGGCGCGGGGCGCTTCAGCGTCGGCGGCGGCCGCTGGAACTGACCGGCCTGCCGAATCCGGTCTGATTTCCGGCCCGCGGCGCCGCGCCGCTTACCTAACACCATGGCAAAGCTAGGTTTTTGGCTGCAGACGGGTCGTGCGCGGCGTGCTGCAGGCCACCGGTCCCACACCCTCAGGGTGGAATGATAATAAGAATGAAAATTGACGAGGCGTCATGACCGGGTGCAGTCTCCCCCATTGGAGTTCCAGATCCGAGGGTCCGATGGATGTCTCTTTGCTGAAAAGCCCCTTGCTGCGCGCCACGTCGCCCGGCAAGCGCGAGCAGACCAAAGTTCAGAACCGTCAGCTCATCCTCGACGCGGCCCGCCAGGTTTTTGCCGAGCTCGGCTATGGCGCGACCACGGTCCGCGACATCATCCGGGCCACGCCTTTGGCGTCCGGCACCTTCTACAACTACTTCAAATCGAAAGAGGAGGTGTTTCAGGCAATCCGCGATGAAGTCGCAATTGCAATTCGTCCGCGCCTCCACGAAGAGCGCATGAAGGCGAAGACCGTGGAGGAGTTCATCTCCTGCAGCTTCCGCACCTTCTTCGAATATGTGTCGGACGACCGCGTGAACTTCCGCGCCATCCGGCACAGCGCCGACAGCACGCGCGTGCGCATGGATACGCCGGAGGTCATTGCGGGCTTCGAGGAACTGCGGACGGACATCGAGAGCGCCACCGCCAAGGGTCTGTTCCCGCCGGTCGACGCCGACTATCTGATGGCCGCCATCGTCGGCGTCGCTTTCGAATTGGGCGAACGGATGCTGGAACGCGAGCCGCAGGATCCGGTCGCCGCGGCGGAATTCGCGACGGCGCTGTTCATGGGCGGTCTGCGCTCACTGCCTTATGCGGCCGAGATGGGCGTCACCAAGGGCAACGCGTAGACGTCAGCCCGACAGCTTGTCCAAAGCTTTCAGGATCGCATCCGTCATCGCCGTGGTGCCGACCTTCGTCATGCCCGCCTGCATGATGTCGCCGGTGCGATAACCGTCCGCCAGCACGCGCTCCACCGCCTTTTCCAGCAGCGTTGCGTCGTCCACGCGCCCGAACGAGTAGCGCAGGCACATGGCGAAGGACAGGATCGCGGCGATCGGATTGGCGAGGCCTTTGCCGGCGATGTCCGGCGCACTGCCGTGGATCGGTTCGTAGAGCGAAGGCTGGCGGCCGTTCGCATCCTTGGCGCCCAGCGACGCCGACGGCAGCATGCCGATCGAGCCGGTAAGCTGCGCCGCTTCGTCCGACAGCACGTCGCCGAACAGATTGTCGGTGACGATGACGTCGAACTGCTTGGGATTGCGTACCAGCTGCATGGCGCAGTTGTCGGCCAGGATGTGCGACAGCGCGACGTCGGGGAATTCCTTGTCGTGCACGCGCGTCACCACTTCGCGCCACAAGACGCCGGTGACCATGACATTGGATTTTTCCGCCGAGGCCACGCGCTTGCCTCTCAGCCGCGCCAACTCGAACGCCACGCGCGCGATGCGTTCAATCTCGCCTGTCGTGTAGACCTGCGTGTCGACGGCGCGCTTCTGGCCGTCCGGCAGCTCGGTGATTTCCTTCGGCTTGCCGAAATAGACGCCGCCGGTCAGCTCGCGCACGATCAGGATGTCGAGACCGGCGACGATCTCGGGCCGCAGGCTGGAGGCGTCTTTCAGCGCGTCGAAGCACAGCGCCGGGCGCAGATTGGCGAACAGGCCCAGATCGCCGCGCAGCCGCAGCAGGCCCTGTTCGGGCTTCTGGTGGAAGGGCAGCTTGTCCCATTTGGGCCCGCCGACCGCGCCGAACAGCACGGCGTCGGCCGCCAGCGCCTTCTTCATCATGGCGTCGGTCGCCGGCGCGCCATGCGTCTCGAAAGAGATGCCGCCGACCAGATCGCTCGTGGTCTCGAACGCCAGATTGCGGTTGGCCGAATACCAGCCGAGCACGCGGCGCGTCTCTTCGAGCACTTCCGGCCCGATGCCGTCGCCGGGGAGAAGGAGGATGTTGTAGGTCATGTCACAGCCACGGCATCTGCGTTTTGCGTGCCGCCTCGAAACTGGAAATCTCGCCCTCGTGGTGCAGCGTGAGCCCGATGTCGTCCCAGCCGTTCAGCAGGCACTGCTTGCGGAACGGGTCGACGTCGAAGCTGATGCAGCCGCCGTCCG
>JAGWJY010000072.1 GCA_028865545.1 Alphaproteobacteria bacterium | reverse complement strand
GCTCGAAGCGGGCTACATCAAGGGTGTCATCGAGGAGGCACCCGGCGTAATCACGCTCAACATGCGGGCAGCATCGGCCTGCGTGAACGAGTTCATCGCCCGCGCTTATCCGTTTCGTCTGGACTCGAATGGGCTCTATGCCCGGACGACATTCAGCCTCGCGGCCTGTGAGGAAGAGTTTGCTGCGGAGGATAGCTTCAACATCGCCCCGAACGCGCTATTAGGACGCGGCGCCTGCGAACCTCTTCTCGGACTGCCCGCGTTGCAGGCCAAGGCTGCGGGAAGGTCGTTATGACCGGCCCGCGCTGGTTGCGGCGCATCTTGGCGCGGCTTGCGCCGCCGCGAAGGTTGCGCGTCATGGAGGGAGACAGCCTTCCGGAGCGCTTGCCTTGGCGCGATGTTGTGCTCGCGCGCGACGGCGATGAGGACTGGTGCGTCGGTATGCGCTGCCCTTGCGGTTGCGGGCGAACGATCGAGCTATTGGTGATCCCCGAAGCCAAACCGAGATGGGATATCAGTGTCGACCGCAAGAGACGGCCGAGCCTGTCGCCATCTGTGTGGCTGCAGAAAGGTTGTCGGTCGCACTTCTGGCTGAAAGCCGGTCGTGTGCGATGGTGCGACTGAACGGGTCGCGCTAGCCGCCAGGAGCATGGTCAAGCGCGAGCAAAGTGAAGCTTTCGCGCACGACGGCACCGCTGTGACGCACGCGTTTGACCTGCATACGTGCGATGGCATCGGCATTGACCCAATCGCGATTGAAGCGTGTGAGTTGATCGGCCGACAAGGCGCGACTGACGCGTCCACGAATGGTCCCGCGCTCAGCACCGGCTCTGAATTCGAATTGATGAGCATCGGGCAAGACGCCCGCGAGCTGTCCGCGGATATTCTCTTCTGCATCTTCGACGGTCGTCGAGGTCGCGCGCTCGGCAGCGCGAGCGACGGCTTCAGCGCCGAAGCTGCGATCGGTCTCGCCCGCGACCAGGCGCAAAGTGGCGCCGCTTTGGCGCATCAGATCGAAGAACTCGCGCGCAGTAGCGAGCACGCGCTGATCTATGGTCTCAACGGCCGTACGGAACTGCTCTTCATCCGGCTCGCCAAACGCATCGAGCAGACGCGTGGTTTCGTCGACCGCCACCTTGAGCGATGTTTCGACAAGCTGTTGCTGGGATGCTCCCATCTCCTCGAACAGGAACCCGAACGAGCCGCGTACGATGTTGGTGATATGGAGCGTGGAGGCGCTCTTGTTGGGCACGATGCCGCGCTGGCCAAGGCCGCCGGTCTCGTGCGCAAGCACCTTGGCGACGATGTCCTGGAACTTCGTGACGGCCGTTCCGGCGAACTCGCTTTCAATTCCCCGAGCGCCGATGACCGGACCGCCACCGAAGAACAATGCGGCGGAAGCCATCGGCTCATCCGGCCGTCGATCGAGCTCAGCGATGGTCTGCTGCAATTCATCGCGGCGGGCTTCCAATCCGAAGCGCGCCATGACGTCCTCATCGCCGAGTTGGGCGAGGAGCCCCGTTACGGCTGCAAGATCGGCACGCGCGAAATCGCGTTCGAGTTTGCGCAAGCTGGTCATGGGGTCACTCCTCCTGCTGCCGGTCCAGCCGGATCGGGACCGAGTGCGGCGATTGCCGCGGTGTCGTCGGCGACATCCTCCAATCTGACCTGGAGCATGCCCTTCCAGGCATCATCTCCGCGCCGGTGCGAGAACAGGCCCAAGAAGTAACGGCTCAGGCTGACAAGAGCTTCGGCCGAGCCGCCGAGATCGATGGGAAAGAAATCAAGTTTATAAGCTGCTTTCACTTGGGGGCGTCCGAAAACATTAAGGTTCGCGCGAAGCAGTTGTGCCAATTCGCCACCACTATGAATACCTGGCGGCCGATAAAGAAACGTAACGACGTCCAGATCGCGGGGGTCCTTCTGCTCGACAAAGCTGCCATCGAGCCACTGAAATCCGCGGTCAAAGCCAAGCGTCCGAAGCGCTGTGCGATGCCGCAGCCAGCCGCGGAGAATCGCCCTGCGTTCATCTGTGTGTCCAAGCGTGGTCGCGATTTCGATGGCGGTCACCACATAGGGCGACAGATCCTCGGCGGCGCCGCCAGGTCCGGCAGGGCCGACGTAGGGAGGCAAAACACCGTCGATCGTGAAGGCTGGGATTGGCATTGGCGCTATTCATGGTTCTGTTCCGTCGACGCGGCGCCGACGTGGTTGCTGATCGACTGTGCCGACGCGCTTGTCATGCTGCCTGCCGCATATCCTTTTTCGCCAGCAACGCTCGCACGAATTCGTCCCATTTGGCCATGCCAGCGCGTTTCTCGGGCATATAGGTCCAGCGGTCGTAGCTCTTCGAGCTGACGTCCTGAAGCGCATGGTTTTGAATGCGGTCGCGGATTTCCTTTGGGACGCCGGCCTTGCCGGCAAGGGTTTTCCAGGTGCGGCGAAGGTCGCGGTTCGTGACCACTGGAATCACGCCTCGATCGCGCTGTCGCCACATGAAGCTGTAGAGGGTGCCGTGGCTGACCGGTCGCGTCGGATCCATGGCGGACGGAAAGAACCATCCATGCTGGTTGGGTTTGATCGAGTCGATCAGTTCGGCCGCAAGCGACGGCACGGGGATCGCGTGCGGTTTGCCGTTTTTGGTCTTCGACCAGTCGACGATCCGCTCGGCCGCGTTCCATTGGTCGATATGGAGTCGGGCGATCTCTTCGACGCGCTGCCCCGTGAGCATCAAGATCCGGACCGCACGTGTGTAGGGCGGGTGAACGGGCGCGTCAGGACATTCGAGCCAGCGATACAGGCGGACGAATTCATCCTCGTCGAGCCAGCGGGTGCCGACTGTTTTCGGCTCGGTCGGTATGCCGGCTGCGGGATTGTAGACGAGCCTGAAACGGCGCGGTGATGCGCTTCGATAATCGTGCTCCGACTTCATGCCCCAGCTGTACGCTGCGTGGATATAGCCGCGGACATGATCAGCCATCGCACGGCGGCCTCTCTCATAAATCGGCCGGATCACTTCGACGATTTCGTCGGGCTCTATCTCGCGCGCCAGGCGGTTTCGGCCCAGCGTGTCCGCGATCTTGTTCAGGCCCTTCTCGGTCTCCTTCCAGGACATCTTCGCGTTGCCCTTCAGATGCAGGACATATGCCTCGAAGAGATCGGCGACGGTGCCCGGGCGCGTATCGCCAGCGATCTTGATGCTGCGACCCCTCTGGATGATGTCCGCGAAGTCGCGCTTAAAGACCTCGCGCGCCTGCGAGAGTGGCGTGGAAGGGTAAGCGCCGATCTTCTTCTTTGTGCGTTTTCCGTCGCGCCACTGCTGGGCCATCCAATCCGCAGTCACTCGCGTCGGCATGGGTTTGAGGATCAAGACGAGACGGCCCGTGCCGCGGCCGTCGCCGTCGACGAGCGTTTCCTGCTTGCCGGTCTGCTCGACACGTTTGATCGCCTGTCGGATCTGGCCATCGGTGAGGTTTGCCAAAGGGAACTCCTGCACATCCCAGGTGGGGTCTGTTCGAGGGGAGAAGGTGTCTGCACCTGGGGTCGGTAACGCGGTCGATCCCCCTTGAAACAGCCCCCACTATGCCGGAGTGAGTGACCACAGACAAGCCAGAAAACCAACGTGATTCAATGTGTTCTGACGTGATCGAGCGTGATTCTGGCGGGTTGAGTGGGATGGTTGTGCACCAGGATCACGGCCGACGCGCCCAGCTCCAGCGCCCGCTTGAGAATCTCGCGTGGATAGACGGGCGTGTGGTCGATGGTGCCGGTGGACTGCACCTCGTCGGCAATCAGCACGTTTTTGCGATCGAGGAACAGGACGCGGAATTCCTCGGTCATGGAACGGGCCATGGCAGCGGCGCAATAGTCGAGCAACGCCGTCCAGGAACTGAGCGCCGGCCGTCCCAGCACACGCGTCTTGGAGAGTCTGAGCGCAGTGGCTTCGACGATCTTGAGCTGCGTCACCGCATTGTCGCTCATGCCGTCGATTTCGAGCAGGCGCTCGCGCGGCGCCGCGATCACCTCGGCGAAACTGCCGAAGCGGGCGATCAGCGTTTTGGCCAGCGGCTTCACGTCCCGCCGCGGAATGGCGGCGAACAGCGTCAGCTCCAGCAATTCGTAATCCGGCATGGCGTCGGCGCCGCCGGCGACGAAGCGTTCGCGCAACCGTTCGCGATGACCGAAGTAATGTGGCGCCTGCTCGAACGGCTGCCCGACGTCGGCGATGGCGTCAGAGATAAGGTGGCTTGTCCCACCCTTTGGGCGAGCGCGTGAAGATTTCGACACCATCATCGGTGACACCCACGGTATGCTCGAATTGCGCCGACAGCGAACGGTCGCGCGTCACCGCGGTCCAGCCGTCGTTGAGAACCTTCACGCCATAGCCGCCGAGATTGATCATCGGTTCGACGGTGAAGAACATGCCGGGCTTCAGCCCGATGCCATGGCCCGGCTTGCCGTAATGCACGATGTTGGGCAGGGCGTGGAAGACGCGGCCGACGCCGTGACCGCAGAAATCGCGCACCACCGCGCAATGCTCTTCGCCTTCGGCATAAGACTGGATGGCGTGGCCGATGTCGCCCGTGGTGGCGCCGGGCTTCACCACGGCGATGCCGCGCAGCATCGACTCGTAAGTGATCTCGACCAGACGTTCCGCTTTGCGCTTGACGTCGCCGACCAGATACATGCGGCTGGTGTCGCCGTGCCAGCCGTCGAGGATCACGGTGACGTCGATATTGACGATGTCGCCGTCGCGCAGCGGCTTGTCGTTGGGAATGCCGTGGCAGACGACGTGGTTGATCGAGGTGCACAGCGTGTGGCGATAGCCGCGATAGCCCAGACAGGCGGGCAGGGCGCCATGGCTGACGGTGTAATCGAAGGCCAGCTTGTCGAGATAAGCCGTCGTCACCCCGGGCTTCACCTCCGGCACCAGAAGGTCCAGCACCTCCGCCGCCAGCCGTCCGGCGCGGCGCATGCCGTCGAAATCCTTGGCCGTGTGCAGGGCGACCGCGAAATGGGCGCGCCGTGCGGCTTCGAAAATCTCGGTTTCGGGCATGAAAGAGGTCATTTTCGGCCTTGTTTCGGGGCGCCTAATCTAGGGTCGGTCGGCGGGCATTTCTAGCGCCGCCCCGTGAACCGTTCCTTACACTGCCGGGGCGGCGGAGCGCCAGCGCCTTGCATTTTGCCGATTATCCCGCGGCTGCCGGGTGTTAGGCGGCCCCGCCATGCCGGCCGGCACCTTCCCCAGCTGCCATATTGAATTCTACGCGCCGCCAAGGCCAGAGTGTGCGCGATGAACGATAACTCCGCGCCCACCGCCGCCGTGCTGGTCATCGGCGATGAAATTCTGTCCGGCCGCACCCAGGACACCAACTCCAACACGATCGCGCTGTTTCTGGCCGGGCTGGGGATCGACCTCAAGGAAATCCGCGTCGTCGGCGACGTGGAAGACGAGATCGTGGCGGCACTCAATGCGCTGCGGGCCCGTTATACCTATGTTTTCACCACCGGCGGCATCGGGCCGACGCATGACGACATCACCGCCGACGCGGTCGCCAAGGCCTTCGGCGTCGGCATCGATTATCACGAAGAGGCGCTGGCGCTGCTGGCCGCACGCATCAAGCCGGAAGACTTCAACGTCATGCGCAAGCGGATGGCGCGCATTCCCTTCGGCGGCGCCCTGGTGAAGAACAGCGTGTCGGCGGCGCCCGGTTTCCAGATCGAGAACGTCTTCGTGATGGCGGGCGTGCCGCGCATCATGCAGGCCATGCTGACGGACATTGCGCCCCGGCTGGCCCGTGGCCGGGTCGTGCAGGCGGTCACGATCTCGGCACCCATCGGCGAGGGGACGATCGCCGCCGCCCTGGCGAAAATCCAGGCCGAGTACCCGGCGGTGTCCATCGGCAGCTACCCCTTCTACCGGCCGGACGGCTTCGGCACACAATTGGTGGCCCGCGGCCGCGACCCGGCGGTGGTGGAACAGGTGGCGCAGGCGATCGAGGGTATCGTGCGGGCCGCCGGCGCGGAGCCTGTCCGCCATTCACCATGACGACGTTAAGTCGCTGTCACCTTTGCGGAAACGGATGGCAAAGCCGTCTAAACCGTGTCACGATGATTGCGGGTAAGGGCGGTCGCATCGACGACCCCCGACGTGTTGGGGCTCCGAAGTAACAGGACGGGCGGCGTTTTGGCCGGATAGGCCGCGTGCCGGAACCGTCGGAGAGTGGGAAGGCGTGGCGATCAATCGGACCCTGGTTTATGCAGCCGTCGGGATGATGGTCGCGGCGGCGGGCGTTGCTGTGGCCGACAGCTACGCCTCGAACAAGCAGGTCGATTTCTTCGCGCCCGGCAAGCATCAGTTCTATGTTTGGTGCGCCAGCGGCAAAGACTTCACCACCGTCGAAAAGGGCAAATCTGCCGAAGATGCGCAGATGAAGCTCTACAACGCCGTCAAGGCCGAGGGCCGCTCGGCCTGCTGGCCGGTCTGGCAAGGCAGAGTCGCGGGCTGACGGCCCCCTAATCCTTCTTCACCCGGTGCTTGCCGCGCGTCAGCGCCACGATCATGCCGCGCAGCGTCTGCACTTCCTGATAGGTCAGCTTCGCCCGATGGATGGTGGCGCGGATGGCGCGGATCATCGGCGGCTGCTTGTCGGGCGGATAGAGAAAACCGCTGGCGGTCAGTTCGCGCTCCACATGGTCGAAGAGCTGGAACATCTCTTCGCGTGTCGGCTTGCGATGCAGCGGACCGTGTTCGATGCGCGTCGGCGGCGTCGTGTCGGCCTGGCGGAACCACTCATACCCTGTGAGCAGAACTGCCTGGCCCAGATTGAGCGAGGAGAACTCCGCCGTCGGAATGGTGATCACCGCATCGGCCAGAGAGATCTCGTCATTGTCGAGGCCGGCGCGCTCATTGCCGAACAGAATGCCGGTCTTCTCGCCGCGCGCTGCCGCAAGCCGCAGCCGCCGCGCCGCTTCCGCCGGCGTCAGCACTTCCTTGGTGATGCCGCGCTCGCGCGCCGTGGTGGCATAGACGAGGTTGAGGTCCGACAGCGCTTCCTTGAGCGTCGCGAACAGCCGCGCGGACTGCACGATGTCGACGGCGCCCGCCGCCATGGCATCCGCCCTGGGATTGGGCCAGCCGTCGCGCGGCTCGACCAGCCGCAGATCGGCGAGCCCGAAATTCTTCATGGCGCGCGCTGCGGCGCCGATGTTCTCGCCGAGTTGAGGCTGGGACAGGATGATGGAGGGCGTGGTCATTGACCGCATGGGGCGTGTGCCCATGCCGGAAAGTCAAGCGTCACGCCTTTGCAAGTTTCTTGCGCCGAAAAACGCGCCACCAAACGACGGTATTGATCAAAGCCACCATTGTGCCGGCGATGCCGAAGAATATCCCCGGCGATATTCCCGACCAGCGCAAGAGGATGGGCGCGAACCACTGCGACGCCGTCATCAGCGCGGCGAGCGCCGCGACCGCCAGCACGACGAGAGCCAGCGCCAACCCGATTCGAAGGATCCATTCCTTTCCAGTCATAAGCGAAATACTATACCAGAGCGGGCAATTTGCCACGTTCCTGGAGGCTTTGACGCTGCTTCCGCCCCCCGCTATACCGCCTGCCGCCCCCGCTCCTTAGAGGAATTAAATGGACAAGATCAAAGTCGCCAATCCGGTCGTCGAACTCGACGGTGACGAGATGACCCGCATCATCTGGGATCTCATCAAAACCAAGCTGATCCTGCCCTATCTGGACATCAAACTGGAATATTACGACCTCGGTGTGGAGCACCGCGATGCCACCAACGACCAGGTGACCGTCGATGCGGCGGAAGCCATCAAGAAGCACGGCGTGGGCGTCAAATGCGCCACCATCACCCCCGACGAAGCGCGCGTCGAAGAATTCAAGCTCAAGAAAATGTGGAAGTCGCCCAACGGCACCATCCGCAACATCCTGGGCGGCGTCATCTTCCGCGAGCCGATCATCTGCAAGAACGTGCCGCGTCTGGTCCCAGGTTGGACGCAGCCGATCGTCATCGGCCGTCATGCTTACGGCGACCAGTACCGCGCCACCGATTTCCGCTATCCGGGCAAGGGCACGCTGTCGATCAAGTTCGTCGGCGACGACGGCAAGGTGATCGAGCACGAAGTGTTCAAGGCGCCGGGCTCGGGCGTCGCCATGGCGATGTACAATCTCGACGACTCCATCCGCGATTTCGCCCGCGCCTCGATGAATTACGCGCTGGGCCGCAAATATCCACTTTATCTCTCCACCAAGAACACCATCCTGAAAGCCTATGACGGGCGCTTCAAGGATCTGTTCCAGGAAGTCTACGACGCCGAATTCGCCGGCAAGTTCAAGGCGGCGGGCATCACCTATGAGCATCGTCTGATCGACGACATGGTGGCGAGCGCGCTGAAGTGGAGCGGCGGTTATGTCTGGGCCTGCAAGAACTACGACGGCGACGTGCAATCCGACACCGTGGCGCAGGGCTTCGGCTCGCTCGGTCTGATGACCTCGGTGCTGATGACGCCCGACGGCAAGACGGTGGAAGCGGAAGCCGCGCATGGCACGGTGACGCGCCATTACCGCGAGCATCAGAAGGGCAAGGCGACCTCGACCAATTCCATCGCCTCGATCTTCGCCTGGACGCGCGGCCTCGCCCACAGAGCCAAGCTCGACGGCAACGACAAGCTCGCCAAGTTCGCCGACACGCTGGAGAAGGTGTGCGTCGACACGGTGGAAGCCGGCTTCATGACCAAGGATCTGGCGCTGCTCGTCGGTCCGGATCAGAAATGGCTGACCACCGAAGGCTTCCTCGACAAGGTTGACGAGAACCTGAAAAAGGCGATGGGCTGAACATAGCCTCTCCTCCTCCGCCTGGCGGGTGAGGGGGCGCGGCCATGACCGTCTCCAGGTCGGACTTCTGGAGCACGCCGGAGAAAACATGCAGACACTCCTCGCCGGTTATCGCAAATTCCGCAGCGAAGTCTGGCGGCCCGATCCGCAACGCTTTGCCGAACTGGCCAAAGGCCAGCAGCCGCAGACGTTGGTGATTTCGTGCAGCGACAGCCGGGTCAGCCCGACCACGATCTTCAGCGCTCAGCCGGGAGAGCTGTTCGTCGTCCGCAACGTGGCCTCCATCGTGCCGCCTTACGAGACTTATGCCGGCCACCACGGTGTTTCCGCCGCCATCGCGTTCGCGGTGGTCAACCTCAAGGTGGCGCGCATCGTCGTGCTTGGTCATGAGCATTGCGGCGGCGTGGCCGCCGCAAGGGCGACAGGCACGATTACCACGCCCTTCGTCTCGCAATGGGTGTCGCTGCTGGAACCGGCGATCCATGCCTGCGGCCATGGCAGCGATCATATTGCCGTGGAGCAGGAATCGGTGCGGCTCTCGGTGCAGCGCCTTCTGACCTTTCCGTTCATCGTCGAGCGGATGGAAAAGGACGGGCTGCAGCTCATCGGCGCCCATTTCAAGATTTCCGACGGCACGTTGTCCGTCCTCGATCTGCCGACGCAGGAATTCAAGCAGGTTGCGGATTAGCCGTCCGCCGGGTTGACGGCTTGCTCGGGCAATTTTGCATGACCACCAGAGCACGGACGAGACCTTCATCGTGCTCGACGGCTTGTACACGCGGAGTGCGGTGCAGGCGGACGCATTGCGCGGCCACGTCCTCGACGTGGGAATAAAGTCGGTCGCCGGATCGGCGGACGATGTCGCGCGCGACCGGCCATTCTGGGGCGACAAGCGGGTGGCGCTTGATCCCGACAAGGCGGAGTTCTGCTACCGGTTTTGTCGTGCGCCAGAGGCGCGCCGCGTGGTGGAGGCAGGCACCTCATATGGCCTGTCCACACGCTGATCTGACAGCCGCTTCGCGCGTTATACTCAATGCGCCGGCTGCGTATAACGTCAGCCTGTTGAGTGCCATTCTCAGATATTGTTCTTGCTTTGTTCCTAAAGGTCAACTACCGTCCGATATCCTTCAGGAGAGGCAAACATGATCGGTTACGTCACCATCGGCGCGCTCGACAGCGAGGCGTCGGGCAAGTTCTACGATGCGGTTCTCGGCGCCTTGGGCGACGAGCGCAAATTCGCCGACAACGGCTGGATCGGTTACGGCCCCAAGGGCGAGGACAGCCATTATTGCTATCTCTGTCCGCCCTTCGACGGCAAACCGGCGCGTCCCGGCAACGGCATCATGCTGGCGTTCAAAGGGCATTCGAAAGCCGAGATCGATGCCGCCTATGCGGCGGGTCTCGCCCATGGCGGCAGCGACGAAGGCAAGCCCGGCCCGCGTCCGGCGGATTCGACAAGCTTCTACGGCGCCTATCTGCGCGACCCGACCGGCAACAAGCTCTGCGTATTCTTCAAGGCGTGAATTTGCTCTCCCGTTTGCGGGAGCACGCCGGCGCGATCGGCGCTCTGCGGCGTTCGGTCAATCGTCTTCGCGGAACCAGTCGCGCTCCTGGCCGGCCGACGCCATCTCGGATTGCGTCAGATCGCCGTCGCCGCCGAGCGTTTTGAGATGTTCGCGGGCGGCATCCTCGATGCGCTTCTTGAGCGTGGGATGCTTGCGGATCAGCATGGCGAAATCTTCGGCGGAAAGCGCCAGCAGGCGGCAATGCGACAGCGCCACGATGGTGGCGCGGCGGTGCGTCTCGTGCAGCAGCGCCAGTTCGCCGAAGAACTCGCCGGGACCGAACTGCACCTTCTTGTGCGTCAGCTCGGCCTCCACTTCGCCCGAGACGATGAAATACATCGCCCGCGCGGGCGCACCGCGCACCGCGATGATGCCGCCGCGCGCCACCGTCTGCGAGCGCAAGAGATTTAGAATCTCGCTCAGGATGCGCGCGGGAAAGCCGCGGAACAGCGGCACGCGCGCCAGCATGCCGAAGGTCACCACGAAGTCGCGGCGGTGGATGGTGTCGATGAAACCCGTCGCCACGATGCCGACGGGCAGCGCCAGCAGGCCGACGCCCGTCACCATGGTCAGCCCGGCCACCATTCGGCCGAGTCCGGTGACCGGCACCACATCGCCATAGCCCACCGTGGTGAGCGTCGTGATCGCCCACCACATCGAATCCGGGATCGAGCCGAAGGCCTTGGGCTGTACTGCGCCCTCCACCACATGCATGCCGGCGGCTGCGAACACGGTGGCGCACAGCAGCAGCAAGAGCGTGCCGAACAGCGCGCGCCGCTCGTTGACGATCACCTGCGCCAGCGTCGAGAGCGCCGGCGAATAGCGCGCGATCTTCAAAAGCCGCAGCAGCCGGATAAGCCGCAGGAAACGCAGATCGAGGAAGGGAATGAACGCCGAAACATAGGTGGGCGCGATGGCGAAGAAATCGATTACCATCAGCGGTCGCGTTGCCGCGTGCATCCTTCCGCGCCAGCCGCCCAGTTCGCCGATGATCGGATCCTCGGCCGCGGTCCACAGGCGCAGCCCGTATTCCACGCTGAAGATGGCGACAGAGAATATTTCAAACACATCGAGATCGAACCAATAGGGCTGTTCGATCTGCGGCACGCTCTGCAGCGTGTAAGCGACGACGTTGAGCAGGATGAGGACGATCAGGCCGATCTCGACGAGGCCGCCGAGCCATCCGCCCGCGTGGCCGCCTTCCAGCACCAGATAGACGCGGCGCCGCAATGTCTCGGAATGCTCCGTCGTCGCCCCCGTGTCAGTTCGCGGCCAGCGCTCCAAGCCGCTTTTCGATCGCCGCCAAAGCGTCGGCTGCGCGCGCGCCGTCCGGCCCGCCCGCCTGCGCCATGTCCGGCCGTCCGCCGCCGCCCTTGCCGCCGAGCGCTTCCGCCCCCAGCCGCACCAGATCGACGGCGCTGATGCGTTTCGTCAAATCGTCGGTGACGCCGACCACCAGCGACGCCTTGCCGTCGGCCACGGCGGCGAACGCCACCACGCCGGAGCCGAGCTTGCTCTTGGCGTCGTCGGCCAGGCTCTTCAGATCTTTCGCACTGACGCCTTCCACCACGCGCAGCACCGTCGATATGCCGGCGATGGTCTTGGCGTCGTCGCC
>JAGWJY010000026.1 GCA_028865545.1 Alphaproteobacteria bacterium | reverse complement strand
ATAAGGACTTGCTGGTGTCGTTGCAGACGGTATAGCCGGCAGGCGTCGCCGTCCGCATTGCTTCCGTTTCGAGGGCGTTGAACAGGCCCGATATGCCGGCTTTGTCCGACAACCGCAGGCGCTTGCGGAAGGCGGCAATGGCTGTGTCCGCGGCCTTGTCGGAACTGGCGTCGAGCGTTGGAATCCGTGCTCCGATCGCCCTGAGCAGCCGTTTCAGCCCGATGCGCTGGGCGCTCTTCATGGAATCCAGATCGGGCGCCTCGCGGAACGTCGTCGTCCAGGAACGCATGTGATGGGTGTCGAGTTCGGCAAAGGGCAGCTGGTAGGAATCCGCCGACGGGCAAGCGGCGGAAAGAAACGCGAGGCGCAAAGAGAAATCCGCGTCCTTGACGCAGAAATCGGTGTTGCCGGCCCAGGCATGGGCGCCGTCGGCATAGGCCGAGGAGCCGCGGGCATAGACATAATAGGCGGTGGCGGCCAAGTCGCCGCGAATGGCGATTCCGCAGGCGCCGGGCTCGATGCGGGTCCAGCCCTTGACCGTCGTGACGGTCATCTCGGTGACGGCCGTCGCCGCGTATAAGACATAGCTGGTGCGGTTGCACAGCCTGAGCGAAGCCTGCGCGGCTTGGGCCGTGAGGACAAGCGCAAAAACCGCCGCCAACGACGCCAGCGTCCGGCTCATTCCGCGGTGATCAACGTTCCGGCGCCGTGCTGAGTAAAGAGTTCGAGCAGAAGCACGTGCGGAATGCGTCCGTCGAGGATGACGGCGGCGCTGACGCCGCTTTCCACGGCGTCGATTGCGGTTTCGATCTTGGGAATCATACCGCCCAAGATCGTGCCGTCCGCGATCAGAGCGCGCGCCTCGCGCAGCGACAGATGCGAGATCAGCTTGCCGTCCTGGTCGAGCACGCCTTCGACGTCGGTGAGCAGCACCAGACGTTCGGCCTGCATCGCACCGGCCACCGCGCCGGCGACGGTGTCGGCGTTGATATTGAAAGTCTCGCCCTTCCGGCCCACGCCGACGGGGGCAATGACCGGGATGAGGTCCGACTTGATGAAGGTACGCAGGACTTCGGGATTGATCTTCTCGGGCTCGCCGACATAACCCAGATCGACCGGCCTGCTCTCCAGCGTCTCCGGGTCGATCTTCGTCCGCTCGAGTTTCTTGGCGATGACGAGATTGCCGTCCTTGCCGGAAAGCCCGACGGCGTGACCGCCCGCCGCGTTGATGCCGGTGACGATCTGCTTGTTGATCGTGCCGCTCAGCACCATCTCGACGACGTCCATCGCGGGTTGATCGGTGACCCGCAGCCCATCGATGAACGTGGAAGGGATGGCGAGTTTCTTGAGCATGGCGCCGATCTGCGGCCCGCCGCCATGGACGACGATGGGCTCCATGCCCGTCTGCTTCATCAGCACGATGTCCTGGGCGAAGTCCTCTGCGATGGTGCCGCCCATGGCGTTGCCGCCGAACTTCACGACGATGATCTTGCCGTCATATTGCAGAATGTAGGGCAGCGCTTCGACCAGGATGCGTGCCGTGGAACGCCAGCGCGCCATGACGCGCAGGTTCTTATCCTGACCGACATCGTCCTGAAGGGCCATCTGCGCGCCTGTTGCGTATTCGCTGGCCTTATAGCCTAGGCTTGGGGTTCCGCCAACGCCGCGAGCTGAACTTTGAGCGCGTCCAGGCCTTCGCTCTTCAATGCCGAAGTTGCGAAAACCTCGGGATAAGCGGCTGTATGCTGACGGGCTTTGGCCATGATGTCCGAAAGCAGGACCGGCCGTTCCGGAGGCGGCACTTTGTCGATCTTGGTTAGCGAAACGCAATAGGAAACCGCCGCCGCGTCCAAGAGATCCATGACAGAGTTGTCGAGGTCCATGACGCCGCGGCGTCCGTCCATCAACAGCACCACGCGGCGCAAGTTCGCCCGGCCGCGCAGATAGGCGAAGATGAGGCGCTGCCACTCGGCCGCCAGGCTCTTCGAGGCCTTGGCGTAGCCGTAACCCGGCAGATCCACCAGCATCAGGCGGTCGCCGAGCTTGAAGAAGTTGATCTCGCGGGTCCGGCCCGGCGTCTGAGAGACGCGCGCCAAGGTTTTGCGGCCGGTGAGCGCGTTGACCAGACTGGACTTGCCCGCGTTGGAACGGCCGACAAAGGCAACTTCCGGCAAGCCCTGCGGCGGCAGGCTGTCGATCGATCCAGTGCCCCAGACGAATTCACAGGGGCCGGCGAAAAGCTTGCGCGCGGCGAGTAGTGTGGCGTCGTCGTCCTGCGCGGTCACTCGCTCGCCTGAACTTTGGAGCGGTCGACCAGTCGCCGGATGAAGGCCGGTGGCTTCAGGTTCTCGAACAGGTGCACCGGCACGCCTTGGCGCTTCATCATGACGTACTGCTGGGTGACGGAGAGCAGGTTGTTCCACGTGTAGTAGATGACGAGGCCCGCCGGGAAGGCGGCGAACATGAAGGTCATGACCACCGGCATCAGCGCGAACATTTTCGCCTGGACCGGATCGCCCGGCGCCGGGTTCAGCTTGGTCTGAACCCATTGCGTCATGCCCATCAGGATCGGCCAGATGCCCACCGACAGGAACACCGGCACGAAGCTGGGGACGTGATAGGGCAACAGACCGAACAGGTTGATGATCGACGTGGGGTCCGGCGCCGACAGGTCTTTGATCCAGCCATAGAACGGCGCGTGATACATCTCGATGGTGACAAACATCACCTTGTAGAGCGAGAAGAGGATGGGAATCTGGATCACCATCGGCAGGCAGCCAGTTAGCGGGTTCACCTTCTCCCGCTTGTAGAGCTCCATCATCTCTTGCTGCTGTCGCGCTTGGTCATCGGCGTAGAGCTTCTTGATGCGCTCCATCTCCGGTTGGACCTTCTTCATCTTGCTCATCGATTTGAAGGAGGCGTTTGCCAGCGGGAACAGGAGCAGGCGGATCACCACCGTCGCCAGGATGATGGCGAGGCCGAAATTACCCAGATAGCGGTAGAATTTGTCGAGCAGCCAGAACAGCGGCTGGGTGATGAAGATGAACCAGCCCCAGTCGACGGCGTAATCGAAGCGTGCGATGCCGAGCGTGTGCTCGTAGCCGCGCAGTGTGTCGACCACCTTGGCGCCGGCAAACAGCCGCTGGGTCACCGTGGTGGATTGGCCGGGTTCCAAGACGTGGCCGGGCAGGCTGTAATTGGCCTGATACGACTTGTCTCCGCCGTAGGGCGTGGCGCGGTAGGCGCCGTCAAATTTGGCGTCTTGCGGCGGTATGAGTGCGGCCATCCAGTATTTGTCGGTAATGCCGAGCCAGCCGCCGGTCGAACTGAAAGTCTTCGGAGGTGTGCCGGCATCCTTGAAGTCGGCGTAGGTTGGGTCCTGCAGTTTGTCGTCGGCGACGCCGACGAAGCCTTCGTGCAGCACCCAATAGGTCTGGTGCTTGGGCACGCCGTCGCGCACCACCAGTGCATAAGGATAAAGCGTTGTCTTCTCGGACGACTTGTTCGTCACGCTGTCGGAGACGGTGAACATGTACTGGTCGTCGACCGAGATGGTCCGTGTGAAGATCAACCCTTGCCCGTTGTCCCAGATCAGCGTCACCGGCTTGCCAGGCGCCAGTACGCTTCCACTTTTGATCTGCCACGGCGTCTTGTCGTCGGGCACCGCAATCTTCGCATTGGCGGCTGTCCAGCCGAATTCGGCGAAGTAGGGATAAGCCGTGCCCGTCGGCGCCAGCAGATCGATCTCCGGGCTCTTGGGGTCGACGGTGTCGTGATATTTCCTGAGCCTCAGATCGTCGAAGCGTGCACCGACCAGCCGCAGAGAGCCATCAACGGTCGGCGTCTGGATGCGGATGCGTGCCCCACTGCGCTTCAGCGCTTCCGCGCGCGTCAGGTGCGAAGGTTCGCCGCTCGACGCCGTCGGCGCCGCGACGCTGGCCGGCGCATTCTCGGTGGCCTGCTGCTTCTTCTCCTGCTGGTGGAGCAGGGCTTGGTGTGCCTGATCCGCTTTCAACTGCGGTGCGGCGACGAAATACTGCCAGCCCATCAGCACGAGCGCAGACAAGCCGACGGCCAGAATGAGATTGCGATTGTCGCTCATTGAATTCCTATCGCGGTGGAACGGGGTCGTAGCCGTGCGAACCGCCAAGCCAGGTGATCGGATGGCAGCGTGTTAACCGGCGGATGGCTAGCACGAAACCGCGCGCGGGTCCGTGCCGTTTGATCGCTTCGATCGCATATTCCGAGCACGTCGGCGTGAAGCGGCACGACGGCGGCAGCATCGGCGAGATGAAGAAGCGGTAGAAGCGGATCGGCGCGATCAGCACGGCGGTCGTTGCGCGCCGCAGACGTTCGCTCATCAGTTCGATCACGGACGGCCTCCCGTCTTTGTCCCGTTCAGCTTTAGATGGGCCGCGGCCAGCGCCGCGGCAAGGTCTTCGAGAAGACCGTCGAAGGGCCGGCTCAGCGTGTTTGGCCTGGCGACCAGAACATAGTCAGTACATTCCAGTCCCGAAAGAGGCAGGACGGCTGCAGCCGCAGCGCGCAGCCGCCGCTTGGCCCGGTTGCGCTCGACGGCACCGCCGATCTTGCGGCTGGCGGTAAAGCCGACGCGCAGACGGCCCGGCTGCGCGGCTGTTGCCGGCGTCGGGCAGACCTCAAGTGTCAGCCCAGAGGCAACCCTGCGAATACCGCGCTGTGCGCGCAAAAAATCGGCTCTGTTCCTCAGGTGGTCGGCGTTCAACCGCTCCGGGAGTCGCGGGCTTACGGGCGCCAGGGCCAACCGCTCAGGCCGAGAGCTTCTTGCGGCCATGGGCGCGCCTGCGCGCCAGGATCTTGCGGCCGCCCTTGGTGGCCATGCGCGCGCGAAAGCCGTGGCGGCGCTTGCGCACGATCTTGCTCGGCTGATAGGTGCGCTTCATGGCTGGTCTCCGGCCGTTTTTCGCGAAAAGAGCCGGGTTTCTAAGCATTTGGCCCTGGGCTGTCAATGCGAGGCCTAAACCCGGCGCCTATCTTGTTATTTGCCGTCCGGATAGGGCCTTATGCGGGGCATGCGGGTCCTTTTTGGCGCGCGCTTGGTCAGGGTTTGGAGCCTTTTGGCTCACAGCCTGTCGGGGCGTCTGCTGCTTTTGACGGTTCTTTACGTGCTGGCGAGCGAGGTGCTGATCTTCGTCCCGGCGATCGGTCTATATGACCGCGAACTCCTGGACGACCACATCCTGTCCGCCGAACTGGCCATCCTGCCCTTCACCGAACCTGGCGGACAGGATTTGTCCAGAAACCTGCGGGAAGAGCTTCTCCGCCACGCCAATGCCGATGCCGTTCTGCTCGAGCGCCCGGACCAGCGCGAACTTTTCCTGGCCGGCAGCGCGCCCGCCCATATCGACCGCACCATCGATCTGACCTCCGACTCGCTGGCCGCCGATATGATGAACGGCGTTGACACGCTGCTGCATGGCGCGGGCCGCACGCTTCACGTCATTGCACCGACCCGCATCAAGGGCGCCCAGACGATCGGTATCGTTCTGGCGGAATCGTCCATCCGGAACGCCTTGCTGACCTATGCCAGGCGCGTGATCGGCGCGGCGCTGTTCATCTCTCTGCTCACCGCGGCCCTGGTATTTGCCAGTCTCTATTTCTTCTTGGTGCGTCCGATGCGGCGCATCACCCACGCCATGGTGGCGTTTCGCGAGAATCCCGAAGACGCCAGCCGCATTCTGCCGGTGTCGCATCGTGTCGGCGAGATCGGCCTGGCGGAAAACGAGCTGGCGGCGATGCAGCGCGAGCTTTACGGCTTTCTGCGGCAGCGGGCGCGATTGGCGGCGCTCGGTTCGGCCGCCGCCCGCATCCAACACGATCTGCGCAACATCCTCGCCAGCGCGCAACTGACCTCCGACAGACTGGCGGCCAGCGAGGATCCCACCGTCAAACGTCTGACGCCCAGTCTGGTCGTTTCGATCGATCGCGCCATTGCGCTGGCCACCAACATGCTCAAATTCGGCCGCAGCGACGAGCCCCCGCCGCAACGGGCGCCCGTGCGGTTGCGCGATCTTGTCGACGAAGCGGCGCAGGCCGCGCTGGAAGCGGCTTCGCGGCTCGAAATCCGTTTTGACAATCATGTCGCCGGCGATCTTGAGGTGATCGCCGATCGCGAACAGTTGTTCCGCGTTATGCTCAATCTGATCCGCAACGCAACAGAAGCCTTGTCGACGCGCGATGCCGGCGGCGTCATCACCATATCTGCTGTGCGTACGGGAAACGGTGTCGAAATCGTCGTTGCAGACGACGGGCCCGGCATTCCCGAGGCCATCCTAGGCAAACTGTTCCAGCCTTTCGTTTCCGCCGCCCGTGTCGGCGGCACGGGACTGGGGCTCGCCATTGCACGCGATCTGGTGCGCGGCCATGGCGGCGATTTGTCCCTCGTTTCGACGGACGCACACGGAACCGTCTTTCGCGTCGTCATTCCCGACAGGAGTTGAACATGGCATGGGACCCCGGCACGTATCTGTCGTTCGAGGCGGAGCGCACGCGTCCGGCCGCGGAGTTGTTGGCGCGTGTACCGAATGAAAGTCCGCCCTATGTTGTTGATCTGGGGTGTGGGCCGGGAAATTCCACGGCGTTGCTCGCCGCGCGCTGGCCGCAGGCGCGTATCGAAGGCGTCGATTCTTCGCCGGACATGCTGACGGAAGCGCGCGGTTCGGGCGTGCGTGCCGACTGGTCGGAAGCCGACATCGTAAGCTGGACGCCGCCACAGACGCCCGAGGTGATCTTTTCGAACGCCGCCTTTCAGTGGCTGGGCGAACATGAGCGGTTGCTGCCGCGCCTGATGTCGCTGCTGCCCAAAGGTGGCACGCTGGCCTTCCAGGTGCCGCGCAACTTCGACGATCCGAGCCATACGCTTATCCGCGAGGTGGCGGGTGACGGGCCTTGGGCTGCGAAACTCCGAAACATACGCAGCTCATGGAGTGTTCTGGCGCCGGAAGATTATTTTTCGATTTTGGAACCGCATGCGGCGCGCATCGACATCTGGCAGACGCGCTATATGCAGGTGCTCGACGGCCCCGATGCTGTTTATCGCTGGACCAGCGGCACCGGCCTGCGGCCGTTTTCTGCGGCGCTGGCGGACGACGAACGCGAGGCCTTTCTGTGCGAGTACCGTCAGAGGGTCGCCAAAGCCTATCCAGTCCGCGCCTCCGGCAAGACGTTGTTTCCCTTCCGCCGCCTGTTTGTGGTGGCCTGGCGTTAGCGTCCTGTCTCTTTTCGCGGCGGGCACGAAGGACTAGCGTTTGGCGCATGATCCGCAAAGGCGCGCGCAATCTTATCACCGACGTGGATGGTCTGAGGGTCGGCCAGGCCGAGGACTTTGCCATACGCACCGGCGTCACCGTGCTGTTGTGCGACAAGCCGTCAGCCGCCGCCGCCGATGTGCGCGGCGGGGCGCCGGGCATGCGCGACGTCATGCTCGACCCGACGTCGCTGGTCGGCGAACTGGACGCAATCGTTCTCTCTGGCGGTTCCGCCTTCGGCCTCGATGCGCCGTCGGGCGTGCAGGCCTGGCTGCGCGACCAGGGGCGCGGTTTCCAGATCGCGCCGGGTACGCCGCGCGTTCCAATCGTCTCTGGCGCCATCCTCTTTGATCTCGCCAATGGTGGAAACAAGGACTGGGGCGAGATGCCGCCTTATCGCGCGCTGGGCAGGACGGCGGTGGAGGCGGCGGGCGAAGACTTCGTCCTCGGCAATGCAGGTGCCGGTCTCGGCGCCACGGCGGGCCAATACAAAGGCGGCATCGGCAGTGCCTCGTCGACGGGCGACGACTTCACGGTGGGCGCGCTGGTGGCGGTGAACTCCGTCGGTTCGCCCGTCGTCCCCGGCACTGATGTTTTCTGGGCCTTCCCTTTCGAGCAGGATGGCGAGTTCGGCGGGCGCTCGCCACAGGGCTCGCTTCCCGCGATGGATCTCGATCTGCCGGCCGACATGAAGGGCGCGGTGCAGCCCGCCGGCAATACCACGATCGCCATCGTCGCCACCGATGTGGTGCTGACGCGTGCCGAACTCCAGCGCGTGGCGGTCATGGCGGCAGATGGTTTTGCCCGCGCGCTGCGCCCGGCCCATACGCCATTCGACGGTGATCTGGTGTTTGCCGTCTCGACGGCCCGGCGCGAACTCGCCGGCCCGCGTCCTGTCGGTGTGATGCGGCTTGGCCATGTGGCCGCCGACTGTCTTGCCCGCGCCATTGCGCGCGGGGTCTACGAGGCGGAGACGCTGGGCCGTCAAAAGCTACCGGGACGTATTCCGGCCGGCTTAGCGCACGTAGACCCGGACTTCGCTGGACGTCGCGGACGGATCGGTCGCCGAAGCGATCGTCATCCGTGTGGCCGGCACGCCCATGTCGGTCATGGAACGCAGCACTTCCTGGGCATGGTTGTGGGCGGCGGTCTGCGCCAGCTGCACGGCTGTTGCGGTGCCTCGCGTCGGTGACACGGCGACGATGGAGAAACCCGCGCCTGGGCGGCTTTGCAATGCCTGGCTCAGTGCGGCGTACAAGATCTGCTGATAGTCGACATCCGAGTGGTCGAAGCGGATGACCACCAGCGGCGTGCCCGAATAGCCGAACGTACTGCTCGCCGCAGAACTCGACATCATTGGCGCCCCAAGGTCGGCGCCGTAAAGCTCGCCGTTCTTGATGGCGCTGGCCAGCACGGTCAGATTGGCGCGCTCATTGGCCACATAGGCTGTCTGCCGTTGGATGTCGCCGGAGACTTCCGTCAGCAGACGGTCGATCAGCACGATGGTCTGATTGGTTTCGTCTTGCAGCACGGAAAGCTGGCGGTGGTCTTCGTCGACCGCGCCCGAGACGTTGAAGGTCGCCGTGATCTGGTCGAGCGCGTAATGGGCCTTTGATGAGTCGTCGGCCACAGAGGTGCCGAGCGCGTTCAGGCCGTTGATGTTTCCGGTCAGCTGATCGAGGGCGGCCTGCGCCGTATTCCACTGGCTGACGAGTTCGGGGTTGCCGCGCGTGGTGCCGACCTGAAGGCGCGTGGTGATGCGGGCCTTGGCCTCATGATAGGCGGACGCGGAATCCGCACCGGCGTTACGCAGATCGGCAAGCCGCTGTGCGTTCTGCATCAGGGAGTTCTGTAGTGCGGAAACCTGAGCGCGCAGGGAGGCGATCGTCTTGCTGACGGCCGTACCGGTGTCGCTGCCCGGCTCGATCGGAACCGGCGTAATTGTCGCAACGGGGGCTACGGTACCGGACGACATGCTGGCGCTGGTCATCGGCATGCTGCCGGGTGCCGGAGCGGTGGTGTCAGGCGCGGCGCTGGTCTGCGTGTTGTCGGGAGCTGTTCCGGAATCACCGAACAGCATGTTGTCGACGTCGGCGCAGCCGGAAAGGCCAAGTCCCGCCACAAGTATCAAAGTACTGAAAATGCGCGACGAAGCGCCCCAAACTTTTGCCCGTTCGGCCGTCTTTGCAGTCATCTGCCGCTCTCCGCCTCCGCCAGGAACATCCGCCCCGGCGAAATCAAGCCCGCTCGTGATGTTCGGGCATGAGTGCCCGCCAGCAGTCTTAACCACGCAAACGCACGGGGACAAGAGTGTGTGACGCCGCTTCCTGGGGAGTTTTGCCCCTAAGTGCAGGGGCTTGACCGTTGGCTGGGGCAATCGGAGGCAATCGGTGCTCTGATCGCTTGCCTTTGCCTCGTCCGATGCATAGGTTCTGCCGCCCCAAAGCACCGGTAGCTCAGCTGGATAGAGCACCAGACTACGAATCTGGGGGTCGTGGGTTCGAATCCTGCCCGGTGCGCCATTCCCGTACAAACCTGGGTACCGCCCCCAAACGGCTGGGGTCGGACGTGTACGCGGCTATTGCGGCGCGCGGACCCGAGATGACAGCCGCGTCCCGATTTACGACAATTTCCGACACCAGCCCGCGCACGTAGCGGCGTTGGAGCGCTCGGGGGGCGTCGAGCAAGCGGCGCTTGAGGGTGGCTGCCACCGTCGCCGCCTGCTGCTTGGATAGCGTCTGGCGGAGTTCTGGAAGGTCTGTGTCCAAAATCTGCAAATGGCGGGCGCATTCGTCGCGCTGCGCGTTTAGTTCGTTCATTTT
This sequence comes from Alphaproteobacteria bacterium, assembly GCA_028865545.1. GTDB lineage: Bacteria > Pseudomonadota > Alphaproteobacteria > Micropepsales > Micropepsaceae > Rhizomicrobium. Next base: position 38,292 of record JAGWJY010000026.1, on the reverse strand, counting down.
CGTACGCAGCAAAGCCATGTCGGGAATCGTACCGTCGGCTACCGCCCCCAAAAGTCGCTCAATCTGGGCTTCGGCGTTCTTGAGGCGGCTTCGTAACGCCGCCCTTTGTGTCGCATGGCTGGCGGCGAGCGAGTGACGGTGGCGAATCGCCTCACGAAGCAAAATGGCCAAACGTTCGGGCGTCAGAAGCTGGTCCGCGAGCGCCCCAAGAACGAGCTGGTTCAACTGGGCCTCTGGAATCGAAGTCGGGACCTTGCAAGCCGTCTTGCCTTTGAGGCGGGCTGCCGCACAGGTGTAGTAGCGGTACTGCCCTCTCTTGCTGGTACTCAGCATCAAGGGGGACCCACAGCTCTCGCAGCGTGCCAGTCCGGTCAATAGGACTTCGCTGTTCGTGATTCGCGGCGGTGTCATGTTGGGCCGACGGGTGCACAGCAGTTCTTGGACCCGGCTGAAATCATTTTTGGGGATGATCTGCGGAACGGGGACGGCAACCCACTCGGCCTTTGGCCGTGCCCGCCGCGTTCGGCTGTCACAGGTGTTGTAATAATAGACGCCGGAATAAGCGTCCCGCGTCAGAATGGCGTGCACGATGCTGACATAGAATGGGTTGCCGTTCCGGCTGCGCAATTCTCTGCGGTTCAGCCAGGACGCGATGTCCTTGACGCCCATCGGGCCTTTGATCCCGTCCCCTTCCAGAAACAGTTTGAATATCTGCCGGACGGTTGCCGCCTCTCTTTCCTCTATCTCCAAACGCTTCTTGATTCGCTGGCCGCGCTTCTCGGCTTCGACGGTGCGATAGCCGAATGGTGGCTGCGAACCGTTCCAGAAGCCTTGCCGCGCATTCTCCAGCATGGTGCGGGTGACGTGCTTGGCGGTTTCTGCACTGTGCAAGGCGTCCGACGCCGCGATCACGGTCTCGGCGAACTCGGCCGATGCGCCCTCGCCAAAATCCTGCGTCATGGAAACGAGCGACACGCCATGCTTCTGGAATTTGCGCTTGGAAACGACGTATCCGGCGGTGTCGCGAAAGAAGCGCGATTGACTGTGCACGAGAACCACATCGTAGGGAGACGGGTCGGTACAGGCCGCATCCATGAGCTGCTGAAACTCGGGGCGCTTGTCGTCGCGCGCGCTTGCGCCTGCGTCCACGAATTCCCGCACCACGATCCATTTGCGTTCCTGACAGTAGCGTCGCGCCTGGGCCAATTGGTCGGGTATCGAAATGTCGTTCTCGGCCTGTCGCGTGGTGGAGACCCGCGCATAGACGGCAACCCGTTTGGTCATTTGGACAGGTCCTCGTTGTCGTTGGCCGCGAGCGTGGGGCAATCTTCTATGAGCGCTGCGAGCACTTCAATCTCTGTCTGGGTGATCGGTAAATCGCTTGGAATCAAAACCTTGACCACAATTGGTCCGCACAATACGTCGTTGTCGTTGGCAGGCGTCGGTAGGGCCGTCTTGCCGGTGATAGGGGGACGCCTGCTCATGACAACGGCTCCCCTGGCTTGTGCGCGTCGCCGGGCCAAAGGCCCACCTCTACCGAGCCATGACAGTCAATTAGGCTTGGCCGCTTGTCCTGACGATGGGCTGGAACGCTCTGCACGGTCTTCTCCCTGATAAATCAGAGAACCCTGTGCGAAAGCGATTGTCGTTACTATTGAGACCCACTTTGCAAGCTGTCCGTCAAGAGGTCACGAAGACGGCGCTTCGGTCTCCGGCACCTGCGCCAAGCTGTGTTCAATATCCGGTCAACACACCCATGCAACATCCCACCCAGCATATGACACAGGCTGCAACACAGTCGGTACACAGGTGCCAACACAGTGCGAATTGCAGGGCTTAATCACGCAAAACTCAGGTCGAACGATTCCCGCGTCGCTGTGATCTTGATGCAACGTCTGTTCGGTCGGGCAGAAAGGGTGAGTGGGGTACCAACATTGGCATATCGATGCTTGTCGTTAACGCCCATGCGTGATTGCGGCGAGCGTTGAGCATACGTTTCCAATCACATAGACAGCGCATTCAACGAACGACATTACGAGATTCGGTACGCGATTTATCATTGCGCACGTCAGGGGAATGAACGTTGCGCGATGCGCAGATTGATTGTCTATTTCATCCATGCCGCATGCAATCAATCCTGGCACGTTACGTCTATCTAAATATACGTTGCACGGATTGTGAGAAGAAGGTCGTGATTGCGTTCGATCAACGTGTGCATGGTTCAAAATTGAAGTAGTGCGTCAGTATATTTTCGAAGCGATGGCGACGCGTGACTCTGCGCACACAAAGGCCTATGATCCGTATGCTGCCAATTCGTGAGGGCCAGGAGCGAACGCGGCGCTAGACTCAAACTATCGGGAGTTTTACGCCATGTCTCTGCGACCCATCTATTCCGAAAATCGCCACGGCGAACGGTATATGCAGCTCCTCCACTCGGCGGACCCACGCATTCGTCTCTACGTCTATCGGTTGGAAAATCGCCGACGGATCAAACCGGCGATATACAGCGGACCACCCATTCGACGCTTGGAGGAGTATCTCCAGAGGACATTTGGGGGAGGCGAGTTTGAGATTATGATCCGGCGTGGCGAGACGATGCTAGAATCGGGGACAATCGGCATAGCAGCCATCTACCGAAATCTTGGTCGCGATAGGCGCTAAGGGTCGGTGGCGAGCGCTATTCCCTTACGGAGGCAAGAACATCCCCAGGCCCCGGCGCGACCGATGGCGGCGCCTGGGAGCGGGCGGCCGGATATGGCGGCTTTTCGTCGGCTCCGGCGGTCTCGAACGCCGCCACTCGCCGAAGAATGGCGACCACCCTATACTATGGTCCAATATGACCCGTGAGTTCCAAAAGATCCCCGAGTGGTCGGGCGTCACTTTCGAAATTTTCCGTGACGAGATTTACCCGCGAAGCAAGCCGGCCGTCCTGAGAGGGCTGGTGCAGGACTGGTCTGCGGCGCGGGAGGGCTCGAAGTCGCCACGGGCTTTCTGCGATTATGTGCGGAAATTCGACCGTGGCGGGCAGGTGAACATGCTGACCGCACCGCCCGACCTCCAGGGTCGCTTTTTCTACAGCGACGACCTGCGAGGTTACAATTTCGAGCGTCGCAAGGTGGAATTTGCGACGGCGGTGGCGCAGTTGCTCGCCCAGATCGACGACGAGAACCCATCCGCCGTTTACGTCGAATCCGCTCCGATCACCGAATGCATGCCCGATTTTGCCCGCGCGAACGTGCTCGATCTCGTCGATCCGGGTGTCGTGCCACGTATTTGGATGGGAAACCGTATTCGTACCCAGACGCATTACGACCTGTCCGACAACATCGCCTGCGTTGTGGCTGGCCGGCGGCGCTTTACCCTGTTTCCGCCCGACCAGATCGCCAATCTCTATATGGGCCCGCTTGAGTTCACGATCTCAGGCGCGCCCGTTAGCATGGCGTCGCTGGAGGAGCCGGACTTCGCGCGCCATCCCCGCTTCTCCATGGCGCTGGACGCGGCGCAGGCGGCCGAGCTGGGCCCTGGCGACGCGATCTTCATTCCCTATTTCTGGTGGCATCATGTCCGTTCGCTCGAGCCATTTAACGCGCTGGTCAATTACTGGTGGAACGACGCACCGCGCAGCATGGGTTCGCTCTACGACTGCCTGCTACATGGCGTCTTGGCGATCCGGGACCTTCCGGCTGACCAGCGCACGGCTTGGCGCTCGGTATTTGACTACCTAGTGTTCAAGACCTCCGGCGAGCCGATGGCGCATCTGCCGCCACACGCCCGCGGCGCTCTCGGTCCGATGACGCTGGAGCAGCGCGAACACATGAAAAAAGTACTTCTGCACAGCCTCGAGCGCACCGTCACGGGGCGTTGAGGCGCGTCGCGTTCAAGCCGTGGCCGGCTCGCCGCTGGCGCAATTCTGCGCGAGGAATTCGCTGTGGCTCGTCATTTTCTCGACGGCACCGTAAAGCACCTCGCGAATCTGAGCCAGACGCCGGCGTGTTTCGTCCGCCGGCAGGACGTCCACCAGCGGATCGTAGCCGCGCGGGCGGATGCCCTGGCCGACCATCACGGCGAACCAGCTGGTATCGTTGAAAAGTTCTTCGTTTTCGCGAAAGATCCGCCCGTGGCTTTCGAAAACCTTGACCTTGTCTTCGAGGTAGTCGGGAACACTCATCGTGCGGCAGTAGTCCCAGAACGGCGTGTCGGCACGCTCAGTCGCGTTGTAATGCAGGACGAGAAAATCGCGCACGCGCTCGTATTCCCAGGTGGTGACGCGATTGTAACGGTCGATCTCGGCCTGCTCGAAGCGGCGGCTTGGGAACATCGCGAACAATTTGGCGATGCCGCTCTGCACCAGATAGATGCTGGTGGATTCCAGCGGCTCCATGAAGCCGGCGGCGAGCCCGAGTGCAAGCACGTTCTTGTTCCAGAACTTCCGCCGCATGCCGGTGGTGAATTTGAGCAGGCGCGGCTCGGCGCGCGCAGAGCCTTCCAGGTTCGCCATCAGCGTGCGATGCGCCTCGTCGTCGCTGATGAAGTTGCTCGAGTAGACATAGCCGTTCCCGGTGCGGTGCTGAAGCGGGATGTGCCATTGCCAGCCAGCGGCCCGTGCCGTCGACCGGGTGAACGGCTCCGGCGGGCCGTCGCTGTCGCACGGTACCGCAACGGCCCGATCACAAGGCAGCCATTGCGACCAGTCGATATAGCCCGTCTTCAATGCCCCTTCGATGAGAAGCCCGCGGAATCCTGAGCAGTCGATGAACAGGTCGCCTGCGATGCGTTGTCCGCCGGCGAGTTCTACCGCGTCAACAAACCCGTCCTCGCCGCGCAGTGCCACGTCGACGATCCGTCCTTCGATGCGGTTGACGCCGCGCTGTTCGGAATACTCGCGCAGGAAACGCGCATAGAGAATCGCATCGAACTGGAGTGCATAGGCGATATTGCGCAGGGGCGAGTTGGGGATGTTTTGCGGCCGCATGAACTTGCCGCGTCGCGATGCCAGCACCTGCAGCGAATATTCCCCAACGTCCGGATCTTCGCCCATCTGATGCAGCTTGAGCCAGAAGGCATGGAAGGACAGCCCTTCCATATCGAGACCGTAAGGTCCGAACGGATGCAGGTATCTGCTCCCCGGCCTGGTCCAATCGACGAATTCGATGCCGAGCTTGATGGTCGCGCGCGTCCTGCGCATGACTTCGTTTTCGTTAACCCCCAGCATCCTGTTAAATATCTGGATTTGTGGAATCGTCGCCTCGCCGACGCCGATGGTTCCGATTTCTTCGGATTCGATCAGCGTGATCTTGCAATAGTCGTTCCTCAGGAGGCGCGCGCAGGTGGCCGCTGCCATCCAGCCGGCGGTCCCGCCGCCGACGATAACGATACTGCGGATACGTTCGTCGGGCATGAGGCTCACTCCATCATTGCCGGTAGGCGCCGCCGGACACTGGCTCGGCGGCGCAATAGCGCGAAAGGAAGGCGCGGTGGGTCGGCATTGCCTCGGCCGTCTTGGCGATCAGTCCGCGCATATGCTCCAAATTTTCTGCGATCACCGCGACGTCGAAGGAGTCCGCCAACGGGTCGTAGCTTTGCGGCATGATGTTCTGGCCCAGAAGCACGGCAGTCCAGTTCGACTCGACGAACAATTCATCGTCTTCGCGGAAAAAACGGCCCTGGCTGCGGAACAGCTCCATCTTGCGGCGGAGCGTTTCGGGAATCGACATGGCGCGGCAGGCAATCCAGAACGGCGTGTCGTCGCGTTCGGTCGCATGATAGTGCAGGATCAGGAAATCGCGGATGTGTTCGTACTGGCTGGTCATCAGCCGGTTGTATTCATCCGCCCAGACGGGATTGTACGTCTTATCGGGGAACAGTGCTAGGAGCCGGGTAATCCCCGCCTGGGTGAGATGAATGCTGGTGGATTCGAGCGGCTCCATGAAGCCGCCGGCCAAGCCCAGCGCCACCACGTTCTTGCTCCAGAACTTGTTGCGGTGGCCGGCGGTGAATTTAAGGATCCAAGGGTCGACAAGCGCTGGTCCGTCGAGGTTTTCCAGAAGGATCGCGGTGGCCTCGTCATCGCTCATATGGCGGCTGCAGAACACATGCCCGGAGCCGATGCGATGTTGCAGCGGGATGCGCCATTGCCAGCCCGCTTTTTGAGCGGTGGCGCGGGTGAAGGGTGTGAGTTCGCCGCCCACTTCGCACTGCGTCGCCACGGCGCGGTCGCAAGGAAGCCAGTGCGACCAATCGCAAAAGCCCGCCTGTAGAGTCTGCTCGATCAGCAGCGCGCGAAATCCCGTGCAGTCGATGAAAAATTCTCCGGCTACGCGCTCGCCACTTTCGAGGATGATCGCCTCCACAAAACCGGTTTCGCCGTTGCGCGCAACCTCCACCATCTTGCCTTCGGTTCGCACGACGCCGCGCGCCTCGGCATAGGACCGCAAATAGCGCGCATAAAGCGCAGCATCGAAATGGAAAGCGTAGGCGAGGCTGGACAGCACGGCGCGGGGATCCGATCCTGGTCGGGTGAAACGGCCCTTGGTCGCGGCGACGGCGGACAGATTGTAGTCCGTGATGGCGGACGCTTTTTCCATCTGCCTTAACCGCTGCCAGACCTGGTGAAACTTGACTCCTTCGATGTCGATCCCAAAACGACCGAAGGGATGCAGATAGCGATGGCCGAGCCGCGTCCAGTTCACGAATTCGATGGCGAGCTTGAAGCTGCCCTGGGTCCTTTTCAGAAAGTCATTTTCATCGATGCCCAACATCTCGTTGAAGGTGCAGATCGGCGGAATAGTCGCCTCGCCGACGCCCACGCGACCGATGGCATCTGATTCGATCAGCCGAATCTTGGTGTGACCGTTGTTGAGCGTGCGGCCCAGCGCTGCGGCCGTCATCCAGCCGGCCGTGCCGCCTCCGGCGATGACGATGTTACGAATGCGGTTGTCGGGCATCGCTTGCTTCCCTATGCCTGAGGCGGGGTGGGTTGGCCCGTACCGTAACGAGCGATGAAGGCGCGATAGGCCGGCATCGTCTCGGCGGCTTGGCGGATCGTCGCGCGCATGCGGTTGAGCCGGTCTTTGGTCAGATCGAGTTCGATCGTATCGGCAACCGGATCGTAACGCCGCGGTAGAACGTCCTGACCGATGAAGACCGCCATGAAGTCCGGTTCAAGGAAAGTCTCCTCGTCGTACAGTACGACCCGGCCGCGCGCCTCGAATAGCCTGATCTTGTAGGCAAGCGTTTCGGGTACCTTCATGGCGCGGCATTCTTTCCAGAAGTCGGTGTCGTCGCGTTGGGTCGCTTTGTAATGCAGGATGAGGAAGTCGCGGACGCCTTGCCACTCCTCGGTCATCTGCCGGTTGTATTCGCTGCGCTCAGCACCGGCACGATCGCGATGGGGTAGGAGCGCCAACAGCCTAACGATGCCGGTTTGCACGAGATGCAGGTTGGTGGCTCCCAGCGGCTCCAGAAATCCTGCCGCGTCGCCCAGAGCGATGACATTGTCGCTCCAGAATTGTGCACGACGGCCGTTGACGAAGCGCAGTTGTGTCGGTTCGCCCAACGATTTTTCGCCAACGCGCATTACGAGTTCGGCACGTGCCTCGTCTTCGCTCAAGTGACGGCTCGCGTAGACGAGCCCGTGACCCGTGCCACGCTGAAGAGGAATACGCCAATGCCAACCCGCCGCGACCGCGCGCGCCTCGGAATAGGGAAGGGGATCCGGCGCGCCCATAGCGCCCAGTATCCGGTCGCAGGGCAACCAGCGTGACCAGTCCTCATAGCCGATCTTCAAGGCGCCCTCGACGATGGCACCGGAACAATCGATGAAAAGATCAGCTTGAATGGGTTCGCCGCCGGCAAGGCGGACAGCTTGCACTTGTCCGTCGTCACCGCGATCAATACCGGCGACAGCGTGCACGCTCACGGCCACGCCACGCTTTTCCGCGATCTCGCGCAAATAGGCGGCGTAACGCGTGCCATCGAGATGTAGCCCGTAGGAATAGGTCGACAGGACCGAGCGGGGGTCATTCAGTGGCCTGGCGAAGCGACCGGACTGCGCCGCCATCGCAGCCACTGAATACGCCTCCAGCGGCGTATCCTGTCCCTCCGCGCGGAGCCGCAGCCAATGATGCTGGAATGCCACCGAATCCAAGGTCGCGCCGAATTCGCTGAAGGGATGGAAGTAGGAGCTTCCGATCCGTCCCCAATCGAAGAAGCGGATACCAAGCTTGAATCCAGCTCCTGTGCGGCGCACAAGGTCGTCTTCATCGATGCCGATGAGCCTGTGGAAGGCGCGCAGCGCGGGCAGGGTGCCTTCACCGGCGGCGAGGATCGCGAGCCCCCGAGGACCGCCGCCTGGCGTGATCACGCGGACGGAGCAGTGCGGGCCAAGCGCGCGCGCAACAGCCAGCGCGGCCATCCAGGCCGCAATGCCATCACCGACAACGGCGACGCTGCGAATACGATGGTCCGGCATGGTTATCTTATCGGCGTTTCCCAATTTCATACCGCCATAAAAGGTTTGGACGCGCAATGCTTCTCGATGAACGCACCATGGGACGGCGCGACTTCCGCGGCTTTGCGGATCAGATTTTTGATCCCCAGCGTGTACCGCTCCAGCACATCTTCGTCGATCGCATCGGCCAACGGATCATGGCGCGCGGGCAGAATGTTCTGACCTACGTAGACCGCAATCCAGCTTGGCTCCTGGAACAGTCCATCACGATAGCGCACGATCTGCGCGCGCTCTCGGAATAGCGCGATCTTGTTGGCGAGACTATCGGGCACGGACATTGTCCGGCAGTAATTCCAGAACGGTGTGTCGTCGCGTTCGGTGGCCTTGTAATGCAGGATGAGAAAATCGCGGACGCGCTCGAATTCCAGATCAATCAGGCGATTGTACTCGTCGGTCAGCGCGGGGTCGAAACTTAAATCCGGGAACAGTTCGATCAGCTTTGTGATCGCCGCTTGGATCAGATAGATGCTGGTCGACTCCAGCGGTTCGAGAAATCCGCCCGAAAGCCCGATAGCGACGCAATTGCGATTCCAGTTTTTTTTTCGGCAACCGGTGGTGAAACGAAGAATGCGCGGTTCGGCAAGTGCCCGTCCTTCGAGATGGTCAAGCAAAATAACGCGCGCCGCGTCATCGTCCATATAGGCGCCGCAGTAGACATGGCCGTTCCCCGTGCGGTGCTGCAACGGAATGCGCCATTGCCAGCCTGCTGGCCTTGCCGTCGAACGCGTATAAGCGACCGGCGGGCCGTCACTTTCACAAGGCGCGACAACGGCGCGGTCACAGGGCAGCCACTGCGACCAGTCTGCGTAACCGGTCTTTAAAGCTTGCTCGATCAAAACCCCGCGGAATCCAGAGCAGTCGATGAACAGGTCACCGTCAACGCGCTTACCACCTTCCAGCACCACCGCTTGGATGAATCCGTCTTCGCCGCGCAGCGTCGTGTCGATTACCTTGCCTTCCGTGCGAACGACACCGCGCGCTTCGCTGTAGGCGCGCAGATAGGGGGCATAAAGGGTGGCATCGAACTGATAGGCGTATGAATAGCTCGACAACACCGAACGTGGATCGTCGGACGGCGGCGCGTATTTTCCCAGCCTGGCCGCGACGATGGGAAAGGCATAGGAGTCAAGTGGGGTCTGGTCGCCGCGTTCGCGCATTCGCAGCCAGCAATGGTGGAAGCCGACGCCATCGATCTCGCGTCCAAAGGCGCCGAAAGGATGCATGTAGCGGGAGCCCACGCGTCCCCAGTCGCAAAACTCAATCCCGAGCTTGAAGGTGGCATGTGTCTTGCGCATGAAATCGGCTTCGTCGATGCCTAGCTTGGCGTTGAAGAAGCGAATATGCGGAATGGTGGATTCGCCGACGCCCAGAATTCCGATCTCGGCGGATTCGATCAACTGGATGGTGCACGAATTCTTCAGCACATGTGCAAGGCTTGCGGCCGTCATCCAGCCGGCGGTGCCGCCGCCGACAATGACGATCTTGCGGATGGCATGCGCTTGCATCACTGCACCCTTGGACCTGTTCCGGCCGGCGGCTCTGCGGCGCAATATTCCTTCAAGAATGCGTCTTGAAGCGGCATGGCTTCGGCGGTTTTACGGACATCTCGGCGCAGCGCAAAGAGTTGACGCCTTACCTCGTCGGCATCGAGTGTGTCGCTCAACGGATCGTAACGGCGCGGCACGACATTCTGACCTATACAGACCGACAGCCAGCTTGGCTCGCCAAAGAACGCGTCGGCATTCACAGTGATGAGGCCGCGTTCGCCAAACAGCTCCAACTTGTGTCGCAACGTGTCCGGAATCGCCATCGTGCGGCAATGGTTCCAGAACGGCGTGTCGTCGCGGGAAGTCAGAAAATAATGCAGTACCAGGAAATCGCGGACGCGCTCGAATTCTAAGTCCATCAGCCGGTTGAATTCTACGGCCTCCGCGAGATCGCAGCTACAGTCTGGAAATAGCTGGATCAGGTTGAAGATGGCGAGAATGATGAGGCCGATGCTTGTCGATTCCAGTGGCTCCAGAAATCCCGCCGACAATCCGACTGCCACACAGTTCTTGTACCAGTGCTTCCGCCGCCGGCCCGTGGTGAAGCGCAAGATTCGCGGTTCTGCCAGCGGCGCGCCTTCCAGGCGGTTCAGCAATACGTCTCTTGCCTCCGCGTCGCTGAGATACTCGCCACAGTAGACGTAGCCATTGCCCACTCGATGCTGCAACGGAATGCGCCAACGCCAACCGGCTTCCGAGGCGATGGCGCGCGTGAAAGGTTCCGCGCTGCCGGCGCGTTCGCAAGTCGCCACCACCGAACGGTCGCAGGGCAACCATTGCGTCCAGTCGTCGTAACCTATGTTGAGCGCGCGTTCCATCAACAGGCTGCGAAAGCCGGAGCAGTCTATGAACAGATCGCCATCTATGCGTGCGCCATTTTCCAATGTGAGTGAGTTGATAAACCCGTCGGCACTATTCAGATCGACGTCGATCACCTTGCCCTCCGTGCGTATGACACCGCGCGCCTCGGCGTAACGGCGCAGATAGACGGCGTAGAGCGAGGCGTCGAACTGGAAGGCATAAGGGAAAACCGAAGATGCCGCCGGATCGGGCGGGCGACTAAAGCGGCCAAGATGAGCCGCCGTTATTGGCAAGGAGTAGGAGTCAATTGGTGTGTCGTCGCCCAGCGCGCGCAATCGTAGCCAATGATGATGGAAGGGCACCCCGCCGAGTGGCCGGCCATAGGTCGCAAAAGAGTGAATATAGGAATCGCCGATCCTGCCCCAATCGCGAAATTCGATGCCGAGCTTGAAGGTGGCCTGTGTCTGCCGCATGAAGTCCGCTTCGTTCACATCCAGCAGCAGATTGAAATTGCGCAGTGTCGGAATGGTCGACTCTCCAACGCCGACCGTGCCGATGGCCTCCGATTCTACCAAGTGAATACGAGGTGCATCCGTCGTGCGGCTGCGGGCCATGACGCGGGCCAGCGCCGCCGCCGTCATCCAGCCAGCCGTTCCACCACCGAGAATGACAACGTCACGGATGCGGTTATCGTTCACCTCACGTCCTTCGATGTATTATGGCGCGCCACGCTGGCGTGAGCTCTTTTGGCTTGACGCTAGGTGTTTGCCAGGCAGGCTGCAACGCTCCGCTGTTGCGTTCTCGGAGGCGTAAATCAGCTGCAACGGACCTTGTCTGCATCGTAGACACGCCCGTCTCGCGCGGGGCCGTCACGACGTTGCCGTTGGAGGCATCAAAAGATCGACCATCGAAGACAGTCGCCGGCCAAGAAAATCTCGCTGCGGCGAGGTTATTCTCTTCGTTCCGACAGGTTGATGCCGCCCGCTGGCTTCGCGAAAAACTGGTAAAACCTGCATTCCTTGGAGGCAGATATTTTGATCGCGCCATCGGTGCAGCGCTTGTCGTCTTTATGTATTAGATTGAATAAGAATAGTTAGTAGCGCTGTTATTTCTATTCTTTCTTTATATACTTGACGCAGGCGCGAATTTATCAAATGTTCTTGCAATATATTAGAATCGTTTTGCCAATTTATTTTCGTTATATAAGTATAGATGTGAAAAGTTATTCTCAGTGTTATTTATCATATGCAATGTAGTAATAAAACGACCAACATATCTTAAATATATGATATATATTATGACTGTGTACACTGCCTTACTTCCGTGGCGGCAGGAATTTCTGCAAGGGAGTACTGTAGCAATTTCGCAACGATTACCCGTAAAGTTCTAGATTTAAAATAATACCGCTTCGCACTCTCTGGTTCAGTGTCGCTGCCTTTGATACCGTAATCACAATGGTAGCGTTCACATGCTAGGGGGAGAGGGCGGAAAACCAAGCTTTTAGGTGCTGGGGTTCGCGCAACATCGTCTCCATTCAGGGAATGCAAACGCCAAGGGTCGAAAGCCCCAAGCGCTTGATGAAGTAAGCAGACTTTTGTCGAGGTGCGTCGGAACCGGCGTTCACCAATGCAAGATGAATGTGCGACTGCGACTTATTAGTGCGCTTTGAGATTAAAACACCGTCTGAAGGCACCACGACAACGAGCAGACGCAGGTTTGGGTTGGCACCACGTAGGAGGGAACGCGTGAACAATCTTCAAAACAGAGCGGAATCTGGCGATTGGGCCGGAAGGTTGCTGCGCAGTGCTCTGCTGGGCGGCGTGTCGATACTGGCGATAGGCGCATTTTCACCATCGGGGCATGCACAGAGCAACTCGTCCCAGAGCAATACCTCGTCATCTTCGGCATCTACGCCGGAAGTCGAAAAGATCGTCGTGACCGGACTTCGTGCCAGCTTGGAAAATTCCCAGCAAATCAAGCAAAACGCCATAGTTTTCGTCGACGCGATCACCGCGCAGGATATCGGTGCACTGCCCGACACCAACGTCAGCGACACCATCCAGCGTATTCCCGGCGTTGCCATCAACCATTTTGCAGGCACGACCGACCCTGACCATTTCTCGGTGGAAGGTTCGGGCGTTGTGATACGCGGCTTGAGTTATGTGGAAGGCGAATTTAACGGCCGAGACACTTTCAGTGTGAGCGATGGCCGCGGCCTCAGCTTCGGTGACATCCCGCCGGAACTCGTCGGTACAGTGCTGGTGTACAAGGATCAGTCCGCCGACATGGTCGAAGGCGGTATCTCGGGCACTGTCGATTTGCATACCCGCATGCCATTCGACAGTGACGGACGCGTGATTTCCTTCAATGCCAGCGAGACCTACGGCGACATGGCCAAGAAGGCGGCGCCAAGTGGCTCGGCATTGTTCTCCGACAACTGGGATACCAGCATCGGCCGGATCGGCGCGTTGATTGACCTCAGCCACTCCCAGGAATGGACGCGCGGCGATGGTTCGCAGATTGCGGCGTACGGCGCGAATACATCCATCAACCCGGGCTCAACGGTATATCTTCCAGTTGGACCGGACGTCCGCACCGACGTCTATGACTATCAGAAGATGGGCTGGGACGCTTCCGCACAGTGGCAGAGCCCTGACGAGAGCGCCCTTGCGACCTTCTCGTTCATCCGCTCGCAATCGGATACGAGTTGGGAAGAACATGCGCTGCAAATCCAGGCCGACGTTGTCAACGGCGGCGGCAGCATCCCGCCGCCTCCGGGATCGGCGCAGTTGATGCCGGCCTGTACGGCGGTGGCTTCGTGTAATCCTTGGGGCGGTTCTCCGTCGTTCAACGCCAACCAATTCAATTCCCAGGGGTTGTTCACCCACGGCACGATTACCCAATTCTACAACGGCTGGCGGTCTGCTGACTCATCGGTGCCGCAATGGGGCGAGCAGGCAGAAGCCCAAACCCGCGGCGTACGCCAGAAACTCGTCACAGAAGATTATTCCGCGAACCTGAAATGGTCGCCAACAGACCGGTTGCACATCGAGCTCGACGGACATCACGTTGATTCTACGTCTAAGGAGCTCGACGTGACGGTTGGGTTGTCCACTTGGGTGGATGGCAGCATCCAGAATGCCAATACCGGCCAGTTGCCATCTCTTACGTTCCTGCCGGCTATGGAAGTTCCGGCAACGACTGCTGCAGCTGCCGACAGTTACTACACGGATCCCGGCAATTACTTCTGGCGCGAAGCCATGGATCACATCGAGCAAAGCGGCGGTATCGAAGATGCCTATAAGGCCGACGTCAAATACGATCTTGATGACGGCTGGTTGCGTTCGGCGAAATTCGGCGCACGCTATTCCAACCAGAGCCAAACGGTCCGCTATACCGCCTATAATTGGGGCGTGGTCAGCGAAGCGTGGGATGGCTCGGCAGGACCGGTCTGGTTTGGCCAACCCTCGGCAGCCAATGCCGTCGACCCGTCCAATGGCCAGTCGCGGATACATCCGGCGAATGACCAGTTGGCGCCGACGAGCTTCCTGACCACATACACGTTCTCTAGCTTCCAGCGGGGAGAGGTGCCGAACCCCGTGCATGCCGAATTCTACGCGGGCAATCCGGCATTGAATTATGCAAGTACGATCAAAAACGCTGAAGCGACCAATCAGCAATGGATTGCCAGCGGTGGCAGTCGGGGCTGGGTGCCGGCGGCTCAGCGTACGGGTGTCATACCGGGCACACCGTTCATGCCAGCGGAAATTAACAGCAACATCGAAACCACCTGGGCAGCATACGGCCTTATCGACTTCGCGACCGCTAGTCTGTTCGGCAGCGACATAACGCTGGACGGTAATATCGGTGCGCGCTTCATCGATACGCGGGACGAAGCGGGACCCGGTTTTATCCAGTACCCGGCGTCAAGCGGTTCGAGCAGCTATCTGAATGGCGCAAGTTGTACGCCGGCAGCCGGTCGGCCCGCCTATGACGTTCCGTCGTATTGCGCCCTTACTCCTGCACAGCAGCAGGACGCTCGCACCTTCGCCAATGGCGCCACTCAGGCGATAGGGGCAGCGGTCCATCATCATGACATCGTCCTGCCAAGCTTGAACGCGAAGTTTGGTCTCACGGACGATATGCTAATCAGGGTGGGCTTATCAGAGTCGATTTCCCGTCCAGACTTGGGTCTGATGCGCAATTCTGTCGTCTTTAGCGGCGCAGCCACGCCCTTTGCCTGGAATGTCTATGGCGGCAATCCGGACCTCAAGCCGGTCCGCGGAGACAATGTCGATCTGTCCTACGAATGGTACTTCGCGAAGACTGGGTCGTTTACGTTTGCTCCGTTCTTCAAGCAGCTGCATGGCGTCGTTACAAACAATTTCACCAATACCAGCTACACAAACAACGGCGTGACGTACAACGTCGTCCTCCAGAATGAATACAACGCACCGTCGGGCGGCAAGGTGCAGGGCTTTGAACTGGCCTATCAGCAGTTCTACAGCTTTTTGCCGTCGCCATTTGACGGTTTGGGCCTCTCCGCGAACTTCACCTACATTGACAGTTCGGGTGTACCGCAAGGCAATTTCAGCAGTGCCAACCCAAATCCGATCGTTGTCTCGGGCGCGGGCTGTACCATTAACGGGGCTCCTTCGCCCTGCACGACGGTCGACGTCAGCAAGCTGCCGCTGCAGGGGTTGTCGCGGTACAACTACAACATCACCGGCATGTACGAGAAGGGAGCGTTCTCCGCACGTCTCGCCTGGAATTGGCGGTCGTTCTACCTCTTGACGACTAGAGATGTGATCTATCCGTTCTTGCCGATCGTCGCCGAGGGATCCGGAACATTGGATGGATCGCTTTTCTACTCGCTGAACGACAATTGGAAGATCGGTGTGCAGGCGACAAACTTGCTCAATGGAGTAACTCAGACATCTCAAGTCCTAACCAACAATCTGCGTGCCGGCCGTTCTTGGTTCCTAAACGACCGAGAATTTTCGATCGTTGTGCGGGCAAATCTTTAGAGCGATCGGCTTATTGAGGCTGCGGGCCGCTTGTCTCCCCCTGGGGCATGCGGCCCGCAATTTTTTATCGGGTCTTTTGGCAGTGGCGGCACGTGTGCTGCCTGTCATGCCAGCGCGGCATCAGGACGCGGGTACTCGACGATTGTCACGATTGGTAAGTTCAATCCTTGCCTTGAACACAACGGCTGGAAGATTGAACTACGAGAGTGTATTCTCATATATGTCAGATGTGGTGCGCGCGTTTGCATGCTTCACGCTGGTCCAGCAACAGAATCATGCGGTGAAATGCTGACTTCCGCTACATCCGTCGCTCAAAAAGTCCCCCGCATGAAGCTGGTGGACGATCGATCGAGGTGCGCATGACAGACCGACGCGAATTTGTGACCTCACTTGCGGGCGCGCTTGCCGCAGTTCCGTTTATGTCTGCATGGGCCGCGAGTGATACGGAACCCGAGCCGACTGCGAACTTGCTCCCCGGCCATCCGGAGATACTGGATTTCGGCGATGGCCTCAAAGTTCCGATGAGCAAGGCCGCCTTCAAGACTCTATGGGAAGACAAGAGTTTTTGGCTGACCTACGGCATCGGCATTTCCAATTACACCGCGAAGGCGACGGGATTTGCCGAGTTTGCCGCGATCGGCACGATGAAGCTGTTGCTGCTGACGCTCGCCTTCGCGCCAGACAGGCTGGAGCATGTTGACGGCTGCGGCTGGACGCTGAAATCGCAGAACCCGAAGGACTATGTCCTTGGAGATATCAAGATTCCCGGCCAACCGTTCAGGCCGGTTACGGACGCAAATTCAAGCAATGCCACGGTCGGTCAGATATTCTCATATTCTCAGGGCTCCATGATGGGCGGCAATATTCCTGGTGCGGCTGCTGGCGCCGGAAACCAGATGGGCTTCGACATGACAGGCGGGAACGCCAAGGTTCACGCCATGACAGGCTACATTGTCTGGAAAAAGGACGTTACGCTCGACTATGTGCGTACACACGCCCAGTTGCTCTAACCGGCTGTTCAAAAATGCTCTTGGCCGGATTGGAGATCAACGAGGTAGGCTCGAACATTATGGATAACCGTATTAGCGCGCCGTTAGCGTATCCCATTTGCTGTCGCTTGACCGCGATGCCACCAAAATTTGTTGGTGAAACCTGACCCAATTTCTCAGTTTGCGAGTTGAGCATCATGCGATAAAATGCTTACCAAATAAGCAGTTATTGCGAGTGCCTCGATGTTGACGCTTCGAATGGCCGGGCGATGATCATGATCCAGTTCTCATCTTCATCCCCTCCGGTGCGCCATTCTTGTTGGACGACAGCTGAAGTCGGCTTTCGACAGGGCGGCCCAACCGCCCCGAATTGGCACATGGCCACGGCATCTACGAGAATCAGTGTCGGGCGACCTTGAGGCGGGGTGAGTCGCGGTCCGGTCGATGGTGATCGGGCGGCGGCGCGCAGCCCTGCCGGCCGTTTGTCACTTTCGAAGCGCGCCCAGCAGCTCGGCGGCGAATTGCGACAGTGTGTCGTCGCGCGCGCCCATCACCACGATGCGGTCACCGGGCTTGGCGAGAGCCAGGAGTTTCTCGCCGCCCGCCGTGCGATCGGGGAAGGCGAAGGCCGTGCGTCCCGCCGTCTCGATGCCCCGCACGATGTCCATGCTGGTGACGCTGCGCTCCACCGTGCCGCCGAAATAGACCGGTTCCGGCATCACCAGCACGTCATCCGCACCGAGATTTTCGGCGAAGCAGGCGATGAACGCGTCCTTCATCAGCCGCAGCGGGCCGTAGCCATGCGGCTGGAATAGGACGAGTAGACGGCCGGGAAAATCATGCAGAGTCGCCAGTGTTGCCGCGATCTTGTCGGGGTTGTGCGCGAAATCGTCGATGACGGTGACGCCGTTCGACGCGCCGACGACCTCAAGCCGGCGTTTGATACCGGTGAAACCGCCCAGCGCCTTTGCCGCCTCGCCCAGCGAGAGGCCGCAGGCGCGCACGGCGCCCAGCGCGGCCAGCGCATTCGCGACGTTGTGGCGTCCCGGCACCTTGAGCATGACATATGCACTCGCATCGCCTTCGCGTGCCTCGAAGGCGATGCCGTCCGGTGCCGGTACGATATCGATTGCCTGAAGCTGTGCCGGACGGCCCTTCAAGCTGTAGGTGATCGCCGACTTTGCGCTCACCGCGAGTGCCGCGGTTTCGTCATTGTCCAGATTCAACACGGCGACATCGGCCTTCACCACAAAATCGCGGAACAGAGTCCGCAGCTCCTCCATCGATTTGTGATCGAGGGCGATGTTGTTAAGCACCGCGACATGCGGCGTGTAGCGCGCAATCGAGCCGTCGCTCTCGTCCACCTCGCTGACGAAGAGACCGCTCTTGCCAACCACGGAACTGGCGAACAGCGCCTCCGGCGTGACGAAGTTCTTCATCACCGCGCCATTCATGATCGTCGGGTCACGCCCGGCGGCGGACAGGATCCAGCCGATCATGCCGGTGGTCGTGGATTTGCCGCTGGTGCCGGCGACGCCGATGCTTTCCGGCGCGGCATTGAAGAGCTGCGCCAGCAGTTCGGCGCGGGTCATCAGCGTGGCGCCGATGCGGTGCGCGGCTTCCACATCGGGAACGGTGTTCTCCACCGCTGCCGAAATGACGACGACGGTCTCGGTATCTGTGACACCGCTGCCGTCCTGCGGGAACAGCGCAATGCCGCAGGCCCGCAGGAAATCGAACTTCTGCGTCATGCGCCCTTGGTCGAGCGAGCGATCCGAGCCGGCCACCGAGCAGCCGCGCGCCTGCAGGATCAGGGCGAGAGGAAGCATGCCGCTGCCGCCGATGCCGCAGAAGAAATAGCGCCTGTTCAGAGTCATGGGGGCAGGTTATAAGGCGGATGGTGTCGTGACAAGCAATTGGAAAAACACGCGAAATCGGGATGCGCGACGGCAGGATGAGAATCGGTGTTGTGGCGCCCGCGTCGCGCCTGGAACCGGTTTTTGCCGAAAAGGTCCTGGATGTGTCGCGCGCGCTCTTCGGCGACCGCGCGCCTGACATCCAATTTCATCCGCAATGCTTTCTCTCTTGGGGTCATTTCGCCGGCGCCGACGATGCGCGTGCACAAGCCTTTCTCGATGTTGCGAACGACCCCGGCGTCGACGCGCTGTGGATCGGGCGCGGCGGCTACGGTTCCGGCCGTATCGCCGCGCAGGTGATCGCCGGGCTGACGGATGCGGCGAAGCAGAAAACCTATCTCGGTTACAGCGATGCCGGCGCGCTGCTGGGGTGCCTGTACAAGCACGGCGTCGGCGAAATCGTGCACGGACCGATGCCGGCCGACATCAACCGTCAGGGCGGCGAGAAAGCCGTCGGCAGAGCTTTGTCCTTTCTGGTCGACCGCGCCCCGGGCACGCTGGAGCCCGGCGTTTCGCCGGCGACGATGAGCGCCGCCTTCAACATGATGGTGCTCAGCCAGATCGTCGGAACGCCGTTGCAGCCCGATCTGACCGGTCACATTCTGATGCTCGAGGAAGTGTCGGAATATATGTACCGCATCGACCGCACGATGTTTCACCTCACCGGCAATGCCGGCATCCAAAAGGTGGCGGGCATCAGGCTCGGCCGCTGCAGCGAGATTCCGCCGAACGATCCAGACTTCGGTCAAAGCGAGGAAGGCGTCGTCCGGCACTGGTGCGAGGTGTCGGGGATTCCGTATCTCGGCCGGGCCGATATCGGGCATGACATCGATAATAAGGTTGTGCCCTTCGGCCGGATGCGGAACGCCTGACGGGCGAGGCAGCCGAGATGCGGCGCATGCATGCCTTGACAGCGTTGTCATCATGCAAGAATGTGGCGGGAACCATATCCAAGAAAAAACAACGATAATCGGGAAACTCAGGGGGTAACGTGCACCTTCAACTCATCGACATCGTGATCATTGTCGCTTTTCTGGCGACCTCTGTGCTGGTCGGGCACTGGGTTTCCCACCGCGCCTCGCGGGACACCAAGGCCTACTTCCTCGGCGGCAATGTTCTGCCCTGGTACATGCTCGGCGTTTCGAACGCCTCGGGGATGTTCGACATCGCGGGTACGATGCTGCTGGTCACCTGGCTCTTCGTCTATGGCGTGAAGAGCGTATTCATCCCGTGGCTGTGGCCGGTCTTCAACCAGATCTTCCTGATGGTGTACCTGTCGGGCTGGCTGCGCCGCTCGGGCGTGACCACCGGCGCGGAGTGGATCCGCTTCCGCTTCGGCAACGGGCTGGGGGCGCAGCTTTCGCATCTGATCGTGGTGATCTTCGCGCTGGTCAGTGTCATCGGCTTCCTCACCTACGGCTTCAAGGGCATCGGCAAATTCGCCGTCGATTTCCTGCCCTGGCGGTTCTCCGCCGACGCGTCGATCAACGAGAATGTCTACGCCCTGATCCTGATGGGCATCACCACCTTCTATGTGGTGAAGGGCGGCATGTTCAGCGTGGTGATCACCGAGGTCCTGCAGTTCTGTCTGCTATCGGTCGCCTCGGTCGCCATCGGGTTGATCGCGATGCAGCAGGTCTCTCCGGCGGCTCTGCACGCCGTCATCCCCGCCGGCTGGGACCAGATCTTCTTCGGCTGGAAGCTCAATCTCGACTGGTCGCATCTGATACCGGAGGCCAACGCCAAGATCATATCCGACGGCAGTTCGCTGTTCGGCTTTCTCATCATGATGCAGTTGTTCAAGGGATACATCGTCAGCGCGGCAGGCCCGGCGCCCAACTACGACATGCAGCGCGTCCTCTCCACGCGCAATCCGCGCGAAGCCTGCATGATGAGCGCGGTCGTCAACGTCGTGCTCAACGTGCCGCGCTATTTCATGACCGCCGGCCTCACCATCCTGGCGCTGGTCTTCTACAGCACGACGATCCGGCATATGGGCGTCAATATGGACTTCGAGAAGATCCTGCCGGACGCGCTCAGCCGCTTCGTTCCGGCGGGTCTGCTCGGAATCCTGGTCGCCGGCCTGCTGGCGGCCTTCATGTCGAACTTCGCCGCGACGGTGAACGCCGCGCCGCCCTACATCGTCAACGACATTTACCGCCGCTTCTTCAATCCGAAGGCCAGCGAACGGCTTTGCGTCAAGCTGAGCTATGTCGCGTCCATCAGCGTGGTGGTGCTGGGCATCAGCATCGGCTGGTTCGTGACCTCCATCAACGACGTGGTGCAATGGATCTCCGCGGGACTGTGGGGCGGTTATGCGGCGTCCAACATGATCAAATGGTATTGGTGGCGCTTCAACGGCTTCGGCTATTTCTGGGGCATGGCCTCTGGCATCGTGGCGGCGCTGCTCATTCCCTGGGCGCAGCCCACCTGGCAGCCGCTGCTTACCGCGTTCTTCGCCGCCTATCCGCCGCTCCATGCCGCATTCGCCACGCTCGTCACCCTGCCGTCGGCGCTCGTCTGCTTCCCGGCGATCCTGGTCCTGTCGCTGATCGGCTGCTTCGCCGGCACTTGGCTGTCGCAGGCGGAAGACATGGATGTGTTGAAAGCCTTCTACATCAAGACGCGGCCCTGGGGCTTTTGGGCCCCGGTGCTGAAGGCGGTACAGGCCGAGGATCCGTCGTTCAGGCCGAATCCGGATTTCTGGCGCGACATGTCCAACATCATCATCGGCATCGTCTGGCAGACGAGCCTGGTCGCGCTGCCGGTCTATGTCGTGATCCGCGAATACGGCCGCGCCGAGATCGCGCTGGCCCTCGTCGTGGTGACATCCCTCATCCTCAAGGTCACCTGGCTCGATCACCTGAAGAAAGTATATCCGGATCCAAAGCCGGAATCCGTGCCGCTCCCGTCCCAAGCGCCCGCACGCTGAAAAAAAGGCCGCGGCTTGCCGCGGCCTTTTCCGTCATGACGTCGCGTCTCAGCCCAGGACGGCTTCGACCTTGATTTCCCGGCGTCCGTCCTTGGGCAGCGGCACCACTGCGCCGTCGATCGGCTTGCCGTCGATCTTCAGGCTCACCTTGTTGCCGGCGCCCTTGCGGCTGACCGTGATGCGATAGGTCGTGCCGCGGTATTTCCGCGTGGCGGAGAAGCCCTGCCACTGCGCCGGCAGCACCGGCGCCACGCGCAGGCCCTCATATTCCGGGCGGATGCCGAGGATCCATTGCGTGATGGCGTAGTAGTTCCATGCCGCCGTGCCGGTCAGCCAGGAGTTCTTGGCTTCGCCATGGGTCGGGGCGTCGCGTCCGGCGATCATCTGCGCATAGACGTAAGGCTCGCAGCGATGCACCTCGCTGATCGCCTCGCGGGCCGACGGATTGATGCGCGAATAATAGTCGTGCGCCGCGTCGCCGTTGCCGAGCATGGTCTCGGCGATCACCACCCAGGGATTGTTGTGGCAGAAGATGCCGGCGTTTTCCTTGTAGCCGGGCGGATAGGTCGAGATCTCGCCGTATTCGATATAGTAGCGCGAATAGGCCGGCTGCTGCAGCACGATGCCGTGCGGCGTCGCCAGATGCGTCCTGACGGAGTCGAGCGCCTTCTTCGCCGTTCCGTCCTCGAGTCCGATGCCGGCGAGCACACAGAAGCCCTGCGGCTCGATGAAGATCTTGCCCTCTTCGCATTCCTTCGAGCCGATCTTGCGGCCGAAATCGTCATAGGCGCGCACAAACCATTCGCCGTCCCAGCCGTGTTTGCGGACCGTGGCGTCCATGCGTTCGGCTTCCGCCAGGCAGGTCTTGGCATCGTCCTTGGCGCCGCGCCGTTCGGCGATCGCCGCCAGTTCTTTTGCCGCCAGCACGAACAGTCCGGCGATGAAGACGGACTCGGCCACCTTGCCGTCCTTGCTGGTGGTGGTCTGGAAGGACTCGCCGGGCGTGTTCGAGAAGCAGTTGAGGTTGAGGCAGTCGTTCCAGTCGGCGCGGCCGATCAGCGGCAAGCCGTGCGGCCCCAGCCGCTCGAGCGCATAATGGAAGCTACGGCGCAGATGTTCGTACAGCGGCTGCTCGGAGCCCGGCGCGTTGTCGAACGGCACAGGTTCGTCGAGAATGCTCCAGTCGCCGGTCTCCTTGAGATAGGCTCCGACGCCGACGATCAGCCAATGCGGATCGTCGTTGAAGTTGCCGCCGATGTCGTTGTTGCCCTTTTTCGTCAGCGGCTGGAATTGGTGGTACGCGCCGCCGCTGGGAAGCTGCGTCGCCGCCAGATCGAGGATGCGGGCGCGGGCGCGTTCCGGCACCATGTGCACGAAGCCGAGCAGATCCTGGTTGGAATCGCGGAAGCCGAGGCCGCGGCCGATGCCGGATTCGAAAGTCGAGGCCGAGCGGGACATGTTGAAGGTCGCCATGCACTGATAGGCATTCCAGACATTCACCATCCGGTCGGTGTGTTCGTCCGGCGTGCTCACCTGGCAGACGCCGAGGAGCTCGTCCCAATGGGCGCGCAACTTTTCGAAGGCCGCGTCGACATTGGCCGGGTTGCGGTACTTCGCGATCACCGGCTTCACGGTCTTCTTGTTGACGGTCTGGGAGCTCGCCGGATCGAATTTCTCGTTGTTCGGATTCTCGTGATAGCCGAGCACGAAGATGATCTGGCGGCTTTCGCCGGGTTTCAGCGTCACGCGCACCTGGTGCGAGCCGATCGGCGACCAACCATGTGCGATGGAGTTGGAGGACGCGCCGCGCTCGACGGCTGCAGGTGCGTCCCAGCCGCGCCATGGCCCGAGGAACGCTTCGCGCTGGGTGTCGAAGCCGGCGATTTTCTCCGAGCAGGCGAACCAGGCGAAATGGTTGCGGCGCTCGCGGTATTCGGTTTTGTGGTAGATCACCTCGTCTTCGACTTCGACCTGTCCGGTCGAGAAATTGCGCTGGAAATTGGTGAAGTCATCGAGCGCTTCCCACAGACAGAACTCGACCGAGGAAAAGGTCGATAGTTCCACCGCCGCCGTGCGTTCGTTGGTCAGCGTCAGCTGCCAGATTTCCAGTGTCTCGTCGAGCGGCACGAAATAGCGTGTACTGGCGGCGATGCCGTCATGCTTCGACGAAATGACGCTGTAGCCCATGCCGTGGCGGCAGCTGTAGTCCTCGAGCTTGCCGCGGGTCGGCATCCAGGATGGTGACCAGTATTCGCCGCTCTTGTCGTCGCGCAGATAGATATAGCGACCGCCGAAATCGAACGGCACGTTGTTGTAGCGCCCGCGCGTAATGCGCCGCAGGCGGGCGTCGCGGTAATAGGAGTAGCCGCCTCCCGTCGCCGACAGGATGCCGAAATAGTTCTGGCAGCCGAGATAATTGATCCACGGCAACGGTGTGTCGGGCCTGGTAACGACATACTCGCGATTTTTGTCGTCGAAATAACCGTACTTCATGAAGCGTTCTTTCTGCTGGCTTGTTCTTGCAGCCGCGCCATCATCTCGAAACAGACGCGCGCGTTGTGATAGGGGCACTTCCACGGACCGGCGAGGCAGGCATCGGGATCTTCCGCCGTTGTCAGCGGCCTGCCCTCCGGCGAAAGCTTGGCCTGCCATTCGCCGTGTGCGCGGTCGACGATTTTGCTTTCGATGTAGTCCCAGAGGCGGCGCGCGGCAGTGAGGAATTTCGGATCGCCGGAAAGCTGGAAGGCGTTGTAGAAGCCGATGACGCCTTCGGCCTGCGCCCACCAATGCTTCTTGGCGTCGATGAGTTTTCCTGCCGCATCGGCTTCATAGAAGAGGCTGCCGTCGCCATCGAGCCCTTGCTCGTAAACGGCGCGGGCCATCGCGACGGCCATCTCGCGGGCGCGGGCGATCAGCGCCGCGTCGCCGAGAACCTCGGCGGCCTCGACGATCAGCCAACTGCCTTCGATGTCGTGGCCGTAGGAAATATGGCCCGACAGCTTCGTCCAATCTTCGTCGAAGAACAGTTTGAAGTGTCCTGTTTTGCTGTCGATGATGCGATCCATGGTCACGCGCAGAAGCTCGGACTGTTTCGCCATGAGCGAGGGATCGCGCCACACCCGCAGCAGGTTGGTGTAGCCCTCCATGATATGCAGATGCGTGTTCATGGATTTTGGGCTGTTGAGGTCCTTCTCGCTCAGCCGCTGGTCTTCGAGTTCGTGCCAGTCGCGGTCGCGCGCCTCGAAATAACCCTTGTAGTCCGCGTCGTAGCTGTGATCCTCGATCAGCCAGAACAGGCGCTTGGCGAAGTCGAGGCTGGCGGCGTTGTCCGTGGCACGGAAATATTCGGCGAAGGCGTAGATGCCGAAGGCCTGGGCGTAGATCTGTTTGCGCGCTGAAACAAACTCGCCGTCGTGATCGACCGTCCAGAAGAGCCCGCCGAATTTGCGGTCCCAGAACGCCCGCGTGACATAGTCGAAAGCCCAGTCCGCGGTCTCGCGATAGTCGGAGCCGATCAGCCGACTGGCCGCCGAAAACGTCCACAGAATGCGCGTATTGATGACGGCGGCGCGCTCGGCCTGTTTATTGATGTTGCCGTCGGTGTCGATCAGCCCGTAGAAGCCGCCGTTTTCGCGGTCGACGGCGTGGCGCATCCAGAACGGCAGGATGTTGTCCACGAGTTCCTTGCGGAACTGTCCGGCCCAGAGGTCGTTTGCTGTCTCGCTCATGGCATTTTCTGACCGAGGCATGCTTCGACGATGGCGTACCAATCCGCCCGCGACAGCGAGAGGGCGTCCGCAGCCAGGCAGTCGCGAAGGCGGTCCGGCGTCGTGGTGCCGAGGATCGGCGTCACCAGCGCGGGATGGCGCTGCACGAAGGCCAGGGCGACGGCGGTCGGTGACACGCCGTTTCGCTTGCCGATCTGGCGCAGCGTTTCGCGCACCTTGGCGAATTCCGGCGCGCCGTCGTCGCCGAGGCGTCCGCCGGCAAGCGGCGACCAGGCGGCGATAGCAATGCCGTGTTCCGTCGCCTGATCGAGCGTACCGTCGTAGAGCGGCGCGACATGCGCGGCGGAGAACTCCAGCTGATGCGCGGCGATCGGCGCTTTCATATGATGCGCCAGCGCCGCGACTTGGGCGGTCGTGAAATTGGAGACGCCGACGGCATCGACTTTCCCCGAGGAGACGAGCCCGTCCAGCGTCTCGGCCAGTTCGGCGGGATGTGTGAGAAAGTCGGGCCGGTGGATATAGAAGAGATCGATCCTCTCGACCTTCAGCCGCGACAGGCTCGCATCGCAGGCGGCAGAGAGATAGGCCGCCGCCGAATTATATGGCGAACCCGGCTCGATGCCGGCCTTGGTGGCGATGACCGCGCCTTTGAACAATTCTGGTGCGCGCGCGCGGATCGCGCCAAGCAGTCGCTCGGAACCGCCGAACCCGCCCGGCCCGCCATAGATGTCGGCTGTGTCCAGGTGATCGATGCCGCTCTTGCGCACGAGCGACAGCATCTCGGTCGCAGCATCGAGGTCGCCTTCGCGATAACGCCAGAAGCCATAGGCAAAGCGCTGCTTTCCGGTCACCGACAAGGCGAGCATCACGTATTCCTTTCAAAACTCGCGGCTTAAGATGACCCAAATTGGACCTTCTCCCGGCTGGAAGAACGCCCTGCATGACAGCGTTGTCAGCATATCTTGGTTTGTCTACAATCGCAATCAAAACAAGGTCGGGAGAAGTGAGGCCTGCCGGAATTGACGTTGGCAGTAGCACTACAGGGCGGGAGGAACTTTAGGAAGATGAATAGGTGGAAAGCGCCGCTTGCCGGGCGTTGTGCGGTCGTCGTCGCGTGCCTCTTCCTCGCTTCGACAATGGCGCAGGCGTCATCGTCCGCGGCTACCATCCAGACCAAGCGCGCCGCGATCCTGAATTACGTGCATGACGTTCAGACGCAAAAGAAGACGCTGGTCGGCGTCCAGGTGAACGAGTTCGAGGTTTATCTCGACTGCACCTCTGCTGATCGCGTCTTCGCGCAAACCGGGAAACATCCCGCGATCATGGGGCTGGAGTTGATGAACGCCATCGCTTATCCGCCCTACAAATCCTATCTGATTGACCGGGCGCTGACCCAGACCGCCGTCGGCGGCCTGGTGGAGATGTCCTGGCATGAGCGCAATCCGGTGGAGGTCTGCCCGCGCGGCGAATTCTTCGATTGCGTCAAGAAGCCGATGTCGGCCGAAACCTTCCGCGCCATGCTCACCAAGGGCACGCCCGAGCACAGATTGTGGCTGGCCGACGTCGATGCCATCGCCAAGGTGCTGGCCACGCTGCGCGATCGCGGGGTGGTGGTGCTGTTTCGGCCCTATCATGAGCTGAACCGCGAATGGTTCTGGTGGGGCAAGCAGAGCGCTTATCCGGAACTGTGGGACGCGCTGTACGGGGAACTTGCCGTCCGCCACAAGCTCGACAATCTGATCTGGGTGTGGTCGGTCGATCGCAATACGCTCGATCCGGCGCCGTTCTTTCCCGTGCAGCACAAGCCGGATGTCGTCGGCACCGACGTCTATGAGCAGGATCCCGACAGCCCGGTCTACGCCTCCGCCCATGCCAAGGTGACGGCGCTCGATCCGTCGGCGCCGTTCGCGCTGACCGAAGTCGGCGTGGCGCCCAGCCGTAACGTGCTGGATGCCGTCAATCCGGCCTGGGTGCTGTTATGGGGCGGCGAATTTCTCAATTCCGATTGGGCATTGGATCCCGCCAATTGCCAATACTGCAACCGGCCGGAACAGGTGGCGGCGCTATTCAAGCTCGACCGCGTCGTGACGCTCGGCGAATTGCCGGCGAAACTGCGCGCCATGGTGTCGGCAGGCGTGACCGACCGCCACCCGCTGCATCGCCCGAATCCGACCTGTCCGGCGAAACTGCACTGAGCGATCCTCTGAAGGAGAAGGCGACGGCATGCCGACGATGAGCGAAATCCAGGACCGCCTCTCCGAATTGCAGCAGGAGCACCGTGCGCTGATCGAGCGGCCGAACCGATCGATCGAACGCCCCGGCAACGGCATCTACTGGCGTTGGGCGAACCCCGTGCTCACGGCCGCGCACACGCCGCTGACCTGGCGATACGATCTCGACCCCGTCAGCAATCCGTTCCTGATGGAACGGCTCGGCGTGAACGCGACCTTCAATGCCGGCGCTCTCTATCGGGACGGAAAATATCTGCTGGTGGTTCGCGTGGAGGGTGCCGACCGCAAGTCGTTTTTCGCCGTGGCGGAAAGCGTCAACGGCGTCGACAATTTCCGCTTCTGGGATTACCCGATCCAACTGCCCCAGGACAGAGAGCCCGACACCAACGTCTACGACATGCGGCTGACGGCGCACGCAGACGGTTGGATTTACGGGCTTTTCTGTACGGAGCGGAAGGACGCCTCGC
Source organism: Alphaproteobacteria bacterium (assembly GCA_028865545.1). GTDB lineage: Bacteria > Pseudomonadota > Alphaproteobacteria > Micropepsales > Micropepsaceae > Rhizomicrobium. The sequence continues at coordinate 10,145 of JAGWJY010000026.1, read as the reverse complement.
GGCCGGAAGATGCCTCGGCGGCCGTCGCCCAATGCGGCATCGTGCGCACGCATGATCTCAAGACCTGGGAGCGTCTGCCCGATCTCGTCACCCGTTCAGGCCAGCAGCGCAACGTCGTGCTGCATCCCGAATTCGTCGACGGCAAATACGCACTCTACACGCGGCCGCAGGATGGCTTCATCAGTGTCGGCAGCGGCGGTGGCATCGGCTGGGGGCTCACGGCCGACATGACGCGGGCGCAGGTCGACGCGGAAGTGATCGTCGACGGCAAGGTCTATCACACCATAAAAGAGGTGAAGAACGGCCAGGGGCCTACGCCGCTGAAGACCAAACAGGGCTGGCTCCATCTGGCGCATGGTGTGCGCAACACGGCCGCCGGTCTGCGCTATGTCCTCTACATGTTCATGACGGCGCTGGATAAGCCGTGGGTCGTCACCCATGCGCCGGGTGGATATTTCATTGCGCCGGAAGGCGAGGAGCGTGTCGGCGATGTCTCCAACGTCGTGTTCTCGAACGGCTGGGTGCTCAACGACAACAACGAGGTCTTCATCTATTACGCCTCGTCCGACACGCGCGTGCATGTCGCGACGACGTGTATCGACCGACTGATTGATTACGTCACCAACACACCGCCGGATCCGTTGACCTCGGCGGACTGCGTGAAGCAGCGTTCGGTGCTGATCGCGAAAAATCTGGCGCTTCTGGGGCGCGGCTAGCGGCAGCGCTGCAGTTTCGTCCAGGGCGCCGCTTCGGCTGAGAAATGCCGCACCAGAAATTCGATCAGCGCCGTGACGCGCGAGGCGCGCGGTCCTCCCGCCGGCGTCAAGACGTTGACGTTCAACGGCGGCGCCGACCAGTCTTGCAGGACGCATTCGAGCTTGCCGCTTTTGATCTCCTCCCAGACGACGAAATCCGGCTGCATGGCGATGCCAAGGCCCGCCATCAACGCCGTCTTCAGGGCGTCGGCGCTGTTGGCGGCGAGCGGGCTCTGTACCGTGACCGCTTCCTTCTCGCCGGCATCGTTGACGAAATGCCAGACGTCGCCGGAGGTCAGATAGGTGTAGGGCAGGCAGGCATGCTGCATCAGATCGCTTGGCCGCCGCGGCCGTCCGTGTTTTTCGAAATAGTCGGGGGTACCGACGACATAGCGTTCGATCGGGCAGAGCTTGCGCACGATCAGACTTGAATCCGCCAACGCGGCGATACGCACGGCGACATCGACGCCGTCACCGATCAGATCGACCAGCCGGTCGTCGAGGCGCAGATCGATCGATACTTCCGGATAAAGGGTAAGGAACTCCGGCAGGATGGGCGCGATCTGGCGCAGGCCGAAGGACATCGGCGCCGCGAGCCGCACCCGGCCGCGCGGCGACACCGAACGCGCCTGCGCTTCGGCCTCGGCATCCTCGCCTTCCGACAGGATTTGGGCGGCGCGCGTTGCCAGCACACGTCCGGTCTCGGTCAGGGTGAGCTTGCGCGAGGTACGGTGGAACAACCTTTCGCCCAGCCGGGCCTCCAGCCGCCCAATCAGTTTCGAGACCGTCGCGTTGGAGAGCGATAACTCCTTGGCAGCCTTGGTAAAAGAACCGGAAGAGGCAACTTTTGCGAAGGCGCCCCAGGCTTCAAGGTCGGGTAGCCGGCCCATGATCACCTCAAAAATAGAAACAATGAAGTTCCATTGTTTCTATTTTCTATGTACCGGTCCAGGCCCATCTTCAGTCCTGAGACGCAATTGCAGACCGCGTCCACGGAGACAGGCAATGATTGAAGTAAGACCCTTCGCGAAGCTCGGCGGCGCCAACCATGGTTGGCTCAAGGCCAAGCACCATTTTTCCTTCGCCGAGTATTACGACCCGCAGCGCATGAACTGGGGCAATCTGCGCGTCTGGAACGACGACGAGATCGCGCCGCAGTCCGGCTTTCCGCCGCATCCGCATGCGAACATGGAGATCATCACCTATGTTCGCGACGGCGCCATCACCCATCAGGATTCGCTGGGCAATACCGGACGTACCGTGGCGGGTGATGTGCAGGTGATGTCGGCGGGCACAGGCGTCCGGCATTCCGAATACAATCTCGAAAACGAGACGACACGCATCTTCCAGATCTGGATCGTTCCCACGCTGCCGGGCGGCCAGCCGTCCTGGGGCACCAAGCCGTTTCCGAAATCGGACCGCTCGGGCCGTTTCGTGACGCTGGCCAGCGGCTTTGCCAATGACAACGACGCCTTGCCGATCCGTACCGAAGCCCGCGTGCTCGGCGCCACCGTCAAGAGCGGTGAAAGGCTGACGCTGCAAATCGATCCGAAGCATCACGTCTATCTCGTTCCCGCCAGAGGGAAGGTCACCGTCAACGGCACGCAGGTCACGGCGCGCGACGGCGCCGCCATCCGTGACGAAAAGTCTATCGAGATCGTGGGCGTCGAAGACGCCGAAATCGTGCTCGTCGAAGCGGCATAACCCAATCGCCAACCAGGAGTAACCCATGCATAAGCCGAAAATTGCCATCATCATCAGCGCCACCCGCGCCGCGCGTTTCGCCGACAAGCCTGCGAAGTGGATCTACGACATTGCCGCGAAGCGCGACGACCTCACGGTCGAGCTTGTCGATCTGCGCGACTATCCGATGCCGTTCTTCGACGAGCCGGCGTCCAGCGCCTGGGTACCGTCGAAGAATGAGGTGGCGCTGCGCTGGCAGAAGAAAGTCGCGGAATTCGACGGCTATATCTTCGTCACGGCGGAATACAATCGCGGCGTCTCGGCGGCGCTGAAGAACGCGCTCGATTACGCCTATACCGAATGGAACAAGAAGCCCGCCGCCTATGTCGGCTACGGCTCGGTGGGCGGTGCGCGCGCCATCGAACATCTGCGGCTGATGAATGTCGAATTGCAGATGGCGCCGATGCGCAGCGGCGTTCATATTCAGGGCGCGGATTTCATGGCGGTCTGGCAGCAGGGCAAGGACATCAACGAGCTGACCTATCTGCAGGCCAATGCCAAGGATATGCTCGATCAGCTGGTCTGGTGGGCCAATGCCCTGAAGACGGCCCGCGAAGCGGACGCCAAGAAATAAGGAAGGCGCATGAGCGGAAAGACATTCATCGCACAGCACAAGGCGATCCGGGACGACATCGGCGATCTGACGACGCGCCGTCCCGTCCCGGGCCCTGCCGTGCAGCAGGTCGATCCGTTCCTGTTCCTCAATCATCACGGCCCGCAGACCTATCCGCCGAACAATACCGGCCTGCCGTTCGGGCCGCATCCGCATCGCGGCTTCGAGACCGTCACCTTCATTCTCGAAGGTGGGCTGATGCACCGCGACACCGGCGGTCACGAAAGCATCATCCATGCCGGCGGCGTGCAGTGGATGACGGCGGGCAGCGGGTTGATCCATTCCGAACTGTCGCCGGACGATTTCAAGCGAAACGGCGGTCCGCTGGAAATCCTGCAGCTTTGGGTGAATCTGCCGGCGCAGCTAAAGATGTCGCCGCCGTGCTACACCGGGCTGCAGCGCAATCAGATTCCTGTCATTGCGTCGGATGACGGCCGCGTGACGCTCAACCTCGTCGCCGGGGCGTGGAACGGGCATGAAGGTCCGATTGAATCGCTCACCGGCATCTTCGCTTCGACCGTCGGGATGAAAGCGGGCGGGCGTCTGCGCCTCGAGGCGGTCGGCGGCCGCAATGTCTTTCTTTATGTCGTTCGCGGCTCGGTGAGGGTTGAAGGCGTGCAGATGCAAGCTTACATGCTCGCAGAGTTGAGCAGGCAGGGCGAGACGGTCGACATCGAATCCGTCACGGACGCCGTCCTTCTGCTGTGTCATGGAGATCCGATCGGTGAACCGGTGGCGGCGCATGGCCCCTTCGTCATGAACACCGTGCAGGAGATTCACGACGCCATTCGCGATTACCAGGCCGGTAAGTTCAACGCGCCTGCCGCTTGATCGCTTCGACAATGGAGAACCACATGAAGATCGGATTCATCGGCCTGGGAAATATGGGGCAGGCGATCGTCGCCAACGTCCTGCGCGCCGGCCATCAGGTCACGGTGTGGAACCGCTCTCCGGGTCCGGTCGCCGCACTCGCCGCGCTGGGCGCCGTCGTCGCGAAGGCGCCGGCGGAAACGCTGCAGGGCGACGCCGTCTTCTCCATGCTCGCCAACGACGCCGCCCTCGCCGAGGTCGGACTGACCGGTGCCGTCTTGGACAAGGCCGCGTCCGGCCTGGTGCACGTCAATATGGCGACCATATCTACGGCCCTGGCGCGTCAACTGACCGAGGCGCATCGGGCGCGCGGCCTGGGTTATGTCGCGGCGCCGGTGTTCGGCCGTCCGGACGCGGCCGCCGCCGCGAAATTGATCGTCATTGCGGCCGGTGCTGAGAAGGATGTCGCGCGCGTGCAGCCCGTTCTCGAGGTCATCGGCCGACGGGTCGCCGTGGTCGGGCAGGTCCCCGAACAGGCGAACCTCTTCAAGATCGCCGGAAATTTCATGTTGGCGGCGGCCATCGAGACCTTGGGTGAGGCCATCGCCCTGGTGCGCAAGGGCGGCATCGATCCGGCGATTTTTCACGAGGTGCTGACCAGCTCGCTGTTTGCGGCTCCTGTCTATCAAGGCTACGGCGCGCTCATCGTGGCCCAAAAATACGAACCGCCCGGCTTCAAATTGCGGCTCGGCATGAAGGATGCGGGTCTCGCGCTGGCCGCTGGCAACGAGTTGCAGGTCCCCCTGCCGCTTGCGAGCTTGGTACACGATCATTTTATTGAGGCGATGGTCGCCGGCCTGGGCGAAAAGGACTGGGCGGCGCTGGCCTGCGTCGCCGCAGCGAAGGCAGGGCTGAGCCCCGCATAGTCCATACCCTTAATGTGGCCGGCAGCAGCGCGCACTCCGCGACTTACTCGCAAATAGCCACCAAAAACGGCCGAACGAGCGGATTGAGACGCGGCGCGACACTTTTCGTCCTCGCGCACTTGTCATTTCGAGGTGCACGCACAATATCTTAATTCAGCTTTGGCGCCTGTGAGGATTACACAGCGCGCGCGTGAGTGAATTTTGGCCGCCTCGCCGCAGTGTGGGGCGACATTTTTTTGCGAGAACAAACGATGACGACGGGACGTACGGGGGCATGGCCGGATCGAATTAACGCGGCTATCGGCGAAAATGTGCCCAAAGGAATAGCAAGCTATCTCACGCCCCGCATGATCCGCATGCTTTTGATTGTCGCCGCGGTGTTGGTGCTCGTCTTTGGATACATTATCGGCGCGCCCATCATCGGTTTCCTGATGATGCCCAAGGGTGCGTTCACCCCCATTCAAACCGTCTCCACCGTCCATGCCGAGAAGACACCGTGGCAGACGCAATTGCGTTCGGTCGGCACGCTGCATGCCGTGCAGGGCGCGGATCTGGCCTCGGAAGTCGCCGGGCTGGTGACACGGATCGGTTTCAAGCCGGACGAGGATGTGCGCAAAGGCATGTTGCTCATCCAGCTGCGCGACGATCAGGACCGCGCCCTGCTCGCCTCGTTGCGGGCGGCGGCCGTGCTGGCGAAGCTGACCTATGACCGTGACGCCGCCTTGATCAAGACCAACGCCATCAGCCAGACGGTGTACGACACTGCGCTCGCCAATTTCAGGGGCGCAACGGCTCAGGTGGACGCTCAGGCCGCGACGGTCGAAAAGAAGGCGATCCGCGCGCCTTATGACGGGCGCGTCGGCATCCGTCAGGTCGATGTCGGCCAATATGTCGCCGCCGGGCAGACGCTTGTCACGCTGCAGCAGCTCGATCCGATCTATGTCGACTTCGACGTACCTCAGCAACAGCTCGCCGAGCTCAAGACCGGCAGCAAGGTCACGCTCACCAGCAACGCCGCTGCGGGCAAGACCTTTGTCGGCGAGATCGTCGCCTTCGATCCGAAGGTCGATCCCGTCACCCGTAATGCGCATGTGCGCGCGCTGATCCACAATCCGGGTAAGTCGCTGCTGCCGGGCATGTTCGCCACCGTCGTGACCGATGTCGGCCAGCCGCGACCGCTGATCACCCTGCCGCAGACCGCGGTGGTTTATAATCCCTATGGCGACACGGTCTTCGTCATCACCAAATCGCCGGCCTCGCAGAATCCCACCGGCAAGGATCAGCTGGCGGCCGAGCAGCGCTTCGTTACCGTCGGCGAAACGCGCGGCGACCAGATCGCGATCCTGAGCGGCCTCAAGCCCGAGGAAGACGTGGTCAGCGCCGGCCAGCTCAAGCTGAAGAACGGCACGCTCATCACCATCAACAACAGCGTGAAGCTCCCGAACAATCCTGCGCCGACACCGGTCGAGCAATAGGCCGGCCGCGATGAATTTCACCGACATCTTTATCCGGCGGCCAGTCCTTGCCACCGTCATCAGCCTGGCAATCCTGGTGCTTGGGATTCGCGCCCTCACCTCGCTGCCGGTGCGCCAGTTCCCGGTGACGCAGAACGCGGTGGTCACCGTGTCGACCGCCTATTACGGCGCGAGCCCGGAAACCATCGCCGGTTTCATCACGACGCCGCTCGAGAATGCCATCGCCCAGGCCGACGGCATCGACTACATGACGTCGAGCAGCACGCAGGGCCAGTCCTCGATCACGGTCAACTTGCGTCTGAACTACGATGCCAGCAAGGCGCTGGCCCAGATCATCACGCAGGTCAATTCGGTCAAGAACCAGATGCCGCCGCAGGCGCAGCAGTCGGTGATCAGCATCGCCGTCGGCCAGTCGATCTCGGCGATGTACATCACCTTCAACAGCAAGGTTCTGCCGCCGAACAAGGTCACCGACTATCTGCTGCGCGTGGTGCAGCCGCAGCTGCAGGCAGTGGAAGGCGTGCAGCAGGCGCAGATCATGGGCGCCAAACTGTTCGCTGTCCGCGTCTGGCTCGATCCGCAGAAACTCGCGGCCTATGGGTTGACGGCCTCCGACGTCTACTCGGTGCTCGCCGCCAACAACTACCTGTCCGGTGCCGGCTCGACGCGCGGCCAGATGGTGCAGGTGAACCTGACCGCCTCGACCAATCTGCATTCCATCGACGAGTTCAAGGATCTCATCATCAAGTCGCAGAACGGCGCCTATGTCCGGCTGTCCGACGTCGCCAGGGTAACGTTGGGCGCCACCAACTACGACTCGCAGGCGAATTTCGACGGCAATCCGGGCGTGGTGGTGGCCATCAACGTAGCGCCGAGTGCCAACGTGCTGGATGTCATCCAGCGGGTGCGTGCAATCCTGCCCGGCATCAACGCACAGCTGCCGCAGGGTCTGACGTCGTTCGTCGCCTATGATTCGACAAAATTCATCCAGAGCTCGATCACCGAAGTCGAATGGACGTTGGGCGAGGCCATCGCCATCGTCATCTTCGTGATCTTCATCTTCCTCGGCTCGCCGCGCGCCGTCGCCATCCCCATCGTGACCATCCCGCTGTCGCTGATCGGCGCAGGGATATTCATGCTGGTCTTCGGCTTCACCCTCAATCTGCTCACTTTGCTGGCCTTCGTGCTGGCCATCGGCCTGGTGGTCGACGATGCCATCATCGTGGTGGAGAACGTCAGCCGCCATCTGGAGGAGGGCCGGACGGCCTGGGACGCCGCCATCATGGGCGCGCGCGAGCTCGGCAGTCCGATCATCGCCATGGCGCTGGTGCTGGTGGCGGTCTATGTGCCGATCGGCTTCATCGGCGGGCTCACCGGCGCCCTGTTCGTGGAATTCGCCTTCACGCTGGTAGGCGCGGTCATCATCTCCGCCATCGTCGCGCTGACGCTGTCGCCGATGATGTCGAGTCGGCTGTTGCATTCCCACGCCGACACGCGTTCGCCGTTGGAGCGCCGCATCGTCACCTATATCGACAAAAAGTTCGATGCTCTGCACGGGGCCTATCAGCGCCTGTTGCACAGCGCGCTGAACGAGCTTCCGGTCGTTATCGTCTTTGCCGTGATCATCCTGGGCAGCATCTACATGCTGTTCACTCTGTCCAAGTCGGAGCTTGCACCGAACGAGGACCAGGGCATCGTCATCGCCTCGCTGACGACGCCGCCGACGGCGACGCTGGAGCAGTCGCTGATCTGGCAGCATCAGGTGTTCGAGATCGCCAAGTCGTTTCCCGAGACCGACCACACCTTCCAGATCACGGCGCCGGGAACCAACATCGCCGGCATCGTGCTCAAGCCGTGGGGCGACCGCGACCGCTCGGCGCAAACGCTCGCGCCGCTCATCCAGAAGCAGTTCAACAAGGTGGCGGGCGTTCGCGCCGCCGCCTTCCTGGTGCCGTCGCTGCCGGGTCCGCGCGGCCTTGGCGTACAGTTCGTGATCGAGACCACCGAAGGCTTCCCGCGGCTCAACACCGTGGCGCAGAGCGTCATGGATGCGGCGCTCAAATCGGGCAGCTTCGTCTATCTCGATTCCGATCTGAAATATGACGAGCCGCAGACGGAAATCGTCATCAATCGCGACAAGGTCGCCGCTATGGGGTTGACCATGAGCGACGTCGGCAGCTCGCTCTCGGCGATGTTGGGCGGCGGTTATGTCAACTACTTCGACCTCTCCGGCCGCGCCTATCAGGTCATTCCGCAGGTCGAGCAGGTCGACCGTCTCAACGCCGATCAGCTGAAGAACTACTACATCCGCACGGCGGCGGGTGCGTCCATTCCGCTGTCCACCGTGGCGCACCTCGAACAGACGGTCACGCCGGAGTCGCTCAACCACTTCCAGCAGCTCAACGCCGCCACCATCACCGCCATCCCGCGGCCGGGCATGACGACGGGCGACGCACTCGCCCAGATGCAGAAGATCGCCGCCAATATCTTGCCGCAAGGCTATCGCGTCGATTACGCCGGCCCGTCCCGCCAGTATGTGCAGGAATCGAGTGCGCTGGTGGTCACCTTCTTCTTCGCATTGGTCATCATCTTCCTGACGCTGGCCGCGCTCTTCGAAAGCTTCCGCGATCCCATCATCATCCTGATCAGCGTGCCGATGTCGGTTTGCGGCGCCTTGATTTTCATCGCCATGGGGGTCGGCGGCGCCAGCCTCAACATTTACACCGAGGTCGGCCTCGTCACGCTGATCGGCCTGATCAGCAAGCACGGCATCCTGATCGTGCGCTTCGCCAACGACCTCCAGCTGCTGGAAGGCAAGAGCAAGCGCCAGGCGATCGAGGAAGCCGCCGCCATCCGTCTCAGGCCGATCCTGATGACCACCGCCGCCATGGTGCTGGGCGTCATGCCGCTGATCTTTGCCTCGGGTGCCGGCGCCGCCGCGCGCTTCAACCTGGGTATCGTGATCGCCACCGGTGTTGCCATCGGCACCTGCTTCACGCTGTTCGTGGTACCGGCGATGTACATGCTGATCGCACGCACCCACAAACAGAGCGACCACGATGCGCCGCAGCACGCCTAGACGCGGCGCGTTCGTGCTTTGAAAAAAATTATTTCCGCGAATGAGTCTGATTATATTTGCGGAATTGCCCGCTTCGACGAATCTTGATGCGTGATATCAAACGCGTTTCTCGAGAATTGTCGCAGGCGCCGATTTTCTTCGCTGTGCTCTTGAACCGACACGCTCGAATTACCACATCTTTTATATCAGCACATTTGTAAGCAGTACCGCAGAGAGCCGGCCCGTCTAGAGTCGTTGCTTCAGGTGGTCGCCGACGCGCATGGCGTTGGCAACGATAGTAAGAGTCGGATTCACCGCCGCGCTCGACACGAAGAATCCCGAGTCGACGACATAGAGGTTGTCCAGATCGTGCGCCTTGCACATCGGATCGAGGACCGAGGATTTGGGGTCGTCGCCGAAGCGCACCGTGCCGTTCTGATGCGCCGTGCCGTAAAGCGGCAGGAGCGAGTCGAACTGGAAATGGTGCTGCGACAGGGGATGGGTGTGGCTGGTGAAGCCGTCCAGCGCCTGGCGCAGCGTCTCGACCAGCCGTTCATGGCCTTCCAGATTGTTGTGCGCGTAGTCGAGATGGATGCGTCCGCCGTTGTCCAGCCAGACCCGGTTGTCGGCCATCGGCAGGTCTTCGGAGATCACCAGGAAACTCAGCAGGCGGTGCGCAATCGTGTCGAACACCCCGTCCGGCAGGAAGCGCGGCGGGACCAGGTCGCCGAGCTGGCCTTCCAGGGTCTGGCCCGACATATATTC